>JANOIG010000161.1:0-22834 GCA_031407405.1 Deltaproteobacteria bacterium
CAATGGCCAGGCGCTCTGCATCCAGTTTGGCCCGCGCGGCAGTGCTTTCGAGCAGGCGTTGCAGAGCAGGCAGATCGCGCCGACGGCTTGCCCAGGCCACGTAGGTCAAGGGCAGCAGCAAAAGACACCGCACGTTTCCACCTGAGACGCCGAGCGCCGTGAGCTTAGGCCCTGTATCGTGAATCCACATCGGAGCTCCTTGGCTAAGTCGTGTTTGGGGAGATACAGCAATGAACATGCCGTAGTTCCGGCCGCCCACTGGTACACAAATGCCCATCGGACGCCCAAAGTGGGGCAAAGGTGCCCGATGGGTCGCGCGACGCGTAAACGCGGACAGCTGTCCGCGGGGCGGACAGCTTCAGAGTTGGACGCGCGGACACTTGTCGAGGACGAGGACACTTTGGAGGCAAATTAGCCACAAATCGGCCGCGCCTCCGACGTGGCATAGCGCGTGCTCTGGGGCGTTCGTGCGGACCGAGCCTGACCAGACGAAAAGGGCCGTTCCAAGCGCGTACTCACCACCAACGGAGCATTCCATGGCATCTCTTCGTATCGCCCTCAACACCGTACTCATCGGCATCTCGTGGCCCATGGTCAGCTTTGCTGCTCCGCCCGCCTCGACCGCGGCGCCGTCTTCGCTGGGTGCCGCGCCAATGGCTGAAACAGCCCCGGCGCGCGACCGAGACAGCTCGCAGGATGCGGGCCCACCCGTGTTGCTCGATCGCGCCGTGGACGTCGGCGGCTATGTTGGCCTGGACGTGGGCTACACGCGAATGTTCGGGCAAGACGGCGCCGTGGTTGGGCTGCAAGGTGCCTTGCTCTTCGGCCACCGGTTTAGCCTGGGCGTTGCTGGTTATGGTTGGACCAACGCTCAACCCGGACCCAACGACAGCTTGGGGCGAGAGCAGCGCTTCGAGACGGGTTACGGCGGAGCCACCCTGCACTATTCGCTCTTCTTCGCTGACTTCCCCGCCTACTTGACTTTTGGCGCGCTGATCGGCGGAGGCGGCGTCGTGCTCACCCCCGAGAGGTCGGACGACTTCGATGATCTCGATTCGAATGACGACGACGCCGATGTGTTCGCCCTCGTGCAGCCGGACCTGACCCTGAACGTCAATGTCACGCGCTGGATGCGGGTGGGCCTGACAGCGGGGTACCGCCTGACGAGCGGAGTCGACCAATACGGGTTCGACGAGTCCGATGTGAACGGCGTGGTGCTCGGAGGCCAAGTCCAGATTGGACGTTTCTAAGCTTCGGCCTTCAGGCTTCAGGCGAGAAGACTAGCGGGCGGACCCCCGCCCGCTATTTCTAATCGTCACCCATTCGCCGAGCAGCGCGTTGATGACGAGAAGCAGATTCGTAACCAGAAATACCCAATTCGAAAGCAGGTAGCTGTACAGCGCAAACCCCACCGATGCCAGGAGCTGGCCGGCGAACAACCAGCGTGAGACACCGCGACTTTCCCCTGACTTCCATTGCGACCTGACCTGCTGCCCCAGGGTCATCAGCAGCACCGCCGAGCTCAGCCACCCCACCCAGTCGACTCCCGTCAACTGGCCTCACCGGCGAGCAGCGGTGCCCGGATGGGGCGCATGAGCACTGCGGCTTCCGACCCCAAGCTCGGCAGCGGCACGGTTTTGATACAGCAGCTCACCGCCAACCGCCCATATGATCATCCCGTCGCTCATGCTGTCCAGCAAAAAAGCGATCGCGTCGTCGCGAAGGCACGCCCACGGTTGGTCCCGTTGCACGGCGCACCGGCGGTCGAGGGAGTGCGTGCTTTCTTGCCTCACTCGAGGCAGTCCCGCGACCCCGGCGACCTCGTTTATTCGAGAATGATCCGGGCTACGCGTTGGAATGCAACTGCCGCGTGCTGTCGCTGCGCCGTGGTTCGCGGCTTGCAAGCGGGAGCCCATCGGCACTGGGCCGATGGGCTCGGGCGCAGCCGTGGGACGCCGGTAGGAAACGACGATGACAATGGGACTCACTACACAGGGCCAGCGCGCGCTCGAACGCCGACCAGCCCATCTATCACGGGGCAGGGCCGCCGGGTCGTTGGAGCGCGACCACCACAGCGCTGAAAGCCGCGCGCGAGCGCTCGGCTGGTTCAGCATTGCGCTCGGCATGGCTCGAGTCATCGCACCCGAGCGCATGGCGCGTTGGATCGGCGCGAGCGAAAAACAGAATACTCGGCTCGTGCTGCGCGCCGTTGCTCTGAGGGAGATCACGTGTGGCATAGGGCTTCTGTCCCACACGCGTACCTCCACTTGGGCTTGGGCACGGGTGGTCGGTGACCTGATGGATGTGGCGTTGCTAGGCAGCGCGCTCGGCTCGAAGACGTCTCAACGCGGCAAGACGCTGGCGGCCGTAGCCAGCGTTCTAGCCCTGGGAGTGGTGGACAGCCAGACTGCGCGGGACCTCGGCCGACCCCGCACTGAGCACGCGCGAGGGATTTTCGTCTCCCGGGCCATCACCGTCAATCGCCCGCCGGAAGACGTGTACCGGTTCTGGCATGACTTCGAAAACCTGCCGCGTTTCATGTCCCATCTCAAATCGGTCCACGTCGTCAACGGGCGCTCGCATTGGGAGGCCAACGGGCCCCTCGGCATCAGCATCGAATGGGACGCCGAAATCGTCGAAGATCGGCCGGGTGAGCTGATTTCCTGGCGCTCGGTGGCAGGCGCGGATGTTCCCAATCGAGGTTCGGTACGCTTCCGCCCGGCCCCGGGCGACCGCGGCACCGAGATCGTCGTCGACCTCAGCTATGACCCTCCAGCGCACGCGCTGGGCGCGGCGGTCGCCAAGCTATTTGGTGAGAACCCGAGCCAGCAGGTGGCGGCGGACCTCCGGCATTTCAAGCAAGTCATGGAGACCGGGGAAGTCTTGCATTCGGACTCGAGCATCCACAGAGGAATGCACGCGGCACGCCCACCGAGAACACTGAAAACAACAATGCGAGGGTTGTCCTCATGATCGCCAATTGCTGGATCGACAAGAAAAAGGTGCGGGTCGAGTCGGTCCCGGACCCCAAGATAATGAACGCGCGCGACGCCATCGTAAAGGTCAGCTCGACGGCGATCTGCGGGTCGGACCTACATCTTTACAATGGTTTCGTCCCTACGATGGAGAAGGGCGACATCATGGGCCACGAGTTCATGGGTGAGGTCGTGGAGCTGGGGCGCGAGGTCAAGAACCTGAAGGTGGGCGATCGGGTGGTGGTCCCCTTTCCAATCGCCTGCGGCCAATGCACGGCGTGCACGGCGAACATGTTCTCATTGTGTGAGAACTCCAACCCCAATGCCTGGATGGCTGAGAAGATGTGGGGCCACTCCCCCGCCGGTGTTTTTGGCTACTCGCACATGCTGGGCGGTTTCGCGGGGGGCCAGGCCGAGTATGCGAGAGTCCCATTTGCCGACGTTGGGCCACTCAAGGTCCCAACAGGGCTCAGCGACGAACAGGTCCTGTTCCTGTCCGACATCTTTCCGACGGGCTACATGGGCGCGGAGATGTGCAACATCAAGCGCGGTGACGTGATCGCGGTGTGGGGAGCCGGCCCGGTGGGGCAATTTGCGATCGCCAGCGCGCGCCTGCTCGGCGCCGAACGTGTGATCGCGATCGACCGTTTTCCGGAGCGCTTGCGCATGGCGAGCGAGAAGGCGGGTGCCACCGAGACACTCAACTACGAAAAGGTCGACGTCTACGACGCGCTCGAGACCCTGACCGCCGGTCGGGGCCCGGACGCTTGCATCGATGCGGTCGGCTTGGAAGCGCATGGGCACGGGCCAATGTACGCGGTGGACCTCGTCAAGCAGTCGCTGCGCGTACAGCCGGACCGGCCCGTCGCATTGCGCGAAGCCATCCGGTGTTGTCGCAACGGCGGCACCGTTTCGGTGATTGGGGTGTATGGAGGTTTCATCGACTTCTTCCCGATGGGCGCCGTCGTCAATCGGTCGCTCACCATCCGCGCGGGCCAGTGCCACGTCCAGCGCTACATGAGGCCGCTGCTCGACCGCATCGAACGCGGCGAGATTGATCCGAGCTTCGTCATTACCCACCGCATGGCGCTGTCCGAAGCCGCTCAGGGTTACGACCTCTTTCTGAACAAACGGGACGGCTGCGAGAAGGTCGTGCTCAAGGCCGCCTGAGGCAAAATGCATCGACGGCTGCAGCGGTTGACGCCGCACCCATCGTAGTATTGATTAGGAGCCAACATGGAACTTCATCGCGGGCGGCTGATCGACCACATACAACTCGTCGTCACTGAGCTCGACGAGTCCAAACATTTCTACCGAGCGATCCTGGAGGTCCTCGGGATACCGTTTGGGGGCGAGGCCAGCGACCACTTTTGGGCGGACGAGCTGTTCGTCTCGACACCTCACTCGCGGGCTGCCCGTGGCGTGACCACAGGGCGTGTGCACCTTGCCTTTCAAGCCAAGAGCCGAGAAATGGTCGAGCAGTTCCACCGGGCTGGCCTGGCTGCTGGAGGTAGGGACAACGGAGCGCCCGCCGAACGCCCTTACCATCCAGGTTATTACGCGGCGTTTCTACTCGACCCCGCGGGCAACAACATCGAAGCCGTTTTTCACGGGCCCGCGCAGCGGTCCGCCGGTTCTGTCGTGATCAGCTTTTGAGCCGCACTGGCTCGGCGGCACGCGCTAACTCCTGCCTACTGCGCTGATGAGTTCGAGCAGGGCCGCTCGGAAGGCCTGCAACTGAGGCAACGCGGGCTGGCCAGTGAACGACGTCACGAACAGGCGATCGCGGGCGATGCCCGCTTCGGTTCGCACCTCACAGCGCACGACCTCGAGCCCGTGCTGGTGCAATAGGCCCGCCACCGTGTGCAGTAGCCCGGGGAAGTCTCTCGCTTCCAACACGACCTCCCAAAGCTCGGGAGTCGATGCATCCTCGGCATAAGTGACGGTCGCACTGGTGTCACCCGGAGCCAGGCCACGCTCCGGCACGATGAGAGAGCCGGCATCGGCACCGAGCAGCTCGCGAATGGTCCGTGCACAGGCCTCGAGCCGGCGTGCCTCGAGCGGGAGCCCTGCGGATACACTTCGCAGCCAGAAGAAATCCACGGCTTGTACGCGCCCATCGGCAAGCGTACGACAATAAATCTGAGCCGACCTCACATCGAGCGAGTGGGCCAGAAACGCCGAGCTGACGAGCGCGACGAGCCCAGGGCGATCATCGGCGACCACACAGAGTATGGCGACCCCCTGGGGCAACGTGCGCCAGACGACGGCACTGGCCGCGCTCGTTCCACGATCGGAGGCAATCCGAGCGTGTTCCTCGGCGTCTTCTGCGCTGAACGCTTGCGTGTACGTGGCAGGCATCGAGGCAATGAACTCGGCAGTGGACTCCGAGAGGGGCAGCTTGAAGGAGACAGTCATGTCGAACACACCGGATGGACGGGGATGGGCCTACGTCGAGCCTAGCCGATCGAACGGCATGGCGTGAGCCCTGTCAGCGCTCGCGCCCGCATGAAACCGATCCGAAATCAGCAAAAAACACGCCGCTCGGCGCTGAGGCGAGCTCCGCGCGGTGTTTACCCGCCAAAACGGAGAGGCGCGCTACGACGCCGTGCGACATGACAGCGAGTGAGGCAATACGCGTCGACGGATCCCAAAACGCCCCGTACGGAAACCTGCCGTTCACATTCAGCGAGTAAACCCGGCCAACAAGGAGTCAAAACGATGTTAATGAGTCAGCTTCGGTCAGGGTTGCAGCTTTGGCACTCTGCATTGCTTGGGCTTGCGGTGGCCGCCGGCTGCAAACAGACAGAAAATAGCGTGCCTTCGGCCGCAGCGGCGGTCGCGCCGGCAGCCACGTCGAGCGCTGCCAGTCCCTTGACGGTCGGCTTCATCTACGTCGGGTCCAAGGCAGACTACGGCTACAACCAGGCGCACGCCCAAGGGGCCAAAGCGGTGGGTGCAAGCGTCAGCGGGCTCGTGATACGCGAAGAAGAAAATGTACCGGAAACGGTCGCCGTTCAGAAGACCATGGAAAGCATGATCAACCTGGACAAGGCCAAGGTGCTGTTCCCGACTTCCTTTGGGTACTTCGATCCACACATCCTCAGCATGGCAGCCAAGTACCCGGAGGTGACGTTCTTGCACTGCGGCGGCCTGTATACCGAGGGCAAACACCCGAAGAACGTCGGCAGCTTCTTTGGCTACATCGATGAGGCCGAATACGTGGCAGGCATCGTCGCGGGCGGCACCACCAAGTCGAACAAGCTCGGCTTCATCGCCGCCAAACCCATCCCGCAGGTACTACGCAACATCAACGCCTATGCGCTCGGCGCTCGTTCGGTGAACCCCAAAGCCACCGTCAGCGTGATCTTCACCGGTGACTGGTCGTTGCCAGTCAAAGAGGCAGAGGCCGCCAATAGCCTCATCGACCAGGGCGTGGACGTGCTCACCGCACACGTCGATTCACCCAAAGTCATCATCGAGCGCGCCGAGCACCGCAACGTGTTCAGCACCGGCTACCACGCGAGCCAAGCCCAGCTCGCGCCGAAGGGTTACTTGACCGGCGCAGAGTGGAACTGGGAGAAAATCTACACGGGCTACGTGAACAAGATCAAAGCCGGTGAGCCGTGGCAGCACTTGGTCCGCGGCGGCCTCAAGGAAGGCTATGTCAAGCTGTCACCTTACGGTGAAGCCGTGTCCCCAACCACCAAAGCAGCGGCGGACCAGGCGCGCGCCGAGCTCGAAGCCGGTACGCTCGTCATCTTCAAAGGGCCGCTGCTGAAGAATGACGGCACGGAGTTGCTGGCTTCGGGCGTCAGCCGCGGCCAGACAGACATCGAGCTCGAAAGGATGAATTATCTGGTGGAGGGCGTGAAGGGCTCTGTGGATTAGAGGCGGAGTAGAGGTCGAGTAGGAGTCGAGCCATGGTGGAGAGCGCAATCCTGATCGCAGAGCCCCGCGTACGCGCGCAGGGGCAACGCGCGGCCAGGAGCGCCCAGGCCGTCAGCTGGCTGGAAGGCGCGTTGCCAACGCTGGGCGCGATGCTGGTTTCGCTGCTGCTATTTGGCGCCTTCGTGGCCCTGTCAGGTCACAATCCACTCGCTGTCTACGCCGAGATGTATCGGGGCGCCTTCGGAACCTGGTTCTCCCTGCAGAACAGCCTGCTGCGCGCGGCGCCCCTCATGCTCACCGGCTTGTGCACGGCCCTGCCGGCGCGCTTGGGCTTGATCGTCATTGGAGGCGAAGGGGCGCTGGTCGTCGGGGGCATGGCGGCGGCGGCGGTCGCCATACCGTTCGGAGGTGCCCCGTCTGCCGCGGCCATCCCGTTGATGGTGTTGGCTTCGATGCTCGCCGGAGCGGTATGGATCGGCGCCGTCGGCGCGCTGCGCGCCCTGCGCGGCGTGAACGAAACCATCAGCTCGCTACTTCTGGCGTACATCGGCATCGCGCTATTCAATCACCTGGTCGAGGGCCCGCTGAGAGATCCGAGCACTCTCAATAAGCCCTCCACGCCGCACATCGGGGACGCTAACATGTTGGGCAACCTGCCCGGGCTCGACGTGCACTCGGGCCTCTTGTTTGGGCTCGCCCTGTGTCTCGCCTGCTATTTGCTGATGGACCACACGGCGTTCGGGTTCGCGGCTCGCATGGTGGGGGGTAATCCACGCGCGGCGCGCTTGAGTGGCCTTTCCGTCCCCCGCCTGCTCATCACGACCTGTTGTTTGGCAGGGGCCGCTGCCGGGCTGGCGGGCATGGTCGAGGTGGCCGCCATTCACGGCAACGCGAACGCCTCCCTCATGGCGGGGTACGGCTACACGGGCATCCTGGTGGCCTTTCTGGCAGGGCACAACGCGCTCGCCATATTGCCGGTCTCGCTCCTGCTCGGGGGCATCAACGCGAGCGGTGGGCTCTTGCAGCGGACCTTTGGCCTACCCGACGCGACCGTCAACGTGCTGCAAGGCATATTGTTTCTGGTCCTCTTGGCTAGCCAGACCTATCGTGGCCAGCTGCGGCTCAGCAGGGTGCGAGGGTAGCCGCGCGCCATGGACACCGGGGTCACAGCTCTCGATGTCACGGCGCTCGATGTCACGGCGCTCGGCTGGTGGGGCGTACCGCTGGCGGTGCTCGGGGGCGCGTTGCGGGTCAGCGCGCCATTTTTATTCGTGAGCCTCGGCGAATGCATCACAGAGAAGTCGGGGCGCGTCAACCTGGGCCTCGAGGGCACGCTGGTCATGGGGGCGATGGCAGGCTACGGCGCTTCGTACTCGAGCGGGTCCGCTTGGCTCGGGGTGCTGGCGGCAAGCGTCGTGGGAGCCCTGTTTGGGGCGATCCACGGCTGGCTGTGCGGGCGCCCGCGGGTCAACGACATCGCGGTCGGCATCGCGCTCATGCTCTTCGGGATCGGGTTGGCCTTTTTTCTCGGCAAGCCGCTGATTCAGCCCAGCGCGCCTCGGCTGCCAGCGATCCCGCTGGGGAACTTTAGCGATATCCCTCAGGTGCGCTCCGCGTTGCAGGTCAACGCGCTCTTTCTGCTGGGCGTGCTGCTGGCCCCCGTCCTCAGCTGGGCGTTGACCCGCACCAAATGGGGGCTGATCTTGCGCACCGTCGGTGAGAGCGCGGAGTCGGCGCGCGCGATGGGCTATGACGTGAGCCGCGTGCGCCTGCTCGCCACCGTGGCGGGTGGTGCGCTGGAGGGCGTGGGCGGCTCGTTTCTGTCGTTATTCTACCCGGGCAGCTATAATGAAGGCCTGTCGAGCGGGCAGGGGCTGATGGCCGTGGCCCTGGTGATCTTCGCGCGTTGGGACCCGTTGCGGTGCCTGTACGCGTCGCTCTTGTTTGGAGGCGCCACGGCGCTTGGCCCTGCGCTGCAGTCGGTGGGGGTGAGCTCCGGATATTACCTGTTCAACGCAGCCCCCTATGCGTTGACCCTCTTCATCATGGTGTTGAGTAGCTCGGCCAAACGCACCTCGGTCGACCAGCCCGCGGAGCTGATCGCCGCCCGTTGACGGCAGGCGTCGATAGGAGTTGTCAGCATGTCCTTCATACCGGCGATCCCTTACCCCTGGCCCTTCGACGGAGACTTGCGCGCCGAGAACACGGCGTTGGTCGTCATCGACATGCAAACGGACTTCTGCGGCAAGGGCGGCTACATCGACCTGCTCGGGTACGACATTTCACTCACGCGCCGCTGCATCGAGCCCATCAAGAGGGTGCTCGCCCAGTTTCGCAAACGGGGCTACTGGGTGCTGCATACACGTGAAGGCCACCGTCCCGACCTGGCCGATCTGCCGGCGAACAAGCGTTGGCGCTCACGCGTGCTGCAAGAAGGCCGCTCCGGGCAACCGGGCATCGGAGACGCGGGCCCGTGCGGCCGAGTATTGGTGCGGGGTGAGCCGGGCTGGGAGATCATTCCTGAGCTCGCTCCCCTGCCCGGTGAGAGCATCATCGACAAGCCCGGCAAAGGCTCATTTTGCGCCACCGACCTCGACTTGATCCTACGGCAGCGGGGCATCCGGAACCTCGTGCTCACGGGTATCACCACCGACGTATGTGTGCATACGACGATGCGGGAAGCCAATGATCGCGGCTACGAGTGCATGCTCCTCGAAGACTGCTGCGCCGCGACCGACCCCGGCAATCACACGGCCGCACTGAAAATGGTCACGATGCAGAACGGTGTCTTCGGCGTAGTCTCGAAGTCGAGTAGCCTGCTCGAGGTGCTGTCGTGAACGGGCCACCTCAGCACTCGGCTCCGCCCCACCACTCCGCTCCGCCCCCGCAGCTGGACGCGCAGCACGTCTCGAAGCACTTCGGCGACTCGGTCGCCCTCGAGGATGTCTCGTTCCAGCTGCGCCCGGGCAGCGTTCATGCCCTGCTCGGAGAAAATGGCGCCGGCAAGAGCACGCTGGTCAAGTGCATCATGGGGTTCTACCAGGCGGATGCCGGCCAGGTCGTCATCGGAGGCCGCGCCGTGAACATGTCAAACCCGAGGCAGGCGCAAGAGCTCGGGCTGGGGATGGTGTACCAACACTTCACGCTCGTCCCCAACATGAGCGTGGCCGAGAACTTGGTGCTCGCGCGGGCCAAGCTGCCCAAGGTCATCAATTGGAAGGCCGAGCACGCGGCTATCGAAGCCTTCATGGACCGCATGCCGTTTCGTGTGCCGGTCCGGCGCTCGGTCAGGCAGCTAGGGGCAGGCGAGAAGCAGAAGCTCGAGATTCTGAAACAGCTCTATCTCGGCAGCCGTATCATCATCCTGGACGAGCCCACGAGCGTGCTGACGCCGCAAGAGGCGGACGATGTGCTCGGCACGCTGCGCAGCATGGTGCAACGGGGAGAGATCAGCGTGGCCATCATCACGCACAAGTTTCGCGAAGTGACGGCGTTCGCCGACGACGTCACGGTGCTGCGGCGAGGGCGGCTGGCGGGCAGCGGACGCGTGAGCGAGCTCTCGATTACCGAGCTTGCGGAAATGATGGTCGGCACTCGAGCACCCCCCGCCGCCGTGCAACGTAGCGCGTTCAAGCCAGGTGCGCCGATGTTGGAAATGGCGGGTTTGCACGCCGATGACGATATCGGATTGCCCATCCTCGAAGCGTTCAGCTTGCAAGTCTTCCCGGGAGAAATCGTCGGCATCGCGGGCGTATCCGGCAACGGTCAAGATGAGCTCGTCGAAGTGCTGGCGGGCCAGCGCCTGCCGACGCGCGGCAAGCTCATGGTCAACGGTGCCCCCTACCTGCCGACTCGAGCGCAGATCCGTGAGCAGCGCGTACGCCTGTTGCCAGAAGCGCCGCTCCAGAATGCCTGTGTGGCGCACATGTCCGTGGCGGAGAACATGTCGTTTCGGTGCTTCGATGTCCCGCCCTATACGCGCGGCGGCTGGCTGCTCTGCAAGTCGGCGCTCAAGAAGCACGCGGAGCAGGCCATCGCCGAATACAAGATCAAGGCGCCTTCAGCCGAGGCGCCCATCGGCGCCTTGTCCGGCGGCAACGTCCAGCGCGCCGTATTGGCGCGCGAGCTGCGTGACGGCGCGGCTGTGTTGATCGCCGCCAATCCGTGTTTCGGGCTGGACTTTGCCGCGGTCAGCGAGATCCGCGGCCGTATCATCCAGGCTCGAGAAGCCGGCACGGCCGTGCTCCTCGTCAGCGCCGACCTCGACGAGATCTTTGCGCTGGCCGATCGCATCGCCGTCATGAGCGAGGGGCGCATCGTTTACGAATGCCGGGTGGCAGACGCGGACATGGCAACGATCGGCTACTACATGGCGGGCGCGCGGGGCACGGCCGCAAGCAACACAGCGCCCAGCAGCGGCATCATCGGTGCGGCCGCGAGCAGCCCCGCCAAACGTGGGGCGGCGTGAGCAATGAACGCGGTATGATCAATGGCGGGCGTGTGCTCCACCTCGATCCCCAGAGCCTGGCGCGTCGGCCCGGCTATCAACCCTTACGGCCCGGGGTCAGCATCCTTTATTTGTACCAGGACCTGACCTCGGGCGCGTCTTCTGCGCTGCTCAAATACGAGCCCGGAGCGGAGGTCCCCCCGCACCGGCACGCCGGGTACGAACATGTGCTCGTGCTGGCGGGAGAGCAGATCGATGAACGAGGCCGGTATTCCGCGGGCATGTTCGTGATCAACCCGCCGGGCTCGTCACATCGCGTCTGGAGCCCGGAGGGGTGCCTGGTGTTGATTGTATGGCAGCTACCGGTGGAATTTGAATGACGTTGCGCATCAAAGAAACCCTGTCACCGGTCGAGGCCGTCGAGCGCTCGTACGCCACCCTCGCGGCGCTGGGTGACCCCGCTGTCTTCATCCACCTAGAGCCGCTGGCCAAGGCCCTGGGCCGCGCGCGCGAGCTCATGCAGCGTCCAATGACCGGTCGCGGCGCGCTGTTTGGCGTCTCCTTTGCGGTCAAGGACAACATCGATGTCGAAGGGCTGCCGACCAGTGCCGCATGTCCCGCCTTTCGGTACACCGCACACAAGACTGCAGCAGCGGTTCAGCGCCTGCTCGACGCGGGCGCGATCTTGATCGGCAAGACCAACCTAGATCAATTCGCGACGGGCCTGGTGGGGGTGAGGTCGCCGTATGGGGTCCCCAGAAACCCCTTCGACCCGGCCTTCATCCCCGGCGGCTCTAGCTCCGGCTCGGCGGTGGCCGTAGCTACGGGCGTGGTTGCCTTCGCCTTGGGGACCGACACCGCCGGCTCGGGCCGAGTGCCCGCCGCCATGAACAACGTCGTGGGCATCAAACCCACCCGGGGGGTAATCAGCATGCACGGCGTGGTTCCGGCCTGCCGCGCACAGGACTGCATCAGCGTTTTTTGCGGCGAGGTGCGTGCGGGGGTGGATGTGCTTCAGGTCATGAGGGGAGCGGACCCCCGGGACCCATATGCTCGAGCAGATGCCGAGGCCTGGGATCCACAGCCCGTGGCGCCCGGGCGTTTCCGCTTCGGCGTGCCGCGAGCAGAACAGCTCAGCTTCCAGGACAGCTCGAGCCGAGACCTCTACATGGCAGCCGCGGAACGACTCATCCGGCTGGGCGGGTACCAGGTCGAGGTCGATTTTACGCCATTCTCGCGCGCGGCCGAGCTTCTGTACGGGGGCCCATGGGTCGCGCAACGCCTGGAGGCTACGCACGAGCTCTACGAGCGCCAGCCGGAGGCCTTGCATCCCGTCGTCCGCGAGGTGCTGAGCACAGCCACCCAATACGACGCCCTCGCGGCATTTCGGGCTGAAGCCCAGCTCCAGGTGCTGCGCCGGGCCTCGTTGCCGACCTGGCGCTCGATCGATGCTCTGCTCGTGCCCACCATCCCGGGGCCCGTCACCCTCGCCCAAGTCGAGGCTGACCCGATTGGGATCAACACGAGCCTTGGCTCATACACCAACTTCGTCAACCTGCTCGACCTGTGCGCCGTCGCGGTACCCGCCGGGTTCGGCGCTGACAAGGTGCCTCGAGGCGTCACGTTAGTCGCCCCCGCTGGCAGCGACGGCCTGGCCCTGGGCATCGCAGATGCGCTTCATCACGCATGCGTGGAACAGCAGGGCAATACCTCCGAACCCCTGGCCCCGCTGCAAAAGCCCAACGCTCCGGCGGTTCGCATCGTGGTGGCGGGCGCGCACATGCAGGGCATGCCGCTCAATCATCAACTCACCTCGCTTGGAGCCAGGCTGCTCGAGCGCACGTTCACGGCGCCGAGCTATCGGTTTTTTGCCCTGGCGACAGATCCGCCCAAACCGGGCCTGATCCGCGTGGCTGCCGGGGAAAAGGGGCAACCCATCGAGGTCGAAGTCTGGGCGCTGTCGCAGCTGGCGCTCGGAGAGCTCGTGGGCGGGTTACCACCGCCGATGTGCCTGGGCAAGGTCGAGCTCGCCAATGGCGAGCGTGTCATCGGCTTCCTGTGTGAGCCCTATGCAACCGTGGGGGCGCGAGACATCACCGAGCTCGGAGGCTGGCGCCGCTTCGTCGCCCAGAGCTCGTAGGCCAAGGCAGCATGTCACGCTCGCTCATCCCTGCACAGCCGGAGCCCGTTTCGGTGGACTTCGCTCGCTCGGCCTTGGTCATCATCGACATGCAGCGAGACTTTCTCGAACCGGGAGGCTTCGGCGCGGCGCTCGGCAACGACGTGTCGCTGCTCGCGCGCGCTGTGGGGCCCTGCCAAGACCTACTGCGAGCAGCTCGCGAACGCGACCTGTTCATCCTGCACACGCGCGAGGGACACCGCCCCGATCTGAGCGATGCACCGAGGAGCAAACGCGACCGCGGCTCGCCCCGCCTACGCATTGGAGACGCGGGCCCGATGGGTCGGATCCTGATCCGCGGTGAGCCGGGGCATGACATCATCCCCGAGCTGTACCCCGCCCTGAATGAGCCGATCATCGACAAACCGGGCAAAGGCGCCTTTTACGCCACCGACCTGCACGCCATCCTGAGCAACCGCAACATCGAGACGCTCATCGTTTGCGGCGTAACGACCGAAATCTGCGTGCACACCACGGTGCGTGAAGCCAACGACCGGGGCTTCCGCTGCATCGTGCCCTCGGACTGCTGCGCCTCCTACTTCCCCGAATTCCACGCCGCAGGGCTCGCCATGATCCAAGCCCAAGGGGGTATCCTGGGGTCCGTCACAAATAGCCGGAACGTTCTGACGAGCCTAGGCTCGGCTGCACATCAGCCCACCCACCTCTTGTGAGGTGGGCTGACGCTTCGCCTCAGCCATACTATTGCCCGTCAATTCTCCATTTTTTCGAGGGGTCTTTCCTCGACCCCTCGCCCCCGTAGGGGCCCCCACTCCCCAAAGTGAGGAGAGACGGAATTGCGTCGCTTCCCGTTCAGCGAGCTACCCTGAACGCGGAGAGGGCCCCCGAATAGGCCGGTTTGGCCTGGTAGTTTGCATCGAACAGCAAGCCGAGGGGTTGTTGCCCGTTCTCGCATTGCGAGATGTCGGGGTTGGTGTCGAGCCAAGAGTAACGGTCGGTCAAGCCCCAGAGCGTGATTTCGGTGCAAGCGGGCCTCGTGACACAGGCGGCGACCAAGTTGTACACGCGCTGCCGCTGGGCTTCGAGGCGCTCCGGCACTGAGCCCCCGCTGGCGCAGGTGGAGATGTCCATCTCGCTGATCACCACGTCCAACCCCAGCGCCGCCAAACGATCGATATTGGCGATGAAGTCGGCGATGGTCGGCGCGCCATTGATGTTGAGCGTGTGCATCTGCAGCCCCACCCCGTCGATGGGCACACCTCGGTCGAGCATGCCTTGTAGCATCGTGTACACGGCGTTCGACTTGTCGGAGAGATCCTCCGTGCCAAAGTCGTTGTAATACAGCTTGGCGTTCGGGTCGGCGGCGCGCGCCGCGAGAAAGGCTTCGTCGATGTAGCCGTCGCCCAGGGTGCGCTGGAAGATGAGATCGCGCAGCGTCTGGCCGTCGTCATTCCAGGCTTCGTTGACCACGTCCCAAGCCACGACGCGGCCGCGAAAGCGGCTGACCACCGTGGTGATGTGGTTGAGCATCGCCTGGCGGACGGCGGTGGCGCCGCTCAGCTGCTGCACCCAGTTCGGCAACTGGCGGAACCAAATCAACGTGTGGCCCTTCATTTCCAGGCCGTTCTGCTCGGCGAAATTGACGATCTGGTCAGCGCGCGCGTAGTTGAACTGGTTCGGCTGGGGCTGCAGCGAATCCCATTTCATTTCGTTGGCCGCAGTCGCGTAATTGAACTCGCGCACGGCGATGTCGCGATACACCTGTTCGCCCAGCGGCCCCGCGTCGAGCGCGACGCCGATGCGCCTGCCAGAGGCGCTGGCCGCCTGTTTCAAGCTGGTGAAATCGAGAATTTCGCGTCCAACGGGACCCACCACGCCATCAGGTGGCACGGGGATGGGGGTGGGCGGAGCCGACGCGGGTGGCGAGCTGGAGCCCGATGCACCCGCCGTGCCCGAGCTGCCCCCTCCCTGCCCCGCTGGCACCGGGTTCATCAAGTCGGGCGCCACCTGCTCGCCATCGGGAGCAGTACTGGGCGCATTGCTCGTGGCGCTACTTCCCGCCGCATTGCTGTCTGGCGACGCAGTGGGGTTGACGCCATTCGGATCCACCCCACCCGACAAACCCGCCGCGCCATTGGCAGCAAAGTTCGGCAAGACTTGGGACGTGCTCGGCTCCGAGCCACACGCTAGCGCGAGCAACCCGGCGGCAAGCACCCCTCGTCCAGCCAACAGCGCCGGGGCCAGTGGTTCGACCCTCGGCGACGGCTTTCGGCTCAGCATCGCGCCAGTGTACCGAGCGGGTTTCGCACTGGCCAGGCCGATCTGGAATCGTTTCCACGGAATATGACAGTGGCGGTGCCGCTCACCTCAGTGGCCAGGGGCGCCCAGCCCTTTTGGGCACGATACCCGAGCACAATTGCCTGGACACGGAGCACTTGCGGAGGAAAAATCCACGCTAGCAATGAGCCGTCGACAGTCAGACAGAGGCGTGGCGGGAGATCTGAGGTGCGGAGCGCTGGGGAAAGGCGGCTGGGTGCTCGCTACCCTGCTGGCCAGCGCCGCCTGTGGCGCTCCCGAGGGGGAGCTGCCGGGCACCTCGTCTTCGTTTGGCGGCGCAGGCACACCCTCGGGTCAGGCCGGCGCAGACAGCAGCAGCGACGGGCTGGGTGGCTCAGGCAGCTCGAGTGACCCCGCGGGCCTTGGAGCAGGCGGGTCAGAGCAGACAGGGCCCTTACCGTTGACCGGCGTCTCCGGCTCCGGAGGCACCCGCTCGAGCGTCAACATCCCAGCTGTCCCGATCGCGCCGCAACCGGTCGTCGATGGGGTCCCGGTCTGCGCGCGCTATCCGGTCCGTAGCGACGGCTTGATATTGAACTTCGATTCGTATGATCCGGTCACTGGCAATTGGGGTGACCCGAGCCAGGGGCAGCTCACCGGAGGCACCAGCGGCTACAGCTGCCAAGACAACGGCGGCAGTTGCCCCGATTCGGCGGTAATCGCTCGCGTGCGCACCGGCTCCGGAGGCTTACGCATCCAGGCTGCCGTCCCCTCTCAGGGGTACACGGGCATGGTGTTGTGGTTCGGGCCGTGCGTGGACGCTTCCCCGTTTGGCGGGATCGAGCTTTTGGTGGGCGGTGAGCTGTCGGGTGCCACCATGTTGATCAAGCTCCAAACGCACATCAACTACCCCATCGACCTGGTGAACACGAAGGGGGGCTGTGAGTATCAGAGCGAGGCCACCAAGTGGTCTGAATGTGTGCCGCCCGAATACCAGCTCAGCGCGGTAGGCGCAGATCTAACGCCGCTACGCCTGGCGTGGAGCGACTTCGGCAGCGGCCTGCCCAACCCCAACGTCGCCCCGGATGGCCTGGTCGGTGTCGAGCTTCAGTTCACCTGCCCCTCCGACGTCGATTGCGCCATGGACCTGCGTCTGGGCGCCCTGCAGCTGACGCCGAACCCGTAAGGCGGCGTCCGCAAGAGGGATTCCGTTGATTCGGGGCGGCGCTTGCGCCTAGCGCATCGCGTTGGAGCTGATCGCGCACGCTTCACATGTGGCAAAACGCCTTCGACGAAACGCGCCGTTAACAATCAACGAGTACTCGCTATCTCCACCCACCCAAGGAGATGTCATGAAACTTGGCTTTCGAGTCTCGAGCTCGGTGCAACTCGGCTTAGTCTGTACCCTACTCGCAACGGCACATGCCCGCGCGCAGGACCCCGCTCCCGCTCCCGCGCCGCAAGCGGCGGAACCCGTCGTCAATCCGCCGCCCGCGCAAGACCCCTCGGCCCCCCCACCGATCACTCCGCCCGTCGCGACCCCCCCCGTCGAGGCCCCGCCCCCAGAGCCGCCGGTTACTCCGCCGCCGCCAGCGCCGCCTGTGGAGGAACCGGCAGCGGATGACCTGGGTCCGTTGAACTTGGCGGTCTGGGCCCGGGCCGACCTCGGCCTGAGCACGACGTCGAGCTCTGCGCCCGGGAACTTCCCGAGCGGCGACTCGCCGGACGACGTGTATAGCACGGGAGAATTTTGGCTCCTTTCCTCGGCCAAGGTACACAAGTACGTGAGGCTCACCGCCAACTTCGCCTCGAGCTACAACAACGGCAGCACCGGTGGCGGCGGCATCACCAGCAGCTTGAGCCTGCTCGACGGCATCATCCAGCTGGAGCCGAGCGAGTTCTTCAACGTGTGGATCGGTCGCCACTTGGTGCCCGTCGATCGCTCGAACTTCAGCGGGCCGTTCTTCATGGCGCCCTGGTACTACCCTGGTTTTGGCTTCGCCGACGGCCAAGTCGCCGCGCCGCGTGAGGGCCCGTATGGCCGCAACGACGGCGCGACGGTGTGGGGGCAATTCGGCGGCGGCCTGTTCAAGTACTACGTGGGCGCCTTCGACCTGCATGATCCGTCGCAATCACCGTTGATATCCGGGCGGGTCAGCCTCCACCTGCTCAACCCGGAGCCGGGCTTCTATGGCAGCAGCACCTTCTTTGGAAAGGACCTGCTCGGCATTGGCCTCGGCTTTCAATCGAAGAAGGACGGCTCGGGCGGGTCTGCGGTGACGCTGCCTGACGGGACCGTGGTCCCCGCGCCCACACCGGACGACTACACCGGGTTCAACGTTGACGTGCTCTTCGAGAAGGATCTCGGGGCGGCGGGCGTGCTCGACCTGGAGGGCGCGTTCTACACGTTCAACGGAGACAACGAACGGACCGAGTCCATGTGGTTTGCGCTCGCCAGCTACATCCTGCCCGTCGACGTCGCTGGCGGCAAGCTGCAACCTCTGCTGCGCGTGCAGCAGGCAATGCCGCAGGCTGACGGCGCCGACACTTCCACGTTGATCGACGCGCAGGTCTCTTACATCGTCAACTCGTACGCGACCCGCTTCACGGCCGGCTTCCGCACCGGCTCAGCCGGAGACGCAGAGGTCCAGGCGCTCTTCTTGGGCGCTCAGGTCCAGAAGTAGCCCCTGCCCGGACCAGGCTGAGACACCGTCGCCCCCCTCAGCCTGGTCAAAGGCCCTCTGTCAAAGGCCCTCTGTCAAAGTACAGCGGCGATGGCTTGCGTGATGCGCTCGATGTTGTTTTCGTTCATGGCCGCCACGCAGATGCGGCCACTGTCCACCACGTAGACACCAAACTCCGAGCGCAGGCGCCGCACCGCTTCGAGCTCGAGCCCCGAGTACGAGAACATGCCCTTCTGGTTCGCGATGAAGGAGAAGTCGCGCCGGATACCGCGCTCAGCCAGGCTCTTGACGAACAACGTGCGCATGCGCTGGATGCGCTCGCGCATTTCGCCCACTTCAGCTTCCCAGCGAGTACGGAGCTCCGGGTCAGCCAGCACCATGGCCACCACTTGGCCGCCATGGGAGCTCGGGTTCGAGTAGTTGGTGCGGATCACCCGCTTGAGCTGCGAGGTGACGCGCTTCGTTTCGTCCGCGTCCGCCGTGATGAAGCAAACCGCACCGACGCGTTCGCGATACAGGGAAAACGATTTGGAGAACGAGCTCGAAACCACGAATGGGATGCCCACCTGCGCGAAGGCGCGCACGGCCACCGCGTCCTCTTGGATACCGTTACCGAAACCCTGATAGGCGAAGTCGATGAAAGGCACGAGCGAGCGCTGTTTGAACACCTCGGCCAGCTCTTGCCACTGTGCAGCCGTTGGATCGGCCCCGGTGGGGTTGTGGCAACAGGCGTGCAGCACCACGATGCTCTGCGCCGCAAGGCGGCTGATGGCGTCGCGCATCGCGGGGAAATCCAGGCCGTGCGTCTGCGCGGAGTAGTAGGTGTAGTCCTTGACGGTAAATCCGGCCGCTTCGAACAGGGCACGGTGGTTTTCCCAGCTGGGTTGGCTGATATGCAGCTCCGAACGGGGCAGAAAACGCCGCAGAAAATCCGCGCCGAGCTTGAGCGCCCCGGTGCCGCCGAGAGCCTGCGCCGTGACCACGCGCCCCTCTCGCACTAACGCCGAGTCGCGTCCGAAGAGCAGGGCCTGCACCTCTTGACGGTAAGCGGGCAAGCCGTCGATCGGCAGGTACGATTTCGAGTCTTCCTTTTCGTACCAGCGCCGCTCGGCATCGCGCACGACCGACAGCACCGGCACCTTGCCCTTGCCGTCCTGATACACACCGACTCCTAGATTGATCTTCTGCGGGTTCGGATCGGCTTGAAACGCCTCGTTGAGCCCGAGGATCGGGTCGGCGGGGGCCAGTGTGACTTCGGAAAACGGAGAGAGTGTCATGAGCTGCATCCTGCTTAGAAAAATGCCCAATCTGGGCACCGCGGCTTTCTTACCGCAACAGTGCTCCGAAATCCCTCGGATCCCGACCGTCTACTTCGAATCGGCCTTGTCAGCGCTGTGCTCTGATCCGCCGGGTGCGGTGGGGCCGCCCTCGGGGTCCTTGTTCGACAAGCCTTCACGCAGGCCGCGCAAACCCTGACCGAGGCCCTTGCCGACGTCACCCAACCGCTTGGGTCCAAACACCAAGAGGACGACGACCAGCACGATGAGCCAATGCCCGATACTCATTGATCCCATAAACGTATCTCCGTCTTTCTTCCGTGCTCGAGTGTGTGAATGGCGGCCGTGTGATGCCCCTAGGCCAATAGCTACTGGGCGCGACGATGCCACGCCAGGGGGCGTTGCGTTTTATTGCAGCCACCTGCCGCGCCGCAGCCAATTCCTCTAATCTTAGCACCTATTCCGAGAAGCCCCCGGGGCACACCGGGACCGGCCACCCGACCGCTGAACCCGTGGCCCCGACGCGGGTCAGAAGATCGCTTTAAACACCGCGCTGTCGCGATCGCGCGTGGGATGGAGGCATTTCGTCGCGTGTTCGGCCTCGGCTTTTACGCACTCCGCGCCGCCGGAGAAGGCACAACCCCAATCGGTGGTGGCCACCCGTTCCACACACACGTACGTGAGGACGGCCGAGACAGCGAGCATGACGGCTCCACCGATGATGGCGCCCTTGGCATTGCTGACATAGGCCTGCCCGCCCGAGAGTTTTTGCGACAAGGCAAGCGCCTCACGACCCGCGCGGATGGCCCGGAGCGAGAGC
The DNA here is from genome assembly GCA_031407405.1 of Deltaproteobacteria bacterium. Taxonomy (GTDB): domain Bacteria; phylum Myxococcota_A; class Polyangia; order Polyangiales; family Polyangiaceae; genus SZUA-265. The sequence continues at coordinate 20,509 of JANOIG010000161.1, forward strand.
ACGACCTTGAGCACCGTCGTTCCAGCCAAGAGCAGGAAGAAAAAGGCCATCCACACACCGCTTTGCGTGCCGCTCAGCCACCCGAGCGCCAGGATGTCCGGGTACAAGAACAGCGCGGTGGCCAAGAGTGCCAGGATGGTGGCGCGGCGAGCCGCGGCCTGCATCTTCTTATCGTCTTCGCGCAGCCGCTCCTCGTCGTCGACCGATGTGTCGTCGTCCGTCGCTTCCGTCTGCGGGAAAGGCGCGAAATAGGCCGCCGCCAGGGACGGCGCGGCTGCGATGAAGACGAATAGGAAGAAGGACTTGAAGCCCATCGAATCCGCCAACGGCCCGCTCGCCATCTGCGTGGGAACGAGCACCAAATTCATGAACGCAGTCGCAAACGCGTAGTGCGTCATCTTGAACTTGCCGGGTGCGATCTGCTGCATCATGTACAGCATGTTCCCGACGAAGCCGAAGCCGTACCAGAACTTCTCCAGGCCCACCAAGAGCGCGATGGTGTCGTAGGAGAGCGGGTTCTCCGGTGAAACCGCGTAGGCCAGGTATAGGTAACAGGCGTGCGGCACGTTCATGCACAACGCCAAAGTGAGCAGGGTCTTCTTCAGGCTGAAGCGGGAGATGAACACCCCACCCAACAACCCGCCAAGGATGCCGGCGATGGTGCTGACCGTGCCGTCGATGGTGCCTTTGTCCACCAAGCTGAGCTGAAGCCCGCCCGTCTCGAGGCAACCTTGCAGGAACAGCGGCGCCTCCACCAGGAGCAGGCCTTCGGCGCTGCGGTAGAAGAAGACGAACGCGAGCATGCCCCAGAGCGAGCGCTTGTTGCAGAAGTCTGCGGCGCTATCGAGGAACTCGTGCAGGACCTGCTTGACGCTTTGCCGTTCTTTGGCCTCGGGCACGCTGCCCGTGGGCAGCACCGCCGAGTGATATAGACCAAAGGCCGTCATCAGGCCGCCCGCGGCAAACAGCGCAAACATCCAGGCCGTCTTCGGATCCTTACCGGTGCCTTGCAGGTAGCCGGCGAGCCACACCACGCCCGAGACGGCGATGATGCGCCCGACGTTCCAGGCCATGCCCTGGACGCCGATGTAGGCGGCTTGCTGCGCCTTGTTCAGCGTGGAGATGTAGATGCCGTCGGAGCAGATGTCCTGCGTCGCCGACGCCAGCGCGATGACCCACAACAGCGCGATGATGGCGGCGAAGTAGCTGTCGAGATTGAGCGCGAGGCCCATCATCACGAACAGCACGCCCATCACGAATTCCATCGACAGGACGAAGAACTTCTTCGTCTTGAACATGTCGAGGAAGCCGGCCCACAACGGCTTGAGCGACCACACGATGCCCACGCTACCCGTGGCGACGGTGATGGCGCTGTCGCTGTGCCCGAGGTCCTTGAACAGCGTTCCCGTGACCCAGATCACCATCGAGAAGGGGATGCCCATCGCGATGAAGTTCGTGATGACCCAGAGCGCCGGGTGGAATATCTTCTTCTGGTTGTTCATGCGCCGAGGTGGTCTAAGGGAAAATCGCGCGAAAGAAAACCGTCGGCGCTGGTGCAGCACAAAATCACGGCTTTACGCAGTGTCGGTATATCCATGGAGGCATGCGGCAAGCGCATGACGAGGCGCGTCAGGAGATCGCTTCGGCACCGGATCGTTCAACGAATGCACGAGCGCCATCGGCCCATTGGCCCCGGCCCGAATGAATCGTCAGATCAAACGACGGCGCCGAGCCGCGCTCGCGCTTCGGAGCAGGCCCAGTGAGCACAGAGCGGCCAGCCACGACCCCCCCGCGGAGCGCGCAGCCGCGAGCCCGCACCCTCCGCCCGAGACTCGCGCGCCCGTTTCGTTCCGGGCATTGCCAACGCCGGCAGCGCTCCTCTCTGTCGCATGGGCTGAGCCGCCACCCGTGCCCGATGGCCCTACGCCGCCGCCCGGCACGTCAATGCCGTTCGCAGCGTTGGCGCCCGCGTCCAGTGGAGCCAGGCGGCTCCAGCAGCCTGGCGCAGCGGTCACCGGCGTGGTGGCAAGCGACCCGCCCTCCGGCGACGCATTTCCACTGGCGTCCGACGCTCCAGCATCAAGAGCACGAGCGCTCTCAGGCGGGTGGCGCAGCACCAAGTCCGCACATTGAAAATAGTAGGGACGCTGACGGTCGTACATGTACTGGATGACCTGCAGCGTGCAACTATCGCACTCGATGTCGGGTAGCGTCACATTCAGGGTGTGCACGCCGCCCGCGCCGTCGTTCAACTCGTACGCCAATATGACCTGGCCATCGACGGGGCAGATGCCGCTCGGGTCATCACCGGTCTGGCTGACCGCGC
>JANOIG010000216.1:0-14403 GCA_031407405.1 Deltaproteobacteria bacterium
GCGTGTACCCGCCAGGTCGCCGCCGATGACCATCGAGAACCCAGCATAGGCTGTCGGAGCGATGCACGGACCAAACCACAATACGACACCCGTGTACCCGCTAGTCGGCGGCACGGTCGCCTTCAGATTCAAGAGCCCGTCAGTCAGCGTGGGCGTCATGACGGCCGTAGCTGGACAGGTGACGCCGTCGTCGTTGCAGCTGTAGAGGCTCGTCCCGCCAGTGATATGCCCACCCATGGCCGAATCACCCCAATTGCCGGGGGTGGGCACGTTGTATTCATTCATGTTGATGAGCGTGCCGTCCGCGGGAGGGGCGGCCATGGCGCAGGTCAGCGGTGCACCCGAAGGTGCATTCGGGTCGGCGACAACGGGCGGCGCTACTACCGGCGGTGCGTCGGCGCCACCCCCTGCACCGCCCGACTCCACATCGCCCCCGGTGCCAGCGGCGGCGTTAGCAGCTTGCAGGGCGTCGGTACGCCGACTGCTGTCGTCTCCACCGCAGCCGCTCAGGAGACCGATGCCGAGTAGAGCCGCGGTGAGCCTTCGACCGGCAGCCGACCTTACACAAATGGAGTTCATTGAATTACGTTGGGACATTTGAGGCCTCCCTAAAGTGATGCCTGCGTAGCGATGTGAGCCGGGGCGCCTGAAGCATTGCCCCTGAAGCATTGCCCCTGAAGAGGATCAACTTCATTCGAGGACGGACCGCGCGCGTCCCGTTGATTATCCGCGCGGCTCATCAACGTGTCCAGGCCATTTTGGCCAGTCCGCACCCGCCAAGACCGAACGGTTCTTTGCCGCAGCTGTATTTTCGCTGTCGTGCTCGCCATTTCCGTACCGCATCGAATACCCACGCCAGCCTCAACCCTTCTGAAACACGAACAGCGTCGCCGAAAGCGGCTCGAGCGTGTGGCGCAACGTATTGCCCTGAAGCTCGGCCCGCTTGCCCGGCTTCACGCCGGTACCGTTTCGGTCGATGCTGAAGGTCTCCGCGTGGCCATGACGAGCCCCGCCCGCGATGTTCAACACACCGGTGTAGCGGTTCTGCTGGTGCTTGTTGATGACCACCACGGTCAGGCTGTTGCCCGGTCCGGTCGCGGCGAACACCGATGCGCTGTCGTGGTTGGCGACTGTCACCTGCACCGCCGTATCGCCAAACTTGCCGCCTTTGCCATCGTAGTTGCGATACAGGCGAAAGGCCGAAGCGATATAGGGGGGCAGCTGGTCAACCCCCGCCCCCTTGCCCCAATACGTGGCGAGGTGAACCCCCTCCCGCCCCAGCGCTCCGAGCACGTCTACTTGGGCCAAAGCGCCTGAGATGTGGGTCGTCGCACCGTAGTTGTATTCGGTCATGGCAAGCTGGGTGCCGGGATACCGCTTCTCGATGGTGTCGCGTAACCAGGGGATGAGGCGAATGGGTTTGCCCGTTTGCTGTGCGATCCAGCTCTTCTCCGTGTAAGTCGGGTCCCACAAGCTGCGCGGCGCCTGCAAGCGCTCGTCAATCGTCGAACGGGAGGCGTCTTCGAGCGTGATGCGCTGCGTGCCGCGGGCTTCGGGGTACCAATGCACGTCGAGGGCGTCAGCCAACCTGCGCCCGTGCTTCTTCTCGGCCTGCTTCATCGCATCTAGGAAAAAGTCGGTGTACGTGCCGAAGTCCGCGTTGTGCTTGGCGGAGTCGGGCGCGCTGGTGAGCGACTGAAACTCCGCCCAGCCAAACATCACACCGCCCAGCACGAACGCGCTCGGATCGACATCCTTGATGGCGGAGGCGGTCGCTTCGCTGCGCTGGACGACCTCTGCGTAGGTGGTGCGGTCAGGGTGCACGCGGGGATGAGTCGATGGCCAGAGCGCAGGTTCGTTGTCGAGCGAGTAGAACTTGACCCCTCCCTGCTGCGCCTTGCCCAGCTTCTTTATCAGATAGTGAACGAGCTCATCCTGGTAGACGCTACCGTCCTTCAGGTCCGGTGTATCGGCAAAGGGTTTGCCCTTACGCGGCTTGGACGCCACGAAGCGAGCGCTGGGCGCCTTGTCCTCTGGCTTGACGGGACCTGCCTTGTCGGCCGACACGTAGTCGAGCATGGGCACCGTCACGACCGTTTCTGCGCCGGCTGCCTTGTTCTTCTCGAAAAACTCGAGAAACTGCGCGGCGGGCTCGTCGCAGTTGGCAATGGCCATGACGGTGCACGGCCATTGATCGCTCTGGTGATGGTAGTCCTCACCAGCGTTGGAAAAATTGCCTTCCCAATTATAGACGCTGCCTCGATTGCCGCCGTTACGCCGAACGGTAGCACCGGTGTCCGCCGGCACTTGCGAGTTGAGGCCGTAGACATAGGGGCTAATTTTGCGAATGACCTTGCCCGGATCGATCGCGATCGCGAGCTCACCCGCGTCCACTGGATTGAGGGACGGAGCCACCACCAGCGGGCGCGCCGCAAGCCTCTGGTCCGTGCCCTGAGTCGTCGGCAGCTTGGAAAGCAGCACTTCCTTTTTGAAGTTCAAAACGCTGACGCCGCCGATCTGGATCGTCTCCGGTGCATAACCAAGGCGGAAGATCACCTGAGCCTGCCCGGGAGCATAGTTATCGAGCGCGCGAAAACGCACCTGCACTTTGCGCCACTCGGGCGTTAGAGGCACCGCGTAGCTGACCGACTTGGTGTACGGCTCCGCCGCGAGCTCGAACACGAACTCGGTCTCGCCACCTCCCGATTCCTGCTCCTTTTCCACGCGCGCAAAGAAGGTGGCGAGCAAGACGTCGTCCTTCTCGATGACAGTGGCCGTCGGGGACGTGACCTGCATTTCCCACGCCGATTGGCCCGCTTCCTTGATCACGGCCTCGAGCGCGGTGTCAAAAGGTTGACCTGTGACGCCGACGGTCTTCAGCTCGACCTTTTGAGTTGCCCCAAACGGCTTGAACGCCCGTACGCCATCGGCTGGCAACACGCTCACCCCACCCGCGGGAGCCTCACCCCCACCCCCGCTAGCTGGTGTGGTTTCGACCTCGGCGCTGCTGATGGCGGCGCCGCTCTCCACCGGGCCACCGCGTTGGATGCACGCCGACAGGCCATACACGAGGAGCGCCAGCAAGGCGTGATTGCCACCGAAGCGAGCTGACCTGGCCATGACTATTTCTTACATTCGAGGAACTTGAAGTCGTCGACCCACATGTCGAATTCCTTGCCGCCTCCGATTTGGAAATTCAGATTCACGAGCTTCTCGGCCGTGACATTGGAGGGCCGGGGATCCCCCCAGCCATCCCTCTGCCTCAGGTCCTCGAAGGCCAGGGTGTACTCCTTCCAGTCCGGGGTCAGCTCGATGTTGCTGTTGAAATGGTTGTAACAGTTGGCGCACACCCCAGCGCTTGGATGTGTATTTACATCCGCGAGCGAGACCCGCACCTTCTTCTCCACCTCTTTCGAGCCAGCCTTGGCTTTGAAGTACAACGCCTTGTATTTCGAGGCGTCGTATAGGTCGCCTTGGCCAACGAAGTTCATGCCGAGCTCCACGCCCCAGGCCTGGTCGCCACCGGTGGCGGTCTTGCCCTTGATTTGCACAGCGGTGGATGACCCGTCGGCGCCGCCCTGGGTTGTGGCAAAACCTTCCGCGGGCACGGTCAACGTGGACCCCTGGCTGTCCTTTGCGGTGTACCAATATCCGTCGCGGCCACCTTCTTGAGTCGTCTGGTTGTTTCCGTCTTCGAAGTCGTCGATGTTGCCATCGGCCGCGGGCGCGAAGCCACCCGGACAGGCCGCCAGAGCCGCCGATGACGGGGCCGAGGCGTCGACCTTCTGCTGGGAAACGCCGACGCAACCTGTACCGAACGCGGCCACGACGAGCCACGCGCCGAGCTGGCCACGCTTCAGACTACTCCGCGCGACTCCTGCCGTTACGAAGCTCTCCTCAAACGACCTCTCCTCGAACGACTTCGACTGATTCATGGGAAAATTCTCCTTCGAGAAAGTCGGCGGAGTGAATGTGGTCCGCCCTGATTGTCCTCGCGGAAATGGCTCCGCGGTGCTGATTCTAGCAGAGTGAGTCCGCTCTTGGTTGAAGCCGGGCCGGTGATCCACGCTGGTGCACCGAGACCCGCCCCGCTCACCACCACATGTTGGCGGAGAGCGAGATCACGTCTTTGTCGGGAAGCACATTCAAGTCTTCGACCGGCGGGTAGCCCGAACGCGCCGTGGTGAAGGGCCCGTTTTCCCAGTGCGCCCACTGTAACACCACTTGATCGCGGGCCTGCCAATCACTGCGCAGGATAATGCGCGGGGAAAACACCTGGAAAGCGAAGTCTTCGTCGGAAGCCACCAGCGCCGCTGGCGCCGCGTAGGACCGGCCGGGGCTGACATTGTCGTAGCGCATGGATACCGCGAGCCATGGCAAGATGCTGTAAGTGCCTTCGGCGCCGAACTTGATCTTCGACGTGTCATCGAAGCTCACGTCCTCGCTCTTCACTCCGGCATAGATGCCGAACAAGCTGACGTAAATGTCAGGGCCGTCACCGCTGAACGGCACCGGGTAGCTCACCAGCCGGCCAATGCTGAGGTCGTACTGCCAACCAAGGATGTTCAGGCTGCCCGTACCTTGACTGTCTTGACCCAGGTAATTTTCCATCAAGCCTGGGCCACCCTTGGTATTGAGCACCTCGACGATGCGACCCACGACCCGGGCTGTGGTGGCTTTGACATTGGAATAGGCCGCGTAAAAGTGTCCGAAGCGCGCCAAGTTCAGCCGCAGATCCGCGCCGATGATTTGGATGTCGCCATCGGGTTGGCTTGCACCGGTGGCGCGATCGTCCTGGGCCCACGCCAGCATGTAGTGGCTACCCAAGCTGACGGTGTTTTGAAAGGTAGCCCCCAGGTGTGCGTGGTGCACGAAGCTCGACCCCACGCCCGGATCCGCGAAGTCATTCCAGCCCGCCGGGATGACACCGTTACCGGCCTTATTGGTTTGACCCTGGAAGCCGTGCTCGACCATCAGCGAAATGTCTTCGGTCAGGGGGATCCGAGCGATGATGTTTTCGCCCGCGCCGTTGGTGCGAGCGATCAGCGGCGTACCATAACGGCCTTCATCGTACTCGCCGGGCACACCATAACGGTTGGAGAATGCTCCCACGTAGATGGTGGTGCGGCCCAACCCCGGCAGCGTCGGGAACAACGAAAGAAACAGGTCGTTCACGCCGCGCTGGGACGGCGGATCGAAGAAACCCGTCGAAACGCTCGCTTCGCGAGCCACGATCGTTGCGGTACCCGCGACGAGCGCGTTGCCGTACGTGAAATTCAACTGAGCGTAGGTGACCGGCACCACCCCCGTATGCGAGAAAGTCTCGAGATCGTCCGGCACGATCGGTGGGGCGTGAAGCACCGTGTCACTTTGCCCGGGGCCAGGCGCGGCCGGCATGCACAGCGGGTCGTCATCTGCACACACCAGCGTCGGGCGCTCGTTGATGCCCACCCTGAGCGGAGCGGTCAGGATGCCGTGAAAGTCGAAGCGAAAGTCCTCACCCGGCGGCTCACCGAGGCGCGGCAGCACACCACCTGGCAGGGCCTGCAGCTGCGGCAGTGATGGATCCACGCCGAGCGACAAGCTCACGCCGTCTTCTGAGTCCGCCTCTTGGGCGCCGGCAACTTGGGTCAGACACACGCCCGCGAGGACCAGGCCAAAAGCACGACCGCCCCGGCTACGACGGACACGGAGAGCCTGGAACATGGCCGGGCCCGGTTGGATGAACAGCTTACGCTTGGAAGTCATCTGAGACTCTCCTCAAAACCACATGTTGAAGTTGAGAACAAACATATGGTCGTCAATCAATTCACTCGCACGTTGACTGAGCCCGTCGAGGTGGGATTCCGGACCGAAGAACCATTTGACGTAACCCAAAGTGATGTTTTCCCGAGAGCCCCAGTCCGTCTTGAACAAGACACGTGGAGCAACGACGTGAAAGGTCTGTCGGTCATTTTTGGAGCTGGGCACGACACGGTCGAGCCGGAGCCCAAACCCTAGCCAAGGCAACACCGTGTACAGCGCATCCACCCCATACTTGTGCCGGACGCGTTTGTCGTATTCACGCTCGGTGCTGGTAGTGCGCCCAAACGTAGCACCGGTCGTGATGACGATGTCTGGCGCCTGACCGGAGAACGGTTCCGGGTACAGCAACATGCGGGCAACGCTCGTCGTGTACGAGATGCCACCGACCAACATCGTACCGGTGCCACCCGTGGTGACACCCCACCAGGAATTGGTGAGCCGCTCCGGGTCCCCGCCATACGTGGTGACACCCCGAAGCGGGAATGAGTAATGGCCGTCGAGGTAAGCCATGCCGGCACCCAGGACACCCAGGCCCGAGCTAATCATCTTGAAATCCGCCCCCAAGACCGTCAGCCGCCCATCCCGCACGTAAGACTCATCCACCTCGCGTGTCGTCGGCAGATCCGCAGGTGAATCCAGCGGATTATCGCGGCTGGGGTACCTTTGCAGCCGATCATCCTGCGACCAGGTATTCATGTAGTGAATCTGAGCCTGGAGCTGGGTGGACCCGCCACGAATCACGCCGAGGTGAGCGTGGTGCGTGAAGGACGCTGCCCAACCCGGGTCACTTTCGTCGCCACCACCCTGCACCGTGTCATTCGGCGTCTTGCCCCCGGCATTGCTCATCAAGCCATGCTCGAATGCCAGAGTGAGTCCGTCGCCAATGTCGCGATCGATGATGACGGTCTCACCGATACCCACGGGCCCGCCGGTGATGGCGTGAGTGTACAGGCCGCCACCGTACTGCCCGAGTACACCATAGGTATTGGTGAAATACCCGACCGACCAACCCACGCGAAAGCCCTCGACCTGCGGCACCCGAAAACGCAAGAACGCGTTGTTGATGAAATACTGGCTGCCAATCTGCCAGAAGTTTGTGGGCCCCGAGGGGTTCCAAGTATTGATGGATATCGACGACGTTACGATTTCGTTGCCGTAACTGAAGTTCATGTTGACCCAGTTGCCCGGGCGGGCATTGGTCGACGTGAAGCTGTTGTACTCGTCGATGATGACCGGCAGCGTGTGCAGGACGGTCTTACTCTGGCCGGGCTGTGGCTCTTCGCGCTCCGCCACGCTGAGCTCGAGCGAAGCGCTCATGAACCCGCTGTACTGGAAGGTCCAGTCCTGGGTCGGCATGGGGGCCGCAAACCCGGGCGTCATGCCACCCGGCAGCCCGGGCACCGCTGGTGTATAGGGTGACAGCCCAAGACTCGAATAGTGGCGGTAGCCGGGGAGATACCCCGCGTCATCCAAATCGTCAGTTTCGAGCAGCTTCGGAGCTTTGGGCTGGGCTGCTTGTGGAGCAGGACCAGGAGCAGCGGCCGCCTCTTGGGCGCGGGCGGGACGAACCACCAGCACCAATGACAGGCCGGCGACGGCTACGCCGAGCAGCGGGAGCACGGAACGGCCCAGCGCCGAGCGCCGACGCACGGGAAAAGAACCACGCGAAGGTCGCATGCCAGCAGCCGATGTGGGTGGGGACAATGGGTAAGACGGTGCGCTTGGGCTCATGTGCAGTCCATCGAGAGTCGGCGAAGGCCTATTCGCTCTGCAGCTCGGCGCTGGCGTGCCGGTAGAAGCGCACGTCATCCAGCCAGACATCCACCCAGCCCTGGCTCCAGCTGAAACGCACCAGAGTGATCTTTGAAAGATCTAGATACTGAAACTCCTGCGCGTAACCTTCCTGCCGCAGCTCGGTGAAGGGCACGGTGAAGAACTGCCAGTTCTGGGACAGGGTGACGCCTTTGGCCCAGCCATCACCACAACGCTGCGGCCCATCCGAAGGGAGAGTCTCCGGTTTGTTGGGGTCGTAGCAGAAGTAGTCTTCGAGATCGTTGGTCAGCTTGTAGGGCAGGCACTCCGCGGTACCTGGGGTGGGCGTAGCCGTCGGTGTGGAAAACAGCGGATCCGGGTTCATTGTCGTCGGATTGGGCTCGTTGCAGGCCGTGGCCCCGCATTCGTACCGCGCATCAAAGCGCTGTAGCGCGCCCATGGCCCCATATTGCGCCCGGAGCTCCGCGATGGATCCGTCGATGGCCGGGTCCCAACAATAAAAACCGGTGAGCTCACCGTCGCCCGGGGTGCAAGGGCGGTGATTGCGGCAGCCGCACTCCCGCACGCGCCCGCACATGGGCTGGATGCCGGCTTGGTACTCGTAGTACGCAACATCGTCATCCAGCTGGCGATCGGCGACGTAGACGCGAATACCACCCGTATTGTTCGGGCCCTGGCGCGCCCAAAAGCTGATCCCCTCCCAGCCCCGCAGATCCACCACCATGCCGTAGTACGCTCCGGCAAGGGTCGTGTATTCGGGCGTCCCGGCAATGGCCTCGATGCGAGGATCCGCGTCGGCGCAGTATTCCGGGTTTCCCTCACTCGAGGGGCGAGGGAAGCAGCCGGCGGCGGTCGTGACCAGTCCAGTCAGGTTTCGCCCCATGCCTCCGCCCCACTCACGGAACAAGCCACCCCGGAGGTGATGCACGTTCTGACCGGCATCGGACTGGACAGGTCGACCGTCGACGCAGCTCGGTTTATCGTACACGACCGCCGCGGGGGGCTCATAGTTCGCCTGTCCGGGCGTGTACCCGCCGGGGCCAGACACCATGAAGTCACTCGTGTTGTCGTTGTACGAATAGAAGCTGACAATCTCCCCCGTGTCACCGTTCATGACAGGGGCGGGGAAAAACTCGAGCCCTGCTTCGGCCGAGCAGTCGATGGCTTGCGAGCCGTAATCAGGCTCGCACGTGCCGACGCAGAAAGGAGCGTTGTCGAGGTCCGCCTGGTTTAACGCGACGCGCGGCTGGGGCACGTAGTTTTCATCACCAACATCGCCGCAGCCGACGGCAGCTACCGCGATGGATGCGCCGACGAGGCTAAGCGCGTACCTAACGCTGCTCGAGCGCGAGGCCACGCCACCCGGCGCCCGTGCGGCCGCGCGCGTTGAAGACCCACTCATTGCCACGAACGCCTCCACATTGATTCACCCGCCCGAGATGCGATTCTCAAACCCCAACGCCCACCGCGGCACACTAGCCTCGGAAGGCGGGCTGGCGGAAGGTCTGAAATCAGTGGGTGCACCGTCGCCGCGTCCGAAGCCTTCGTACCCAGAGGCGCCACACCCCGCTGCCCAAGGTCCGAAACCCCCGTTACGCTGGCCACCCGTAGCATGCCAAGAGGACACTTCGCCGCCGAAGCACCGCGTTTTATGGGCTGCCCACGAGACATTTGGAACAAGGACACAGGCACTCCAGAGACTCGTGGATGGCGCCACGGGGTTTCTCAAAAGAGGCATCGTGGTAGCGTACTGGAAACGATTTCACAAGGGCCACGAAGCAGTCCACGCCCACCAGATATTTGCCGCATCGGGTCGTAAAGTTCTCATCTTGACGTAATGCGTAGCGGCGCCCCCAAAGCGTGCCGGGCTCTCAGGATGGCGCCCCGGGACCTCTTCGCCGTTCACCAGTGAAACATCGTGCCGTCCGAGCGGCGGTTCACCGGCAAACTGGCCGGCACATAGGGGTATTTCTTGGCGGCTTCTTCGTCGAGTTCCACCCCGATGCCTGGGGCATCGTCAATCGTACAGTGGCCCTGGTGGTAACGGTAGTTGACCTTGAACACGTCGAACGCGGGTTCGACGTGGGGCATGTACTCCTGAACGCCAAAGTTGTTGATGGCCAGGTCCATGTGCAGCGACGCCGCGAAGTTGATCGGAGACAAGTCGGTGGCGCCGTGAAAGCCCGTCTGGACATGGTAGATGGAGGCGAAGGCCGCCACCTTCATCAGGTGAGTCAGCCCACCCCCGTGCACGGGCGGCATGCGAACATAGTCGATGAGCTGCTCCGTGATCAGCGTCGTGTAGTCGTACACGCTGTTGAATACCTCGCCAATGGCGATGGGGGTCGTGGAGTGCTGCCGGATCAGCCGCAGCCCCTCCTGCAACTCCCCGGCGACTGGGTCTTCCAGCCAAAACAGGTCGAAAGGCTCTAGATCTCGCGCCAGGCGGGCCGCCTGAATCGGGGTGCAGCGGTGGTGCACGTCGTGTAACAAGTGAAAATCATTGCCGTAGCTAGCGCGCACACGCTCCATGAGCTGCGGCATGAACCGCAAATACGGCGCCGTCTCCCAGCTTTGTTCCTGGGGCAGACCTACCTGGGCGGGTTCGTAGGCCTTGTCGCCGTGAGGTACGCCATACGCGCTTTCCACGCCGGGCACGCCCGATTGGACCCGGATTGCAACGAAGCCATCCTGCCGGGCGCGGCCCACCGCATCCAGCGCCTCACCCAGGCTCTTACCCGTCGCGTGAGCGTACACCATCACCCGCTCCCGGCTCTTGCCGCCGAGCAGGTTGTAGAGCGGCGTGCCGAGCGCCTTGCCCTTGATGTCCCAGAGCGCCAGGTCGATGGCCGAGATGGCCGTCATCGTGACGGGCCCACGGCGCCAGTACGCGCCGCGGTAGAAGAAGTGCCAAATGTCCTCGATGTTACGCGCGTCCCGGCCCAGCAGCGCCGGCAAGCAGTGCTCTTCCAGGTAGGCCACCACGGACTTCTCGCGACCATTCAACGTCGCGTCACCGAGACCACAAATCCCCGCGTCTGTCTCGAGCTTGAGCGTCACGAAGTTGCGCCCGGGGCTGCACACGATGACCTTCGCGTTGGTGATCTTCATGGGTGGTTCAAATGGCCGGGTCAGGTGCGCCCAACATACGGGTTGTGGATGCCCGGCACGAAGTAGTGGCGTACGGCGCGATACTCGTCGAGCGACTTTTCGGCCCGTTCATAGCCCGCCGGCAAGGGCCGCTTCGAAAAGGTCTGAAAATACAGGACGCACGCGTCACGCCACCAGCGCGCTTCCTGCTCCTGAATACGCAGAAATCCACTCACGTGCTCGAAACGCGCCGCGTCCATGAAGCTCGAGAGCCCAGCCCACGTCGCCTGCATGGAGCGCACGGCGTCCACCCCACGCTGGTAACGGTAACAGAGCTCCTGCCACAGTCCCCGACCCGAGCGCAGCGGCTGGTCCCAGGCCACGTGGTGAAACCACAGCAGCAGCTCTTCGGGGCACTTTTTTGGATTCCCCAACTGCCTTCGCAACGGATCGAAATATTGCTCGACGGCGTTGCTACCGCCCGGCGTACGATCAAAACCGAGCCCGTGTTGGTCCGCTCGGTGGTAATAAATGGATGTCCAGTCTGGGCGCCCCTCACTCACCCAGGGGCCTGGCCCGTAGTGATGGTTCTTAGCCATCTGGTGGTGCAGCCCGAGCGGCGCCATGTAATCCACCACGGCCTCCCGTGAGCCCATCATCATCTCGAGGGCCGGCTGGACGAAGGCAGCTTCGTTGGAAAAGGTCATGCGCAGCCACTCCTCCGCGATTCCGCGCGCCGAGAGGCTGTGGTCCCAGCCCAGCCGCCCAAAGGCGTACCAGTTCGCGGCCGCGAACGGGTGACCACACCAGTTGCGGTCGCTGCCAATGTTGGCCACCGCCGCCATGCCGGTGAGCTGCTGACCGTGTAGGCTGCCGTCGATGACCTTCGCCACGGTCGACCCTACCCCCGCCGCGTATGTATCGGAGGCCAGGCATTCCTCGAACAGCGTCCCCAGGTAGGCCAGGTGTGTGGCGCAGCCCAGGTACTCTTGCGTGAGTTGAAACTCCATCAAGAGTGGAGTCTTCGGCATCGCCCCAAAGAGCGGGTGGTGTGGCTCGCGCGGCTGGAAATCAATCGGGCCGTTCTTGACCTGCACCAGCACGTTCTGCCGGAAGCTGCCGTCCAGCGGCACAAACTCACTATAGGCCTGTTTGGCCCGGTCATCCGGCACCTCGTGGTCATAGACGAACGCCCGCCACATCATCACGCCGCCGTGCTCTGCCAGCGCGTCAGCTAGCAAATTTGCGCCCTCGGCGTGGCTGCGACCGTAGTTTTGAGGGCCCGGCTGACCTTCGGAATTGGCTTTGACGGCAAAGCCGCCGAAATCCGGAATGTGGCGATAAATGCTGTCCACGCACCGGCGCCACCAGGCCTGCACCTCCTTGTCACGCGGATCGGCGGTGAGTAAGCCCCCGATCTCGATCGGGGCGCTGAAGCGAGCGGTCAGATACACCCGAACGCCGTAAGGCCGGAATACCCGGGCGAGGGCTGCCACTTTTTCGAGATACGGCTCTGTCAAGACCAGCGCGTTGGCGTTGACGTTCGTGAGCACGCTACCATTGATGCCCACCGACGCGCAGGCGCGGGCATAATCGACATACCGAGGGTCGAGGTAATCCGGCAGCTTTTGCCAGTCCCACAGCGAGAAGCCGGCGTAACCCCGCTCGATGGTCCGATCGAGGTTATCCCAGTGGTTGAGCACGCGCAGCAACAGCTTGGGCCGCGTAACTAGCGAAATGCCACTGATGAGTGTGCCCGTCTGCAACAGCCGGAGCAAATGAAACGCACCGTACAGCAAACCGAGATCGGTCAGCGCGGCGATGGCGGTCCGTTGACTACCCGCGGGCTGCGACGGCGTGGACGTTGCCTGCAGCACAAAGCCCTCATTCCCCACCGTGCTCAGGAGCTCGGAGACATTGAAGCCGTCCAGGACCGGTCCGCCCGGCTTACTCAGCACCAAAGCACCAGGCTGCGTCGGGTCATTGCCAATGGGAATGTCCCGCCCCAAGAGCCCGCGCAGACCCCTCTGCAACTCGGAGACAGCTGCATCGAGCGTGGCGCTACCCGAGCTCGCGACGATCGAAGTGAGCTGCTGCTGGTACGCGGCCAGCACCTCGGGCACCCGTACTTGCGGGTACCGCAGCCACAATTGGTAACCGTCTTCGTCCGGGACCGGTGTCACGGGCTGACGCCTGACGCCTCAATCACGCTGTGCCAAGCCGCCTTGGGCTGAAGGTTGCGATCGAAAAGTAGACCGTAGTTCGTACGGCCGTTCACGGGCCAGTTGTTGAGCCAGGAGTACCGATCAGAGATGCCCCAGAGCGTGACGCTGGAGATCTTGTCGCTGTGTGTCACGAACACCTCGAAGATTGAACCCCAACGTTGGGCAGCCCGCTCGCCGATGAGCGTGGGCAAACACTCTGCATAGGGATTCAGCTGCGCCGACAGCGCCGCATTCATGGACAAATCGGCGACCTGATTTTGTGCGGCGGCCGGCAACACGTCCACGTCCATCTCGGTGATCAACACCTCTGCGCCAGCTTCGCTGAACGCCAGGATTGAAGCTTCAATGGCCATCGGCGACGGAGCTTCCAGCCGGAAGTGGCCCTGCGAGCCTACGGCGTCGATGCGAATGCCCTTGGACTTGAGGTTACGAACCATGTTCGCCACGGCGTCGCGCTTGCCCGGGTTTTCCATGCCAAAGTCGTTGTACACCAGCTTGGCATCGGGGAAGAACCGATCCGCTAGGATGAACGCCTGCTCCAGATAATCGTCGCCAATGGTGCTGCGCCACGGCGTGAGGCGCATTGAGCCATCGTCATTATACGCCTCATTGACGACGTCCCAGTAGTGCACGCGCCCCCCAATCCGCTCGCTCAGGGCGGCCATGTGCGCCTCGAGCCGCGCGAGCACCTGGTCCCGCGTCGCAGCGCCGCCGTCGGGAGCTTGGAAGACCCAACCCGGGACCTGCTGATGCCACACGATGGTGTGACCGTGCACCTCCTTCATGCCGCTACGCTCTGCGAAATCCAGAAACGCCTCGGCCGGCCCGAAGTTAAACATCCCTTCGGCGTTCTGAATGGACTGCCACTTGAAGGCGTTCTCGGGAGTTGCTCTATTGTATTGCAGTGCAGCGAGCTCGGCCGCCGCCGGGTCGTCCCCGGAGGCAACACGACCGCCGACCGCCACACCCACCTTGAAATGGTCCCTGAACGCCTCGGCCAAGGTCATCTGGCTCACCTCGACCGGCACAGCCCCCTCTGGGTCACAGGTGAGCGGCTCGGCCATTACGCCAGAACGATTCGACGTGTCGAGCGCGGTCGACCGGGCCCCCGCCTCGCCATCACTCCCGCAGGCCCCGAGCAGCACGGGAGCGAGCCACAACCCACTCCGGAGGCGTTGAAGGCGCCTAAAACCCCAGCTCACCGCAAAATAGTCAGCATTCACAATGCGGAATCTTGCCACATTTCCCCACAGCGCTGGAAGACATTGCTGGTAGCGTTTCCACAAAACCTAGAGTGCCCCGGCCCGTTCTGACCCGCGTTGACCCGCTTCGCAGTCAGAGTCAAAAATTTCTTTACCCCTTCACGGCACCCGAGCTCAAGCCGCTCACGAATTCCTTCTGAAGCGCGAAGAACAGAATGGCAGGCGGAATGATGGCGAGCAGCGTACCCGCCAGAAAAACGCCGTATTCCTGCTGGTACAGGCTGATATAGGTCCGCACGATGATGGGC
>JANOIG010000361.1:0-5370 GCA_031407405.1 Deltaproteobacteria bacterium
ACCGGCGGTTTACATGCGGATGGCTTGATTCAATGTTCGCATCGACAACCCCCTGAGGACTGGCAACCGTACCCATGATGGGCTCCGGTGTCGGCCTCCCGCGTCGCCAGCGGCGCCCAACTGACGGACAGGAAACATGAAAAGCTGGTGTCTTTGGCTTGTTTTCGGGCTACTCGGTGTGGAGGGAGTCGTGGCGTGCGGAGATAGTCGCAGGATTGTCTATTGCAATCCCCGCTCGATGGAAGCGTCCATGCGATGCCCTGAGACAGGTGGCGGTGCTGGAGGTGACGGAGGGTCAGCCGGTGAACCCGCAACGGGTGGGAGCGCCGGAGCTGCGCCTGCGCCAGTCTCAGCGGATAGCGGGAGCGGGAGC
Organism: Deltaproteobacteria bacterium; assembly: GCA_031407405.1. Lineage (GTDB taxonomy): Bacteria > Myxococcota_A > Polyangia > Polyangiales > Polyangiaceae > SZUA-265. The sequence continues at coordinate 374 of JANOIG010000361.1, forward strand.
GGGGACGCCGGTGAAATCGGACCGCCGAACCCAGCTCCGTGAGCCGCTGTCAGGGCGTTTTCAGCGCACGGGCCACTTTCCGGCGCTTGATGCGGGATGGCCGCTGCCCTGGTCTGCGACGCCGATGGTCTGCGGTGCCGATGGCTGGAGTTGAACCAGCGACGCGGCGCTTATGAAACGCCTGCTCTAACCAACTGAGCTACATCGGCGAAACGGATTTCGGCGGACTATGGTCGCCCCTTTTTGCCATGTCAACGGCCATTGCCACGACGGGCGCCAGGTTCAGGGCTTTCTCGCACATGTCGCCCTACCCGTCCCGAATCAAAGATTCGGGACCGAAGAAACAGCATGGTCTCGAGTCAAAGGTAGCCAATTCGCCCCGAATTCTGCGGCCCTCGCCCCGCCGGGGCCGCGGAATTCGCGGGCGATCGTTGGACTCAGTCTTTCCCGAACAAATCCTGAATTCGGGAATCCAAAGCAACGGCGATCTTGTAGAGGCTGGATATCGACGGGCTCGACTCCGCGCGTTCGATTTGCGACAGCAAGGAAATACTGAGCCCGGTGCGACGGCTCATCTGCTTCAGGGTCAACTCCTTCTCTTTGCGCAGGCCGCGAATGGTATCCCCGATGATCTTGTGGAGCTGTTCTTCGGGGGTTCGCGCCAAACCCTTCTTTCTCATCACGCGCGACAACACTTCACGGAACTCGTCGACGTTGAAGGGCTTCTTCAAATAGTCGACGGCGTCGAGCTTCATCGAAGCGATGGCGGAATCGAGGTTCGGGTGCGCGGTGAAAATCACTACCGCGATGTCCTTGTCAATGGCCCGGATCCGACGCAGGACTTCGATGCCATTCATCTTGGGCATCATCAAATCGAGTATTATTACGTGAAAGTCGCCCGACCGAATTTCGGCTTCGGCGAGGGTCGGATCGGTTAGCGCGGTTACCGCGAATCCGTCCTTTTCCAACAACATCTGCATGTAGTCGCAGATCTGCCGATCGTCATCGACGATGAGGATGCGCACGGCTGGCAGCTCTATTGGCACTGGAAACTCCTATCTTGGTCGCCGCCTAAAAGCAGCGGAAATTGCAATCACACTTTAACGGAGCTGCGTTTACAGTGCTACTAGATTTTGATCGGAGTGCTAACTTATTGGAAAAATTCAGGAAATTTGACCCGGCCGTGACTTGGATCCGAAGGCGCTAGAGCCCCAATTGGGCGTCAGGCACCGCGCTGAGTAGAAACGGGGCGAGCTAGTAGGGAGGACAATTTGTCGCAGATTCCAAGCGTGGCTTTAGACCGATTCAACGTATAGAAATGAATGCCACGGACTCCGGCCGTCAATAGCCCGCGACACTGCTCCGTCGCCCACTCGATCCCCACTCGTTCGACCTCGGCAGGCTGACCCGCGTGGCGTTGGACCTCGCGCAACAATCCCGCGGGGAACCGCGCTCCCGCTGCCAGCTCTGCCATGCGCTGCATGCCTGAGAGGCTCGTGATGGGCATGATGCCGGCGATGATGGGGATGTGGATCTTCGCCAGCTCACAGCGCTCACAGAAGTCGTAAAAGTCTCGATTGTCGAAGAACAGCTGGGTGCAGATGTAATCGGCGCCGGCGTCGACCTTGGCTTTTAGAAATTCCATTTCCAAAAGCCGATTTGGAGTTGCCGGATGCCCTTCGGGGAACGCGGCAATGCCCACCCCAAAGCCCCGCCCATCCGGGTGCCCCCCTCGTGCGTTGAACCTCTGGATGAATTTCACCAGGTCGATTGCGTGCTGAAAGGCGTCGCGGCCTCGATCGTGCGCGGGCCGGTCCGCTGGCAAATCACCACCGAGAGCGAGCACGTTGCTCACGCCTGCCGCGGCATAGCGCTGAAGTATTTCGTCTATTTCGGGCTCGGAGTGGCCGACGCAGGTGAGGTGGGGCACAGCCGTGAGCTCGGTGGTCTGTTGAATCCGGAGCACCAGGTCGTGCGTCAACTGGCGCGAAGACCCGCCGGCTCCGTAGGTCACGGACACAAACGAAGGATTCAGACGCTCGAGGTTGCGCAGCGTGCCGTACAGGCTGTTTGCGGCTTCCGCGGTCTTTGGAGGAAAGAACTCGAAGGAACAGGTGCTCGCCTGCTTCTCGAAGATGTCGAGGATGTGCATTGAATGTCTCGATCGATTCTATTGAATCGATGGCACAAATGAAATTGAGGTAGAGGGATCCGAAGGCGGGAATCTCGATGCCCGCGCCCATTTGGAGACAGGAGATTCCCATCGCTCTCATGGCGTCGTCCACTCGCGCAACAGCGCCATGCCCAGCAACAGGGGCCTCCACGACAGCAGCCTCACGGGCCTAACGAGGCCCCAAAGGCCGAGGCCCTCGATTTTCTGAGGACCCGCGGCTAGCTCTCTCGGTGTATGAAGTCGGGGCGGGCAGATTTGAACTGCCGACCTCACGGACCCGAACCGTGCGCGCTACCAAACTGCGCTACGCCCCGGAAGGCGTTCGTGGATCTCGTACCCACGAACCGTGACATTTGCCAATCACGACGGCGTCTTAGGAGGTGGCCTTAGAAGCCCCAGGAAGTGCCTTGGGAAACTGTCCTCAGCCGCCATCGGCCGGCGGAGGATGCGTGATGTCAGGCGGCCTGTCAAGGCGCGCCTTCGGCTCTGCAGGCCCTATTTTTCCACTATTTTTCCCTTCGGCTAGGGATTCCACGCCGTAGCCGGAGGCCGCCCCGCTACGCCTTTCTTGCCTTCAGGGCCGTGACCAATTCGGGCACCGCTTGGAAGAGATCCGCCACCAAGCCATAGTCCGCGATCTGAAAAATCGGTGCTTCCGCATCCTTGTTGATAGCCACGATGATTCGGGAGCTCTTCATCCCGGCAATATGCTGGATGGCTCCGGAGATGCCGATCGCCAAGTACAGCTCGGGAGCGACCACCTTGCCGGTTTGACCCACCTGGAAGTCGCCCGGCGCGTAGCCCGCATCACAGGCGGCCCGGCTCGCACCGATTGCCGCGCCGAGGCTGTCAGCCAGAGGCTCCAAAACCTTAAAAAAATCTTCCTTTAGCGCGCGACCGCCGGAGACGACGACGCGTGCCTCCGCCAGCTCCGGGCGTTCACTCTTGACCTGATCTAGAGAGACGAACTCGACCCGTTCGGCTGCGCCACCGGGTGCGGCCAAGGCGACGTCCGCCACCGCACTTTTCCCACCCGAGGGCTCGGCCGGCTCAAACTCGCTTTGGCGCACGCTCACCACCTGCTGGGTGGTGGAAAGCGTGCAAAAGCCATAGGCGTTGCCGGCATACATGGGCCGCTTCAGCGTCAGCTGCCCCGCCTCGAGGCTCACGTCGGAGCAGTCGGCGGCGTACGCCGCGTCGAGCCGAGCCGCCACTCGGGGCATCAGATCCTTGCCGTAGCTGGAGGCCGTAGCGAGCAGAACATCGAAACCCGGCGCCGCGGCTGCCACCACGGGCGCGTAACGCTCAGCGAGATAGTGGGTGAGGGTGGCGTCCGCGCAGACCAAAACGCGCGCGGCCCCATATCCGACGAGCTGCTGGGCGGCATCCTTTGCGGCAGGTCCCCCCAGCACCAAAATCGAGAACGTACCCCCAGACAGCTCGTTGATTTTGCGAGCAGCGCGAATGGAGCTGTGGGTTGTCTTTCGCACGCTGCCATCGGACAGCTCAGCAACGACTAGAACTTCACTCATCTTCGATTCTCCGAGTCAGATGACTTTGGCTTCATTGGCAAGCTTATCCACGAGCTCCGCCACGCTTTTGACTTTTGCGCCCGCCCGGCGCGTGGCCGGTGGGGCAAATTTGCGGTAGCGCGTACGCAGTGGTGTATTGACGACGAGGTCGGCGAGGGTTTTGACGTCGAGCTTTTTCTTCTTGGCCTGCATGATCGCGGGCAGCGGCGCGAAACGGACACCGTCGTTGTATTTGAAGGCGCGATCCGTCTTCTGTGAATACACGCTGGCTGGCGCCACGATGCGCAGATCCACAGTCACCACGGCTGGGAACTTCAGCCGCACCACACATACTCCACCATCAACTTCTCGGCTGACGCGCAGGCCCTGCGCTTCCTCCTCGATGGTTGCCGCAAACGTGGCCATCGGATAGTCGAGCAGCTCGGCCAAGATCTGGCCGACTTGGTTGGTATCGCCATCGACGGCTTGTTTGCCCATCAAGACTAGGTCCGGCCGTTCCTCCTCGACGAGCTTGCGGAGCGCTAGAGCGACGAGGTGGCCATCGAGTTGCTCGTCCTGTGCCTCGACGCGAATGGCGCGATCGGCGCCCGTCGCCAACGCGGAACGGAGATTGGTTTCGGCTTCCTTCGGACCGAGCGTGACCGCCACCACCTCGCCCAGGCGCTGTTTGGGGGCCTTGCCGTCCTCCGTCAGTCGCAGGGCCGCCTCGAGAGCATACTCGTCGAATGGGTTGAGCTTCCACTCCAGGTTGCCTGTGTCGACCTTCTCGCCGCCTGCCACGATGCGGATCTTATTGGCATTATCCGGGTCGGCGACGCGCTTTAGAGCTACCAGAATCTTCACGGTGCTACTTCTCCTTCTTCAGTCCTCTGCCCTACATGGGCTCGGCCTTTGCCGGGGCAATCCTCGAGAATGGACGCCTCATCCAATACGATGCGGAGGTCGTGCATCACGAGTTTTTGGCGCGCGCCTCGACAAAGATCTGAGCCCATGCCGTTGGCGGCCGCGAGAAATCCCACACCGGGCGGGTACGGCCTTCATCGCTCGGAACCAAATGGCAAGGCCGGCCGTTTGCTCGGCAAACCCCGCCACGCCACACATGGCTGAGCGCAGGCTTGCTCGTGCTATGGGGCTGATCCTTTGCAATGCCGATAGGCGCGCGACACGGCACCTCGCCCGTCTTGCCTGCGAGGCTGCTCCGGGCGAGGTGATTCTATGAATACGACTGATTACTTGGTGCTCGGCTCTGGCATCGCTGGCCTCAGTTTTGCGCTTCGGGCCGCCACTCACGG
>JANOIG010000363.1:0-31143 GCA_031407405.1 Deltaproteobacteria bacterium
GACACCGGCGTGGGCATGGACTCGTCGACACTTCAGCGCGTCTTTGAGCCCTTCTTTTCCACCAAGGCCAAGGGACACGGGCTCGGGTTGGCCTCATGCCTGGGTATCGTCTCCGCACACGGCGGCGCAGTCGCGGTCGAAAGCGAGCTTGGCCAGGGCAGTCGCTTTTCGATCCTGCTGCCCGCCGCCGAGCGCAGTGCGTCGGAAGCACCTCGGGCCCGGGCGCACGGAGCGGTGACACCCTGCAAGGTATTGGTGGTGGATGACGAGGCGGTGGTTCGTTCTCTGCTCCGGCGCTCGCTAGAGCGGCGTGGCTACCAGGTCCTCGAGGCGTCGAACGGCCATGCCGGGCTGGGTGCCATCCGAGAGGGCAGTCCCGATCTGGTCGTGCTCGACATGAGCATGCCCGAGATGGACGGCGCCGAAGTGGTGCGCCTGGCGCGCGCCGAAGGTTTCACGGTGCCGATCGTGATCACCTCGGGATATCTCGACACATCTATGGAGCGTCGCCTCACGCCCGGGTCGTTTCAGTGTTTTCTGCGCAAGCCCTTCAGCATGCAAGAGCTGGCAGCCGCCGTCGAGGCCGCGTTGCTTCCCACTAGCCTGTGACGAGGCGCGGCGAGCGCTGTCAGCGCGCAGCGCCGGCGCCGAGCTGCCTCACGAGCGCGTGCAGGTCGATGACGGCTTGGCTCAACGCCTCGACGGAGATGCGTTCATCTTTGCCGTGGATGCGTGCGATGTCATCGAAGGTGATGTGCAGGGGCAGAAATCCGTAGCACGTTTTGCCCTTGGCGCGCACTGCGTTGCAATCGGTGAAGCCGCCGATGACGTTGGTGGTGACCGGAGCACCCGGGTGGCGCTCCTCGGCCAGTCGTTGGATGGCAGCAAACAGCGCCGTGTCGCGCGGGGAGCGGTGCGCCTGCCAGGACAAGAGCGGCTCGATCTCGAGCGCAGGCTCAGCCAATACGGCGGAGATCTGCCGAGTGACGGCCGCGGGGTCTTGCCCGGGAAGTAGCCGCGCGTCGAGCACCGCGGACGCGCTATCCGCGACGACATTCTCCTTGGGGCTAGCGGCGAGCATGGTGATGGCCAGCGTGTTTCGCACGAGCGCGGCGTCGTGTGGATCCTGCAGAAACCGTGCACGAAAAGCCGGCTCCCCGAGCGACGCGCTGAGGTTCATATAGCGAGGGCGATCCGCTTCGGGCTTGCCCGCGGCGCGCGCCGCGAACACCGCCTGCACCTCCGGCAACACCTCGATCGGGAACGAGTGGCCCTCCAGGCGGGCGAGCGCGCGAACCAACACCGCGGCAGCGGAATTCGGGCTCGGGGCGCCCCCGTGACCGGAGGTGCCTCGGGCCGTGACACGCAACCACAAGGGCGCCTTTTGGGCAATCTCGACGCTATACAGCCGCTGACCCGTGGGCAGCTCGAGCACTCCGCCGCCCTCGTTGAGGACGAACTCTACGTCCTTGAACCAATCGGGTCGCTGTTCCACTAGCCAACGTGCGCCCCAGGTGCCACCCGATTCTTCGTCCGCGACCGCCACCAGCACCAGGTCGCGCTCGAGGGGCACTGCGAGACGCTGAAACAAGACGAAAGCCAAGAGCTCCGCGACCCCTGCGCCTTTGTTGTCGAGGCTGCCTCGACCCCAAACGTTGCCCGCTTCGAGCACACCGGACAGCGGCGCGACGCTCCATTCTGCCGCGGAAGCCGGCACGACGTCCATGTGGTGCATCAGCATCAACGCGTGGCCAGGGCTCTTACCCTTCAAGCGCGCGATCAGGTTGGCGCGGCCGGGGGCGGATTCGACGATTTCGGCCGTGATGCCCTCACGCTCCAGCACCTGCGCGAGGAAACGAGCCGCCGCGATCTCATTGCCCGGTGGGTTCGTGGTGTCGATCTGAATGTACCGCCGCAAGAGGCACGTCGCCTCCTCGGCAATCGCCGCCGTTTCGAGCGTGCTGGCTCGCGGGCACTCGGTGAGAGGCGCGGCCAGCGCATCGCTGGGTTTTGCGCCGCCCACCTCGGAGGGTTGCACCGCGGGTGAGGCGCAGCCCGCGACGATGTGGATGAGCCCGCACAGGGTTACGTGAGAAAGCCAAGGGCGGCGCATCTCACCCCTTTAGCCCAGCGCACGAATTTCCGACAAGGCGCGCTCGATCTCGGCTGGAGAATTGAGCAGCCCCGGCGCAAGGCGCGCGTAGCTCGTGGCATACGGGGTGGTCGAGGCGACGATGCTCTTGGCATGCAAACGCTCGACCACGGCTTTCGGCGTGAGAGCGCGGACCTCAAACGTGATGATCCCCGAAGATACCTCGTCCGCGAGCGGGGTGTGCAAGGTCACGTGTTTCATTTGTGCCAAGCCTTCCTTGCACTGCCGGTTGAGCTCGTGAATACGGCTAGCCACCTTGGCCTTGCCCATCGCCAGATGAAACTTGAACGCCTCGCCCAGCGCCCAGCGGTGCTCAAACGAGTGAAAGCCCCCCGGAGTCATCATGTCCGCGCTCGTCGGCGGGGGCGCCGCGCCCGTCATCCAGGCTTCGTACGCGGCCTGGCCAAAATGGGGGATTGTCGGGCGGAGGAGAGGCCACAGCTCGGCCTTGCCCCAAATTATTCCGGTGCCACGCGGACCGAACAACCATTTGTGCGTCCCCGCGACGAAGAAGTCACAACCGAGCCCGGCCATCGTCACGTCTTCGATGCCGAAGCCATGCACTCCGTCGACGCAGAGCAGGATGCGCCGCTCCGCGGCCCGGCTGCGGTTCGCGACCGCGATGACCTCCGAGATCTCGCGCACGGGCACTCGCACTCCGGTGCTGGAATGCACCCACGTGATCGCCACGACTCGAGTCTTCGGGCCAATCGCCTGCTCGATGGCCTGGCGCATGCCTGCCACGGATGCCTGGGCAGGTTGCTCGTAGAGGCTCACTTTCCGCCAGCCGGCGCCCGAACGCTCGGTGCAGAGCCGGAGCGACTCGTGGGTGGAGTAGTGGTCGTGGGTCGTGGTCAGCACTTCGTCCGCGGCGCTGAGAGGCAGACCCGCGTACAACGTGCCGAGCCCCATCGTCGTGCTGTCGGTGAGAGCTATCTCATCGGTCCGGCTCTGGAGGTAGTCCGCGGCAGGCTTCAACATGGGCGCCGCGTCAAACGCGTTCTGCTCGACATACAGCGCGGGGTTGTCATCGAGCGCGCGGCGATGGCGCTCGATCGCCTCGCGCACCGGACGCGGGTGTGAGGCCAAGAGAAAGCCGGCCAGATGCACCCATTCGGGCGAAACATCGAACTGTGACCGCACCGCCGCCCATTCGTCGGCCGGGGGTGGCTGCGCGGCAGGCGCAGCCTGCGCGCCATGACAGCCCAACACCGCCGTCGTCGCTGCAAAAAGTCCCAAGAACTGCCGGCGCTCGAGATCCAGGTTTGCCACGCCGTCTCGACTATCACACTTCTGCCCCGAATACGGGACCATCCAGAAGGGCAAGCCACACCGGGGGGGGCTCGGATGCCCTGATTCGGCAGGACCTCTTTCAGAGGCTGAACTTCACTATCGAAGAGCCGATGCCGGCCGACGACGTCATTCCGTCTACGGCGAGGTTATCTGCACGCGGCCGATCGTAGTTCGGGACGTAGCCGACGTTACCGACGAACACCACTGCCGCGGGGAACTCCAAGGGCCCGGCATTGTCGTTCTTGTGCGCGTCCTCAGCCTGCCCGTCGTGCACGACGACCAGCGCATTGCGCTCGTTGACGGCCGCCCACAACCTGCCTTGCGGGTCGAAGGTGATGCCATCCACGCCATAGAGGAGCGGACTCTGGATCAAGGTTTCTGGGGTGCCCGCGTTACCGTCTGAATTCTTGGTTATTTTCCAGATTGCACCCCGGGCGGTATCGGCGACCAGCAGCGCGCCGCTGGCATCGATCGCAAGCCCATTTGATACAACGGACTGCATGAAGTTGTCGGGTGGAACGCTGCGCGTGTTCGGGGCGATCTGCGCCCACAGCTCTGCCACACCACCGCTCGCCGGAGCTCGGTAGAGATTGCCGGTGTTGCCGCCCGAGACGTACAAATTGTCGCCGTCCAGCAGCACAGCGTTAGCTCCTTGCACACCCGTGACGAAAGCCGAAGCGGAGCCGGGGTTTGCCGCGTTGAGCTCGCTCGCCGTGAGACGTACGACTTCCCCAAACGGCCCTGCCGCTATCAACAGGTCTCCCGCTGCCGTGAATACGAGGCCCCCGCCGTTGGCTTTCTGAGGCATGTTGGTGGCAGGGTCCGTGCGGTCCTCGATCTTGCCGACAACCACCGGCGTGGGCGCCGCAGGGTCGACGCGAAGAATATTGCCGCTCTCGCGATCGGAGAAGTAAAGCTGACCTTGCGGGTTTGCAGTGATGTTCTCGACCGTGAATGTCATGGCCGTACTGTTTGGATCCAAATCCACCAGGATGGAGGGCGCGCCAGTCAGCAAGCGGCCGTCAGTTCCATTGTCTGTGCCATCGCCACAGCCGGTCGGCAGCGACAAAAGCAAGCTGAGGAACATTGCACGCTGAGGAACATTTGTTCGAGTCGTTTGCACGAGTCCACCCTCTCTCAAGCTTCGATGCGTCGAAAGCCGAGCTTGGTCACAAGCTTGCCGCGATGTCGAGCGTGTCGGACCCGACAGCAACCAGCGCCAACGATCCGCAACAAAGCCAACGCCAAGCCTGCCTTCTGCGGCGCCCTGGACTGAACCTCGAGCGATCGGCGGTGCGTTTCGGAGGTCGTACGAAGGGAGCGCCCTATGTAACTGCTGGCATACAGATGCCTAGGGTCGAGGCGTTTCGCAGAACCGCGTCGACGAGCTAAAGCGACTCGGCATCGTCTTGACCTCGCGCCTCGGCGCGGCTTACGAGCGTTCTCTACCCGCACGCACAAACAACACCGAGGGAGGTGCCCATTGAAGCTCAAGCAGCCTGCAACATTTACAGGTCGTCTCGCACACCTATTTTTTTCGGCGGGTGGTCTCGCCCTCAGCGCTTGTTCGATGAGCTGGTCGGAGGACAATGTCGATAGGGAGGATGTCGACAGAATTGGTGTCACCACCAGCGCCCTTTCGGTGGTGATTGACATACCGATGCGAAGTTTTTCCCCAAACCCGTCAGTGGGTGGAAGCGAAACGAGCGTCAGCGACGTTGATAGCCCCAACTATGGCGCCATCAAGATTTTCATGGAGAAGGCGGCTGCCTACACCAACAACGGGGTGAAGTTCTCCATCGCGGGCTGGAGCCCAACAGCGCCGAACACGGTGATCCAGCAGGTAGGGATCAGCAACGACTCGCGAGATGCCGCTTACGACACTGGCGGTGCGCTGAACCCCACGTGGGGGCTTTTTTATCTCTCCATGGCCCCGTTCCACCTCAACTACAGACAGACCCTCGACTGGTTGTATGACGGGGGTGGCCTCGACCTGGCGCAGTCCCTGCTCGATGCGCGCAACCTCAACGTGAAAATCATCCCGGTTCTCTCGAGCAACCCGCAGATCGCAGGCCACTTCAAGGCGCCGATCGGCAGGGCGAAATGCGAGGGCGAGTCCGCGTGCGAGAACACGGCACCCGTGGGTATGGCTGGCCTTTGTACCTCGGGCTGGACCCTTCGCTACCTACCCCCTGGGCAGTTTATCCTGGACGGCGCCTGCGACGCGATGGTTGCGGACGGGAGCATCCCGGCGAAGAACTTGACGTTCGTCAACGCCATCTCGGGTTTGTCGAACCTCGCCGCCATACAATCGGGAGCCGTTACAGGGTTCGAGCAAGCAACACCGATGGATGACTTGGCGTTGTTCTACCCGGATCCAGGGCCTGCACCGGTGCCCCAATCGCTCCAAAACCCCGGCCATAAGGGCCTCCGGTTTGTTCATTTCCCGTCTTGGCACCAACCGTTCCTGCTCGGATTCGTCTTGCTCAACAAGACGACCGTCTGGAACACCCTGACCCGGAAGCAACAGAGGGCCCTCGAGCGGGCCGGTCGTGACTCGGTCGGGGACACCTTCGAGACGAGCGAGTCGGTACAGTGCGAGCGGCTGCGTGCGCTGCTCGCCTTCAATGACGGACAAGTGCAGTTGGATGCTGCAGGCAATCCAATTCTCGATGCGAATGGGCAACCCATTCCCGCAGACGTCCACGTTTCGGACTACGGACGGCCGGCGCTGGCGAGATTGCAGGATTCGACGGCTGCCTATCTCGAGTCGCTGAGAGGTGGTGTCAATCCGACACAAGAGCAGCTCGATTACGGGCAGATTTACGACTCCATCCTCGCCTATGAGCACCGCATTCACTTCAGGTGGAAGCCAACCAAGTTCCCGACGAGGTGTTCTGACCGCTGACGGAAGTCGAACCGCGAAGGGACTCGACGGGGTCCCCACCACGAAGTGCCTACACTGCGAGGTATTTGCGCAGCGGCTCCCAGTACATCTTTTCCCAGCCGCCGTCGATGTGTGGCACTTGGTCGTCGGCTAGCGCGTCATGATCGAGCAGGACCTTCGTGCCGTCCCGCTCGGCTTTCAGCTCGAACCGCACGATCGAGTGAACGCCTTCGGGCCAGTTACCCGCACGCCAGGTTTGTACGATGCGGGCGGCGTCGACGAGCTCGATGTTGCGGCCGGAGATCTTGCCGCCGTAGGCCGACCAGGCCTCACCGACGCGAGCGCCGATTTCGGCGGGTGCACCGGTGAATTTCGCGTGCTGCGAGGAGTCGACCAGCCCTCGAGGACGAGGAACCATTGGTTGCTCCGCGTCGCGGCAAGAGAGGAAAGATACCGTGAGCAGCTCAATCGCGCTAGTGGTTCGCCGCACCATCAGGCTTCTGCCTCCCGCGTATTCGAAGCCTGGACGCAGCCAGAGCAGCTGCGCCGATGGTGGGGTCCGAGGCCCGTGACGTGCTGCGCGGCCGAGATGGACGTGCGAGTCGGGGGTGCGTACCGCATCGCCAACCAGCTCCCCGACGGCGGCGTGTTGTGGATCTCGGGCACCTTCGAGGTTGTAGAGCCGCCGCATCGGCTGGTTTACACCTGGGAGATCGAGCGCGAGACGACTCCGTCTCCGGAACGCTCGCGAGTGACGGTGCGTTTCGAGCCGCGCGACGGAGGCACCGAGGTGATCGTAGTGCACGAGTCGATCGACGCGGAGGAGACGCGGGTCGACCACCAGAAAGGGTGGAACGGCTGTCTCGACAACCTGGAGGCGCTGTTCGCCTCGGCCTAGGCTCATGAGACAGAAGTCCGCCACGCCCAGACGCTCTTCGCGAGCACCTCGCGAAGCCGTAGAACCGACGCGGCTCGACTCGATGCGGGAGTGGCTAGAAGACGCGTTGAAATCATTGCCCGAGCTCGAGTCGCGCTCCATGTTTGGCGGCACCGGCGTCTACTCTGAAGGCACGATGTTCGCCATCCTATACGAGGGGCGCGTGTACCTGAAGACGGACCAGACGACGCGCGAGGCATTCGTGCAACGTGGCTGCGAGCCCTTTCAGCCACGAAAGGGTTCGACCCTCGCGAGCTACCACGAGGTCCCGAGCGAGACTCTGGACGACGACGCTGAGCTGTTGGCGTGGGCGCGGCGGGCCGTTTTGGTCGCTCGCGCGTCGCCGTCGAAGTCCAGAGGCCGCACCGCGGTGCCTCCCGAGGACATCCTAGAGGGCCATGGGGAGGGGATTCGAGCCCTGGCTCAGAAGCTGCGCGTCGTCGTGCGCGCTGCGGCGCCCGACGCCAGCGAAGCCGGCTATCCTGGCTGGAAGCTCATCGGATACCGGTCGCCGCATTACTTCTGCTTCATTGCGCCGCAACGCGACCATGTGCGGCTCGGTTTCGAGCACGGCCACCGGCTTGCAGATCCTGACGGGCTGCTCGAACCCATGGGCAAGCAGGTGCGGTTCGTGCGGCTTCTGCCCGGTAAGCGCATCCCCACCGCGGCGCTGCGTGGGCTGATTCGCACTGCGCTCGTTACGCTTCCTGCGCGCCGCGCCGACAAGTCACGTTAGCCGTCGCTCGGTGCCATCGCACCCATCAGGAGCGCTCCATCAGGGTCTTCAGTCGTGCGAGGTCCTTATTGTTGGCTCTGCGCATCGCGGCCGCCATGAACGGGGCCGCTAGCTTCGAGAACCCGCTCGGCTCTCCGCGGTTCCTCAAGGTCATGCGCGTGCGCTGCGGCCCCGCGGGTTGCCATGTATAGGTTGTTTCCATGGGAAACGGCCCCTCGGAGGTGTGCATCACGAGACGTTCGCCTGGAACCAGATCCGCGATTTCGTACGTATAGGCTAGCCTGCGACCGAGGAAGTGCGCCACGAAGGCGAGCCGAGAGCCGACTGCGAGCGGCGGCGCAGTCTTCCACTCCACTGCCTTGATGTTGACATACCACTCTGGAGCGTTTGATGGATCGGTTGCGAATGCGGCAACCCGCTCATGCGGGCAATCGATTTCGATCTCGGTGAGAACGTCGACCATGAGCCGCACTTTGCCACCGACGTGCCCGGCCGTCTGCATCGGCGTGCGCCCCTCCCGTGCGCCCAGCCCAGGCGCGCAAAAAATGCCTTTCGCCCAGGACTGAAAGCTGTAACGTTTCCAAACGTTAGCAAAAAAAGCTGTCGAGTGTCCGATCCGCTGTGTCTCGCGCGTCGTTAGGTGCTGGCTAGAGCGGCCGGCGCAAGCACAATGGGAGACCATGATGCCAACTCAGAAATACTTGTTCATCCAACGGAGCCCGCGTGAGGTGAAGCCTCAGCCGCCGTCCCCAGCCCAGATGCAGGAGATGTACGCCACCTTTAACGCCTGGAAGGAGAAGTTCAAGGCGAACATCCTGGACATGGGAGGCAAACTAATGCCCGGCGGAAAGATAGCGACCGCCACAGGTGTGACGGACGGTCCCTTCGTCGAGACGAAAGAAATCGTCGGAGGCTTCATGATCGTCTCCGCCGAGAGCTACGAGCGCGCGCTCGAGATCGCGACGGAGGGGCCCGGGTTGATGATGCCGGGGTCGAGCATCGAGATCCGGGAGATTGCGGGCTCCTGACAGCTCCTGGTCTGGTCGAGCATTTCTTCCGGCACGAATACGGCCGGCTGGTGACGGTCCTCACGCGCAAGGCGGGCGTGCGGCATATCGAGCTCGTAGAGGACGCGGTTCAGGCCGCTCTCATGGCCGCGCTCACGGCGTGGACGACCCAGGGCCTTCCCAACGACCCTGGTGCTTGGCTGTACCGGGTCGCCCACAATCAGCTCATGGGAGAGCTGCGCCAGAAAGCAGGTCGCCTTCAGATTCTCGAAAATGCGGCCCTCGATTTCGTGGAAGGCTGCGACCTCCCGGCGCCTTCAGGTTTCGCTGGCGAGGTACGGGACGACCTGCTGCGGATGCTCTTCATCTGCTGCGATGAGCTGATCCCTCGAGAATCCCGGCTGGTCCTGGCGCTCAAGACGTTGTGCGGTTTCAGCACAGCGGAAATCGCGTTGCGGCTGTTCATCAGCGAAGCAAATGTACAGAAGCGCTTGAGCCGCGCGCGCGATCGGTTGCGGGAGCTTGCGCCTGACGTGGAGACGCCGCCGCTCGAGACATTGAGGTCCCGTTTGCCCAGCGTGTATGAGGTGCTCTACCTCCTCTTCAACGAGGGATACCTCTCTGCTCACGCGGGCCTCGCGATCCGGCGCGAGCTCTGCGACGAAGCCGTCAGGCTGGCCACGCTCCTGGCAGAGCACCCCGTGGGCGAGCTTCCCGAGACCTTCGCCCTGCTCGCGCTCATGCACCTGCACGCGGCCAGGCTGGAGGCGCGAGAGGATGGGGTGGGTGGGCTACTGCTCTTGGAAGAGCAGGATCGATCGCTGTGGGATCGTGAAAGGATGCGCGTCGGTGCGGAATGGTTGGCGCGGGCCGCGAGCGGGGAGGCATTCTCACGCTTCCATGCCGAAGCGGGCATCGCGGCCGAGCACTGCTTTGCACCCTCTTTCGGGCAGACCCGGTGGCACGAGGTCGCTGACCTGTATTCGATGCTCGAGCGCATCGCCCCATCGCCGCTGCACACGCTAAATAGGGCAGTGGCCATTGCCGAGTGGCAAGGGCCCGAGGCAGCGCTGGCCGTGCTGCAGGGGCTCATGCCCCCTGCGTGGCTCGTCGGGTCCTACCTCTGGGACGCCGTATTGGGCGACCTGCATCGGCGCGCCGGGAATCTCGAAATGGCTCAGCGGCACCGGGAGCGAGCACTTGGCTCGGCACCCACCCAGGCAGTGCGAGAGCTGCTTCAGCGCCGCTTGGCCGTGTCGACGTAGCTCTGGCTCGGCATGCCGTATGGCGTGGTGCCGCCTGATGCGCCGTTCTCGGCAAGCCTTGACCGGCCGTTGCCGGCGCCGTAGCTTGCGCGCCAAATGACCACCCTCAATGGCCTGCGGCGTCGATCGTTCCTCGGGGTCGTCGGTGCCACCGCGGGGGCCGCATTCCTCGCCGCCTGTCGCAAGGGCGACGGGGCGTCGTCGGGCTCGAAGACGCTCGACTGGTGGCACATCCAGAACACCGATCCGATGCTCTCGGTCTTCGCCGGGCTGGCGAAGGACTTCGAGGCCGCCCACGCCGGAGTGAAGGTCAATGTCACCCCGCTCGAGAACGAGGCCTTCAAGGCCAAGCTCACCACGGTCACCCAGGCCGGCAATCCGCCGCACATCTTCAACTCCTGGGGTGGCGGGGTCCTCCGGCAGCAGGTCGAGGCGGGGCTGGTCAAGGAGCTCAGCGGCGAGGCGACGGCGTTCCTGCGCAACGTCTCGCCGAGTGGCCTCGGCAGCTACCGGATCGACGGCAAGCAGTACGGCGTGTCGTACGATCTGGGCATGGTTGGGTTCTGGTACAATCAAGAGCTGTTCGCGAAGGCGGGTGTGAAGAGCACGCCGAAGACCTGGGGTTGAGCTGCTCGAAACCGTGCGGCAGCTGAAGGCTGCCAACGTCGTTCCGATTGCGCTGGCCGGCGCGGAGAAGTGGCCGGCGCATTTCTACTGGTCGTATCTCGCAATCCGGCAGGGTGGCGTGGCCGGCATGGCGGACGCGGCCGCGACGGGAGCGTTCGACCGGCCCGACTTCGTGACGGCCGGCGCGAAGCTCGAGGAGCTGATCGACCTCGCGCCGTTCCAGCCCGGTTTCCTCGGCGCGAAGTACCAGGTTCAGCGACGGGCAGGCCGCGATGATGGGCAACGGCCAGGCGGCGATGGAGCTGATGGGTCAGTGGGCGCCAGCCACCGCGGCCGCCTACTCCACCGACAAGAAGGGCATCGGGGACAAGCTCGGCTTCTTCCCGTTCCCCGCGCTGGAAGGTGGAAAGGGCTCACCCAGCGAGGTGCTCGGCGGCGGCAACGGCTTCGCCGTCGGCAAGAACGCGCCACCGGAGGCGCTCGAGCTGCTCGGGTTTCTGCTTTCGCCGGAGAGCCAGCGCAAGGCAGCCGCGGCTGGCGTGCTGCCCGTCGTCAAGGGCGCCGAGGACGCGATCAAAGATCCCAACCTGAAAGTGGTGCACGCCGCGCTTACCCAGGCCAGCGGGTTCCAGCTCTACCTCGACCAGGCCTACCCGCCCGCGATCGGGCAGCAGGTCAATGACAGCGTCGCCGAGCTCGTCGCCGGCAGCACGAGCCCGCAGGCGGTGGCGCAGGCCATCGCCAAGACCGCGAAGAATCTGTAGCTGGATGCGCCGGCTGTCGATCGTTCTGTTCACGCTGCCGGCGTTGCTGCTCTTCGTCGGCCTGGTGCTGTTTCCGATGGTGCTCGGCGTCTACACCAGCCTGTTCAAGTGGAACGGGCTTGGGGGGGTGCCGACGAACTTTGTCGGGCTGGATAATTTCGTCCGCCTGCTCGAGGACGAGGTGTTCATCGGTGACCTGAAACGCGGCCTGGTCCTGGTGCTGCTGTCGGTGCTGGTGCAGCTACCGGTAGCGCTCGGCCTGGCGCTGTTGCTCAACCAGCGCCTGCGCTTCCGCGGTTTGTACCGGCTGATCTTCTTCGCCCCGTACGTGCTGTCCGAGGTGATCACGGGCATCCTGTTCGCCATGGTGCTGTCGCCCAACGGCGGCCTGGTCAACGAGATTTTCGACGTGTTCGGTGTATCAGGCCAGACCTGGCTGTCCGATCCGGAGACGGTGCTGGTGGCGCTGTTCTTCGTGACCTCGTGGAAGTACTTCGGCTTCCACATGAGCCTATACCTGGCGGGCCGGCAGGAGATTCCTCCCGAGCTGATCGAGGCGGCGATGATGGACGGCGCCGCCACCGGGCAGATTTTCCGGAGCATCACGCTGCCGCTGTTGGGGCCGACGCTCCGGATCAGCGTGTTCCTCTCGATCATCGGTGCCATTCAGCTGTTCGACATCGTCTGGGTGCTCACCGGCGGCGGGCCGATCCACGCCTCGGAGACCATGGCGGTGACGATGTTCCAGAACGGGTTTCGGCGTTACGAGGTGGGCTACGCGAGCGCCATCAGCGTGGCGATATTCCTCATCAGCCTGGTGTTCGCGTTGATGTACCAGCGCTTCGTGCTGCGGCGCGACATCGAGGGCGCGGTGACCACGATGGGAGCGATCCGATGAGCCGGCGCGAGATGTCGGCGCTGCGCGCCTGGTCGCTGCACGCGATTTGCGTCGTGGTGGGGCTCGTCATCGTCGTGCCAGTGCTGTTCGGCGTTCTCGGCGGGTTCAAGGACAACGGCCAGCTGGCGACGCGTCCGTTCGCGCTGCCGTCCCCGTGGGTCATCGAGAACTACACCGAGGTCCTCGGGTCGGCCGCGTTCTGGTGGCCGCTCGGCAATAGCCTGCTGATTGCGGTGGTGACCACCGTGCTGGTCGTGCTCGCCTCCGCGCTGGCGGCGTTCGTCTTCGCGCGCTACGCCTTCCGCGGCCGTGAGCTCTTGTTCACGCTGTTCACGATCGGGCTGATGTTCCCGTTTGCGGTGGCGATCCTGCCCGTGTACCTGCTCTTGCGCGGGCTGAATCTGCTCGACAACCCGCTGGGGGTGATCCTGCCGCAGGTGGCCTTCGGGCTACCGGTGACGATCACTATCCTGCGTGGTTTTTTCCGGACGATTCCGGCCGACGTCGAGGAGGCGGCGATCCTCGACGGTTGCACGCCGCTGGGCTTTTTCTGGCGCATCCTCTTGCCCATGGCCCGACCGGCGCTGGCCACGGTGTCGGTGCTGGCGATCGTCGCCAGCTGGAACAGCTTCATGCTGCCGCTGATCGTCTTCAACGACCCCGCCTATTGGACGCTGCCACTCGGGGTCACCCAGTTCCAGGGGCAGTACGCGGCCGACACCGCACGCATCCTGGCGTACGTCGTGCTCGCGATGGTGCCCGCTCTCGCGTTGTACGCCGTGGCCCAACGCCAGATCATCGGTGGCCTGACCTCGGGGGCGACCAAGGGCTGACGGGAGCACGCACGTCCCGATAACGGTCTTGGTGGTGCCCCGCGGCTTCAATTCATCGTGCAAGGGGTCCGGCCCCCGATCACGATTGCCTTCGAGCCGCGGTTGAGCGCAGGCTGGATCCAAATGGACCAGATCAGAATCAGCGCGTTTCGTTGGGTGCCGCCTTTTGCACAGGGGCTCGTGCGCGACCTCCGGGTGCGCTGGGCGCTGGAAGAGGCGGGCCTGCCCTACGAAGAACGTTTGCTCACGCCCCAGGACCAGAAAAGCGACAGCTACCGTAAGCTGCAACCGTTTGGCCAGGTGCCGGCGCTCGAGGCGGGCAGCCTCGCCATCTTCGAGTCGGGCGCCATCGTCATGCACATCGCCGAGCAGTCACAAGCGCTCATGCCAGCCGAGGGCGGGGCCCGAGCGCGGGTCAAGACATGGATGTTCGCGGCGCTCAACACGGTAGAGCCGCCGATCATGATGCTCAACCTGGTCGATCTGCAGCCGGGCGAGGTGCGTGAGGGCACGGAGAAGCTACGCGCTGCGGTCGCCCAGATGATCGGCATTCGGCTCGACAGCGTTGTAGCCTTCCTCGGCCAACGCGAACATCTCGTCGAAGGCCGGTTCACCGCTGCCGATCTGCTCATGACGACGGTCCTCCGCATCCTACGCACCACCGACCTCGTCAACGAGCGGCCCACGCTCGACGCGTATCGTCTGCGCTGCGAGGCGCGGCCGGCTTTTCAGAAAGCCCTCGGCGCCCAAATGAGCATCTTCGAGGCGAACGCGCCGGCAGCGAAGAGCTAGGGTGAGCTCATGCGAGCTCATCTCTTGATCGGGAGCTTGGTCGCGACCTTCGCCGCCTGTAGCGCATCGCGTGCGCCGAGCAGCGGCACGCCCGGGGTCGTGGGTGAACCGTCCACGTTCGTGAAGGCGACGGACCCTCACGTGGCGATAATGGGGCGAGCTCAGTCCGAGCGCGATGGCTCGGTGCGTTTTGGTTACCCCGGCGTCACTTTGCGGATCGCCTTTGCAGGTGCCTCGCTCGGCTGGCGTGCCGCGTCGACGTCTTCTAGCACCCGCATGGCGGTGATCGTGGATGGAGCCCCAGCCCAAACGGTGCGTCTGAATGGGGGCCAAGCGGAGCTCCTGCTCGTAGAGGGGCTGGGGGAGGGGGAGCACCACGTGGACGTCGTGCACCGCACCGAAGCTTGGCAGGGCATCGTCACCGTGGATGGCTTTCTGCTCGGCGAGCACGGGCAGCTGCTGGACCCGAAGCCCTGGCCCGAACGGCGCCTGCTCGTGATTGGAGACTCGGTGACGAGCGGGGAAGGAGTGGACCGCGCGCCCGAGTGCGAAACGGACAAACCGGCTGGATCCAACGCTTACCTGTCCTATGGGATGCGGCTCGCTCGCGCTCTGGACGCGCAGGTTCACCTCGTCAGTCACGGAGGCCGGGGTTTGGTTCGGGATTGGGAGGGTAAGCGCGACGTACTGAACGCGCCACAATTTTTCCAACTTTCGGTGCCCGAGGAGGACCCCAAGGTGCTGTGGAACCACGCCGCGTATCGGCCCGACGTGGTACTCGTATCGCTCGGGACGAATGATTTCAATCTCGCCCTCGGGCCGCCACCGAAGCAAGAGGAATATGTCGCCGCGTACGTTAGCTTCGTGCGCGCCATGCGCGGCGTGTACGCGGCGGCGCGCATATTTCTGACCGAGGGTGCGATGATCAATGACGATGCGGACGCCGTGCGCCCTCAGAAGTCGATCTTGCGAGCGTACATCGCTGAAACCGTAAAGCGGCTGAAGGACGACCGCGTCCGCGCCATCCCGTCCAATCACTACCCAGGAGACGCCTGCGACGCACACCCGACGGGAGAACAACATGCGTCGATGGCGCACGACCTCGAACCCATCATCCGCCAGGCGATGGGGTGGTAACGATGGCCCCTCGCCGAGGGTGCCGTAGAGGTGCCCTAGGGCGAGGTCTGTAGGCCTTCCTGTTTCGCTGCCGCGACCAGCGCAGCATCGGCGCATGCAAAGGTCACTGCGGTCTGCAACAGGTCCTTCAGCAGCAGAGCCGAGGCGAGATGAATCGAGTCTGCGCCACGAAGCGCATGCCGCTTGAGGAGAGCATGGACACGCCGATTGGTATCATCGTCGACTGCCATGCGATGAAGACTTGCCCAATCACTGTTGAACGAGTGCTGTGCCTGGTCGAGCGCGTGGCCACTCGGAGGGTCTCCCGGCGCCTTCGAGCGAATGCCGCCGTCATCTCGGCGTAGAGTATCTGCGATACTGCCAAAACCGACGCGCTCGTCCACAGCGTGAGCATGACAGACGAGTTGGCTTCGTTGACGTAGCGCTTCACGAGTGCCGATGTATCGAAGAAGACGATCACCGGCGGTCCTCGATGACCATTTCCGAAAGGGGTCTTCCAGGGATGTCGACCGGCGGCACGTCCTTCACCGACGAGCGCTCACGCCCGGGAGCCGTTGGCGTGATCTGCCCAGCCTCTTCCGCCTGGCGTAGTCGCTCCTCTTGGGAATCTACGTTGCGCCGCTGCCGTTCGCGTAGGAAGTCCACGAAATCCTCAACCTCTACGAGCTTGTCGGCGGGGAGGTCATGCAGCTTCTCAATGAGCGTTTCGGCGCGATTCGAGGCCATCAAAACAGTTGTGTCGCAGCTGAGGCCACGGAGCAAGTAACTTCCCCGTTCTTGGAAGCCCTGATGTATGGTCCGGGCTGCCGCTACACGTCGCCGAGCGGTGCCTCGGGGCTCAGAGCGTCGAAAAGCCACGCTCTGTGCTGGTAGCGCTCGACGACGAGCGCATACGTGTCGCTCCGGTGGTTATCGCCTTCGTAGCCACGAACCCAGATGCTTTGGATCTGCGTCCTCGGAATGGCGACGCGGTGTTCAGCAGGCGCGGACGCCGTTGGACACGGAGCTCGTCCGGCGCCAAGCTCAGAATCACGCGCACGAACGCTTCTCGCATGAGAACGTGACCGCTGAGCAGCCCCACGCCGGCGGAAAGCACCAGCACGCCCGTGACCAAGAGACAGGTGATGAGGAGAATTCCCGCCCCGATCGGATACTTGCAACTCGCCCGGCGAGCAAAAAAAGAAGGCCCGCCTCTGGGAGGGGCGGGCCGTTCTCGAGAGCAACAGGCTCGAGCGCAAGAGCCATGAAGCTCGAGCAGAGGCGAGCTCAGGCGGAGTCTTTGGTCGCGCTCTTGTCGTCCTTGGTCTCTTTCTTGTCGTTCTTTTTCTCGGTCTTGACGGTCGTGTCGGAGCTCTCGGTCTTCTCGGTTTTTTCGGCCTTCACCTTGTCGTCACCACACAGGGCGATCGGCGAAGCCAACGCGGGGGCCGCCACGAACATGCTTACGAGCACTGCCTTGGATAGCTGAGAGATTTTCATAGCGCGATTTTGGGCCCTGGATGGGGGGTGCGTCAAGCCACGAACGGCGGGTTCATGTGCGCGCACCTCCACTCCGTTGCGCTCTGCCCCAGCGAAAGTACAGCCGGACCGTGCATTTGCGTCGGGCCGGCTTCGGCCGGATAGCCCGGCATGCTCGGTTGAGCTGACCGCGTCGGGTCGGAGTTTGCGCCGGCCGCATTACCATGGTAATGAATCAGCATGGCTTTAGCAGTATCAAAGCTGACTGCACAGGGTCAGATTTCCGTTCCGGCGGAGGTCCGGCGCAAGCTCGGAATTGGCCCGGGGTCGGTGTTGGAATGGGAGGAAGAAGGGGACCAAATTGTGGTTCGACGTGCCGGTCAGTACAGTTTTGAGGATGTGCACCAAGCGCTTTTTCCCGACGGACCTCCCATGCCTCGCACCCTCGAGGATTTGAAGGAAGGTCGTCGTACCTACGTGCGGAAGCGGCGTGCACGCGATTGATACCAACGTCCTGGTGCGGCTAGCTACACGTGATGACCTCAGGCAGGTCGCCCAGGCAGAGGAATTCGTCGCCAAGGGCGCCTGGGTCTCCCATCTGGTGCTGGCGGAGACGATTTGGGTTCTGTCTGCCGTGTACGAGCTTACAGCGCGCGACCTTGCTGCCGCCATAGAGATGTTCTTAAACCATCGGCAGCTGTCCGTGCAAGACTCCGAGACCGTTGCGGCCGCCCTCGAACACTATCGAAAGAAACCCTCGCTTGGGTTTTCTGATTGTCTGGTCTTGGAGATAGCGCGCCGCGCCGGCCATCTGCCTCTCGGCACCTTCGACCGCGAGCTAGCCAAGCTCGACGGGGTGAACAAGATCTGATCCCACCCATTTTGCCATGGCTCCCATCACAGTCTGTCAGGGCAGCAAGGTGCGGTGAAACCGCGGTGGTTGCCGCTCCACCAGGCCTTCTGCAACGTATGCCATGCGCAATAGGAGGCATTCCTCCCACGGGCGGCCGGTGGCCATGAAACCAATGGGCAACCCCTCGGCGTCATAGCCCGCGGGGAAGCTAATCGACGGCAGACCGAGGAGGTTGCCCGGCCGCACGAACCGCATGAGGGCATCGACGAGCTCTAGATCACTTTCTCCGTCGGGAAGCGCGTCCGAGCGGAGCCGAGGCGCCGTCACCGCCGAGGTCGGTGTGACGATCACGTCGACGCGCGACAAGATCTCGGCGAAGCTCGCCTGGCCCAACGCGCGCACGCGCTGAGCTTGCACGTAGTCCGAGCCGCTGAGGCCTGCAGCAAGCGACAGGATGAGCTGCACGTTCTTGCCGTAGCGCGTGCGGTGCGCGGCCAAGTATCCTTGCTGCGAGGCGAGCATCTCGCTCGTGATGGTGACGATGTGCGCCATCTGCAACAGCTCGAGGTCGGGCACGTCGACCTCGACGGCAACGGCACCCCCCGCGACGAAGCGGTCCAGCATGCGGCGGCAGGCCTGCACCACGGTGGGGTCGGCGTCATCGAACCACCCCCTCGGCACGCCGAGGCGCAGACCTCGCAGGTCGGAGCGCAAGCCCACGAGTGTCGGGTCGGGTTGGTGCAGCGTTTGCCGGTCGTTCTCGTCGCGGCCCGCGAGGGCCGCATAGCCGAGGGCGCAGTCGAGCGCGGACGCTCCGATTGGCCCGAGGTGGCCGACGCTCCAGCACAACGGCACCGCTCGGTGCTCGCTCACGCGCCCGAACGTCGGCTTCAACCCCACGACCCCGCAGTGCGCGGCCGGAATGCGGATCGATCCGCCGCCGTCGGAGCCGAGGCCAATGGGGCAGAAGCCCGCCGCCACCGCGCAGGCCACACCACTCGAAGATCCGCCGGGATCACGCTCCAGGTCGTACGGGTTGCGGCATGCGCCGTGGTGGGGGTTCAGCCCTGTCGGCGTGATGCCGATCTCGTGCATGTTAGTCTTGCCGAAGAGCAAGGCGCCCGCGGCGCGCAAACGCGCTACCGTCGTGGCGTCGCGCTCGGCAGGCTGCCGGCCGAGGAAACGGGTCCCGGCCGTCGTCGGGTAGGGGACCATGTCCACCTCGTCTTTGACGGCGACCGGCACACCGTCGAGTGGGCCTTTCGGGTGCCCGCTGTCGAAGCGCGCCTTGGCTGCGCGAGCCTGGTGCAACAGGTCGGCCTTGTCGTGCGCAATCAGCGCGCGCAACGGCAGCGTGTTGCGTTCGCTCGCCTCGATGGCGGCGATGAGCTTCTCGGCGACCTCGACCGGGTGGGTGCTCCCGTCGCGATACGCGGCGCCGATATCGGCGGCCGTCTCGAAGGTGAAGCCTGTCGGGCGGGGAGGCTCCCGAAACAGCGAAGCCGTGTCGATGGCGGTACCTGTCCACGTGCCCGCGGGCGTGTCGGGATGACTCATCGGCGGCCCGTCGAGGTGTGCGGCTCTCAGCTGCTCGATGCCGACATCGGCCAGAAATTTCCGGCGCAACGCGCCGCCGAACGGGCCGCGTGCCAGGGCGACCACTACACGCAGTGCAAACCCTGTGAGGCGGGGCGCGCGAACCGGCCGCCTCGAGTACGTCGTTGGAGCAAGCACCGTATTAGGCCTTGTCCGCGGGTTTGGATATCGAGCTCACGGTGGCTCCCAAGCCCTTGTGGCTTCAGTGAGCTGACCTTGCTCATGAAATTTCAACCCAATCTTTCCGACCCACACGAAACCGTCTTTCTCGTACGGCTCGTCCTCTGAGCCAGGCAACCGCGCAGCAGCCAGGATCTCGGAGCGCGAGACGCCGGCTCGTGCGGCGACCGGCAGCAAAGCAAGCGTCTGGGTCAACGCCTGTTTGTTATCGTCTAGGGACGCACCGATGTACGACTGCGTAACGCTGGCGTCGAGCGTGCGATACGCCCACCAAGCGTTCGAGCCAACGAGAGCGATAACGAGAAGAACGATTGTCAGCCGACCCATGGCAACTGCGCTCCTGATGCCCAATCATTACATTGGCGGCGAGCGGGTAACAATCACTAAGAGCCAGCCCACTAAGCATGCTGGGCGCAGGGAGCTGTGTTCCAGGCGCTGGGATACTCATTGGAATTGAAGGAGCTTGTACGTATACGTACAAGCTCCTTCGTGGCGCAAAGGTCCCCCCAGAGCCTGCTAGCGATAGGGGGAGGGCAAGCGGGCTTTGCGACGTTCTGCGTGGCACATCACAACGCAGCGCGGGATGGCGCTCTCATCGAGAAATTGTTCTGTCGACCAAACCCTCCAGCTCAATCGAAGTACGCTCTCGACGACGGTATGCGTTCCACTCACCGGCAACACTAGACGTCAGGCGATCAACTCGGTGACCACGCGCGCCGGCTCGGTGACGCCCACCAGCTTTTCTTCCAGGCCAGCATGCCTGAACGTCAAGTGATTGGGATCGAAGCCGAACAGATGCAGGATGGTGGCGTGCAAGTCGCGTAGCGGCACTTCACCCGCGACGACATTGTAGCTGAAGTCGTCGGTTTCGCCGTGCACCAGGCCCGCCCGCGTACCGCCGCCCGCGAGCCACATCGTGAAACAGCGTGGATGATGGTCGCGCCCGTAGTCTTCGGTGGTGAGCGGACCCTGGCAATAGACAGTACGCCCGAACTCACCGCCCCAGATGACGAGGGTGTCGTCTAGCATGCCGCGTGCTTCCAGGTCGCTAATCAAGCCGTAGCAAGCTTGATCGATGTCGCGGCACTGCGCCAAATGATTGGCCGGAGTGGTTTGGTGAGCATCCCAGCCGCGATGAAAGACCTGCACGTAACGCACGCCTTGCTCCAGCATGCGTCGGGCGGCGACGCAGTTGGAAGCAAAGGTCCCCGGCGTATGCACGTCGTCCCCGTACAGGGAAAGCGACGCCGCGGACTCGCCCGACAGGTTGGTCAGGCCTGGGATCGAGCCTTGCATTCGGTACGCCATCACATACTGATCGGTGCGCTCCCGGATGCTGGGGTCGCCGACCCTGACCGAGGCCAGATCGTTGAGGCTTTGCACGGCAGCCAGCATCGCGCGCCGGGCCTCGCGGCTCACACCCTGGGGATTCGGCAAGTACAGCACCGGATCTCCCACTCCCCGCATCAAGACGCCGCCGTTGCTTGCAGGCAAGAATGCGCTACCCCAGAGCCGCGACCCCAGCGGCTGCACGAAGGTCTTGATGGAGAAGCTCGACATCATGACAGCAAAAGCGGGCATCTCCTGAGCGATGGGTCCGAGCGCGTACGCCAGCCAGGCACCGAGGGCCGGCTTGCCGGCGAGCTGAGAGCCGGTGCTGATGGCTGACATCGCGGGCTCGTGATTGATTGCCTCGGTCGACACGGTCTTGATGATCGTCAGCTTGTCGACCATGCGCCGCGTCCAAGGCAACAGCTCGCTCACCCACGCCCCGCTCTGCCCACCCTGTTCGAAGCGAAAGCGGCTCGGCGCAATCGGGAAGCGCCCTTGCTGGGACGTCATGCTGGTCAAGCGCTGCTGATTGACCACCGACTCGGGCAGGTCTTGATCAAAGCGGACGGCGAGGCCGGGTTTGTAGTCGAACAGATCGAGCTGCGACGGGCCTCCAGCCATGGCCAGCCAGATTGCCCGCCGGGCGCGTGGTGCGAACTCAGGGCCGCGAGGGCCCATGGGCGTGCTCTGGGCGCCGGAAAGCGTCGGCGTCACGCCTGCCAGCGCGGCCGCGCCGAAGGCAGCGGCTCGAGAAAGGAATTGGCGGCGCGGCAGCGCCCTCGGGGCACGCTTTGTCATTTGGTCAACGCCTCGTCCAGGTTGAGTAGGGTACTACAGAGCAGCGTCCAGGTCGCGAGCTCGGGCGCCTCGAGCCGTACGTCGGGCGCGCTTTCGCCCACTCGGATCAGCTCGTCCGCGGCCGTGGGGTGCGCCGCGTACTCGGCGCTTTCTTCCTCGAGGGCCTGCTGCAGGCGGTCGACCTCCTCACTCTGCAGCGGGCGTGACAGCACACGCCAGGCGATGAAGTCGAGCCGTTCGAGCGTGTCGGGGCTCGACAGCAGCGCTTGCGTGGCCAGCACGCGCGCTGCCTCGACCAGCTGCACGTCGTTCAGCGCCGCTAACGCTTGCAGCGGAGTATTGGTGCGCTCGCGCTGCGTGGTGGGCAGCTCGCGCGTCGGCGCGTTGAAGAGCTCGAGGGCGGGGGGCGGCGCCTGGCGTTTCCAGAACGTGTAGAGGCTGCGGCGATACAGCGCCTCGCCCGTACCTTGCACGTAGCTGTTCGTATTGCTGTCGGGCGACGATACCGCTTCCCAGATTCCGGGCGGCTGATATGGCGTGACGCTCGGCCCACCCACGGTGCCGACTAGAAGCCCACTCGCCGACAGCGCCAGGTCACGGATCATCTCGCCATCCATACGGAAGCGCGGTCCACGCGACAGCAAGTGATTGTCGGGGTCGGCGGCGAACCGCGCCGGGTCGGCGCGTTCCGACTGCCGATACGTGGCGGACGTGACCAGCAGTCTGAACAGGTGTTTGACGTTCCAGCCCGATTCGCGGAGCTCCACCGCCAGCCAATCGAGCAGCTCGGGGTGGGTAGGGGCGTCCCCGGTCACCCCGAAGTCGTTCGTCGTGGGCACCAGCCCGGCGCCGAACACCTCAGCCCAGAAGCGATTGACCACCACGCGCGCCATGAGCGGATGCTCCGGCTGTACAAGCCACTCGGCGAGCCCGAGGCGGTTGTTCGGTGCTCCCTCGGGCAGCGGCGGCAAGCTCGCCGGCACATCGGCTCCGACGCGTTCGCCGGGTGAAGCGTAGTCGCCTCGCTCGAGCACGTACGCGTGAGGCTCTTCGGCCGTTTCGTCCGTGACGAGCGTGGGGGCCATCGAGGGCGGCACCAGAATCGAAGGCGGCGCATCGGGCAGGTTGAAGTCCCGGATGGGTTGAGTGGTGTTACGGAAAAACGCGCTGAGCGCGTAGAAGTCGCGCTGGGTGATTGGGTCGAATTTGTGATCGTGGCAGTCGGCGCAGCCCACGCTCAGGCCAAGCCAGGCCGCTGCAAAGGTATCCACGCGGTCCTTGGCGTAGATTGCCGCGTACTCTTCGTTGATGATGCCGCCCTCATTGGTGCTCATCGCGGAGCGCAAGAAGCCGGTGGCGACGCGCTCGCGCAGCCCCGCGCCGGGCAGCAGATCGCCGGCGAGTTGTTCGAGCGTGAACTGGTCAAAGGGTTCGTTGCGCGCGAACGAGTCGATCACGTAGTTGCGGTACGGCCAGATGCTGCGATAGGAGTCCTGGTGATAGCCATGGGTGTCCGCATAGCGAGCTACATCCAGCCAGTAGCGCGCCCGATGCTCGCCAAATGCGGGGCGCCGCAGCAACTGGTCCACGTAGCGTTCGTACGCCGCGTCGGAAGGATCCTGGGCGAACGCCTGTGCCTCTTCGGCAGTCGGCGGCAGCCCCGTGAGGTCGAGCGCCACGCGTCGCAGCAACCGGCCCGGCTCTGCCGGACTCGAGGGCTCGAGGCCCGCGGTACGGAGGGCGGCCAGCACGAATTGGTCGATCGGGTTCCGGACCCAGTCCGTGCGCGCCAGCGCGGGCTGTTCGGGCCGCACCGGAGCGTTTAGCGACCAGTGCGGCGGGTAGGCCGCGCCTTCATCGATCCAGCGTTCGATCAGCTCGATCTCCCGCGCAGTAAGGCCTGGACCCGTTGCTGCCGGCGGCATGCGGCGCGCCTCGGGTGCCGTAATGCGCTGCACCAGCAGGCTTGCGGCCGCATTGCCCGGGACGATGACGCTCGCGCCCCTGGGCCGCTGGGCGAGCACCGCGCTCGCCTGGTCCAGCCGTAGCTGCGCGGCGCGCTGGGCCGGGTCTGCTCCGTGGCAAGCCAGACAGTGCTCGGCGAGGATGGGTCGAATCTCACGCGAGAAGTCCACGCTCTGAGCTGCGTCGAGCGACCCCCCGCTATCGGCTGGAGAACACGCAAGCACGAGCCCGAACCACGCTAGCATCGGCGTACCGCCGCGGACCTCCGTGTGAGCCACTCGACACCAACCGTTGCATGCTCCGCATGCCCGGTCAAATGCGACGGAGCGTCGTCCTTCACCGTTGGCCGAGTTGGCCGCGTTGGCCGAGTTTGATGTCGCCGAACAGCGTGATGTTCTCGAACTCGGCCGTGTCGCCGCGCCTACCTTTACAGAAACGACATTCCAAATTGGCATGTCACTCCTAAAAGTGGGTTGGGCCGGGCTGCAGCCGGCCGGTGCCGCAGGCCGCTTCGGGGCGAAGCCGGCTTCGGCGCGCTTGGTGAGACCCAAAAAGGCGATAGGCAGCCGCATCGGGCTCGTCAACAGCGCCGTGACCGGGCAGGACTCGCTCGCCAAACGAAGGTTGCCCCAGCTTCAGCCAGATGTGTTACCGCGGACGAGCGCTATCGCGCGAGGAGGAAGCGGTAATGTTCACGAGAATCTGGTCGGCGTGGCTTGGGGGGGTGCTGGTTCTGTTGGGCGTGCTCTTGCCTTCATGCAAGTCGAATGGCGGGGAAACCAGCCAAACGGTGGCTGCCAGTAGCCCCGCCGCCCCGCTCGCGCCGCAGCCGCTCAAGGTGGGAGTGTTGGCGCCATTGTCGGGGCCGTTTGCCGGCCTCGGGGCACAGGTCGAGGCAGGCATCAAGGCCTACCTCGAGCAGCACGGCGACACCGTTGCAGGTCGCAAGATCGAAGTGCTGGTTCGCGATACGACCGGTGTGGCTCCTGACGTCGCCAAGCGCCTGGCGCAGGGTTTGATCGTGCGTGACAACGTCGATTTTCTCGCCGGCTTCGTGCTGACGCCCAACGCCATGGCGGTCGCGTCGATCGCTACCGAGGCCAAAAAGCCCATGGTGATCATGAATGCCGCGACCTCCAGCATCACCACCAAGTCTCCGTATATCGTGCGTGTCTCGCTCACGCTGCCGCAGGTGACCGCGCCGCTCGCGACCTGGGCCGCAGCGAACGGCATCAAGAGTGTGTATACGTTGGTCTCCGACTACGCGCCGGGCGCTGACGCGGAGGCGCAATTCAAGAAAACATTCGAGGCCGCTCAGGGCACCATCGTTGGCTCGGTCAAAGTGCCCCTGCAAAATCCGGATTTTGCTCCCTTCATTCAGCGCGTCAAAGACGCCAAACCCGAGGCGGTCTTCGTGTTCGTGCCCGCCGGGTCGCAAGGCATCGCCTTCATGAAGGCCTTTCAGGAGCGGGGGTTGGCGGAGCAAGGTATCCGCGTGATCGCCACGGGCGACCTGACCGAAGATCACCAGCTGCCGGCGATGGGTGAAAACGCGCTCGGCGTGGTGACCACTCACCACTATTCGGCCGCGCACGATTCGCCAGAAAACACGGCCTTCAAGGCTGCGTTTGCCAAGGTGACCAACGACAGCATGCGGCCCAACTTCATGGCGGTGGGCGGCTATGACGGGATGGCGGCGATCGCGGCGGTGACGCTGAAGCTGCAAGGCAAGACTGATGATGCGGATCGCGTCATGGAGGCGTTCAAGGGGCTCACGCTGAACAGCCCGCGGGGCCCCATCCGCATTGATCCCGAGACCCGGGACGTGATTCAGACGGTCTACGTACGAAGAGTCGAGCGGCGAGAGGACGGCATGTACAACGTCGAGTTCGACAAGTTTCTGGACCAGAAAGACCCGGGCAAGTAGCGAAACGAGCAGCTGGCCCAGCTTCCTTCAGCCCTGCGCGCGATTGCAGCCACCCATGAAGGCGGGCAAGCCGTGCCGAACGTCGACGGCCTTGCGGCCCAATTTGGCTGATGACGGGCGCACGGTGGTGTAATGTGGTGGGTCGAGGGCGAGACCGGCGCCATGCCGTGGCTGGCGCATGTCGGTTCCGCGTAACCACGAGCAGGAGAGCCCAGATGTACATCCCCAAAGATTTAGAAATGCGTCCGACGGAGAACGACCAGAAGGAGCGCAGCAGAATTCAAAATGAGCAGCGGTTGGAGCGCTTAGACTTCGTTCGTCAGGCGGCGATTGCCTTCTGTCTCCAGCTCGAGAAGGGGCACGATCAAGAAGGGGACGCTGAGCATCGGGCCTGGGCGAAAGCCGAGCGCCTCTGGAAAGCCAAGCCGGACAACTGCTGACGCGAATTACCCCGGCTTCTCGAGAATCGCCTGCGTGACGTAGCTTTTGCCGCCGTGGCCGCTGCCTTCGACGACGATGCGCTCGCCTTCGAAGGTGTGCAAGCGTGTCCAGCCGGCGAACGCGGCGTCTAGCTCGTCGAGGGTGAGCATCATCGTGGCATCGGGCGGACCGCCGGTACCGTAGCCGAGCTGGCGCGGGTGGTAGTGCTCGAGGAGGAGGATGCCGCCGGGGCGGAGGGCGCGGGCGAGGCGGGGGTGAAGGGCCGCGCGGAGCGGGGCCGGGAGGTGGGCCCAGATGGAGACCACACCGTCCCAGCGCGCCTGGCCAAGGTCCCACGAGGATAAGTCGGCGACGACGGTGGTGAGAGGCGCTCCGCGCTGAGCGGCGAGCCGCTGCGCTTTGGCGAGCCCCACGGCGGAGCTGTCGACGCCGGTCACTTGCATCCCCTGGGTGGCCAGGAACACGGCGTTGCGCCCCTCGCCCTCGGCGAGGCAGAGGACCTCACCTCCGGCAGGGAGCACCGAGAAGCGCTCGGCGAGGAAATCGCTCGGCTCCGTACCGTACAGGTATTCCTGCGCGGAGTAGCGATCGTCCCAGAACTTCGTTGTCAGCGTCGGAGGTGTCGCCACGGCGTGCGCATTATCTAGCGAAGGCCTTCGTCAGGCGACTATCTATTTCGCCGACGCCAATGCCTTCGGTCCGAACTCGCGCCAGGGATTGCGCGGGTCGAGCTCGCGCTCCGGCCGCAGCAGCACCTGGACGGCCGCGTACTGCTGGGTCGTCAGGCGGGCGTGCGAGCCGGTGTCGCCGTCGCGCAGTAGCTGCGCCCAGTACCGAATCTGCGCCCTTGGATCGGCGCTCGGCGGCGGTTCGCAGGCCTTGGTGGTGGCGGGCGGCACGAATAGGTGGCTCTGCGCCAGCGCCTCGAGCGCGCGATTGCGCGCCGTGAGCTCGCGGTTGTGAGCGAGCACGGCCTCTAGCTCACGGGACGCCTTGCCGCTCGCCGCGTCATCCGAGGTTGCTCCTCGTCGCTCCGCCTCGAGCTGCTCCAGCTGGGCGACGCGGCGCTGCGCCTCGCCTCGGTCCGGTACCCTCGTGCTGTCACTCGGCGCGAGCGCGGGCTCGAGCCGGGGCGGTGGCTCTGCCGCGCGAGCCACTAGACCTGGCCCCGCCGACGTGACGAAACCCACGAAGACGCACCCAACCACCACCAGACTATCTCGGAGACTCAGCATCACGACCTTCGATGAGTCTAGCACGCCGTGGGCGCAGCACGGCCGAGCCGACTCTTCGAGTGCTGCCCCGTTGCGGGACACTTTTTGTAGCGCCGCTTAAAATACCGAGTTCCGGGCGAGCTCCAGGGCGTAGGTCGTGCAGAACTGTCCGGCGGGGGTTCCGCCGCACTGCCCGCAGGCGCCGTCTGACTCACCGGGGCGCTTGACCCACAAGAGGGCGTGCACCAGCGGATCTCCGGTCACCGTGGTCGGCGCTTCGCCGAGCCCCGCGCCCGCTGGGTTGCACCACTCCGCACCGCGCGCTCCCTGGCCGTTGCGGCTGGTGTCGATCAGGAAGGGCTTGTTGCCGACCGCGCTGGACAGCGATTTACCGTAATTGATCAAGGCGCTGGTGGGCTGAAAGTTGGAGACATTGACGGCGAAGCCCGTGGCCTGGGCGATGCCCGCGCTTTGCAGTCGTTGCGCCATCACGGGCGCCGCCACCCAGTTCGAGTGGCCGCCGTCGATGTATACGGCCACGCCGGGGTTGGCTCGCAAGCTGCTCACGGCGTAGTTGATCAAACTTTCCGTCGACGCACCGCAGCTCAACGCGAGCGCGTCGGGCTCGAGAATCACGGCCGCTTGTTTGCCTGCCAGCGAGCTGGCGATGCCGTCGATCCAGCCCTGGTATTCAGCGGGGCTGCTGGCGCCGCCTTGGGATGCACCGCTGCAATCTCGATTGGGAATGTTGTAGGCCACGAGCACCGTGTAATTGGCGCCCGCGCCGTCCACGATGCGGCCGGCGTTCCCCGGATCACCACCCACCAGCCAGAACGCGGTGGGGTTGAGCGCAATCTTGGCGAGCAGATCGCGATCGGCCCCCGACGAGGAGTTGTAGGCGGAGAAGGCTGCGCCCCCGTCGGAGTGCAACGTGCGGCCCGCAAACGGATTCGTGCCATCGTCCAACACGGATCCGGGGCCGCCAACGGCCGGAGGCGGAGGGGTGAGGGATACTTGGTCCAGCCACAATTCGATGTTTACGGGCGCGCCGTCCGCGCGCGACAGGAAGTTGATGGCCAGCACCTGCGTCAGATCTCGCTCCGTGTCGACAGCCCATTCGGGCTGCTGGAAGGCGCTGAAGGGCAGCGTCTGCTCCGTGTAGTCCGCGCTCAACGTCAGGTTGGCGGAGTAGTGCCCGAAGCAACCGGTGGCGGCCGTGCAGGTACCGCCGACCTCGGCCGTGCCGGTGGTGGCGGGGAGCACCACTTCCACTGCCACCGAGCCCGTGCCCTTGGCGCGCAGCTTCAAGCCGCGATATTCGCTCAAGTCCACGGGCACGCGCTGTCCGCTCGAGTCATCGAGGTCCACGCTCACACCGACGCCCCACATCGAGAAACCCGTGCCGTTGACGTGCAGCGCGCCTGCTTCCGGGACTATCGGCGCGTTCACCGCCGGTGTGACAGTACCCGTGCCGTCCGAATAGGTGCGCCAGCGCCCCGAAAAACCCTCCGCCGACAGCTGCCCGTCGCCGTCTTCGAAGTTTTCGAGCACGAAGTCCATCGCGACCGGCGGCAAGGGCACCACCGACCCCGCCCCGCCTTGACTCGTCACTGTCCCGGAGCCGGCCGCTGACGGCGCGGAACCCGCAGCGCCGTTCGCCACGCTGTTGCCGGTGCCACCGGCGCCCGCGCCCGCACCGAAGCTTTGGATGCCCTGCTCTGGGTCGTCCGCCGAGAAGCCCTCCGGCGGTGAATTGCACGATGTAACAGAAAAGGCCGCGCAGGCGGCGGTTGCGAGCGTGAAGCGACGGTTGAACGGTTTCGTGCCACTCATTGTTGGATCTCTCCCGAATACGTGTGCTGCTTTTCATCCAACTCGAGTCGGACAGCGGCGTGCGAAGATGAGACACCATTTGCCAGCGCCTCGCTAGTGCGTCATTTCAATGCCGAGGGATCTGCCGGATCACACGCCGGGCTCCAGCCGTCCGGGAAACAGGCCAATAACCGCGAGGTCCGCGGAGAGCACCCGCTGCTCCCCCATTTCAAACCCGGCCGCGTCGGAGCACGGACAAGCGCCCGGGCAACCACGGGTGCGGATCCTGACGGTTCGCCGTGATCACATCATGGGCCGGCCGTTGCGCGTCAATGACATGGCCGAAACCGACGAGGCACAGAGCGAGCCCGAGACACACCCGTCCGCTTCTTTCGCGTGCTCGGCCCGTCCCCGTCGGACGTGATGTCTCGAACCACCGTGGCGGTCCACAATGTAACACTCCGGCAAATCGCGCGCCAGGTTGGAATGTCAGTAGCGAGATCAACGCGCGTTTATCAGACGCGCTCGATCTTCACACGATGGGCATGGCCCGCAAGCGCTTCCAGATCGACAGGGTCAGACGTAAGTACTGTGCCACCCGGTTCAGCGAGCGCGACGCAGATCGCATCGACTGCGGAGCCTCGTCGAGCATGCCTGCGCAGCAGGGCTGCTCGGCGCGCGAGCGGCTCACCGAGCTCTTCGACCACCTCGCATGTTTTGAGAAACTTGTTCTCGGGCGCGTCGCGAGCAGCATGACCCTGTAGGCACTCCACCAGAACGATCGACGGAACCAGAGGTGGCCACAAGTTTTGCTCGCGGAGCGCAAGAATCAGCGCTGCAACGTACCGAGACCGCTCAGCCAGACGGGTAACTGCCCCTGAATCGAGCACGAGCACAGCGGTCAGCCCGCCTTGCGACGGCCGCGGCCCGCGATTCGTCCGGCAACCGCCTTGGCGCGCGCATGCTCACTGGCCGTGGGCTGTCCAACCTGGGATACCAGATCAGCCACGTAACGATCACTTTCCGCCAGCAAATCTTGGCGCCGAAGCTCGGCTCTCACGGCCTTCTGCAAAAGCTCGGACGCTGGCAGACCGCGCGCCTTGACGAGCTTGTAAAGGTCGTCGGGAAGGTACACCTGCATGCGCGGCATACGCCTAACTATACACCCTACTGGCTAGGTCGGCAAGTAGGGCCCTTTTACTCACTTTCTAGCGTCATGCACAGTGCAGCTGAAACTGCCCGGGTGAAACACCACGACCCAGGCCGCGGGCGGTGGGGCCAAATGGCAGAGTGAGTCATTCGGCCCCATTACCCTCGTCCCAAGTCGCGTCATTCTGTGCGATATTCGCCCGCCGGGCAGAATGTTTGGTACGTTAAAGGGCGATATCATGAGGCGAATACTGATTGTAGAAGATGAGCCGGATGCGCTCGAGCTGTTGGTATCCTGGATCCAGCACCAGCGTGGATGGGAGGTCCGCAGCGCTCAATCTGGCAGGAGCGCTATCGAGCTCAGCAAGACCTTCAAGCCCGATGTGGTGGTTTCGGATTACATGCTAGAAGACGACGTGACTGGAGTGGATGTGATCGCGGAGGTGTCTCGCGACGCGCCAGTGCGCTGTGTGCTCGTCACGGGGGTGCTGAAGAAGGCATCGCTCGACGCGCAGCGAATCAGTGGCGTACCGATCTTGACGAAGCCGCTGGACTTCCGTCGCCTACAACGAATCATCTCCGATCCCGCGTCGTGAGCGCAGGATTATCGGCTGCTGCGGCGGCCCTGTACCTGGCGCTGCTCATCGTCGCTTGCTCGCGTAGCGGAGAGGGGGGTGAAAGCGCCGCGCCCTCGTCGCCAAGCGCGTTCCCGCTGCCCGCCGCGCCATCGAAGGTGGCAGAACCAGTGGCGAGCCCGCTACCCGCACCGCCGAGCAGCCGCGAGCACTGTCTCGAGCACCCGTTCGTGCCGGACCTCGAGATCGTCCCGACGCTGGCGGAGCTGGAGCGGGGGAGCTGCGATGGCAATGCACGCCTTCAGGTGCTCTACCGCCCGGGGCCGAAGCCGCCACGTCCGGGTGACCTCGACGGTCTGGTGGCGGCCATCACTCCCGCGCTCGTGAAAGAGCTGGGGGTCGAGTACGTCGCTCAGCGCCGCTGCTGCCACACCAAGCTGAAGAAACAGGAGATTTGCCTGTCAGTGCGCTTGCCGTTGTGCGCGCAGCCGCTCGAACGTGTGGCTCAGGTCTTT
>JANOIG010000382.1:0-2204 GCA_031407405.1 Deltaproteobacteria bacterium
TTTAAGTGGGTTAGCAAAACTCATGTTCCATCCCCACGCTGTACCTTCCTTACCCGTCGGTGTGGCCGACCACCAGTAACCGAAACTACCCAGGACGTCATAACTATTATTTTTGCGAATACCTGCCGGAAGCGCGTTAAACCCGCTGCTGTTAGTACCGTTGCCGTCTTCCTTCCAGCCACTGACGCTTTTCAGGGCTTCGCCAGCTTTGTCGGTTCCACCGAATTTAGTCACCAGCATAGACCATTCGCTATCCGTTGCTAAATGCCAACCGTTGGGGCAGGCTTTATTCGCTGCTTCCCAGGTGTAAAGCAAGCCAAGCTCTTTTCGATTGCTCTCTTTGTCATCATAAGCGTAGCTCCCCTGCACTTTGTAGTTCAGGTTTTGGGCCATCCAGGTAACCGTGGTGCCAGTCAAAGCTTTTTTAAAGCTGATCGTTTTATACGTTTGCCCATCGCGTGAGTCGGTAAAGGTGCCGGTGGATTGGGCAATTCCAGCCTGTGTAAAAAACAAGGTGGCAAGTATGGTAAAGATGTACTGTTTTATCATATTTGGGCGCGTAGGTAATTCAAGCGCGTCCCCAGCCTCCTCGCGGCACCCTTCCCAGGCGCTCGCCGACCCGGATCGTACTCCAGTACGGCGCTCACGGCGGCCCGGGGAGTACCTCGTCCCGCCGATCCCGCGCCAATGCGCAGGCCAAGCCGCCCCGCGGCCTACCCCGCGCTTGTCCCCTGCGCCTATGCCCCCTCGTCTCCTGCGCTGCCATGGCTTCCGCCGCCGTCCTCGTCACCGAGAACCTGCCGGCGAAGTACCTGGCTCTTCCAGTACGGCGGGCCGCGTCCCGGTGAGCGTTGAGGCACCTCGGTGGCCTCGCCCGTCGCGGCCAGGTAGCGGGCAATGCTCGCGGGCTCGGTGACCATAGCCAGCAGCCTCATGCGCCCCTGGCATCGGGGACATTCGAGGACGTCCACCGCGAACGTCCGCTTCAGCAACTCCGCCCACGGACGGTATCCTCCGTGGCGCTTCGACGCGAGCGGCTCGGCGCCCGCCTCCGGCGACGCTTCGGGCACGATGCGCGACCGCCATGGGCTCGCCGGAGCGAGCACCCCCGCATAACGGACGGTGTGGAATCGCGGTGGCGGCACGCTGGTCGCCAGCCGGCAGAGCAGCGACAGCGGGTCCATGTCCACCGCGACCGTCCCGTCGGCGTAGGCTCTCTTCAGCGTGATCCGCACCAGGCCGCCAGGGCGTTGCTCAAGGCGGTCTTGCGCGAGGGGCGGACGCAGCACGTACGCAGTAGCGCCTCTCGGCCCGCCGGGTCGAGCGCGCCTGCGCGCGTGGCCGCGTGTAGCGTGAACCCGTCGAGCGAAGCGCACAGGGGCTTGTCGTACGCGAGCGCGTGCGGCTCGAGTGGCGCAAGACCGCTAAGCCACTGAGGACCGGCCGGAGGCGCCTGGCCCGAGACCGCCGAGGCGGCGAGGCTGCCCTCGGGATCCGCTTCGGCGCTCGAGTCGATGTCGTCCTCGAAGGTCCGGAGGAGGCCGCGGTGGCGAAGGTGCCTCTCGATGCGCCGGACCACGCGCTCGAGAACATCGCCCAGCTCTCGAACGACAAAGGCGCTCCCGTCGCGGGATGCGCGAACGACAGATGTGTCGCGTGCAACGCCGGCCGGCTGAGCGCGCGCAAGGCGTCCTTCGCACGATCCCTGCTAGCGGCCCGTAGCTACTTCATGTCATGACACAAAGAACCGGCCATCCTAGCCTAGGTGTCAGAAACTCGAAAGGAGACAACTGATGCTGAAGTCTTGGGCCCCCCCTGCCCTCGTTGCGCTCGCCCTGCCCTGTCTGAAGCCGAGCGGCGCCTCCGCGCAGATCTCGCCCTCGACCTGGTACACGGTCGTGGCGAACCTCTCCACCGATTGAGTACTGATAGCGGCTCCCTCGTGAGGCAGCAGCCTCTTGCGGCAAGAACCACTCGGTCCCATACAGGAGCACATCCTATGCAAAGGTCGTTGAGCTTACTTCGTGGAAGCACACTCGCGCTCGCCTGCGCGCTTCCCCTCGCCTTCGGGGCGAGCGCTTTTGCCGCCACGCTTCCCGCGGGGTTCATCGAGACGCAGGTCGCATCACTCCAGAACCCGACGAAGATGTCGATCGCGCCCGATGGCCGCGTGTTCGTCGCCTCGCAGTGCGGACAGCTGCGCG
>JANOIG010000004.1:0-3096 GCA_031407405.1 Deltaproteobacteria bacterium
GGCACCGCCCGCAGCGCGAAGCGCGAGGACGGATGCGGAGGGGGCATCTACAGAAAATCAGACTCGAAATTGGCGGAAGTCGAGACTAGATGCACCGACGGACAGAAGCGTTGCAACACATTAAGGATGTCATGATATCGACCCGAGGCAGGCACGGATCGTCGACCGAGAGGAGCCAACGACAAGAACGGAAGAGTAGCTGACGACGCAGTTCAGGGAGGTTATGGCGGAAACGGCTGATGCAGCCTGAGGGGATGGACCTGGCGACGCCCGAAACGCCCGAACACTGCAAGGGCGCGGAAGCTTCAGCGAGGCAGTAGGGAAGGGAAGGCAGGCGCAGGCCTATTGGGCAGATGCCGTCGAGAGCGAAGCCCCGCTTGTTGGCCAGCATCAGGATCCGCGGCTAGACGGTGAAATCCGCGGATCGTGATCAAATTCCTTCACCAGTCCGAAACGCGCTCCGATGCTGGTCGCGCGCTCAGCTTCCATCCGCTCCGGAGTTCGGCCCAAGCTTGCTCATGATGGAGAAGCCGATGTCCCAAGAGCCGGAGAGCGCTCGCCTCGCCTGCTGCGCTCGCTTGGAGTGCCGCCGCCAGGTTTCCGTCTGTGGACCATGCGACCATGGCCGCCGCTACTGCGGAGCTGAATGCGCATCGGCTGCGCGCCGGGATAGTTTGCGTCGGGCTGGGCACGCGTACCAGCGAACCCAGAGAGGCAGTCGTCTCCACGCGACACGGCAAGCGCGCTATCGAGAGCGGCTTGCCCGAGTGACGCATCAGCGGCCGCCGGAGGCTCCGGAAATCACCGGAGTCGCTGTACAGACACGGACCATCGAACGTGCGGCCGCGCCCCGTCTCGTTCGGCTTGTCCCCCTCGGAGCCTCCCCAGCTCCAAAGAAGAGCGCGACGACTGCCTGTCTCGTGTGCGGGCGGGATCATCTCTACCACCGCGTGGGCTTTCGTGCGCCTCGCCGTCGCCTGGGAGGCTGGGTTGGGGCGACCTCCGCTTGGCGAGCCCTGGAAGGAACCTCTTCGGCGCCAGAAACGCCATCCGTCTCCGCGGGCGCGGGCCGCCGCTCATTCGCTTTGCGAGACGCCGTGGCGTGCGGTTGATGTGCCCCCATCTTCACCGGGCATGGCCCGCGCTTTTCACCGGTGAACTTCACCGAATTTCCGCGGTTTCTGATGCCCGTTAACACCAGGTGGGCTCCGAGAGCCGCGGTGGCGGCGTCGAGCCACCGCGGTACAAAGAACCAACGATGACCGCTGCGCGCGGAACGGCGGCGTTGCGGCGATCTCGAGACCGGGTTTTTCTACGGCCTCGTTGGGCAGACGAACGGTTTTCCGCGGTGCTCCCGCTTTAGCGCTTGCCTCGTCCGTAGTGCGCCCGCGACCAGGCCAGGCTCGGATCGCCGTCGAGGATGACTCCCTGCGAGTCCGTCCGTCGTGCATCGGGTGGCGACCTCAGGGCAGCGCGTGTTTTTTGAGGAACGTCCACATCTCTCGCGTGGCGTCGATTTCGTTCTTGGCCCAGGTATGACCCAGCCCGGCGATGCGGTAGAGCACGACATCCGCTCCTTCCGCGCAATTGCCGTATGAGTAAACGGAAACGAGGTTGACTTCTGGAGTTTCGTCGCGGGCTTCGTCGCAGCCGTTGTGGTTCGCCCAACCCTCGAGGGCATCCTCGACGCTTTCGACCCACTCGTCGGCGCGTGCCATGCCGGCGTAGGTGTTCTGAGG
Source organism: Deltaproteobacteria bacterium (assembly GCA_031407405.1). GTDB lineage: Bacteria > Myxococcota_A > Polyangia > Polyangiales > Polyangiaceae > SZUA-265. The sequence goes on from JANOIG010000004.1 coordinate 1,740, forward strand.
GTCCGCCAAACCGTGAAATGTCACGACGGGCACGGCCCGACCGTTGCACGGAGCGGTCCAACGAATGCCGCTCACGGGGGCGACGGCCGTGATGCGCTCACTGAGATTGCAGGCTAGGCGCGACGACATGCGAGCGCCGCCAGAAAAACCGGTAGCGTAGACCTTGCGCTGGTCGACGCACACTTTCTGGAGCGCATCGTCCAACACGTCGCTGGCGTACTGGACGTCGTCCACTGCGTTCGGGTCGTTCAGCAGCACGTTCCAGCTATTCTGAAAACCCTGGAGGCCGATCACGATGAAGCCTTCCTCTTGGGCGAGGAGCTCCATGCCACTGTCTTCAGTCTGCCCGGCTGCGTTGCCGCCCGTGCCGTGTAGGTTGAACATCAGCGGCAAGCGTGCCTCGCCGTCGTAGGAGTCCGGCACGAACAGCCGGTACTCGCGCTCGCGGCCGCCGGACGTCAGCTGGTGGTTGACGACGCCACCTGGGTGAGCGATTGCGCAAGCGGTCGTTTCGCCGTCATCGCCCGGTTCTGCAGCCCCGTCCGCCTCACCCGCTGAGCCACCGACGCCGCCCGAGGCACCCCTGACGCCGTCGAAGGCTGCTCCGCCGACACCCTCGGGCAAGGAACCGCCCGTGTCTGTACCTCCGACCATCGAAGGTTCGCCGGTGGTTTCGGTGTCCCCTTCCGTTGCGGAGGGCGTTTCACCGACTTCTTCGACGTCGCTGCCGTCGCCGACGAGCCCGGCTGTGCCACCCGGGGCTGCGCCGTCTGACTCCGCGCCGCCACAAGCCGACAAGACCAAAACGACAGCCAGCCAGGGGAGGCTGCTGCGAGATACTCCTCGGGGATTGTTTGCTAGCATCGAGACTCTGTTCGGGCGGGCGATACGCAACTGGTTCCTGCTTGCAACATCGTACCAGGTTGCGACGAAAACTTCGAGTCCGCGGCGACGGCTGCGACGGGCTTCGATGGTCCGGGACGGCCTCCCACGAGTCAATGCTTCACGGTGCGACCATTCCAAGTCCATAGGAATCTGCCACTGACAACTGCTCAACAGGTTGCTCGGTCAGCGTCCCATCGCCCCGCCGCGCGAGGCTTCGCGAGTTTTTCACGCATCGCGAGCGCCAGCGTCCTGTCCCCGTCCACTGGAGCGAACGGTGCTCGAAGTCGCCGCCTGGGCTGCCCTGGCTATCGTCTCGCCGCGCTGGGTCCCACAAGCCGTTGGAAAATGCTGCAGCGGAGCCAGAGCCCCAGAGATGCTTCCTCGTGGCGTCAGTGTCCTGGCCCACGCCACTCGTTTTTTCGCTGTCCTCGTGCCGGTGACCTGCAGCAGCCGAACACCTCGCTTCGCTCGG
>JANOIG010000012.1:0-36589 GCA_031407405.1 Deltaproteobacteria bacterium
GCCCAGGGTGCGCGGCCTCGCTGGGGGCTCGATGTGGCTCAACATACAAGGCCATCAGTGGCCGTACATGCCGCGCACGGGCGCCGACGGGTCGACGAGGATCGCCTTTTCGGGGTCTGCCTGGGTCGATACCAGTTACCAGAAAGTGGACTCTGGCCTCACGGCCACCGATCCGAACATCGAGGAGTGGCGGCAGCAATCACGAATGGTGGTGCGGACAACCCCCACCTTCAACGCTCCCAATGATTGGTTTGTACAGGCCAACGGTGAGCTCGTGCTCATCGGCGCTGCGCCCACCAGCCCGCAGGAGACTTTCGTTGCGGACGACCTGTTCGTCAGGGTGGGTCGCTGGAAGCGCTTCGATCTCACTGCTGGCCGCTTTCAGGGCTGGGAAATTTACCACCTCGGGATGGGCCTCGACCTCAATACCGTGGAGCGAGATGGAGCGAAGACGCTCAACAGCTCACCAGTGGGCCTGTACGGGCTCACCTTCCTGTGGGATCGCCCGAACGGCCCTGGCCGCTTGGCAGTGCATTACTACGCGACGGACACGTTGCGCTTCGAGTTGCTCGGCCAGGTCGGCAGCTCCGGCTCCAACGAGCTCGGCGTACGGCCCGTGGGCATCCTCGATATCGGCGTCTTGAAGCTGAAACTTGGAGCCGAATACGTGAAGTCGACGCCACGTCAACAGGCAGCCGATCGCAAAGACAATACCGAGCGCCGCGGTGTCGGAGGAACGGTTCAGGTCGTGCTCGACCCGCATTTCGAAGCCGGGGTGAGCGTCGCGCACGCGCTCGTCGACAATTACAACAACCTCGGGCTGTTGAACCTTGCCGGCAGCAGCTCGACGACCAGCTATGGCGGCTTCGCCAATGGCCGGATCGCCGGTCCGTTGATCTTGGGCGCTGGCATTACGTACACCCGAGATCACAATCTAGAAACGGACGTGGCCGGGCGATTAAACGATGAGCGCAGTCACCTGCAGGTCTTCGGCGCTGCGCAGTATTCACTCTGGGATCAGCTGTTCGTGAAGTTGGTAGTGGCGCACGCCAATGCGCACTTCAATCCGCTGAGCGATCCCCCACCCGTTCTCGAGTACAGAACCAAGGCGCTGAGCGGCCGGCTCCGGTTCCTGTACATGTTCTAAATTTCAAAACGGTCGCAACAGCACGAACACGAACAGCAAGAACTTTGGCTAGAAACTGGCGACCGCGATCAGGCCGCTGCCGCGGCGAATGCGGGTGGGCTGGACTCGGAAGGAAATCGCGAGTGACCCTTCCGCTTCACTGATCGTCAGCGCGCTCGTCTCCGGCTGGATGAAAGACCCCAAGATCTGCAGAGCGCCGAGGGCCTGAAAAATGCCGTCCGCCGCGGGCAGCGCCTCGTTGACAGTTTCCGCGCTGCACTCGGCCTCGCAGCGCTCTCGAGTCGATAGGTCGAGCGGTCCCGCTAGGGGGGCGTACAGACGCTGGTCTGCGTCGACATCACTTTCGATGACGATCAGCGCCGGCACGTACGACGCGCCGAGAGTGAGTGGGCCCGTGTGCATCAGGTCGCGACTCGGCCCGCCCGATTCGCTCTCTGCGACCGGTTGCAAAGAGGAGCTCGGCTGGACGATGTCGTCTGCACGCGCTGCGCTCGACGCGAAATGGATGCAAACGGCAGCGGCGATGGTCGAGCTTCTGGCGAACGTGCGTTTCATGGTCTCTTTTCTGCGCCTGCAAATTTCCGGCGTTTGACCGCTGAGGGGGCCCCGCGGTGCTGTCGCTATCGCAAGCGCGATGCCAACCCTGGGTCTGGGCCGTGTCTGCGCGCGATCGCGACGTTTCTTGCGAAAAGCCCCACTCCGATGGCGCTTGAGCGAGCACTTTTGTCACAGGTCGGACACCGACGCCCCTTACGGCTCACCACCGCTGGGCTCGTGCTTGGCCACGCCCGCACTGCTACGGGAGTGTTTCGTTCGGGGCATTTTTGCAGCAAGAAGAAAATTGAAATTCTTGGCTGCCCAGTTGTTGCTGGGCGGATTCGCCCCTAAAACAGGTCGTCATGAGCATACCGACCGAGCCCATTGGAAGCATTCCCCGACCGCCGCAACTGCTCGACGCCATCGCTGCTGCTGGAGGAGACCATGAGGCTCCCGCCTTGGAGGATCTGTATCTTCACGCCATTCGCGACACGATTGCTCAGCTCGAGCAGACGGGCTCGCCCGTCATCACCGATGGCGAACAAAGGAAGTATCACAACTTTTGGACCTACTGTGTGCATGGGCTCGAGAACACGGCCCCCGACGGTTTCAAGATTCCCTTCAGTGCCGGTCACACACGTCGGATGCCCAAGTTGACGCGCGGCCCCTTTCGCTATAAGCGGTACGCGGACGGTTACCTGAGCCTGGCCCAGCGCTACACGAAGCTGCCCGTCAAGCAGGCGGTCATCTCCCCCTCGGCGTTGAGCCTCATGTACCCTCCAGAGGAGATTCAGGGGTACTCGCGGGACGAGTTCATCCATGACTTGCTGAGTGAGCACGAGCTTGAAGTCCGTCGCTGCTTGGTGCAGGGCGCACACAAGGTGCAGATCGATTTTACGGAAGGCCGCCTCGCTACCAAAATTGACCCCTCTGGAGAGCTGCTCAGCAGCTTCATCGATCTGAACAACCTCGCCCTGTCACGCTTCTCCGCGGATGACCGCCAGCGGATTGGCGTGCACACGTGCCCGGGAGGGGATCGCGACTCTACCCATAGCGCGGACGTCGACTATGACGCGCTGCTGCCCAGCCTGTTTCAACTGAAGGTCGGTAACTTCTACATTGCGCTCGCGGGCGAATCGGACCGACAGCGCGTGCTCGGAGTCATCCGTGACCACATACGGCCCGAGCACAAGGTGTTCGTGGGCGTCACCGCACCCATCAACCCGCGTGTGGAAACAGTAGAAGAGGTGAGGGACAGAGTGATCGAAGCCGCCCAATACATACCCATCGAACAACTCGGCACCACTGATGACTGTGGGTTTTCACCCTTCAGTGATGATATCTCCACGACCCGAGCGACCGCGTTCGAAAAGATCCGAAGACGAGTGGAGGGGACCCGGCTCGCGGCCGAGTCGCTCGGGGTCGCCTAGTGTCCAGCATCAAAGTTTCGGAGCCAATGACAGGGGTCCCGGTGACCACCGCGCGTTTTAGTGAGCTTTGGATGGGGTACGCTCGTGGAAAGTAAAGACGAAGAAAAGCGCTTGCGCTCGGTCGCTCTGCAGAACGCTGGCAGCATTCTCGTCGCCCGCCAACGCGCCGAGCAGGAGCTGCTCCAAGCCAAGGCGGCGCTCGAGCACAAGACCGAAGAGCTAGCTCGCTCACTCTCGATGATGCGTGCCACCATGGAGTCGACCACCGACGGCATTCTGGTGATCGACGCCGCCAGTCGGGTGACCGACTTCAACGAGAACTTCGTCAGAATGTGGGGGCTGCCGCGCGAGCTCATGCACGGGCAGCAGCAACAGGGGCTGCTGCAGGTCATGTGTCAGCAGGCGCGGGCGGGTTTTCAGCTCCGGTTTGAAGAAATCGCGGCTGACGCGTTGCCGGAAAGTTTTGACGTTCTCGAGCTTTTGGATGGCCGAGTGTTCGAGCAACTTTCCAGGATTCAACTGTTGAATCAACAGGGCGTGGGGCGCGTCTGGAGCTTTCGCGACATCACCGAAAGCCGCCGAGTCGAGAGCATCTTGAGAGACGAGGCTCGCGTGCTCGACCTGCTGAACAACACAGGCGTGGCGTTGGCCTCGAAACTAGACTTGCAGTCACTGGTGCAGGCCGCCACTGATGCCGCGACGGAGTTGAGTGGCGCCCAAGTCGGTGCGTTTTTTCATACGAACATTGGCGAGGACGGCGGCTCACACATGCTGCACACCCGCTCGGGCACATCCCGTGGAACCTTCGAAGACCTCGAGCCGCACCAGGCCAAGGCCCTGTTCGGTCCCACGCTGCGGGGCCAAGCGCCCATTCGCAGCGACGACCTGTCGAGTGATCCTCGCTATGCGCATCTGGAGTCGGGGTCAGAGGCGCATTTGCGTAGCTTCATGGCCGTTCCCGTCATTTCCCGTTCGGGAGAGGTGATTGGGGGGTTGTTTTTTGGCCATTCGAAACCGGCGGTTTTCAGCGCGCGTGCGGAGCGGCTCATCGTGGGCATCGCGGCTCAAGCTGCCGTTGGCATCGACAATGCCCGGCTGTACGAGGCTGCGCAGCGCGCTGCGGAGGAACGTCAAGAGCTGCTGGAAAGTGAGCGCCATGCGCGCACGGCGGCCGAGAGAGAGAGCGCCATCAAGGACGAATTTTTGGCGAACCTTTCGCATGAGTTGCGCACGCCCTTGAATGCCATCGTGGGCTGGTCGCAAATTCTCAAACGCGGCACGCGAAGCGAAGCGGATCTAGAAAAAGGGCTGGACACCATCGAGCGCAATGCGCGGGTGCAGACCCAGCTGATCGAAGACCTGCTCGACATGAGTCGAATTCTTGCGGGCAAAGTGCGCCTCGATGTTCAGCCCATCGAACCGACCTCATTCATCGAAGCTGCGATCGAAACTGTCCGGCCGGCGGCCGACGCCAAGGCCATTCGGATCGAGAAGTTTTTGGACCCCGACGCCGGGCCCATCTCCGGCGACCCTAGCCGGTTGCAGCAGGTGATGTGGAACCTGCTCTCGAACGCGATCAAGTTTACACCCAAGGAGGGCAAGATACAGGTGTTGCTCGAGCGGGTGAGCTCGCATGTCGAAATCAGCGTTGCCGATACGGGGATCGGCATCAAACGCGAATTCCTCGCGCACGTGTTCGAGCGCTTCCGGCAAGCAGACGCATCGACCACGCGCAAGTATGGCGGGCTTGGGTTAGGCCTCTCAATCGTCAAACATTTGGTCGAGCTGCACGGCGGAATCGTGCGCGCGGAGAGCCGGGGGGACGGACAAGGGACGACCTTTGCGGTGCAGCTGCCCGTGGTTGCGGTGCATCGGCACCCGAGCACACAGCGTCTGCATCCCCGAGCACCCGCGCCGACGTCCCTGGCCTTCAAGACGATGGATCTCACCGGCCTCAAGGTTCTCGTCGTTGACGACGAGCCGGACGCGCGCGACCTGATCAAGCGGGTCCTCACGGATTGCTCGGCCTGTGTGTTCACGGCCGGTAGCGCCGAGGAAGCACTGCGCGTCTTCGACGCCGAGGCACCGGACGTCTTGGTCACCGATATTGGAATGCCCGATGTGAATGGCTTCGAGCTGTTGCGCCGGGTCAGAGCGCTGGAGCAGACCCGTGGCCGCAGAATTCCAGCCATTGCATTGACCGCCTTTGCCCGCTCCGAAGACCGAACCCGGGCGCTGCGGGCAGGTTTTCTGGTGCATGTTGCCAAGCCCGTCGACGCATCGGAGCTCGTGGCCACCGTAGCCAGCATCGCCGGGCGCGCCGATGACGGCGAGAATTGAAAAGCACGCGGGCGGTCGCTAACGAGGGCGCGGTGGCAGGTGGCCTGGGACGCCGCCTGGTCGAACTGTAGCGAAACGCCGCGCCTGGGGCAGACGCGGGTGCCAGCTGGGCACCCGTGTGGCTCACCTTTTCAGGGTTGGTTGCTCGGATGGCAGCTGGCATTGCTTTTGCGTAGTGGCTCCGCATGAGGAAAATAGCTTACTCGGGTTTCTTAGTGATCCTGGCGTGTTCCAGCGACGAGGCGTCGCCTGACACGCCTTCCAAATTCTGTGAGCAATGGGCAGCTGCCGCGTGCTCGGCGGAGGTCGTCTCCGCGTGCCAAGCGGGCGACGTCAACGACTGTCAAGCGAGCCAAATCGCCTTTTGCCTGGAGCTGATCCCGGCCACTGGCTTTTCCGGCGCACGAGCAGCTCAATGCACCGATGCGGTCGAATCGGCATACTCAGACGCAGATTTGACGGCCTCGGAGCTCGAGACCGTTTTGCGATTGGCAGCCCCGTGCGACCAATTGGTTCGCGGGCCACGGACTCGAGACGAGGTCTGCTCAGCACGGCTCGATTGCGACGCGCCGGCTGGCTTCGATTGCGTCTTCAAGGATGACGACAGCACCGGCACTTGCCAGGTGCCCACTCGCGTAGGCCCCGGGCTCGATTGCAGTGCTGCCAGCGCGGTGTGTGAGACGGGCTTTTATTGCAACGGCGAAAACTGCATTGCGGGTCAAGACATCGGAGAGGCCTGCGTCGCACATCGAGAATGTGGCAGCGCCGGCTTCTGCAGCTCGGGGCTCTGCGCGGAGCGATTCGATGTCGATTTGGCCTGCACCAACGATGAACAGTGTACCTCTGGGCTGTGTTATCAATTCTCGGCGACCGAGCAGGTGTGCACAGACCGCTTGCGCCTGTCGAGGACCGAGCCCATTTGCGAGGACCTCCGTTAGGCGCCGATTCCATCCGGGCGCTGGGTATTTCGCCGCCCTGCTGGGCGAGGGCGGCGAATACCACGCCTTGGCGCAGATCTGAATCGGCTCTTCAATTTCATGGTGCATCGATTCGTTGAATCGATGCACTCGGGGCGACTTTTAGAAAATGTGCCCGGCTCCCAGGTAGCCCGACACTCCGCCGGAGTCGGGCGATGTGGCGACATCGGCTCGGAGCACGAACGATTTGCCAGCTCCCAGGCGCAGGCCGCCACCGAAGCCCAGCTTCAGACCGGGCCCATTGCCGTCCAATTCGGAGAGCCGGTGATAGTCCGCCCACACGCGCCCCCCGTCCACGAAGCCCACGACGCCGAGCTGATGTGGCTTGTCAAAGAGGTCAAATGTCACGACCCGACAGCGCAGCTCCAGATTTGAGAACGCCTTGAACGTGCCATGGTAGCGCCGCGCCGGGATGCCGCGCACGCCCTTCCCACCGCCAATGGCGTAGGTGCCGTCGTAGCGAGCGAGCTCATAAAAAGGCGGCTGCCCGAGGAGGGAGTCCAGGACCAGGCGAACCGAAAGCACGAGCCGCTTGGCGATTAGTGGAACGTGCTCGCGTAGGGTCAGATTGGCGCGCACCCAACGATACGGCACGTTTTCGGTCGCCCCGGGCGCGAGATCCAGTCGCACTGTATGGTACCGCCCGCGCTCGGGTGAAACTTCCGAGTCGCGGGTATCCCAGCCGAGGCCATAGCTGAATAGGGCCACCCCATGCTCTGGCGCGAGGGCCGTCAGGCGCCGCACGTCCTCATCAGGGCTGCGCGAATTGTCCACGAGCAGGCTGTCAGCGGGAATTTCCAATGTGTTTTTCGTGAATGCGATGCCCGTCCCGAGCCGAAAGGGCCCACGTTGGTAGTCGAGGTTCGCTTCCAGCTTCGGATGCGTCCAATCGTACCGAAAGTAGGGGTCGCTTTCTGTTCGCCCGTCCGAAACTGCCGAGGCGTTGCCGAGGCCGAAATATGCGAGTTGCGACTCGTGCGTGTAAGAGACCCGGAAATTCACCCCCAAGGTATTCCGGATCAGGTGCGGCAGCGCCAAGAGCAGGTAGTCGTCCAAAAACGGCACCTGAACGTCGCCTTTTTCAGGCTTGAACGTGATCGACCCCGCGGATTCGATGCGCCAAAGGTACGGCTCGACGTTGGGCGCGACTCGCGCGAACGAGGCGATGTAACCGGCGCCGATGCCGACGTCGCTGTCGCCGCCGACGACCGGAACGATCGTAAACTCGGTGTCACTTTTTGCGCCTGCGGAGTCGGAACCGGGGCTGGCTGCGCGGGCCTGGGCCGAGGCACCCGTCGAAACGGCACAGAAAACTGGGATAATGGAAAAAAGCCGCTTCATCGCGTAGTTGCCCCCATCGCTAGCAGGATGTGGGCCACCCGCCGGGTGGGGGCCAACGCCCGGCCCTGGTCGCCGAGAGTTGCCTACTCGGGGCCAAAATCTGGTAAACCTGAGGGATGGCACTTTCTTCGCATTGGCACCGCAACCGGCTCATGGTCGGCGCAACCCTGTTTGCGGCGGCGTGCGGTAACGGGGACGACTACTCCCCTGAGCCCGAGCCCGCGATGCCCGTTCCCGTGGTGGTCGAGGTGGGGCAGCGAGAACAGGTCGTGCCCGAGCCGGAGGTCGATGAGACCGAGATGAATGAGATGGGCGAGCCCGAGGTCGTTGAAGCTCGACCGCGCTGTGCGACACCGGACCGCGTCTCGGGTGCGCCGACGTCAATCCCCGAGGCGATCACGCATCTGAACTCGTTGCCCAGGCCGACCACGGTCGCGTGCTTCCTGCAAAGCCTGAAGCGTCCACTCGAAGTGTACATGACGAGTAGCCCGGGTAGCCTTCAGCCTTCTCCCGGCGCCCGCAGCCCGAGGACGTTCATCGTCAATGGGCCGTTGATCATGACGATTGTGCCCGACGGTACGGCCCGAAATACCCTGGAGCTTGGCTTTCGGACCAGTCCCGAGCGCTCGATCAAGACCGAGGTCCCGTTTCCGCTCACGGGGGAGGTGTCCGCGGCCACTATCTTCGAGCATGTGCAACAAGGTTCCGGGACCGTGTGTGGCGCCTGCCATGTCGCAGAGGTCCACACTGAATACGAAGCCTTTCCGGGAGGAGTCTTCGAGTCCAACATCATCATCCCGAACCCTGTTCTCGAGGTCGGCTTAGAGGCGTTTCGAGCCGAAGAGGCAACGTGTGATCCTCAGATCGAGAGCGCTCGGTGTGGCATTCTCACGGCGCTGTTTGGGTACGGCGAAGTTCGGCAGTCCACTATCTGGGACGACGAGTACCTGTGACCGAGTACCGTGACGCCGTGTGAGTGACGCCTCACGGGTCGGGCGGCAGCTCGCTCGTAGCACGGATGGACAGCGCTTCGGGCGCGGTGATGCTCAGGTTGCAGATGGTGCCTCGATCCGTTTCGGTGAAGAAGGCGCGGCGCTCACCGGCTTCCGTGCCGAAACGGACCCGGAACGCGACACCGCTGCCGCCCCAAGCAAGGTCATTGCCGTTGGTGGTCCAGTTGCTGACGGCATCCCCATTCGCCGACCAGACCATCGCCCCCAGCTGTGGCTCGAAACGCACGACCTCTCGATCCGCATCGTGCACCTCACTCGTCTGAAAGTCGGAGTCGGGATCCTGAAAGGTGACGAACCCGGCTGACGTTGCGTCGGTATCCGCTTCGCCAGTGCCTGGCTCGCCAGCGGCGCCGCCCTGCAGGTTTGAGCCGGTGCCCATGTCGTCGTTCGGCCCCAGCGGCAGCGTCTGTGTTTCTGCTCCGGCACGCCCGGCAGCGTTGCCCGTACCCGCGTTGCCAGGTGCAGGATCATTGAGCTGAGCTTCGGGGCCCGCGCCGGCCCCTGAACAGGCAGCCAACAAGCCGAGAGAGACCATTGCCTGGGATAGTCGCGACATGCCCTTTCGTAACCAAGGCGCCCGACCCCGTCAAATGTCAGCTGCCGGCGCTTGCGGGAGGCTGAGCTCGATTGCCTGGGCGTGCCCTATGTAGGCATGAGGCACGCTCGGGCGACGACGTCGGCCTATGGACGAGGCATGGCCACCAGTCTTTTTTTCGCGACATGCGGCCTGGCCCGATACGCTCCGTTAGCCTACGCTTAAACTGTGGCAAAAGTGCAATCCTCGGAGGTAGTTGAGTCCGAGGACAAATCCCCATCGGTTCGTGAAGACCGCCGCATCGCTCCTCGCATCGCGGCAGACTTGCACGTCGAGTTTGAATCGTTCGACGAGTTCGTCAGCGCCTATACGTTGAATGTGAGTCGAACCGGCCTGTTTATTCCCACGGACAAATTCCTGCCAGCGGGCGCGGTGGTCGCGTTGAATATCGACCTGCCTGAGCGCGGCCCGAAGATCCGCGCGATTGCTCGCGTCGCCTATACCCTAGATGCCGAGAAGGCTCGCGAGACGGGGCGTGTGGCGGGGATGGGCATGGAATTCCTCGATGTCGAAGGCGTGCCGTTCGCGGATCAGATCACCGCCTACTTGGACAAAACCGTAGCCGCCATTGAAGAGCAGCCCAAAAAGAAGGCGCGCGCCACCGTCCTCGTGGTCGACGACTCCGATGGGCATCGCATCGTGGCCATCCGCTCCCTCAGGGCCATCGGCTTCGACGTGTTGTCCGCCAACGATGGTTTGGAAGGGCTCGGGGTTGCCATTCGCGAGCGGCCTGACGTGATCTTGACCGACGTGAACATGCCGCGCATGGACGGCTGGAAGTTGCTGAGAATGATTCGGTCTCGCCCCAACCTGGCGAGCACCCCGGTGATTTTTCTCACCACGCTGACCGACGATGCGCAGCGCCTCAAGGGTTACCGCCTGGGTGTGGATGACTATTTGGGCAAGCCGTTTCAGGGCGCCGAGCTCGCAGCTCGTGTGGAGCGCGTTCTGGTTCGAAGCCGCTCACACGCAGGCGCCGCGGGCAACCAAGCCTTGCGGGGTGATCTCTCTCAAGTGGCGCTGGCCAGTGTGCTCTCGCTGGCGGAGATGGAGCGACGTACGGGCAGCTTGTTACTGCTCCGGGACGACGAGACCATCAATCTACTCTTGCGAGAGGGTGCCGTGGTGCGCATCGATCTGCCCCCGCGCTACGCGGACAAGCGGGGTATCGAGCGCTTCTTTCACGCGCTCAGTTGGTCGCAAGGGCAGTTCGAGTTATCGGCGGCGGAGGTCAGCGTGCAGGACGAGATGGAGCTGCCGACCTCGTTCGTGTTGCTCGAGTACGCGCGTCGTCAGGACGAGGCCGCTCGTTAGAGCATCTCCTGCCGGGGGCCTGCATCAGACGTCCGCGAGCACGGAGTCGAGCGCTGCGAAAAATTGCCGCATCTGCTCCAGGGTGCCGATGCTGAGGCGAAAAGACCCGTCAATCACCGGCTTGCCCGCCATGCTGCGCACCAAGATGCCGCGGCTCCGCAGCGCGGCCTCCACCCTTGCCACGTCTGTGCCGGGCCACACCAAGAGATAGTTGCCGCCTTGGCTAAAGTAACGAAGCTTCAGGCGCTCGAGCTGTGCCAGAGACCAGGCCTTGGCGGCGGCGACTTCGGCCACATAGGCTCGAGTGTATTCGGGATGCTCCAGGGCGGCCTTGCCGGCGACCACCGCAAAGGCATTGATGTCGTAAGGGCCTGTGACCCGAAATGCGCGCTCTATGAGGCGCGCCGAGCCGCAAAGAAACCCTAATCGCAACGCGGCGAGCCCCATCCCCTTGGACAGTGAGCGCAACGCGAGCAGGTTATTGCAGCTAGCCGCTTGGGGCAAAACGCTCAGGCCTGTGAAAGGCTCATATAGCTCGTCGATGACGAAGAGCGTTTCGGGGTGCGAAGCGCTAAGGGACAATATGCGGTCGGGTTCGACCAGGGTGCTGGTGGGGTTATTGGGGTTGCAGATGAAACAAATGCGCGGGTCGGACGCTAGCTCTGCCTCGAATGCCCGCCAAGGAAACGAAAGGTCGGCCGGGTAGGGCACGCTGTGGATCGACATGCCGGCCATTTGCGCGCAAGGGCGGTAGTAACCGAAGGTTGGACGCGTGGTGAGGAACACCGCCCCGGGCTCGCCGAAGGTGTCGAAAACGGCTCGAATGGCGGCATCTGCACCGTTGAAGATGCCGACGTTCTCCTCGGGCAGACCCACATGCCGGCCAAACGCCGCGTGTAGACCCGCATACTCCGGATAGGTGGCGTAGGCTTCGGGAGGTAGCGCCCGGATGGCCTCGACGACCTGCGGGCTAGGACCTAGGGTGTTCTCGTTGAAGTCGAGCCGCAACATGCCACGTCTCCCCTCCAGGGGAGCCACGTAACGTTCGAGGGCCTCGACGGCGGGCCGCGCGCGAATCATGCGTTGGGCGTAGACGACTCGGCGGCATGACTCAAGAACCAGCACATGACCCGAGCCGTTGCTGGGCTCTCCCGGCGGCTGGCCCGGTTCAAAACCGTGCCCGATGTCAAGAACAAAAAAGTCGCGGCGACCGAAACCCCAACGAAACATCCAAAGTGGTCGGTTTATGCGTACACTCGCCCGAGCGGGTGCCCACAGCCCAATCCTCGAGGAGTGTTTGTGTCAGAAAGCATAGGGTCAGGAGCCACGGCGTTGCAGCCCGAGGGCTTGGAAACCGCAGCTCCGGAGGCGCAGGCCTCGCAAAACGACGAGCGCGAGGCCGTCGAATCGATGAGTGCAGAGGACTCCGAAGCAGCGCTCGAGGAGGTCGACGTCGAGGAAATACCCATGGCTGCCCCCAGCGGTTTCATGGCGTTTCTTCAGCATGCCAGTCTGCACAATGTGCTGCAGATAGAGAGCCTGTCGCGTACGAACGGCGTGTTTTTGGTCATTTCCAATTATCGCCGGGGCTACTTGCACCTCTCGAACGGCGAGCTCATCCATGCGGAGTGCGGCAGCTTGACGGGCGAGGCAGCAGCCTCGGAAATCTTGTCCTGGGGTGACGGGGAATTTAAGTCGTGCGCGCACCCTTTGGCATCGGTGCCCACGATTCACGTACCCTTGCAGGCTCTCCTCTTGCGGCTGGCCAAAGCCTCCGACGAAGCCGCGCAATCAGAGCGCCGGCCTCCTTCAACCGGCGCGGTCGCTCGCCCGATCGAAGAAGACAAACCGACCGAACCGCACCTGCCCGCGCCCGTCGCAGCCGAACCGACTCCGCGTCCGACCCCTCCACCCCCCAGGTCTTCGCGGTTGCCGCCACCCCTACCCCCCCGGATCGACCGGGATGCCACCAGCGTCGCGGAGGTCGTGTTGAGCGCGGCGGGTGAAATCATTCAAGGGCGGGGCGCCGCGCCCGAAGAATTCTCGTCGCGCGTAGCGTATGCGGCTCGCTTGGCGGACTTGATCGGGCGCGCCATCCGCTCCGGGACGCCGCGCGCGTTGGAGCTGCGCGGCAAGAGCACGCATACATTCGTCAAGTGGCAGGCGGATGGCAACATAGCTGCGTCCATGGAGCTCGTGCAGGCGGCAAAGCGATGAGGTTAGGATGAAATCGGCAGAAGCGCTCAGCTCGCTCAAGGACATTGACGGTGTGTACGGTAGCTTCGTCGTCGACGAAAGTGGCGGGCTGACCCTCCGGGATCTACCCGCGGTCATCGACAATGCGGCATTGCGCGAAGCTGGCCCCCGTATCGCACGGTTGTGGGCTGCGTTTCCCGAGGACGATCCTCCCGAGTACGTTCTGCTCGAGTTTGCTTCACATCAAGTCTTCATCAGGAAGTTCGACGCCGGCAGCTTGTGCGTTTTCGTGCCACCCAACGTCAATCGGTTGGCTTTGAAAATGGCGGCCAATTTCGTGGCTCGCTGGCTCGAGACGGAGTCGGCTGCAGCAGACAAGCCGGCAGCTGACCCCGTCGCAGCCGCAGAGCCCGTTTCGGAGTCTCCGGGGGCGCCCTCGGTGGCGAAGAAGACGACCTATATCTATCGCGGACAGCGTTATGAAGTTTGAGGTCACAAGGATTGCTGGCTCGCCCGTTGGCTCGGCCCGATGGGGGCGGCCCTGCATGCGGCACACCCAGCCAAGCTCGATCGTCGCTTGACCCTCTACACGCTGGCACTTCACGGAGGGGCCGGCGCGCTCTCGGTAGCGCGCATCCCTCCGGCTCGCGTCGAAGAGATGCGAATCGACCTCACGTCTGCCCTCGAGCAGGGGGTGCGGGTGCTGGCGCGGGGTGGCAGCGCCATCGATGCAGTCGTTGTCACGGTGGGTGTGCTGGAGGATTCGCGCGTATTCAACGCGGGGCGCGGGGCGGTGTTGCGCAGAGATGGCAGCGTCTGCATGGATGCGAGCGTCATGTTCGGCGCGGCGCGGCAGGCCGGAGCGGTGAGTCTGGTGCGAACGCCGCGCAATCCAGTGCAGCTGGCTCGGGCAGTGTTGGACCGTGGCAGAGAAGTGCTGCTCACCGGAGCTGACGCCGATCGACTGGCGACCGAGCTCGGCCTACCCACGGAAGCGCCGGAATACTTCCTGACGGATTATCGCGTTCGGCAGCTCGAGCGCCTCGCTGATCGCACCCGCATGGAGCTCGACCACGACATGGCCGAAGGCCAGAGCGGAGCGAGAGACGAGGGCACTGAGGAGGGACAGACGGTTGGAGCGGTGGCCCTCGACACTCACGGTCACCTCGCCGCCGCGACGTCTACGGGCGGGATGACTAACGCGGCGGTCGGGCGAGTTGGGGATAGCCCGATCGTGGGCGCAGGTACCTGGGCGAGTGATGAGACGTGTGCGGTCTCCGCGACCGGGGCGGGTGAGTTTTTCATCCGCAGCGCGTTTGCGCACGACGTGCACGCGCGGCTGGCTTGGGCAGGTGTGAGCTTGGACACGGCCACGCGCCAAGCCCTCGACGAGGTCGTACGCCTGGGCGGCCACGGCGGCTGCGTCGCCGTAGATCACGCGGGCAACGTGGCCACTCCGTTCACGACCCAGGCCATGCCACGCGCATATCAGCTCCGTTCCGGTGAACGTCACGTGTGCGTCCTCGAGCCGATGCCTGGGCGCACGGCATTGAAACCTCGAGGAGCACACCCGGGCGGGTGACGTCGTTGGCTCCGAAATCCATTGGGCTTCCTCGTACGCGACTGCCCCCCGCGTAGATTCGGGCTAGAGTCCAGTATCAAGCCCAACAAGTCCTCCACTCGAACCTGTCGTCGCGCACTTCGTCGTTGCAGGTGCGCGGATGACGCACCCCTGGCAAAAGCGCCGAGGGGTGGCTTCCGTGCGGCCAAAAATCCGGTGGCAGCCGGGGCCTGGTGGGTGCTCGCTCTAAGCGGAATTCCAGGTCTCGCCGGGTGCGGCTTCGAGACGGAGCCAGGCCTCCCGCCTCCCATTCCGATCAACCAAGCGCCGAACGCGCCGCGAATAGTGCGCGGTACCATCATCGACCACAGTGGGCAGCCGTTGCCGAATGTAGCCATTCGCGCCCTTGGCTTTCACGTCGGGCAAACGGCGCCGGGGACGACGACTGACGCGCGCGGCGAGTTTACGCTCTTGGGGTTGGTGGATGGCAATGCGCTGTTGCAGGTCGAACGAGCGGAGTTTTATCCCGAGGTGGTGCCCGTCTTTTTGCAAGGCCGAGAGGACGAAATACAGCTCGAGCCGCTGGCGTTGGTGGCCCGTCAGAGCGGCCGGGTACGCTTATGGCTTGCGGGCGATACGATGTTTGCGCGGCGCTTCGAGGATAGGGATGAAGACGGGCGTAAGGGGGAGCCGGACGACCTGATTCGCCCGGAGCAGCGCGTAGAGGACACCTTTCAACTGTTTCGCTACATCTTGCCCGCGATGTCCTCCGCCGACTACAGGATGGCGAACTTCGAATCGCCGGCGTCTCTAGCCCACGGCAGCAAGCATCCCTACAAAGCGTTCAGCTTTAGCTCCCATCCCGACACTCTCGCCGCGTTGACGCGGGCAGGTATCGAGGCGGTGAGCCTCGGCAACAATCATAGCTACGACTATCTCGAGCCTGGGCGTATCGAGACGGAGTATGCGATGAGGCGCCGCGGCATAAAGTTCTTCGGGTCGGGTGCTTCCGAGACGGAGGCCAGGGAGTCGGCGCTCGACGTGCTCATCAACGACGTTCCGCTGAGCTTCCAGGGTTTTGACGGCATCAAGCCGGTCAACTTCTACCCCAACCCAAACCAGCCCTGGGAGTCTCAGTACCTGTACTACGCGATGGACGAGCCGCGCAAAGGCGGGGCCTTGCTGCTCAGCCCGGACAACGTGGACTACTTTCTGCGTCAAAAGCCCGAGCGGCTCAACATCCCGGTGATGCATGGCGGGCACGAGTACGGTGAGACGCCATCTACAGCGATGCGGGATCGTTTTGAGCAGGCTCACCAGGGTGGCGCCCAGATTGTAGTGGCTCATCATTCACACACCGTGTACGGCGTGGCCCTATGGGGCGATGAGGAGGACCCGAGCTTGAGCTTGCTCTCGCTCGGCAACTTCATCTTTGACCAGGATGTTTTCGAGACGTTCAACTCCTTCATGGCGGTGCTGGACGTCGACAAAGTAGGAGCGACGGATTACCGGCTCGTGCAGCTGCGCCTCATCCCCTTTCATCAAGAGCAGTACGTGCCATCCCTCATCACGGGCAGGCAATCGGAACGTTTGGCGCGGCATGTCGGCCACATGTCGACGTTCCTGCCCGAGCGGGAGCAAGATACGTTGCGCCCGGCCGTGTCCTTTGCGGATTCCGCAGGCATCGGGGTCATGCTGCGGCCGGCCGATTATCGCGCGGAAACGCTGATCAACGAGCGGCAAGTGAAGCTGACCGACGGGCAGAGTGAGGTGTTTTCACTCAACGCGGGTCACGCAGCTTCCGACTACTTCGCGAGCTTTACGAGCTCGGAGCCCGACGTGCGGCTGCGGCTTGCGCGTGACCTGCTCATCTACGGGGACTTCGAGGATTATGACCTCGACTCGAGCATTGGCGAAAATGCCAACTGGTGGCAAACGAGCACGCGCTATCCCACGAGTGACCAGGCTAGAGGGGGCCGGAATTCTCTCGTGTTGTATCGTGCTCAGGGCGCCAAGAATCCCGTCAATACTCAGTTGCGCAGCCGCATCACCTTCGAGCCCGGCGCCGAGCTCAGCCTCGGCTGCTACTACATGGGAGTCAACGCCGGCTCAGTGACCGTCGTCGCTCAGTACATTCAGCGGGATACACGGGACCAGATCGGCGAAGAGCTGGTCGGCAGCTGGGCAGGCGGTAGCCATGAATGGACGCCGCGTTACTTCTCACTGTCTCCACCCGAAGGCGCGGGCCACGTGCGTTTCATCATCACCATGGAACCCTCCGGTACTGGTGGAGCATTATATCTGGATGACTGCACGCTGCTCTCGTGGGGGCCCGAATTGGCTTCAGGGCAGGCGGTACCCACTCCACATGGCTACGACTGGGCTCGCCTCGAAACAGAGCGAGGCGACGGTGACCTCCAATACCAGGAAGAGCGCCGCGTCTACCGGCGTGCCTACCTTTCGAACTGAGTCGATGGTTCGAGTCGCCTAGTCTCGTCCGCTCGAGTGGGCGAGCCACAGCGGCAGCAGGCTCGAATGGTCATCGGTCCAGGCGTCCGCGGTGCCACGGGGCAAGGGGTCCCAGCCCAGGTGCGCGACCTCACCGATGGCGGCATATCGGGTGGCAGTTTGGCCTGGCAGCAGGTCGCCGATTTGGTCGCGTTTGGCGGCCGCAACACCAATCAGCGAGGCACCCGCACCGATGACGCGGTGCAGAGGCACGAAGCGGCTCGAGACATGCAATATGACCGTGCCCCCGCGCTCGACCCGGTCGAGGTAGAGCGCCAACGCTTCGGCGGTCAATAGGTGCGCCGGGACGGCGTCTCCGGTGAATGCATCGACCACGAGGAGTTGATGGCGGGGAGCGCCCTCTCTTGCCTCGTTCTCGAGCACCCGCCGCGCATCGCCTATGCGGATCTCGATCTGGGCGCGAGCGGTGAGGTACGAAAACCTCGTGCGGGCAAGCTCCGCCACGACGGGATCAATTTCAAAAAAAACGACAGAATCCCCGACCTCTAGCAGCCCGGCAATGGCACCGACACCGAGGCCGACCACGCCGACGCGCCGGGGGCGGGGGAGCGCCAAGAGCGCCACCCCCAACGGGCTTCTTGCATGATAATAGCCGACCGGGGTTGGGTCGAGGGTCTGGTCACCCGAGAAGAGCTGCTCCCCGTGCAGGGTTTGTCCACTATCGAGGCGCCGTGTGCTCCTCCGCCCGTCTCGATCGGTATCCACTACGCGGTAAACGCCATATGGGCTGCGGCGGGCGACCACGACGTGCTCCGTTCCTGAGCCCGACCAAGCCTTGCGGACAATCAACGATCCAAGCGCGAGCAAGGTGCCGATGAGGACCCACGCCTCGATCCTGGGCACGCGCCAAGATTTGCGCAGCCACGTAACCTGACCCACTGTGAGCAGCAACGCCAGCACGAACTCATGCAGCTGATCGAAGAGGTGGGCTGCTAGCGCTGCCACGAAAGCGCCGCCGAGCCAGCCCCCCAACGCCAACGCCAGATAATACCAGGTCAATTGTGCGACCGGCGGGCGGCTGTCGTAGAGCGCCCCATGCGCTGACCAGCAGATGGCAAACAGCAGCGCGATGTACGTGATGCCCACCAACCAGCCTTCGGCTACGCCCTGCGAGAGGGTGTACAGGCCGAGCGCTGCCAGCGAGAAGTGCGGCAACAGCCGGGCTACGGCCAAAGGAGTGCCTCGCCGGCCAAACGCCAGGATGAAGCTGAGCAGGTATGCAGACAAGGGAAGGACCCAGAAGAGTGGGGCGTTGCCGATTTCGACGATGACCACGTTCGTCACTGCGAGCGATAGTGCTGAAGGCCCAGCCGCGAGCAGCATCCACATCGCCAAGGCGCGCAGGGCGGGGCGCTCGCGTTTTGGCTCGACGGCAGCGGCCGCTGGCGTGCTCTTGACATAGGCCATCCATGCGCAGGCAATGTAAAACACGTAGAGCCCCGCCCAGAGCAGGCTCTGCCTCTGCATGCCGAGGAGCGGCTCCCACACGAGCGCATACAGAAGCAGCGCGCCGAGCGAGCCGGCGTTCGACGCAGAATAGAGGGGATAAGGGTTCTGCCGATCCGGCAAGCCGGATTCAGCCAGCCAACGCTGGGCCATCACGCTGGTGCTGGCCAAAAGCACGAAAGGAACACCAGAGGTGGCGGCCAGCGTGATGAGGAGCGAGAGGGCGCTGTCGCCTCCAGACCAGCGCGGCTCAAATGGTAGGAATATCAGCGGCAGAAGCAGCAGCAGCAAGTGGCCGCGGCCCAGGCGAGGGCCTATCACGTGGGCGTACAGGTAGCCGACGAAGAGTGCCCCTTGAAAGAACATGAGTGTGGTCGCCCACACGTAAAATGCCCCACCATAGCCGGGAAGTAACAGCCGGCCAATCAGCGGCTCCATCGAGAACAGCAGCACCGCCCCGATGAGCACAAACAAACGAAGCCAAGTGAGTGCCTGCATGAAGAGGGCGATAAGGCTACGAGAGCCCCAGATCCGACAGCACCCGGCGCGCGGCGATGTAGCCAGCGCTGCCGATGACAGAGCCGGCTGGATGTGTGCCGGCGCTGCACGAATATAGCCCGTCAATCGGCGTCCGATGCGGGAAGCGATCGGTGAAACCAAAGGAGTTGTCGATGTGGTGGATGTGCCCGAAGCTCATGCCAAAATGTCGTTCGATCCTTTGGGGGTGCAGCGCCATGCGGTCGACGACCAGCTCGGAGGTGCCCGGAGCAAAGCGGTCGCAGATGGACAACAGGTGGTCTGAGTAACGGTCGACTTCCCGGTCCCAGTCCGAATCGCGAAGCTGATACGGGACCCACTGCACGAAGAGCGCCGAGCTGATATGCCCCTCCGCGTCACTGAGGGTCGGATCCAACGTCGAATGCACGTACCATTCGATGCTTGGAAAATCAGGTAGCTCACCCGACTGCGCGCAGTTGAACGCCGCTTCTAGCTCGGCCAGCACCCGAGTCTCGTCGGGTAAGAGGTGGATGGTCGGTCCAAATTGGCCGTGGTCCGCCGGCAAGCAACTGAAGCGTGGCAGGCCGCGGAGCGCCAAGTTGAGCTTGAACGTGGAGCCTGGCCGCTGGCGCGCGTCGAGCCACCGATTGAAGGCGGGGGGGAAGTTGTCCTCACCGACCAGCGCTCTCAAACGAAACGGATCGCAGTTGGCTACGATGGCTCGCGCGCGGATGATTTCTCCGGTCTCGAGCGCGACGCCGCGCGCCGCTTGGCTGTCGCATTCCACTCGGGCTACGGCGTGCGAGCGGAGCAGCTTGCCGCCTGCCTCCGCCAACGCCTGGGCAAAGGTTTGGGTGACGGTCCCCATGCCGCCGCGCACGAGCATCCATGTGCCCCCGCTGCCTTTCAGCCGGCACATGTTGTGGATCAGGAAGTTCATGCCCGTCCCCGGCGTGCTCCAACTGCCGAACAAGCCCGAGAAGCCGTCCGTGACGGCATACATGGCCTGAAGCAACGGGCTCTTGAAGTCGAAGCGGGCCAAATACTCCCCAACTGAACCGCGACACAGTCTGACAAAGACCTGTTGTAACTCAGGCCTAACATGGCGCGCCGCGGTCTCCTCGATCGAGAGCGGCTCCGCGAGCCAGGTGGGTGCGACATCGTCTCGCAGCGCTGCGAGCTCGCCCGTGAGGGCTAGATGCGCTTGGTAGTCCTGCTCCGAGAAGAAATGTCTGAATTGGCGTGCCAGGCTTTCAGCATCGGAGCCGAATAACAAGTATCTGCCGTCGGTGGTCGGCAGGAAATAGTGCGGATCACGCCGTACCAAGGGCAGGCTGAGGTTCAGGCGTTCGAGCAGCTCGGGCTGAACGAGCCCGAGCAGATACGCTCCCGTCGAGGTGGGCATGTGCGGGGCCTTGGCGAAGGGGCGCTCGGTACGGGCCGCTCCTCCCACGACAGGCTCTGCCTCGACGACGAGCACCTGTAGCCCGGCACGCGCCAATACCAGCGCGGCAATCAAGCCATTGTGTCCGGCGCCCACGACCACCACGTCCCAATGAGCCCGGGCGGCCGCGCTCGCCGATATGTCGAAATTCTCGATCACTTCCCGACTATAGACCTGTGCCGCGCAGCATGGGAGCGCCGCAAAACAGTCCGGCCGGAGCGCCCCCGTGACGGGAAACGGCACCCAGAGCTCGGCGCGAAGCGCCGCCCAAGCAAGAAACTGCTGGTCCGAGTAGCACTATGGTTTGGGGCTGCCGCAGCTGGCCCCCACACTTGCGGGCCGGGTGCGGCAGCCCATCAATTCGAGAGAAACGAGGACCTTCTCGATTTTGATCCGGCCGCGCTGGCTCCGCGATACAGTATGGTTTGGGTGCGTGTGGTTTGGATGCAGTGTGGCTCGAGCCCGAGTGGGAGCGAATGCCGGGTGGCTCGGTAGGTAGCGGCGACTGTGAGCGAGATACGATCAGGTTTGGCGCGGCCGGTTGGGGCAAACTTCGACGGCCGGGGCACCAATTTCTGCCTGTTCTCGGAGGCGGGACGGCGTGTGGAGTTGTGCCTCTTCGATGCCGCCGGCAATGAGCAGCGGCTCGACCTGCCGGGGCGTGATGGTGCGTTCTGGCACGGCCATGTCGAAGGGGTGCGGCCCGGGCAACGCTACGCTTTTCGCGTGCATGGCCCGTACGACCCAGCAGCGGGGCACCGCTGCAACCCACACAAACTGCTCGTCGACCCGTATGCCAAGGCCGTGGACGGTCGACTGCGCTGGGACCCGGCTGTGTTCGGACACGCCGGCAGTGATGCATTTGGTCCGACCAGCACTCTGGACAGCGCTCCCTTCGCGCCCCGTTCGGTCGTGGTGGACACCTCGTTCGACTGGGGTGGTGACACGCATCCGAACCGCCCCTGGCAGGATACGGTCATCTACGAGTTGCACGTCAAGGGCTTCACGGCGCTGCACCCGGACGTGCCAGCTTCGGAGCGGGGCACCTACGCCGGGTTGGCGCATCCAAGCGTGATCGCTTACCTGCAGAACCTGGGCATCACCGCCGTCGAGTTGCTCCCGGTGCATCAGTTCGAGGATGACGTGGCGCTGCATGCGCGCGGCTTGTCGAACTATTGGGGTTACGCAAGCATCGGCTATTTCGCTCCTCACAATGGCTACTCGAGCTCCGGGCAGGGGGGTGAGCAGGTCGCAGAGTTCAAGCGCATGGTTGCCGCCTTCCACCGCGCAGGCATCGAGGTGATCCTCGACGTGGTCTATAACCACACCGCTGAGGGGAACGAATCCGGAACGACGCTGTGTTTCCGCGGGCTAGATAACTATGCCTACTACAAACACGCGCCTGAAGCGCCCGGGCGGTACATGGATCACACGGGCTGCGGCAATACGCTACAAACACGCCACCCTCAGGTGCTCCAGCTGATCATGGACTCGATGCGCTACTGGGTGGAGGAAATGCACGTGGACGGGTTCAGGTTCGACCTGGCGCCGGCGTTGATTCGCACGGCGCAGTGGGTTGACCCGTTCAGTGCCTTTCTGGGCGCGGTTCAACAAGACCCGGTGTTGACGCGCGTGAAGCTGATCGCGGAACCATGGGATTTAGGCTCCGGCGGCTATCAGCTCGGTCGGTTTCCCGCCTTGTTTAGCGAGTGGAACGGCAAATACCGCGACTCCATGCGCGAGTTCTGGTGCCGCGGCGCCTCGGGTGTGGGCGAGTTTGCTCGGCGCTTCACGGGTAGCGCCGACCTGTTCCGAGCGTCGGGGCGCGCTCCGCGGGCGAGCATCAATTTTGTCACCTGCCACGACGGTTTCACGCTTCGCGACTTGTTGTCCTACGAGAAGAAGCACAATGAGGCCAACGGTGAGCACAACCGTGACGGAGAAAACCATAATCGAGGCTGGAACTGCGGCGTCGAAGGTACCTCCGCCGACCCCGAGGTGAACGCCCTGCGCGCGCGTCAGCAGCGCAATCTGATCCTCACTCTCCTGTCATCACAGGGCGTGCCCATGTTGCTGGCTGGCGACGAGATGGGTCGCACACAGGAGGGCAACAACAATGCGTACTGCCACGATGGCCCGCTCACGTGGATCAACTGGGGCGCGGCCGATGCTGGCTTGATGGAATTTACGCGCCGGCTGATTCATTTCGTCCGCTTTCAGCCTGGGCTGCGTCCCGGGCGCTGGCTGGATGGTCGCCCGGCGGCCGAATGGGCAGAGAAGGACGTCAGCTGGTTTGGCACGGACGGTGTCGAGTTCGGAGTGCTGGATTGGGATCGCGCGGCCCGGCGCGCCTTGTGTGTTCACGTCGTGAGCCATCCAGATCCGCTGGCAGAGTCGAGCGGGCAGGTGCGACACCGGTATCTTTTCTTGTTCAACGCCGACTCATCGACGGTGCCGTTCGTATTGCCCGCCGCAGTCTCGGGCCCGTGGCGGTCGGTGTTCGATACCGCAGAGCTCGAGCCGGTGGGCACGACACGCGCACCTGGCGACAGTGTGACGTTGCTCCCCTACAGCTCGCACCTCTATCAAGCAGGTCCTTAGATCCTATCTCATTAGGCTACTGCGCGACCCGATGCGTCGGTCGTCGGTCCTCGCAATCCTCCGAGGATTGCTGCGGCCTCCTTCCTAGCCTCGGGTCGCTCGCTACGCCTACTGAGACAGGATCTCGGCGCATTAGCTGGCCCTGGACACCATCAACGGCGGGAGCGGATGATTTCGCGCGCGATGCGCATGCCGTCGACGGCGGCGCTCACGATTCCGCCCGCGTAACCTGCGCCCTCACCGGCCGGATAGAAGCCTGCCCAGTCGAGCGATTCGAGGGTGTCGGGGTGGCGAGGAATTCGGAGCGGTGCGCTGGTGCGAGATTCGACGGCCACCAGCACGGCGTCTTCAGTGACGTAGCCTTTGAGGTTTTGACCGAAGTGGTGGAGGGAGTTGCGGAGCGCGGACGCGAGTTCGAGCCCACCGCTATCCAGCACTAAGCCCACGTCGCTGGCTGTTAGCCCCGGCACGTAGCTACTCGCGGGGACGGTGCTGGAAGCGCGTTTCTCCAAGAAGTCCGTCAAGCGCGTCGCCGGCGCTTGGAGCGCGTTGCCTCCGGCCTGGAATGCGGAGACCTCGATGCGGCGCTGGAGCTCGACGCCACCGAGCGCTCCAGAAAAGCCAGCAGCCGCCCACGCGGCAGGCTCGACCGCGGCTACGATACCGCTATTTGCGTAACGTGAATTGCGGCGCGAGGGACTCATTCCGTTGACCACGACTTGACCCGGCTCTGTGCTGGCCGGCACGATGAAGCCACCCGGGCACATGCAAAATGAGAACACCGAGTGGCCTGCGCGACTGTCTACCAAACGGTAGGCGGCGCTGGGCAGCTCCGGATGCTCAGCCAACGCCCCGTACTGAATTCGATTGATGAGCGGCTGAGGATGTTCGATGCGCAGCCCGATCGCAAACGACTTGGGCTCGAGTCGATGGCCGGCCTCGTGCAACATCGAGTAGATGTCGCGCGCCGAGTGGCCCGTGGCGAGCACGACGGCCTGTGCTTCGAGCTCGCCGCCGTCGGCCAGGCGGACGCCACGCACGCGTGCTGGAGATCCCGCTCTCATGATCTGCGCGACGCGGGCGCCAAACCTGAACTCTACACCCACGCTCTCCAACCGCAGCCGTAGAGCGGTCACCACGTCGGGCAGCTTGTTGGTCCCGATGTGGGGCCGCGCATCCACGAGGATCTCCCGCGGGGCGCCATGCAAGGCCAGCACCTCGAGCACGTCGCGCACGGTGCCCCGCTTGTGGGAGCGCGTGTAGAGCTTGCCGTCGCTATACGTCCCCGCGCCTCCTTCACCAAAGCAATAATTGCTGTCCGCGTCCACGGTGCCACGCCGCGTGAGGCCCTTGAGGTCACGACGTCGCGGTTGAACGGGCTTGCCACGGTCGACCACGATGGAACCGACACCGGCTCGCGCCAGCTCATAGGCGCAAAACAGGCCGCAGGGGCCATCGCCGACGATGACCACCGGCGCGGAGGGCTGCACCTCCACCGGGTGTGGTGCCCCGAGGTCGGTACCCTCGGTGATGCCGAACCCGAAGCCGTGAGCTCCCGGCGCCGCGGGCACCAGCTCAAACAAGAGGTGGTATCGCACGCGGCCACGCCGGCAATCGAGCGAGCGCTTGCGCAGAACCAGCGTTGGCAGCTCGCCGGGCTCCATGCCAAGCTGCCGAGCCACTTTCCCGCGTAGAGAAGCTGGATCCTGCGCCGTTTCGAGGCCGACTTCGACGTTCACCTCCTCGGGCAGGGCCTGGGTTGCCTTGGTCATGACTTCTAGTGGGAGACTATGCTACTTCGCCCCTATCAGCGAAAGGCCGGCTTTGTCAGAAGGATCCCGGCGCGACTCGGGCTCGCGGGTTTAGACGCGCAGCGCAGCGTCCGTTGCGTGAGCTGAGCTGATGCGTCGATTCACTTTCTTGGTCGCCGCGGGGGCGCTGCTCGCGTGCGGCTCGACGCGAACTGGCGTCGTCATTTCGACGGATGCTGCCGAGTACGACACCCCCCCGACGTTCCGTGCATTGCCTCCCGTGCAGGCAGGGGCTTATCGCCTGAGCATGTCGGTCCCATGTAAGGCAAGTGAGCGAACCGCGACCGGGATGCTCACCCTGCGGCGAATTTCCGGTGCGGATGAGCCGTTGGCTGCCGGCAAGCCGTCGGAGCGAGCCGCTGAGGCCGCTCTGCTCTGGGGACAAACGGACCTCGACTTCGAGCCACTTCGACGCTGCCTGGGCGGTTCGGTCGCCGCTCGAGAGGAGGAGCCCATTCACCCGAGTGTGCTCGTCGAGGTCCTGCAGTGGGATGGGGAGCCGCATCACCAAGTGCTGTTGGTCTCCACTGACCCGCGGCGCAGCAGCGAAACGGGCGTGCTCTCGGGCAGCGGCATCGCGATGTGGGTCGAACGAGTCGAACAGGGACACCTCGCTGGGGTGTGGAGCCGTTGGGAGCTCATCGGCCAGAGCGAAGGCCGTTGGGAGGCCGAATGGATTCGGGCGGTCGCGCAGGCTCGGCCAGGCTCACGCTTCGTCCAGCTCGAGTAGATTGCCCGTCAGCATCAATAGGCTCAACACCGTCCAACAGTGATTGTAGTAGCGACTGCGGGTCAGCAGCTGACCCGTGCGCACCCGGCTGTAGGCTGCATCGATGAGCTCTTGATAGCGCGGGTCGTGCATGGCACCGACGGCTGCGCAGCCCACGAACACGGCGGATCCGGGGTTTGGGTTGGGAGACCCAGGATCTGGCGCCGGTCGGCCATCGAGGGTGTAACCGTCAGTCAAGTTGGCGGCTCCGATACCCGCAAAAAAGTCGCTAATCCGCTGCAAGTAGGCTCGAGCTCGCGGGTCGCGGGAGCAGGCCCAATCTTGGGCCATGCGAAAGGGCATTCGCGCTGAATCGTATTGGTAGTTGCGCATGGCGCCGGGGAATGCTTCGACCGGTGTGCCCGAGGCGTCGCACCAGGCGGGCACCAGTCCGTTGTGGCGGTTGCCACTTTCGTCATTGAGGCTCGCCTCGATGATGGCATAGCCCCGATCGATCACGCGCTGCCAACCTTGAACGTTGCCGGTCAGCTCACCAAATAGGCGGTATTGATTGGGCGCGAAGTAGGAGGGATTAAAGACGTTCTTGCCGCGCCAGTCGTCGCCCGGCAAAAACATGTCGGGCCACTCGGCGTGGTCGACCTCGGTGCGATAGATACAATCGATGAGCCGTTGGGCAAAGCTCAGGTAACCTTCCTCGAGTGAGCCTTTGCCACCCCACTGGCGATCTGCCATGACGAGTGCCCAGGCCATGTCTTCATCGGCATCGCTAGCGGCCCCCACGCCGAGCGCACGCCCCCCGTCCGGCGCGATATACCAATCCATCAACCCGCTCTTGTTGAGAAAACAGCGAGCGTAGGACCAGAAGGAATCGAACAGGGCTTGTTCATCCAGCATCACGGCGATGATCATGCCGTACGCGATGCCTTCGGAGACCGTGGAGTTGGCTTGACCGTCGGGTGTATCCGGGCGGCGTGTTCTGAGAAAACCTCGCGCGCCGTCGCTGGTCACGATCTCGCTGCGCCAGCGCGAAAACGCCTTTTGTACGTCCTCGGCGTCGGCGTGCCTCGGGTAGCTGCAGTGCTCGAGCCGCTGATTTCGCGGGAACGGAAAACGACCCATGGCGACTAAATACTCCGCCCGGCGCGGGCCTGTCGACAGCAATTGCGTGGTATGCGAGCCATCAATTCTGGCGCACCGACCAGGCTTGCCGCTGGTGGCCACGCCCGGTATGGTCAGGCCCCTCGACGTGAGTGCCCTTTTCAACCGTTGCGCCCTAGCGCTATCGTTTGGGCCACTGTTGGGTCGTTTGGCTTGGGCGCAATCGGGTTTGGTTCAGGGCTTGCCGCCTTCCACGCCCGCCGAGCCCGTCGCCAGCGACGCCAGCGTCGCTGCCTTGCTTTTCGATCTCGAACGCATCGTCCGTGCCGAGGAGAGCAGCGGCTGGTTGATTGATGCGGCCGCAGAGCGACGCATCCATCCGGACGTGATGGAGTCAGTGTGTCGCGTGGTGCCGTCGGTGCGCGCGCTGGCGCTCGAAAGAGTCGAGGCTGAGGGCCACGCTTTGGGTGACCCACGAGCGCTCTACCGCGAGGCGGGTGACCAGCTCACGACCAGCGTCGAGGTCGTGATCTCGGCGAGCCGCCGTCTAGCTGCGTTGCGGCACGCCGTCGAAGTGGCTCCCGAGGAATGCCCATTCTGGCTGAGTCCGGAGCCCGAGTTTCGCGGTGTCCAGGGGACTCGCGACCGAGGGATCCTCAATTTCGATACCGGAGGGACGGTGCAGCTACGCAGCACGGAAGGGTCCTTGACGCTCGGTGCTGGGGGCTTTGGTCGCCTGCTCGCGGGCTACAGTTTTACCCATGTCAGCGTGCTCGCGGGCGTGGAGCTCGGGGGTGGGGCCATGCTCGAGCCCAATACCGACCCCACCGAGTTCGTGATCAATTACCTCCCCGCGCTGCCGCTGATCGTGAGGCTGCACCATCAGGCCTGGAATTTCGATTTGGAAGCTGCTTCCGTCGCACTTTTTCAAGCCGGCAACAGCGAGCTCAGTTACGGGGTGCGCGGGGGGTTGACGGTCGGGATTTCGTCGCTCCGGATTCGAGGCATCTTGCCCTGGGTGGGGCTTGGAATCGCCACCGAATACCATTTTGAGAGCTTGGCGCGTCCTGAGGCCCTGTATCTGCGCAGTGGCTTCCGCGTCGGCGGCGTTTGGGATCCGTGAGCGATCAATCGGGTGGTGCGGCAGCGCGGAGCGCCGGACCCTGAGCTCTTGGCAGGTTGAACGCCGGGATGTCGAGCGCATCGCGCAGCGCTTCCATGGGGTGGCGAGGCACGAACCCAGCGAAACGTTTCACCTGGCTTCTGCACGAGTGCCCTGGGCAGAGCACGTTCCGCTGCGACGCAGCGTCCTTCGGCAGCCGTTTGCCCCAGCTCAGGTCGAACACTCCGCGCGACTCGTCGTAGTGCTCTGCCTCGTGCCCGTACACGCCGCACATGCCGCAGCAACCGGTGGCTCTCGACTCGAGCTCGAGGCCGAAAGCTCGGAACACCGCCTGCCATTGCTCTTGAGATTTCACCTCTTCGGTGCGCTCGGTGCAGTGCCCAAACAGGAGCAGCGAGCTGCCTCCTTCGCGGCGGAGGCCCTTCAAGTCGACGGTCCAATCCAGGTCGAGCTCCGGTAATTTTTCGCTCAGATACTCTTGTAGAAGTTGCACGCGAAAGCCGGGCTGCTCGCTCTTCTCGTGGCCGCCCTGCTGTTTCGGGTCCCTCTGCTTTTGGTCCCTCTGCTTTGGATCATTGCGCGTCAGAGCGATCGGGTATTCGTCCCGGTACGTCAAGGTGACGGCCGGTTCGATCCCGATGATGGGCAAGCCCAACTCGGCCACGCGTGTATAGAAGCGGCTATTTCGTCGCACGACGCGCCCGAAGCGCTCCAAGAAGCCCTTGATGTGCAACCCCTTGCCATTCTGATGGAAGGGCAAGAACACGACGCTGAGGCCAAGCCGAGTCAGCACGTCGTAGACGGCCAGCGCCACGTTCGACTCG
Source organism: Deltaproteobacteria bacterium (assembly GCA_031407405.1). GTDB lineage: Bacteria > Myxococcota_A > Polyangia > Polyangiales > Polyangiaceae > SZUA-265. The sequence goes on from JANOIG010000012.1 coordinate 28,556, forward strand.
TAGAAGGTGGTAAAGGCGTCCTGTGCAACCAGCACCGTCTTGCTCTTCTGAGCGGCGCTGAGGTCCCGCAGCTTGACCAGGTCGAAGCCCGGCGCTTGGCGTGCCTCGAGCCCCCGGCTGAGCCGCTCTTCGCTCAGCAAAGGCGAATCGACGATGCCCACCCAGCGCGCGAGCATGGCCTTGAACCACGCGCGTTTGAAAAACCAGTTGATGAGCTTGGGCAGGCGCCCCATCACGACCAGCACCAGCTCCAGCATGGCCACGAAGTGGTCCTTCAAGGGACGGCGATAACGCGTATGATATTGCGCCAAGAACTCGGAGCGCAGATGCGGCACGTCGACCTTGATCGGACATTGGCTGGCGCATGCCTTGCATGCCAAGCAACCATTCATCGCGTCGTACACTTGATGCGAGAAGTCTAGCGCGCTGTCCTCTCGAGCGCTCCGCCCTCCCACGCCAGTGCCAGGTTGGGCACCCGCGTCGAAGCCCGCGTTGGTCAGCAACCGCAGCCATTCTCTGAGCACGCCCGCGCGCCCCTTGGGCGAGTGGATCCGGTCGAGCGTGACCTTGGCTGATGGACACATCACGTGGTCGGGGTGGTAGTCGAAGCACTGCCCATTGCCGTTGCAATGGATCGCGACCGCGTATTTGGCGCGCGCCGCCTCCGAGATATCACGATCGAAATCGCCACGCTTCTTCGCGTCGATGCTGATCAGTTTTTCCCCGCTGGTGGGCGGGGTGGCGAGCTTGCCTGGGTTGAGCTGATTGTACGGGTCAAAGGCGCCCTTGACCTTCCTGAGCTCCTGATAGAGCTCAGGCCCAAAAAATGTGGGGCTGTATTCACTACGAAAACCCTTGCCGTGCTCGGCCCAGAGCACGCCACCGTAGCTTTTTACCAGCGACACTACTTCGTCGCTGATTTGACGCAGTAGCCTGGCGTCGAGCGGATCCTTCAGGTCGAGCGCGGGCCGTACGTGCAAGCAGCCGACATCCACGTGGCCGAACATGCCGTAACGCAGCCCGTGGCGATCCAGAATGGCGCGAAAGTCGCGGATGTAGTCTGCCAAGCGCTCTGGGGGCACTGCCGTGTCTTCCACGAACGGCACGGGGCGACGCTCTCCCGCCTGATTGCCGAGCAGACCCACACCCTTTTTTCGCAACGCCCAGAGCGCCGCGATGTCGTGGGGTTGGGTCGCGATCGTATAACCTGTCGCCTTACCATCTTGGCCGCATTCGGCGTCGAGGGCAGCGGCCAGCTCGCGAGCTTTTCGTGCCACCAGCTCGGCATCATCCGATTCGAACTCGACCAAGTTGACGGCGGCCAAGGGCGGCTCGTCACTTGCTTCGAGCAAGTGCGAGACGTCGTGCCAGATCACGTCGCCGCGGGCTAGCCCGACGATCGTGCTGTCCACCGTTTCGATGGCCCCGGGGTCGCTGCGCACCAGCGCGTTCGCCGCCCGCAGCGCCGCGTCGAAGTCGGCGTAACGCACCGCAAATAGCAGCTTGTGCTTCGGTATCGAGGTCAGCTTCAGTTTGGCTTCAGTGACGACGGCCAGCGTGCCTTCGGAGCCGGCGAGAATGAAGTTGAGGTTGAAGTGGCCGGCCTCGTCGATTACGTGTGCCAGGTTGTAGCCGGTCAAAAACCGCGCGAGCCTTGGGAATTGCTTGGCGATCGTCCCCCGGCGCGAGGTGACGACCGCGTCCACGACGCGGTGAACTTCACCCAATAGCCCGGGCTTTGCTTTGGTGAGCTCGAGCTCTTGGCGGCTCATGCGCGAGGACACGAGGCTCGAGCCGTCCAAGAGGACTGAGCGCAGCTCGATCAAGTGATTGCTGGTCTTACCGTAGATGCGTGAGCCCTTGCCGCACGCGTCCGTGTTGATCATGCCGCCCAGCGTGGCCCGGCTGCTCGGTGACAAGTTTGGCGCGAAGAACACTCCGTGAGGGCGCAGGTGGTCGTTGAGCTGATCGAGCACGACGCCCGGCTGTACCCGTACCCAGCTCTGCTCCAGGTTCAGCTCCAGGATTGAGCGGAGGTGGCGAGAAAGATCGATGATGACACCGTCACACAACGCTTGGCCGTTGGTGCCGGTGCCGCCGCCACGCGGGCTCAGCTTGATGTCTCGAAAGATCTCCGTGTGGGCGAGCTGCAGCGCGAGAGCGACATCCCCCTCGTGTTTCGGAAAGATCACTGCGACGGGCAACAACTGGTACACCGAGTTGTCGGTCGCGGTCACCAGGCGGGTGGCGTAGTCCGTGCGGATTTCCCCGCTGAAACCGCGTGCAGCCAACTGCTCGAGGAACTCGCGGTACAGCTCGGGAATGAGATCGTCGGGGGCAAGCGTGGGGATCATTGTCGAGCGTGGAATGCGGAAATGCGGGAGGTCTCGCTTTATCACCTGCGCGGCTGACCTCAAGCCCCAGTGGGATCGGCCCTCGGCTATGCGACCGGCATCTGGGTAGCGTCGCCGTGCTCCGGAGGGCGCCTGGCCGAGGCGGTGTGCGATGCTAGCTTTAGACGTTGGAGCACTGAATGTTCAATCTAGTTTCCCGACTAGTGACCGCAGCAGTCGCCGCCTCCAATATCGTGGGTTGCGCGACGTATGCGGCAGAAAATCGGCGCTTGCTCGACGACTTGAGTCGATCCAGAGACGCGGCCGTGGAAAACCAGGTGCGGCTGGTCGAGGTCGAGCAGCGGCTACGGCAGATTGAGCTCGAGGGGCAGCTGGCCGCTGAACGCACCCGCGCGAGCGGGCTCGCAGCGGTCGCGGAAAAGCTCGATGTGTTGATCGTTCAAAATCAGCGGCTCCTGCTACACGCCAGCGCTCCCCCACCGCCCGTCGAGGCAGCGGTACCCGAGGCGCCGGCCCTCGAGAGCGTGGCCGTGGCAGACGCCTGCGTGGACGAGTCAGATCCGAAGGAACGGCTCCGTTACTGGGCGGAACGGCTGCGAAACGATCCCTCGCTCTGGCGCGGAGGGCTGACGCCTGCTCAGAACCAAGCCTTGCACCTCTTACTCAGGCGCGAGCGTTCGCTCGATCCTCTCAATCCCTGGCATGACCTCTAGGGCGCCGATGGCCCGCGGATGGCGCGCGGATGGCCGCGGAGTCACTTGGGGTCTTCAAACAGGTCGAGCATGTCTCCGCTGCTGGCGAGCTTGGCCACGATGGGCGGTGGGCTGTCAGGGCGGCTCTGGGGGCTCGCGGCGCGGGCAGCGGAGGCCCGTCGGGGCGGTGGCGGACCCTTTTTGAGCGGCGCCACCGCGGGGGCCGGCGGAGCTAGCGGGGGCGCTAGTATCGGAGCACCAGCGGGCGCCGCTCGCTCCGGTAGCGGATCTAGCTCTGGAAGGAGGCTGTTCTGAACCGGTGCGGCTTCTGCGCCCTCGACTGCAGCCCCAGGAGGGGCGCCGACGCCCGATGTACGCGCCCCCCGGTCGTTGACGAGCGGTTTTGACGCCGTGCTCGCAAACCAAACCCCCAATGCCAATGTGAGGGCACCGACCCCGGCCCACACCGCCCCGCGTAGATAGGCGGGCACTTCGAGCGGCGCGGTCGTGATCTTGGCGCTGGCGACGCGCAGCATGGCCTCGGTGCTGCCGTCGGCCGCCGGAGTGCTGGAGCCCGGTACGATGCGCAGATCGAGACGCACTCGCAGACCTTCGACGACGACTTTGCGGCCTGACGCCGAATTGGCCTCGATTCGACACTCGCCTGCCATCAGCGGAGCACCCTTGTCCTGGGTCATCCGCGATGCCCATGTTCCTGCCGCGGGCGCGGCCACCCGGCCATGGGTGAGCATGGGGTCGGCATACCGAGCCCCATCGGGCGCGGCGACGCACCAGTTGCGCAAAAAATTCTCCAACGGCAAAATGCGCCCAGGCCCACCGCCTTTGAGGCTTTTTCTTGCGGTTGTTGCCTTATCGAGACACAAGGTCGCCATGGAAATCCGTCGCAACAGAGTCGTCGCCATCGACTACACGCTGAAGGACGAGGCGGGCAGCGTGATCGACAAGAGCGGCAAGACCCCCATGTACTACTTACACGGATACTCTAATATCATATCCGGCCTGGAAGAGGCGCTAGAAGGCCATGGCCCAGGGGACAACGTAGAGGTCTCGGTGCCCCCCGAAAAGGGCTACGGCACGTACGACCCGAAGCTGATTAGCAAGCTGCCGATCTCGCGCTTGCCCGAGGGGTCCACGCCCATGAAGGGCCAACGTTACTCGATTCAAATGGGTAACCAGACGCGTACGGTGACGGTGACGAAGGTCCGCGTCAGTGACGTCGAGGTGGATGCCAATCATCCGCTTGCCGACAAGACGCTGCACTTTGTCGTGCGCGTGCGCCAGGTCCGGGATGCCACGAAGTCGGAGCTCGAGCACCGTCACGCTCACTCGCCCGAAGGGCATCACTGAGTCGGCCCACGGCCGCTCATTTTTGCATTGGCATGGCTACACTGGGTGCGCTCTTACTCGCTGGCGGTACCGGGCAGCGGTTGTGGCCGCTGAGTCGCAAAAATTCTCCAAAGCAGTTCGCGCCCCTGATCGGGTCAAAATCGTCGTTTCAGCTCGCCGTCGAGCGGTTGACCGCCACGGTGCCGCGCGAGCGCATGTACGTGGCGACGAACCAGGCGTACGAAGCCACACTGCGGGCGCAGGCGCCGGAGCTGCCGTCCGCCAATTTCATCTTGGAGCCGTGCCGTCGGGATGTTGCGGCCGCGGTTGCGCTGGCCTTTTTTTCCATGGAAAAGGACGGGGTGGGTGGGCCGTTCATGTTCCAATGGTCGGACAACTACGTCAAAAATGGCGCCGCTCTGAACGCTGCGATCGCGTGCGGCCGGGCGTTGGTCGAAGCCGATCCGGCGCGCATGGTGTTCATCGGGGAGAAACCTCGATACGCGAGCGAGAACTTGGGCTGGATCGAGCTCGGGCCAAAGCTCGGCGAGCACGCGGGCACCCCCTACTACGGGTTCGAATCCTGGCACTATCGGCCGCCCAAAGCGCGTTGTGAGGACATGCTCGCGTCGGGCAACTACGTGTGGAATTCGGGCTACTTCGTCACGACCGTGGAGTTCATGACCTCGGCGTTCCGCAAGCTCGCCCCCGAGCTCGCGGTCCGCGTCGAGGAGATTGTCTCGTACCGTGGCACGCCCGAGGCAGAGGCTAAGCTCGAGGAGCTGTACCCCAAGGTGCCGTCAGTGCACTTCGACGTGGCCATCTTGGAACGGCTGCCTCGTGACCAGGCGGTTCTGCTGCAGGTCGATCTGGGCTGGAGCGACCCGGGCAACTTGTACAGCCTGAAGGAGGCCTTGCAAGAAACCCCCGAGAGTACGGTGACGCGAGGTCGGGTCGTCCAAATTCAGACCAAGGACAGCTTCATCTACAACTTGTCAGAGGAACGGTTGGTGGCGGCCATGGGCCTCGAAGGTATCATCGTCGTGGACACGCCCGAGGTTCTCTTGGTTGTCCACAAGGACAGCGTACGGCACCTCGGTGACCTGCTGCGCGAGCTCGGCGTGCAGGGGCACGACGAGCTATTGTAGCGACGCTAGCCGCACAGCACGTGCGGCAACGCATCAACCGAAACTCAGACGGAAATCCGCTTATACTTGATGCGGTGCGGTTGATCTTCCTTTTCTCCGGAGCGGCGGCGCCGATCTTCCTCGTAGCTCTGATAGTTGCCCTCGAACCACTCCACGTGGCTGTCCCCCTCGAAGGCCAGAATGTGAGTGGCGACGCGGTCCAAAAACCAGCGATCGTGACTGATGATCACCGCGCAGCCCGGAAACTCGAGCAGCGCCTCTTCCAGCGCGCGCAAAGTGTCGACGTCGAGGTCGTTTGTGGGCTCGTCGAGGAGCAGCAGGTTGCCGCCTTCTTTGAGCAACTTGGCGAGGTGCACTCGGTTGCGCTCACCGCCCGACAGGGTGCCCACTTTCTTCTGCTGGTCGCTGCCCTTGAAGCCGAACCAGGCGCAGTACGCTCGCGACGCGACTTCGCGCTTGCCCAAGAGCAGCTGGTCTTGGCCGCCCGAAATCTCGTCCCACACGCTGTGCTCGGGCTTGAGCGCACCGCGTGACTGGTCGACATAGGCAATCTTGACCGTGTCACCGACCTTGAGTTGGCCCGAGTCGGCTTGCTCTTGCCCAACCAGCATGCGAAACAAGGTGGTCTTGCCGGCGCCATTCGGCCCGATCACCCCCACGATGCCGCTGCGGGGCAAGCGGAACGACAAGTCGTCGATGAGCAGCCGGTCCCCGAAGCCCTTGGCGAGGTGCTCGGCCTGAATCACCAGATCAGCCAGGCGGGGCCCGGGAGGGATCGAGATCTCGGTGGGGTCGCCCGAGCCCTGGCTGGCCTTGGTGAGCAGATCTTCGTAAGCGGCCAAGCGTGCCTTGCTTTTGGCCTGCCGGGCTCGCGCCGAGGCGCGCACCCACTCGAGCTCCTGCTTGAGCTTGCGTTGTTTGGCGCTTTCCTTCTTTTCTTCTTGTGCAAGGCGCGCCTGTTTCTGGTCGAGCCAGGCGGAGTAGTTGCCCTTGAAGGGGTAGCCGCGCCCGCGGTCGAGCTCCAGAATCCATTCAGCGGCGTTGTCGAGGAAGTAGCGGTCGTGGGTCACCGCGACCACGGTGCCTGCGTACTCCTGCAGGAACCGCTCCAGCCAGGCCACGGACTCCGCGTCGAGATGATTGGTGGGCTCATCCAAGAGCAGCATGTCCGGCCGGCTCAGGATGATACGGCACAATGCTACCCGGCGCCGCTCACCGCCCGAGAGGTGTTCGAGCGTGGCGTCCGCGGGGGGCAGGCGCAGCGCTTCCATCGCGATATTTACCCGAGAATCGAGGTTCCATGCGTCCAGCGCCTCGACCTTGTCCTGTAGAGCCGCCTGCTTTTCCAGGAGGCGATTCATCGCTTCGTCGGACATCGGTTCGCCGAGAGACATGCTCAGCTCCTCGAATTGGGTGACCAACCCACGGATGTCGGCGACGGACTCATTCACCGCGTCCTGAACCGTCTCATGCTCGCCGAGCTCCGGTTCTTGTGCGAAATACCCGATTCGGATCCCAGGTGCTGGATGCACCTCGCCGAGGAACTCCTTGTCCACACCGGCCATGATGCGAAGCAGTGAGCTCTTACCCGAGCCGTTTCCGCCCAGCACCCCGATTTTTGCGCCAAAGAAGAAGGATAGATTGATGTTCTCGAGAACGCGCTTGTCCGGGGGGTGGATGCGCGTCACCTCCTGCATGCTGAAGATGAACTCTGCCATGGGGCCGCTGTAGCACGTGCGGCAGCTGCCTCGGGAGAGGTTTATTTTTATGGCAATGTTGGCCCCGCGGCGATTTTCTTCCGGGGGAGGTCCGGGTCAGGGTACTGCGGACCCCGACGCTCGCGTCTTCGGGAAGAAGAGCACGTAATCATTGGGAGTGATGCGCATCAAGACGCTGCTGTCGGGCTCGCGCTTCGGATCGAAATACGCGTACCAGGGCAGGGCTCGCCAGACCTCATTGTCCTTGATGAGCTCACGCACGATCAGATCCACGGCGACGTAACGGCCCCTCGTCAACCCCGAGAGCTGAGGGCCGTAACTCCAGGCCGCACGGGCTGCATCCGGGGCGATGTCGTTGTGCAGCGCACCGCCATAAGCAACCACGAGCTGCTCGCGACCCGCAGCGCGATTTTTTACCAGCGCTCCGCGTGCCATGCGCGCGGTGATCTCGGCGATGGTCGTGAGCGTTTGTGCGATCGCGTCGCTGCCCGCCAGGACGATGGCCTGGTACTCTTCGCAGGTGGGGCTCAGCACATACGGTTCGATGCCCAGCGCTTTCGCGCGCTGCCCGAGCAAGACGTAGTCGTTTTGGTTCTGGCGCGACTGCGGCTCGGTGACGGGCTTGTGGGCTTCTTGCACCTGCTGATTGGTGGTCTGACAGCTCGGGTTGGGATTCAAGAGCTCCACGAGCAGGTGGCTGGCTCGGCTGTCGAGCACGGGCAATAGCTCTTCCGTGAAGCGGCGCGCAGTGGAAGCCAGGTGCTCGGACCCGGCC
>JANOIG010000019.1:0-35688 GCA_031407405.1 Deltaproteobacteria bacterium
GCCGGCGGCTCAGGGACAGCGGGAGCCGCTGGAACAGGTGGCGGGGGCGCGGCAGGCACCAGCGGCGCAGGTGGTAGTGGCGCGCAGGCCGTGTTCGATTCGGAATCGTGTAGTTTCACCAACCAAACCGGCTGCGAGTCGCTGGGCTGCCAAAACTGCCCAATGTTCGATGACAACTGCGACACACGGTGTCCAGCAATCCTCGACTGTGTCGAGACGAATATCGGTTGCATCACCGAGCAGGATCCGTTGTGTGGGGCTCGCAACGGCGCTGCTACGTCCATTTGCACTGCCGTCGTCGAACCCGCTGGTGGGGCCAATCCAGCTGCGGGTCAGCCCTCGGCATTCGCGCGCGACCTCGTCGAATGTCTGTGCACGGTTCCTCGCCCGAACTGAGGCTGGCGGCTCTAAGCCAAGCTCAGCCGCGCCGATGGCATGCGCACGGTGAGCATCGGATAGCTCTGGTGCAGCGCCTCGAGCGGCGGGGTACCCTGGCCGTCCAACAGCTCCGCGCGGCTGGCATCGAAGACCACGATGATGGCGGGCTTGCCGCGCCAGATTTTGGCATGTGCGCGCATCTTCGCCGTGACGCGTTCAGCCGCGCTCGGGTCAAAGCCGCGCAACACCTCGATGAGCAGGTTTTCGTTCACGATCAAAGGCGCGATTCCATCCGAACGCTGCGGGCCGAGCCAGCGATCCCGCTCGACTCGGGCCCAGCCCATGCGCCGAGACAGGTGTCGCTCGAGGGCGACGAGGTAGCTGTCCTGATTGGGCCATTCACGCGGCTGCCACTGCGAGAGCACGTCGAGCACTTGGTGCAGCGGCGTGGAGCCGTGTGCCACTGGAACGCTGAGCGGCAGGGATAGGTCGAGCACGGCCGGGAAATGAGCGACCGCGGGGGCCTCGATTTCCGGCGCCACGCTGAAGCCCAATGGCACGCTCGCGGCCTGCAGAGCAATGACCGACAGGATGATGAGAATTGCGCTACAGGCTCGCCATAGAAACAGCGCCATGCCGGCGGCGGGCCAAGCCCAAACCAGTTGTGACAAGGTGAGGAAGCTCGTCAGACCCAAACCCAACAGACCCGCCACCCCGATGACTTCTCCGAGCACCCGCCAGCGCAGCGGCTTCGGAAGCGAGCCAAAGCTCCCGATGTCCTCCAGCGCCAAGCGCAGGCGCGTCGTTAGGCGCGTAAAGGCCACATGATAGTCCCAGGCACCGTCGTCATTGCGCAGCTTGCCAAGCCAGGCGAACGCTAGCGTCCAGATGAAGAACAGCACCAGGTTTGCAGCGATGACTGTGGCGCCGTGGCGCGTGCTGCCGAGCAGCGCATCAAATATCGGCGCAACGATGGCGCACAGCCCCGCCAAGGTGGTCAAGAGCACGTCGCGCTGCTCATGCAACCAATCATCAATCCAGCGACTCAACTGGAGTGTCAACCGCACGAAGACCGAGGGCTCACGCTCCCCAAAGCCGTCGAGCCCAACCGACGGTGAGTGAGCTGAAATGCCGCGTGGCGCAACCGGCGGCCGCAACGGCGGTGGTCGATCGGCGCGTTCACCCGCGTTCTGTTCATAGGAGATCGGCATCTGCAACCGGGTGTGCTGATCCTCGGCATCATCGGCGACCTGATCGAAGCGCTGTAGCGCCGGCACCTGGCCCGGAATTGCTGGCGCTGGCGCCACGCCCATCAGGGTTTGGTCTTTGACCACGCCGCCAAGAGCATCGGCGAGGTGCACACGCGTCGCCTGATCCTCGGCATCCTCGCCGACCCGATCGAAGCGCGTGAGCGAGGGCGGCGCGGGCATACCGTACAGCGTGGCGTCTTCCGTCGCGGGTCGCGCCCTCGCCGCCTTCGCCGCGGGTGGGTCGAAGGAGCCCGCAACATGCAGCCGCGTCTGCTGCTCATCGGCCTCTTCGGAGGAGCTTTCGAAACGCGACAGCGAATGGGCCGCGTGGACGGGCGCGTTGCTCGGGGCGTGCTCCACCAGCACTGCGGGAAGCGGTACCTCGGAGTCGTCATCAGCTCCGGAACCGGGCAGGTGTACCCGCGTATGTTGGTCGTCCTGATTTTCGTCAAAAGGCCCGAGGACCGGTGCGGCAGAGCGGTGCGCGAGCCTGGGCGGCGATGTCCTGGCCTCGTCCACCAGGGCGGCACCGGGTAGCCGATATTGGCAGCGGGCGCAGCGAAAAACGCTTTGGAGTTGCCCCGCGGGGACCGACAGGACCTGGCTGCAGCGTGGACAGCGCCCGTGGACGGACAAAAGCTCGGGCATGAGAGTTAGCTGACATTATTGGCTGGCACGTTTCAAGAGCCAAGCCGACCAGCTACTGGTAATCTCATGGAAACGATGAGCTCCAGTCCTGGGCCCTCACCCGCCTGGCTTGGTGTCGCCGCCGTCGCGAGCTTTGCCGGTCTGGTCATCGCCGCTTTTGCCAGCGGTTATCATTTGGTGGAGGAGGCACCGCCCAAGGTCAGCTCAGCCGCGCCAGCGGCGCTCGCGGCGCCCCGAGCTCGAGCTGCCTCGAGCGCGGAGCCTGCCCGCTCGGCCACCGTGCGGGAGCAGCCGCGGCAGGAGCGGGCAGTGGTGCGAAGAAAGCCGGATACAGGGGAGGTGATCGATCACCTGTCTGCCGAGCAGCGCGTGACCATCGTGGCCGAGGAAGGCGCCTGGTTTCAGATTCGTTACGAGCGACAAGGCCAAGAGCGCGAGGGCTGGACACATCAGGTCAACCTGGCGGTCGACGAGCGCTGATGTCCTCTAGCGCTCGTCGTGACTGCGCCCAGAAGTAGCCCGCCGCCAGCACCAGAAGCAGGCAACCTCCGGCGCTCAGCGCGTAGCTGAAGATCTTGAAGAAGGCCAACCGTGTGGTGTCCGTAGCCACGAGGTCCTTGAACAAGAGCAGGCTCACCGATCCCGAGTATCCAACCGCATCGGCGACGTTGACCGCGAACACGGCGGTCCCCGCAAAGCGAGTGGCTGCCATGATGCGATCGAAGAGAAACGAGCTGAATGGCACGTAGGCGAGGTACCCGCCCAAGCCCACGCAGATCATCCAGAGTTGACCGTTCAACCAGCCCCGATCGAGGGCCGCGGTCGCCGCTCCGACCAAGCCCAGGCCAAACGTCATTAGGCTGAAGACCGCCAATAGCCCGTGCGTGCGATCGCGAAATGCGCCCAAGCTGGCCATCAGCACCAGCACCAGCGCTGCTACCGGGAGCTCCGTGCGGCTGAACAGTGCCGGTTGGCGAGCGTAGCCAAGCTCCTCGAACAGCTCGACACCATAGTTGTCTCTGAAATCGCGAAAGGCGGTCAGACCCAAATACACGATCAGCAACAGGGCCAGCCCCGGCAGGAAACGCGCGGCAAACGCCCGGCGGTCCCCGGCCCACATCGGGGGCCGGGCCTCGCGCGCTGCCTCATCGGCTGAATCGGGATCGGGGACCCGATCGAGCAGCGTTGCGGAGGCGGCGAGGGGCGCAAAAAACATCAGACCCACTGTGGCGGGCATCCAGTATTCCGATACACCGCTGCTCATCAGCCAGCGCCCCACGTCCTTGACGATGCCGCTAGCCACGATGAAGGAACAGCTCAAGGCGCTGAGCAGCAGCTCACTCGCCCTCCGCCCCTCCAGGTAGCGCACCACGAGCCCCCAGATCATACCGAGCGGCAAGCCATTGCAGAAGATCGCGGCCACCTTGCCCGCCGGGGGCAGCAGCGCAAAGCCCAGCAGTGACACCTCGGCGAAGGCAATCAGGCCGAGGATCATGCCGAGGCGCTGTGCGCGGGTGACCTCCGATACCCACTTGATGCCCAAGTACTTGGACAAGGTGTAGCCCGCGACTTGACTGGTGACGAACAAGGTCTTCACGTCCAGTCCGAGCCAAGGGGCTACGTCGTACGTGCCCGCCGCAAATGGTTTGCGGAAAGCGTACATGCAAAAATAGGTGCCGAATGCGAGAGAGCTGGCCGCCAAGTTCAAGCGCCAGCCGGCGAGCGGTTGGCATTTTGCGACCTGGGCCAATGTAGCTCGCCCTAGGCCACTCTGGATCTCACCCGTTCCAAGGCGCAGAGCCACCGAGTGCGACCCAACCCGCGACGAGCGCAGCAGCCAGCGCCATGGCCACCGCCAGCCAATACCGGGGGCGTGGGCGAGGGCGAAACGATGACGCGGAAAACTCGTCATCATTCACGGCTGGCTTCATGGCTGACGCGGCTGGGAGACGCTCAGCCGCGCGTGGCGCAGCAGCGCGCTGCTGAGCGCCGCCGGCAGGAACGGCTGCCGGATGGGCCTGTGGACGCGACGCGGGCTTGGCCCCGAGCTGCTGAGGAGCGGCCTGAACAGGCGGCGAGACAGGCTCCGCCCGGAGACCTTGGATGGTGCGTGCCGCCTGCGGCGCGGCTGCCGGGCGGGCGACAGGCGCTGCAGGGACCGGCGCCCGCGCGACGTCAGCTTGTGCTGCGACGCGAGCAGCCGGAGCGGCGGGCGCGACGACAGGTGGGGCTGCAGGTGATGCTTCGATGTCGCGGCGGGGTAGTATCCGCGCTCCCGCTGTGGACGGCGGCGCGCCCACTCCTCCAGGCGCGGCTGCCGCGGCGACCTGGGGTGCCTTGGCTGAAGCGGGAGCTGCCTTGGGCGCAACGGGTGCCGGCTGCGCGGGAACGATGACCGCAGCTTTTGCAGAGGCTGGAGCTGGCGCCGCAACGACCTTGGCAGGAGCGGCAGCGACAGGAGCCGCGGGTACCACTTTCGCGGGAGCTGAGGCGGGTGCGACGGCAGCGGCCACTTTTGCTGAGGCGGGCGCGCTGACGGGAGCCGCGGCCTTGGGCGGTACACCGACCGGCGCTGCTGGGACTGGCGCAGCGGCCACCTTGGCCGGTGCAGCTGCCACCGGTGCGACCTTGGCGTTGACTTGCGGTGCGGGGCGCGGCTGAACGTTTGCGTTGAGCTCGAAGCGCGGCAGCTTGAACCGATAGATGCCTTGCTTGGCTTCTGCCAGCCTGGAGGTGTGCTCGGAATCCGGCTCCACCGAAAGCAGCTCACCGAGCCGGTACCTCGCAGTGAGAATCGCGCCGTTCACCTCGAGCTCTAACGCGCAGGTCAACGAGTTCGATTCGCAGTAGCGCATCAATTGAGCCGCATGGAACTGATGCAGGCCGCCTTCTACCGGCACGGGCTCTGTCGAGCCGTCGTTGATGGGAGGCAAGCTAGAGACAGCTTCGAATTCCAGATCGCTGGCAGTGAGTAGACGCTCGAGCGCGTCGTCTCCCTCCATCGAGCCGAAGCGCACGCCATCCTGCATCCCGGACAGAAATCGCACCTCGCCGTTTCCCTCTCGCGCGCGAACCCGCAAGAGACCCGTGAAGCAGCCCCGGGTACATTGGGCCATTACCTGTTCAAACTGCGCACTCACTTGCTCCGGCATGAGGCCAGTAGTCTAGCACTCCTTTTCGTCACGCCGCTCTTGCCTTGGGCTTGGCGCCAAACTGCTTTGTCGATCGCCATTGCCGCTCGTCCTGCTGGCTGGGCTCACGGCCGAGGCCGCATGAGCTCGAGCGCGTGGTCGGAAATTGCCGGACGGGCTTTATCCCACATGCTTATTGATGCGCGGCCTTCGCTCGCGCTTCACTATTTCAACGGGCGAGCCGCCGCGACGCACAGTGCCGGGCGATGTAGGTGCGCACGATGTCCACGAAGACTCGCGCGCTGACTGAGCTCGGTGTTGGATCGCGCATCAGGTGTTGCCGTCTGCGTTCAGACGCCGAGCGACCATGAAGGCCACCATGGTGGGCGCCATTCCAAAAAACAAAAACCCCAGCACCAGGTTTAACGCTGATGCCAGACACACTCCGAGCAGCAACGCGCGCACCTCGGGTGTTGCGGACGGGCTGACCCAGGAGGCCCAGCCAAATCTGCCGACGGCGACGAGCACGCCGAGGAGCAACGCCGCAGCGTAGCCGAGCGCCAAACGAATGGCCCAGCGGCAGCGGCGCGCGAGAGAAACCTGGCTGGCGCTGCGGCTGCCCCAGCCGATAACGACGGATGCGAGGCTGACGGCCAGCCCCAGCCACACGACTTGATTCCAGGTCACGAGATGATTGTCGCTCACCGCTTACGGAAATCGCGGCGAGTTGCGCTGTGTTGTCGCCGCACGACGCGTGCGGTGCATCGAGTGGCGTCGCTGCGCGCCCGGAAGGATTCGAACCTTCGACCTTCGGTTCCGTAGACCGACGCTCTATCCAGCTGAGCTACGGGCGCCCGCGCGCCTAGTAACACGTCGGTCCGCCGTGCGACGAGTGATTTGGCAGATTCTGGGTAGCCCAGATGGAAGACCCAGGTCTGGGGGCGATGTAGGTATGCAAACGTTGCGGACCTGGTTGGGTACTCTGACAGCACTGTCCCGGTGGTTTCCGTTCGATTTGATGAAGTGCCGGTAAACTCGTGCTTTTCAGCTGCATTCCCGCGGGGATCATGAAGTTGGCACTATCCATGCATTAAGGAGGTTTCATCAACTTGCTTAGTTGCTTGGCTTAATAGCTTAAGAGGTTGCTTAAACTGGGTGGCTCTTTGGGGCCGCCCGGGTTTGCTCAGATTAGCTTATCCTTTTTTTACACGCCTTAGCGGCTGGCCTCACTGGCCGCCTACACTGCCCGGTCATCCAGCTTTCGAGCATGGGGACACGGGCGGTGCTCTTTTTGTCTTGCGTCTCCCCCCCGGTTGTCTTGCGTCTCCCCCCGGTTGTATTGCGTTTTTCCCCCCGGCACGGCCCTTCCATCTGAACCTTTGACCTGCGTCAGCGCCCGAGGCGTGGTACCCCACTAGACGATGTTTCTGCCGACAATCCGCCGCTTAGCGGTGCTGTCCGGTGCGCTGCTCGTGGGCTCGGGCTGCTCCGGCGCCGCAGAGTCGGTGCCTTCGCCGGCCGCGCCCGTGGTTTCACCCGTCGTTGTCGTGGCGGATTACGCGCCAGTCGATCCGCCACCGGCTGCGCCGTCATCGCCGGTGTCCCCCGTTCCACGAGAGCCGGGCTGGTTGGGAGTGGGTCTGAATGCGCGGTCGGCTGATCAGCCCGGTGTCGTGGTCAGCAGTGTGCTTCGAGGCTCGCCAGCGGCGTCTCACGGCGTCCAGGTGGGCGACATCGTGCTCGGGATCAATGACGAACGGGTGCATGGCCCGGATGAGCTGTCGCGGCTGATTTCAAAGACCGGGGCGGGTGGGCGCGCGAATCTGATGCTTCAGCGCCAGGACCAGCATCACCTACTGGCGGTGCAATTGGGTCAAAATCCAGGCTTGGAGGGCCAGTTGCGGCTCGGCTTCTTGGATGCGCGGGCGCCGGAGCTGGCGGGTGTAGAAGTGGCGCAAGGTGATGTGGGCCCCACGCTCCAAGCGCTGCGCGGGCGCGTCGTGGTGCTCGAGTTTTGGGCCACTTGGTGTGGAGCCTGCCGAGCGCTCCTGCCGACGTTGAATGCCTGGCATGAGCGCTATCAGGCCGAAGGCGCGCTGGTTCTGTCGGTGACGACCGACCCCGTCGGCAAGGCAGCGCAGGATGCCTCTGAGCTGGGGTTGCACTATCCGGTGCTGTCCGATCCACGAGGCGTCACCGCGCAGGTGTACCAGGCGTTTGCTCTCCCGACTTTGTTCGTCATCGATCGCGCGGGTGTCGTGCGGGACGTGTCGGTGGGTTTCGATCCAGGTCGAATCTCGGAGCTCGAAGCTACCCTGAAGCGCTTGATTTCCGAGGGCTGAGCCGTAATCCACGGCTAGGGATGACCCGTAGTTCGAATTGAGGCGCGGGCCCGCTCGCTGGCAACCAGAGCAGCGCATACTGCTTATGAAAGACTCCGATCTAACCCAGCTCATGGCGCAAGCGCGCGCCGGAGGGGCTGAAAAGTATCACGAGAAGAATGCTGCGGAGGGCAAGTTGTTCGCGCGGCAGCGGCTGGCGCGGCTGCTCGATGCCGATTCGTTCGTGGAGGAGGGAACGCTCGCCAACAGCGTGGCTGAAGGCTTGCCGGCGGATGGAGTGGTCACGGGGCTCGGCAAGGTGCAGGGCCGCCTGGTCGCGGTGATGGCAAATGACTCGACGGTCAAGGCGGGCTCGTGGGGTCGGCGGACCGTCGAAAAAATTCTGCGCGTGCAAGAGCAGGCTCAGCGCCTCAATTGCCCGATGCTGTATCTGGTGGACTCGGCCGGGGCTCGAATCACCGACCAGGTGGAGATGTTTCCGGGTCGTCGCGGGGCCGGGCGCATCTTCTTCAATCAAGCGCAGATGAGCGGGCTCTTGCCTCAAGTGTGCTTACTGTTTGGGCCTTCTGCAGCCGGCGGCGCCTACATCCCGGCGTTCTGCGACGTCGTCTTCATGGTCGACAAGAACGCGAGCATGTACCTCGGCTCGCCGCGCATGGCCGAAATGGTGATCGGAGAGAAGGTCAGCCTGGAAGAAATGGGCGGGGCCCGGATGCACACCTCCGTCTCTGGGTGCGGAGATGTGCTCGTGCCAGACGAAGCGGCGGCCCTCGATCTCGCGCGCCGCTATCTCTCCTTCATGCCGGGAGCGCTGGAGCAGGTCCCGGCGCGCTCGGTGGCGAACGGTCTGAGCCCGTTACAGGACGTGATCCTCTCCGATGAGAACAAACCGTTCGACATGCGCCAGGTCATTGCCCACGTGGTGGACGAGGGCAGCGAGCTCGAGCTCAAGGCCCGTTATGCCAAAGAGCTCATCACGACCTTCGCTCGCATAGAAGGTGCACCGGTGGGCATCGTCGCCAACCAACCCAAATACCTCGGTGGCGTGTTATTCGCCGACAGCGCGAACAAAGCAGCGCGCTTCATCGATTTGTGCGAGGCGTTTGGCATACCGCTATTGTTTCTGGCTGACGTGCCCGGCTTCATGATCGGCACCAAGGTGGAGCGGCAAGGTATCATTCGAGCGGGCGCGAAGATGATCGCCGCGGTCAGTCGGACCACGGTGCCCAAGCTCAGCGTGGTCGTGCGCAAGGCCTACGGGGCTGGCTTGTATGCGATGTGCGGTCCCGCGTTTGATCCGGAGGCGTGCTTGGCGTTGCCCACGGCTTCGATTGCGGTCATGGGGCCTCAGGCCGCTGTCAACGCGGTGCACTACAATCGCATTCAGGCGGTTCCCGAGGGGCCGGAGCGGGATGCGCTCGTGGCAGCCCTGCGCTTGGAGTACCAGGCGGACATCGATCTCCGGAAGCTCGCCAGTGAGCTGGTGGTTGACGCGGTGATCTCTTTTGGCGCCTTGAGAGCGGAAGTCGCGGCCCGTCTGAGCCTCGCGCGCGGCAAACCCCGTCCCGCGCGCCGGGGTCCCTGGGTGTCGCCCATGTAGGGTGTTGCCCATGCTGTTTCCTCCCTCGCCGTGGCCGCATTGCATTCTATTCCGCTGAGCTCCCGCCTCTTGCCGCGTCCGGTCGTGGTGGCGCTGCTCGGCGCGCTCATCGGTGGAGTCAGCTCGTTGGGCTGGGCCCAAGTGCCGCTCGGCGCCCTGGAAGATTTCTTCGCTGCGCAGGGCGCGCGTCGCGTGGCGGGCCACGGCGTGCTGTTCGCGACAGGGGCGCTGCCGTATGGCCTTGGGCACCACGCTACCGAGCGCGTGCATTGGGTCCCGGTGAATGAGCGCTACGCCGTGTTGCGGGTCGCTGACGCAGGTCTCTCGCGCGGGTCGGCAGCGCACGCCCTGGGCTCTTGGGCTCCGCCTCGGCACCTGCTTTTGGACCGCGCACGAGCCTCATTGCGCGTGGAAGCGGCGACGGCCGCTGGCGCTGGCACTGGTCAGGGCGTGGTGATCGGCATTGTCGATACGGGGGTCGATGTCGCGCACCCCGACTTGCGCAATGCCGATGGCACCACCCGGGTGGCCTGGTGGATTGATTTTTCGAGTAATCCTACCGGGCGCCACGCTGCGCTGGAATCAGAGCTGGGCTGCCAACCCGAGGTGGGTTTGCGCTGCCGGATCCTGGACGCCGCGGACCTGGATGAGTTGCTAGAGAACGCGGTGAGCGGCGACGAGCCGCGTGATCTGCTGGGTCACGGCACCCACGTCGCGTCCATTGCTGCCGGCAATGGCCTGTTCGACGCTAGCGGGTTTGTGGGCGTCGCCCCAGAGGCCACGTTGATCGTGGCGCGGGTCACTGGGGCCGTCGGCACCATCGCCGATAGCGACGTGGTCTTGGCCACACGCTTCGTGTTTGAGCAAGCCGCTCTGCTGGGCATGCCGGCGGTCGTCAATTTGAGCCTGGGCGGAGACTTCGGCGCGCATGACGGCTCGTCCGAGCTATCCCAGGTGCTGGCCAGCTTCGTCGGTACCGAGCAGCCGGGGCGTGCCATCGTGGTGGCCGGCGGCAACAGCGGGGAGGTGTTGTACGGTCTGACCGATCCCACGCTGGAGCCGCTCGGCATTCACACCGAAGTGCCGGTGTCGAGCCGAGCGCCGGTCAGCGTGCCGCTCCTTACCCCATACCCGGCCAACGGTCGTGACGTGACTGATGCGAGCCTCTTCGTCTGGATCAACCTCTATCCTGCCAACGGGTTATCGGTGGCCCTCGTGCTGCCCGACGGTAGGCGAACCGATCCCATCGGGCTCGGTCAAGTCGAGACGACGACGTCGGGTGATTTGGTCGCTGCAGTCATCCATGGCCTCGGTGAGCCGGCCCAGCGAGACATGCTGGCCGCCGACTTGCCGGAGCTGGACTTGGATCAGGCGCTGCCTTCGGCGGGCGCTGCAGTGATTCTGATCGATGGGCAATGGCCGGCAGGGAGTAACTTTTCGATTGAGCTCACGGGTGCGGGGCGGGCCGAGTTGTGGCTGCAATCCGAGGGTGATCTGGCGCCCGAAGCGGGTACGGTTGGAGCGCTCTTTACGCGCGCCACGCCGCAGCAGACCGTCACCATTCCCGCCACGCATCCCGCGCTGATCGCCGTTGGCGCGAGCATCAACCGCCTGGAGTGGACCGACCGCTCGGGGGCGCCGATCCGCCTTGACCCCTTGTCCGCGTCACCCGCGCTCGCGGTGGGGGGGGCGGCGTTTTTCAGCTCGGCGGGCCCCAATGCGCTGGGTGACGTCAAACCGGATCTCCTTGCCCCCGGTGGGTTCGTGGTGGCGGCTCTGTCGCGCGCCGCGGATCCCCAGAATGGTGGTGCAGGAGTGTTTTCGGGGCTATGCGCGGGGGCCAGTTGTCAGGTGGTCTCCGCTGGATACGCGCTAACCGCCGGTACGTCGATGGCCGCTCCTATGGTGAGCGGAGCCGTGGCGCTGCTGCTCGAGCGAGACGCCACTCTCACACAGGATCAACTGAGGAGCCTGCTCCAGGCGGGGTCCGAGCCGGTGATCCAGGGCCTGGATGTTGCTGGTCGCGAGGGCGGTGGAGTGGTCAGCGTGGCGGGCAGCTTTGATGCAATGACGACCGGTGCGCGCACCGGCGACGAACGACCCGACGCCGAACAGAGCCGGCTGCGCTTCGCCGCAACCGTTGCCGTGCCCGACTCGACTCGTTCGGTGTCCGCGCTGCTCTGGTTGCGAGATGCCACGGGCGCGGTGTTTGATGCGGCCATCGAGCGCGTGCGAGTAGCGGTCCAGGGCGGTACGCTCAGTCAGGTCGTGGAGCGCGTCGGCCCCGGTCTGTATCGATTCCGGTTGGCGGCTGCCGATCGGGGCGCGGGCGATTCGATGCGCGTCGAGTGTTGGGTCGACGATCGGCTGTTTCTGACGGGTCAGTTACCGATAGACGTCGGCGCGAGGCGGAGCTCTGGCGGAGGGGGCTGTAGTGCGGCGGTCGAAGCAGCGCGGGCGCGTTGGCCCAGCGCAGGCCCGAGCGGGCTCGCCCTGGTCGCCCTTGCATCGCTGGTGCGCCGGCGGCTTAGAGCGGGTGCTAAAAAAACATCAGGAGCGGCTTCTAGATCGCCGCGAGGTATACGGTGAAGCCGTGTGGCTCGAAGGGCTCGTGATCGGGGTCGAACGGGTGCGACCGATCGATGCCGCCCAGGTTCGTTCCGACGATCAGTAGCGCCGCGGCGCCTGCATGGTCGACCAGCGTACGCTCGGCGGACGTGGCGTTTTGCACGTAGGGCAGATCGTGACGTTTGAGGAGGTTGCCATCGGCATCGACAGCCGCCAGCGTCCAACGAAACGTGGACGGGGCCTCCCAATTGGCCCGGAACGCGAGCGTCGTGTCGAGCGCCAGCTGATCTAATTCGAGCCAGATGTAGGCGGAGCCGAAAGGCTGTAGTGGGCGCAGTGGCGCCACGCGCCGGGGTAGCGACGACGCTTTCAGGGTCCAATCAAAGCGCACACGCCCAGCGTCACCGAGCCATGCGAGGCGTGGGTCATGGTGCCCATTGTCGCGCGACCCGAGGAACGCACGCTGTACGGCGAAGCTGAGCATGAAGTCGTCGAAGCTCTCTTCGGACGCCTGAAAGGCATGTCGCAAGACATCGATGGCATCCGGTTCGTTGCGCCACTGGGGCTGACCTGCCGCGGTGTCGGCGCGAGACAACTGCACCAGCGCGGCTGGCAATGTGCCGGGCCGCCCCAGACCCAAACGCTGATCTGTGTAGTGAAACAAGAGCGCGGCCCCCGCGCTGTCTGAAGCGAGATCACGCCCCGCCACGCCGAGTTGCGGGTTGGCTTGCAGAGTGTCCATCGCATCGAGGTCTGCTGTCGTCGGCTGCCCGATGGTGTTCCATAAGTATGCGGCGATGGCTCGGCGCAAGTACGGGGTTTCCGCAGCGTCCAGCCCGAGCAGCAGCGCTTCGCCGACACACAGCGTGGCTTGCCGCCGGTGTTCCTCGCGCGACGGGCGTGCTCGGCAGTGCGCGGAGCTGCGGTCCGTCGAGTGCCGGCGGGGGTCTGGCACGACGGTGAGCTCGCTTGGGCCTGCTTGCAGGAGATACAGGTCGAGCCCGGAGCTCGGACCGAGTCCTGGGTCCTTGAGCGGCGCGGGCAGTCCCAACGCGCCGACGAGGAGCGCCCGAGCATCCTCGAGCGCGGTCAGATACGCCTGGCTAAAGTCGAGGGGCAGGTCGGCGGCATGGTGGACGCAGACCGGCTCGCGCAGACCGCAGAATGACATCGAAAGGTCCCGAGGGCGGGGCTCGGTGCGGAGCATTGCCCCGGTGGGAAGCCTGGGGTCGAGGTCGGTCGGGGCTCGAGGCGCGTCCATGCCGCCGCCCAAGAGCAGCCCGGGCTTGCGGTCCCGCTCGGCCCACAGCCGAGGTGAAATGACCAACGCGGCTCCGAGCAGCACGGCGACCAGGAGCACCCTTCGAATCGGCTTGGCGATCATGGCAGAGTCAGTTGACACTGGCGAGGCGCGCGCGTCTATACTCTCGAAAAGAGACGTTTTCTCGAGCATGTTACCGAGTCTCCAATGAGCGCAGGGCGGACGAACGTTGCCGCCACTCCGATCGGGTGACCGGGCGTACTAAGGTTAACGCCGCACGCGCCGCTTAGTTCTACAGCCATGGATACATCGACCTTCGATCCGACGCGGTCCGTCGTTTTCGACCTCAACCGTGGGCAGGTGAAGCTGGATGGGGGCGGGGCCGTCTTGGTGGTCCCGACCGAGGCTTTGGCACAGCTCGACGGCGCAGCGTTGCGCCAGTTTGGGAGTTTGCTAGGCCGGCAGTCAGGGTCGCGGATTCGTGCTCGACTGAGCGGGGTAGGCGTATCGCTCGAGGCCATGGTCGACCAATTGGGGGGTGAGATGGCGCTGGGGGGCCTCGGGTCGCTGACGATCGAGCGCTGGGGACAAGCCCTCGTGGTGGTGGTCGAGAACTGCGTCCTCGGCGCGCAAGCGCACGAGTTGATGAGCGCCTATGTCGAGGCTGCGCTGCACGCGGCGGTGGGTCGTGAGGTCACGGCGCTGTTCCTGCAACAAACTCCTCAGTCTTTTCGGCTCTTGCTCTGTGGTAAGGCGGCGTCGGCTAGGGTCAAAGGTTGGATCGCGGGCGGCGGCAGTTGGGGGGATGCCCTCGTCGCGCTGCACCACAATCCTCGGAACGATGTGGTCGGAGGCAGGCTCTGATGGCCGCCTCTCGGTCCAGGCTCGAATCACTGCTGGCCAGGGTGCGGGAGCGTGCGGCTGAGCCGCGGCAGCCAGGTGTCCCGAGACCTGAATTCATGAGTCCCCCGCTGGCGGTGCCACGGATGGATAGCTCGCCGGCAGCTTCGCCCGCCCTCTTGCGTCCTTCCGTTTCGGCGGCGGTGGTCGAGGAGGAATTTGAAGAATACGAGGACGATCTCGTCGAGATCATCGATGACGCGGACGTCGTCTCTGAAGTCGTCCAAGAGGTGCGTCCGCTCGAGCTCAGCATATCCGCGCCTTCAGTCGAAATGCGTCGCCGTATCGTTCCACCGAGCTCGAGGCCTTCACCAGCGGCCGCGGCGCCGCCGGCCATAGCACGATCGGTTCCGAGCTCGCCGGTGGCCACATCCGAGCCATTTCAAGCCGAGGTGGTCACGCGCAAGCCGCTCAGTGTGGCGGCTGTCGTGCAGAGTCGTGGGGAACGGCAAGGCGCGCGCTCCATGCCGTTCATCGAGCTGCTCGACGCCTCGATCAAGCTGGGTAGTTAGCTCCCCCTCAGCACGGGCACAAAGTCGTCGTCGGGGGTGAGCCAACACACGGGCTCGTCACGCAACCAGGTGAGTTGGCGGCGCACGAACGTGCGTGTGGCCTGAGCGACCTGTGCGACCAAGCTGGGTTGATCAACCCAAGTGTTGGTGGCCACAGCCTGGGCGACTTGCCGATAACCCACCGAGCGTAAAGCCCGCGCGTCGGCGTAGCCGTCGAGCAAGAGCCCGCGCACCTCGTCCAGCCAACCTTGCGCAAACATCTGCACCACGCGCCGTTCGATGCGCTCGTACAAAATCGCCCGCGCGTGCTTGATACCGACGAGCTGCACCGGGTACCTGAGTGTGCGAAAGCCATGTTGCGCTTGCAGCGCGCTCAAAGGTTGGCCCGTCAACTCGTGCACCTCGAGCGCGCGGCTGACCCGAACCAGATCATTCGGGGCGAGCTTCTTGTGGCTGACCGGGTCGACGTCGAGCAGGCGTGCGTGCAAGTGCTCGCGACCGAGGCGCTCGGCTTCACTCTTGTGGCGCGCCCGGATATTTTCGTCGGCCGGCGGGGCCGGGGCCAACCCGTACATCAGGGCTCGAACCCACAGGAACGTCCCACCGCAGATGATGGGTCGTTTTCCGCGTGCCCGGATGTCCCGAACCTTCGCGTCGGCGAGCTCCAGGAATCGTGCCGCATCCGCCGCATCGAGCGGGTCGAGCGTATCGATCAGATGGTGCTCGACGCGAGCCCGCTCGGCGGCGCTTGGCTTAGCCGAGCCGATGTCGAACCGGCGGTAGATTTGTACGCTATCGGCGCTGACCACTTCGCCGTCGAAGTGTTCTGCAATGCGCACGGCGAGCTCGCTCTTACCCGAAGCCGTGGGACCGACTACCGCAATCAGCGCTGGGGTCACCGCCGCCCCACCTTGCGCTCCAGCTCGCTCCAGGAGGTAAATGATACGATGGGCCGCCCGTGTGGGCAGTGCCCGGCGAAGTCTGCCCCGTCGAGGGCAGACAGCAACGCTCTGGCCTCATCCGGGGCGATCGAGTCGCCGGCGCGCAGCGACGCGTGGCAGGCCAGCGTTGCCAGCGCCAGGTCGATGGCCGCCGAGAATCCGCGGCCTCCCTGCCGCAGTGTTTCCGCCAGCAAGTCACGCAGCAGGCGCTCCGGGCTGGCGCGTTCGAGCAGCCGAGGCACTCCGTGCACGCTCACCCAATTTGTACCCGAGAGCCGCAGATCCATACCCAGCTCGCTGAATTCAGTCGTATGGGCTTCTAGAAATTCAATTTCCTCCGCGTTCAGCTGGATTTCAACCGGGAACAAGAGCGCCTGGCTAGCGACGCTTCGGGCGCGATACTGGCGACGTATGCGATCGAATGTCAGCCGTTCGGCGGCGGCATGTTGATCGACCACATACAATCCCGATGGCCCTTCGCAGATCAGGTAGGTTTGCCGCACCTGAGCGATGAAGGTGAGGCCAGCCCACTCGACGTGCTCGCCCGACGTCGGTGCCCGCGCCTCCGGGCGCTCGGGCGGCAGAGCCACTTGCCCGAGCGGTGCGTCTGGGGCTGACAGCGTTTGTGCGTCTTCGATCGGCGCACCGGTTGGCATGGGCGGGCTTCCCCCACTTCGATCGATGTCGGGCCGGTGTGCCCGCGACCAGGCGGCGCGCGGAGACTCGAGCCGCTGCGCCGCCGATGCCAGCTGTTGCTCCGAGCTCAAAGCGTTGGCGACTGGGTGGAGGCTTTCCCCCGCGGGGCTCGCGCCGAAAGAACCGGAGCGGCGCGCCGGTGTGGGCAGCGAGAAGCCCTTGGCCAGCTGCGCCGCGAGTATTTGGTACAGTGCGTCGCTGACCGCGCGAGGGTCGGCGAAACGCAGCTCGATCTTTTGTGGATGGACGTTGAAGTCGACCAGCTGCGGGGGCAAATCGAGATACACCACGCCGCGTGGATACCGGCCGCGCTCGAGCACGCTGCCGTACGCTTGAGCCACTGCGACTGCGAGCGAGCGGTCCCGAATCGGGCGCCCGTTGACCAGTATCCTGAGCCCTCCGGCGCCGCTGCGCGCGCGTTCGGGCCGGGTCACATAGGCTTCGACGGAGAGCGGGCCGCGCTCGCCACGACACTCCGCGAGCTCTTCCTCAAACGCACCGATGGCTCGCTCCTTACGGTCTGTGACGCGTAGCCATTGCCGGATCAGCCGCCCATCGCGCTTGAGCGTCAACGCCAAGCGTGGGTTGGCCAGCGCCAGGGCTTCCACGGTTTCCGTCAGATGACCTGACTCGGTGCCCGTGGAGCGCAAGAACTTTCGTCGCGCCGGCACGTTGAAAAACAGGTCGCGGACCTCGACCAGTGTTCCCGGCGCGCAGCCGGCGGGGCGAACCTGCGGTTCGAGCCCGCCATTGACCACCAACTCCACGCCTTCGGTGGCATCGGCACGACGCGTTCGAATGGTTAGGCGACTCACCGAGGCGATGCTCGGCAGCGCCTCACCGCGAAAGCCGTAACTCGTCAGCTGCTCGAGGTCCGATAAGGCGCGAAGCTTGCTCGTGGCGTGCCGCTTCAGGCTCAGCTTGGCGTCCTCCTCCGTCATCCCGACACCATCATCGAGCACGGACAACCGGGTAATACCGCCGCCCTCGATCTCGACGCCACAACGTGTAGCGCCCGCGTCCATCGCGTTTTCCAGCAACTCTTTCAGGGCGCTTGCCGGGCGCTCGACCACCTCGCCGGCGGCAATCTGGCTTGCAAGCTCATCGGACAGGACGGCAATCTGGGCCACGCCGAAACCCTACAGCGCTTTGTCCCCGAGCGCCCAATGTCCCGAATCAAAGATTCGGGACCAATAAAACAGCGATGTTCCGAGTCATACTCGGCCAATTCGCCCAGAATTTCTGGGGCCCTCGCCCCGCCGGGGCCACAGAAATTCGTCAGCGATCCATGGACTCGGGACGTCTAATGAGCGGTGGACTCGGTCCGCGTCTTGCGCCGCCGCTTCTTCCTGGGCGCCGTGTTGAGGTAGGCGTCGAGCTTCGGATGCCCCTCACCCAACAAGGCCAGCACTTCACAGGCGGGGGCGTATAGCGGTGTTCTCGAGAAACGGCCCGGGCGGCCCGCGTACAAGCGCGGCAACTGAGCGACGATGCGTCTCACCGCATCCGCGACGCGGCGAGGCACATTCAGGCGTTCGATGATCGGCTCCAGAAAATCCATCGCCGCGCTCGAGCTATCCGGTTCGCTGATGCAGGCTTCGAGCAGCGGCTCGAACAGCAGACAGGTCCAGAGCACGATGTCGTCTGGGGGCTCGCCGCGTTCATCTGTCCAGCGATCCAGCTCCGACAGCAGCGCCCAATAGCTCCCATCCTCGGGTGGCCGATCGTACAAATACGTGGCGACCTCCGGTAATAGCACGTCGAGAACGCCGGTTTCCCAAGCCAACCAGATACTGGTTTGTGAAGACCCAAGCCGCAGCAGGCGCAGCACCTCTTCAAACAGTCGGGGGCGCGCTGCCATGGCGAGAGAGTCTCGGCACTGCACGATGGCGTGATACACGTTGGGCGGCATGCCCAGATCGAGCCGGCTGCTAAACCTTATGGCGCGCAACATGCGCACCGGGTCCTCGAGAAAGCGCACGATCGGGTCCCCGTTGGTGCGCACGGCGCGACGCTGCAGGTCTTCCACACCGCCGCACCAGTCGATGACCTCTTTGGCCTCGAGATCGTAAAACAGGGCGTTGATGGTAAAGTCGCGGCGGACCGCGTCCTCGTCAGCCCGCCCGAAGAAGTTGTCGCGCCGGATCAGCAGCTCCCCGGTTTTTTCTTCGCTGGTGGGGTTGCGGCGAAACGTGGCCGTCTCGATCACCTTGCCACCGCTGAAGAACACGTGCGCCAGCCGGAAACGCCGGCCGATGATGCGGCAGTTCCGAAACAGCTTTTGCACGTCGTCGGGCTGCGCGCTCGTCGCCACGTCGAAGTCTTTCGGCGTACGGCCGAGTAAGAGGTCGCGCACGCAGCCGCCCACGAGGTATGCCTCATACCCGTGGCGCACGAGCCGGCGCACTACCTTGGCCGCGTCCGGATCGATCTTCCGGGCATCCAGGGGGCAAGCGTAACGCGCAGGCTCTCCGTCGGAGCGCTCCTCGTCAATCGGCTGCGCGCAAACGTCGCTGTCGACCACCGCGGGCTGTACAGACGCTGAGCCACGGCGGGTTCGAGATGAGGTGTCGCCGCGTTCGGCGGGGCGGTCTTTGGAAGGCAATCGGGGCAGGGGACTAGGCGGGGTGGATGGACTCACCCCTGAGGGGTGATTGAATGTTTGGCCAACAGGCTAGTAGGCCTAAGCTGGCTCTAGCAGGGTGTTGACGAAAGCGCCAGGGTGTCCCCCGTCAGAGCGTCCTGAGCCATGGGGCCGGTCCGCCTGCCCAAGGTTGCGCGAGAGGCGTTGGAACAGGCATGCTAATGGACAGCCGGACGCCGTCGCAGCATGCGCATCGCCTCATTTCTAAAGCTTCGACCACGGGCGAAAGTCCGGCCGGGCGTGGCAGGCAGGGGCTTGTTACCCGTCGTACTACTGGCGGGTTGTTTTTTTGAGCTGGAGGACTTGGCGGTCAACATCGGCGGCTTCGGTGGGGGCAGCGGGGGCAGCGTGACGGCCGGCGGCGCTGGAGCCGGCCAGGGTGGCAATCCCAACGGCGGAGTGGCGGGCAACCCTGTAGGGTGCCCGTCGGGGCAGAAACTGTGCGGCGACCAGCAGTGTCGTCCGATTGCGCCGGAGTTCGGCTGCGGCAACACCACCACGTGTCAGCCGTGTGTCGCGCTCAATACCGCTGTCGACTGCAACTCCGACTCGGGCGAGTGCTTCGTGGCGGGTTGTGTGCCTGGCTTTGCCGACTGCGATGGCGACGTCATCAATGACGTCGGGCAGATTGCCGGCAACGGCTGCGAGTACTCGTTTGGAGATGTCCGGCCCTCGACCGATGTGCTCGATGTACCTGAGGCTGCTGTCACCATTACGCTGGATGGAGACAGACAGGATTGGAGCGCCGTGCCCGCGTACGCTTTCACCGAGCTATGTCCCGATTGCAGCCGGGAGGACTTGCTGTCGACGGTAACCAACGAATCGACCTTACCCGCGTCCCGTGACCTCGACGCGTATTTCCGCGTGGTGTGGGACCAGGATTTCTTTTATGTCCTCGGAGAAGCGTTCGATAATCATCTCTTCGACGCCTCGCCCACTGGGTCGTGCCCGGGCGGGGCGCAGGCGTGTGAGGACGGAATTTCGGTATTCTTGGATGGGAAAAATAATCGCGTCCCCAACAGCTTCAGCAGCGACGACCATTTCGTGTTCGCTGGCTTGTCGGAAAGATTTATCGCGCCGGGCCAGGGTCCGCCGGAAGGTTCGGATGTAGCCGTGAAGAGCGCCCGAGTCGAAGCCGCATGTTACCGCATCGAGGCTCAGTTCGATTGGGCCTACGTCACGGGGACCAAGGGCGGAGGGACCGCTGACGGCAAATTTCCGCCCGCAGCCACACAAACCTACGGTTTTACCATCTCCGTCAATGACTGGGATCCAACGATTGCGGATCCGAATCAGATCGAACGTCAGTCGCAGGTGTTCTGGGTCAGCCCCGGTCCGCGGTATCGTTTCGAGACCCTGGGCTACGGAACGATGCAGCTGTCGGACGGCCCTGACGCGGGCACCCAGTAGCTCGCTCCTCACAAAAATCAGCGGTTGCGTCCAGTCCGAAGCGCATGGCAGTGCTACTCCGCCATGCTGCTCGCCATCGACCTCGGTAATACCAACACCACGTTCGGGTTGTTCTCGGGCCAGGCGCTCCTGCACATCTTTCGCTCTGAGACGCGCCATGAACGCACCGCCGATGAATACGCAGTCCTGGTTCGGCAATTGCTCAGTCTGCGCAATGTGCCGGCTCTAGAGGTCGAGCATGCGATCATCGCCAGTGTCGTGCCGTCGCTGACCGACGTCTGGGTGGCGGCGCTGCGCCTCGCCTTCGATTGTGAAGCGCTCGTGGTGGGTAGGGGGATCACGACGGGGATTTCGGTGCAGGTCGAAAACCCAGACGAGGTGGGTGCCGATCGCATCGTCAACGTGGTCGCGGCGCGAGCGAAAGCGCTGGCTGACGCCGGAGCTGGGCGCGAGGATTCGGAGCTGGAGCACGGTGCCATCGTGATCGACTTTGGCACCGCTACGACCTTTGACTGCTTATCGCCCCGCGGTGAGTTTTTGGGCGGTGCGATCGTACCGGGCGTGCGGGTGTGCCTCGACGGCCTCATCGCGCGCACTGCCCAGCTGCCCTCCGTGGAGCTGGTTGCGCCCCCACAGGTGCTGGGACGTAACACCAGCGAATGCCTGCAGTCGGGCATCGTGCATGGTTACGCCAGCTTGGTCGATGGCTTGGTGGCCAAGCTGAAAGCCGAGCTAGCGTTCGAATGCAGCGTCGTAGCCACCGGCGGTTTGGCGAGCCTGGTCGCGAAGCACTCCGTGTGTATCGAACATGTCGACCCCGAGCTCACGCTGCGGGGGCTGCATGTGCTGCACGGGCGCAACAAGACATCGCGCGCGCCCAGCCAACCACCGGAGTCAGCGTGAAGGCCGAGCGTCATCGGGACAAGATGACGCCCGGGATGTTGATGGCCTAGAGGTGAGTCGAGCCTATTTGCCGAACAGCTGCGCTGCTGCCAAACCAGAGCCGCCTGTCACAGTGACCACGACCTTGACCGGCGCGGGGATGGGCCAGGCCCACTTGAAGCAGTTGGGCTTCTCTCCCAGTACGGCCTGAGCACCCGTCGTATTGTCGACGGCCAAGATGGGCGCCATGCCTGCCATGGGCGTGATGGCCACCAGCTTCAGATCGAGCTCGGTGACCGTAGGCAGTGCAGCTCCAACGACCGTGTAACACTTGCCGGGTTCCATCTGAACCTGAGCCTCGAGCTGCTGGCCCTGCTGGAAGTTCGCTGCCATGACCGAGCCAATGGGTTTGGCCCCCGGGGGACCCTTGGACGTGGCGAGTTGCGTCAGAATGGGCTGCACAGCCGCTGCGGCGCTCGGATCGATGGGGGTTGCCAGTGGAGCTGCCGGAGCGCTCGGCGGCAACGCACCACCGGCGGGTGGGAAGGTGGCCGGAGGAGCTTGACCCGGAGGCGTGGCGCCCGGCTGTGCGGGATACGGCTGCTGCTGAGCCGGGTACGGCTGCTGCTGCGCGGGATACGGCTGCTGTTGAGCCGGGTACGGCTGCTGCGCTACGGGGTAGGGTTGTTGTTGAGCCGGATACTGCCCAGCGGGATATTGCTGCGGGTAGGGCTGCTGGGGTGTCTCGGGCTCGGACTGGCCAGCGCAGCCGAGGGCGAGGCACATCGTGATCGTCAGCTCGGGTCGTCGATAATTAAAGGTAAGAGCCATCGCCGCTTCTACTCCATTTGTGATGAGCTTCGAACAAAAGCCGGCCGCCTGCCGACCTCATGAGCCCGGAGCACGCTACGATCAGATTGGGCGGAAGGTAAGAGTCTTGTGTCAGGGGTATCCGGCCGCCTCACCTTTCAGCTTGTAGTGATGGAAGATCAGCGCTCTGCTTAATGAATGACAGTGGTGAATTTCTCTCGACGCATTCAAAGCGTGTCATTTTCGGTAGGCGGAGTCGCAGGGGTGTGGCTTGCCGCGTTGACGAGCCCCATAGGCCCGGGCTGTGTACCCCGCGAGCGACCCGAGGAAACCTCGGTGGCTTCGGCGCCATCGCCGGCCCCAGCGGCGGCCGAGGCACCAGCCGTTCCAGCCCCGCTTGGAGCGGTGGCGGCCGCCGAGCCCCCGCTGGCTGCGGGCGATCCCGTGCTCACCGAAGTGTTTAGGGACGATTTCAATCGTGCGAGCGCCAACCCCTCCGGCTTGGGGCCGCACTGGCGCGCCACCAGCTCGGCATGGACCCTGTCCGACGGACGCCTATGTGGCGAAAATGCACGCAACCACCCGGTCTGGCTCGCGCGCCGTTTGCCGACGAATGCCGTGATCGAATTTCAGGCCAGCTCCGCGTCGAGTGACGGCGACATCAAAGCCGAATTCTGGGGTGATGGTCGCAGTTCCGCTTCGGGGCAGTCCTACACGGACGCCACCAGTTATCTGACGGTTTTTGGCGGGTGGAAAAATAGCTTCCACGTGCTCGCGCGCATCGACGAGCATGCGCCGGATCGGCAAGAGATTAAGCTTGTGCCAGGAGGAGCCGATTTCATTAGGAGTACCGTGGTCCCGCATCGAGTTTACCAGTTCCAGGTGGAGCGCCGGGACGGGCACACAGTGAAGTGGCGCGTGGACGACATGGAGATCTTGACCTATCGGGACGCGGAGCCATTGGTCGGGCCCGGGCATGAGCATTTCGGTTTCAATGACTGGCAGGCACGGCTCTGCTTCGACAACCTGCGAGTGACCCCCCTTCAAGACTGAGAATGGCGTCCCCGGGATCCGACATCGATGTTGCGCTTCAAGAGCTAGAGGCGCGTCTCGAGCGGCTGCGATCCTTGTACGAGCAGTATTTCATCGGCATCGAGAAGCTCGAGCCATCCATCCCGCGTCAGGACGTCGACCGGCGCATTTATGCGCTGCGCAAAGTCCAAATCCGAAATACAGCCAAGCGCTTCAAGCTTCAGAACATCATTCAGCGCTACAACGCGTTTCAACAATACTGGCTACGGATTTGCCGGGAAATCGAGAACGGCACCTATCACCGGCACGTCGCTCGCGCCCAGAGCCGCTTCGGAGACGTACCCCTCACCGCGGCCGCACGTCGCAAAGCACGCCTTCAGCCCGCGTCGCCGGAGCAACAAGCGGCTGCGGAACACAAGAGCCGAGCCACACGCGCGGCGGAGGACGACCTCGACTCGCTGCTCAACGAAGATCCGGAGGTAGCGCTCCAGCGGGCGCTCGAGGAGGCCGATCAGGTCACGGCGCCAGCCACGCCAGTGCCGGTGGCCGCTGCGCCCGCCTCCATGGCGGTCGAAATGCCGCTCCAGGTCGCAGCACCCTTGCCGGTGCCGTCGTCGGAGGGTGCTTCGCTGCCGCCGAAGGCGGTGCCGCTACCCAAGCCGCCCGCCAGAAAGCGTCCTCCCGCGCCGCCGGACGGGTCCATCCCCCCCACCCAGCTTGCGGAGAAACGCGCTCCTGTGCTTCCGAACACGAACGCGTCTGTCGCCCCGGTCGCGCCCATCGCCGCCCAGCCCGCGGAGAAACGCCCAGCCGCTCCCAGTCCCTCGCTGCCCAATGCGCCACGGCTCGTGGAGAAAGCGGCCGCCGCTGGGGAGGGGCCGCAGGCGCTAGCCACATCGCTCATCGAGCCCGCTGGACGAGCGGCGCAAGCGCCAGTGGTGTCACCCAACGCGGCGGGTGCAACGGCAACTGTTGCAGCTCCGCCAGCGCAGGCCCGCCGGCCCGCCGCCCAGAAGCCCGCCATGAAGCCCGCCGCGAAACCAGCGGAAGCGAGGGCGGACTCATGGGCCGCTCTACGTGTGCCCACCGCCGAGGAGCGTGCCGCCAAAGCCACCCGCCCCGGAGTTGGCGCAGACCCTGCCACCGCTCCGCCCGCGGTGCCCAAGGCACCCCAGGGAATTGCAGCGACAGGCTCAGCCGCGAAACCTGTCGTTCCAGCGGTAGCCCAGCGCCCAGCAGCCGCGCCTCCGGAGGCGCAGCCGTCCGCCACTGCGCGTGTAAATCCCACGGGACCGGCTCGTCCCGTCGCGATGCCTGTCGCACCCGCAGCGCCGGTAGCGCGAGTCAACCGTACCAAGTCGGTGGCGCCGCCCGCTCCTACGGCGCGAGTCAACGCCCTTTCCAACTCACGGCTGGATGATCAGCGGGTCAGCCAGTTGCACGACGCGCTGGTCGCGGAGCGGCGCCGCCTGCAACAGCCTGGCAAGGTCTCGGTGGACGCCCTGGCCTCCAGCCTCCGCGACACCGAGCTCAAGCTGAGGCAGCAATACGCGGATAAAGACATCGATTTTCACGTGGTCGTGAAAAACGGCAAAGCAGTGGTCAAACCCATCATCGGCTGAGGCCGACGCCGCCCGCTCAGCCTTCGCCGCTGAGGCCCGAGTTGCCGTGGCGCAGCGCCGGGGGTGAGCTGGTGCTGCCGGGGGGCTGCTCCACGAATACGTCACCGGCACAAAAAAGCACCGAACAAGAGCTGCGCCCCGTCTCGCGCATGCGACGGCACAGGTCTGCGAGGTCCCGATCCGAATCCACCACGTCGCCCTCCGTGGGCTGACGCGTGACGTGATCATACCTGCAGTTGTCGAGGGCGACCCACAGCCCCCGAAAACGCTCGGTGCGGGAAATCTGAGGCCATTTCATGGCTGACTTGGTGGGCATCAGGCGCGATCTACTAGTGGGTCTGCCAACTCGTCAAGCACCCGGTGGGCAACGCCATGACATGTTGTGTCAAAAATGGCACATGGCCAAATATTCCGCGCTGCGTGCCTGAAAAAGGGTGCCTGCTTACAGCTACTTACACTCTGCGATCGCCGCGTCGGCTTTGAGCAGCGGGCCATCCGGCACATTCATTGCGCGTGCCGCCTGGACGACGCGTCGAGCTTCGTCGCACTTTTGATTCCGGGCCAATGTTATTGCCGCTCGGGGCGCTGCCTGACCCATTCTGACCGTACATTTCTTCTTATCGTTGCACGGGCCAAATGCCTGGACCGCAGCAGCGAATCTCCCATCATCGACCGCTTGGACGCAGGCCCGACAGGGGTCGCCCGCAGCCGCTACTGGCGGCGTTGGCGCTGGCTGTGGTTGCACCACCGGTGGAGCGACGACCGGCGGCGGTTGAACTGGAGGAGCCGTCACGGGCGGGGTAGGGACTGTGGCCGGCGGAGTGGTCGCAGTGGGGGTTGTGCCGGCGGGCGTCGAAGGCGCGGGTTTCGCAGCTGGCTTTGTTGTGCCGGAGGGCTTGGTCGCACTGGGCTTGGTTTCGCCGGGCGAGGGGCCAGTTTTAGGCGGGTCAGGCTCGAGCGTGGGCTCCTCTGGGACCACCGGCGCTGTCGGTGATACCCCCGCGGTTTCGCCGGCGTTGGAGAGCGTGAGATCGAGGGGCGGCGCCGGGTCGTCACCGCCGCCGTTGCCCAAAGCCACTACACCCATTGCCACCAGTAGCACGGCCCCGACTGCCGACAGCCCGTAGACGAGGCCGCGACCCCCGCTAGAAGTCTCACGAGGCGGCGCCGGCGGCAACGCCACGGGCGGGGATGCAACCGCCGGTGAGCGCGCAGCAATCCCGGGTGTGGCGGGCATGGCTTCGGTGGCGGACATGGCAAATGCCGCGGCTTGCGGCATGGCCTCGGTCTTGCCCCGGGGCAGTACGGGCTGGGGGGCAGCGCTCGTGAAGCCGGAAAGGCCCGCATTGAGCTCCGAGTAAAATTGTCCGGCGGTGCTCTGACGATCGTGGGGCTCCTTCGACAAGGCCTTCAGCACCGTTCGCCGTAATGCCTCTGGGATGCGAGCACCGGCCGGTATTTCGTCGAACGAGCGAGGCGGGCTGGTCATGTGGTGGGTGGCCCATTGCCACGGCGTGTCGGCTTGAAATGGGAGCTGCCCGGTCAGCATTTCGTACGCCATGATGCCGAGCGAGTACACGTCACTGCGCGCGTCGAGGTGTTTGCCGGTGAATTGCTCCGGGCTCATGTAGGGGGGCGTTCCGAGCACCATGCCCTGCTGCGTGAGCTTCTGCTCCTTTTCTCGATCCGCCGATTCGGTGCGCGCCGCGATGCCGAAGTCCACGAGCTTGACCACGTCCTTCTCGCCCGCACGGTCGATGAGCAAGACGTTCTCGGGTTTCAGAGCGCGATGCACGATGCCCTGGCGATGGGCTTCATCCAGGGAACCGGCGACCTGCCGAATCAGATTGCCCACGCGGCGAGGCTCGAGGGCGCCCTCGGTTTCGATGACCTTGCTGAGCGAGCGACCATCGAGGAACTCCATGGCAATGTAGAGCGTGCCGTCGTCGGTGGAGCCAAAGTCGTAGACCTTCACCGTGTTGGGGTGCTCGAGCTGGGCCACGGTGCCCACCTCCCGGTGAAAACGTGCGGTGATCGACGGGTCTCGGGACAACTCTGCGTGTAAGGTCTTGACGGCGACCTTGCGCACCGTGGACCCGAGCCTTTGCTCGGCCTTGTAAACTATGCCCATGCCGCCTTCGCCGATCAGCCCGACGATGTGGTAGCGTCCCCCTACGACCTGGCCGATCAGAGGGTAGGCAGTGCTTCCTGTACCGTTATCTGGCTCCATGGGTCCCTGTAGGTTGGCATGGAGCGGGGTTGGAAAGCTACCACCCGGCGTGTCCCGCTCGGGCCGACTTAGAGCGGGTCCTGAAAAACGCTCGCTGGTCGCGGTCCCCATTGAGTGAGGGCTCGCGACCAGCAGCGCATGGCGTCCTCATGACCATCGCTTTCTTTGATTTATTGGCCGCTCCTATTTCCAGGAGCGGCTCTCAATCAGCGGTGACGTGGGCCGATGTCTGCGTAGCACCGCAGCCGTGGGGTGTGCCGCCGCCGGCGGCGAGTGGAGGCCAGGCGACAGGAACAGAGTCTCCGGTGGCGCGGTCCAGAATGCGAGCGCGGGTTGCGCGTTGGCTTGCGGGCACGCTCAGCGTCACCGACACCCGAGCGCCCGGAGCGAAGCTGGGCACTTCGCGAAGCGCCTGCCGAGACCCCGAGCGCGGCGTTTCGCTGCCGAGGAGCGGGAAGTCGAAGCGACTTCTCTCAATCAGCTCATGCCCCAGCCATAATTCGAAGGCGAAGCGACCCATGCGCCGCGGGGTCGCCTGCGCACGGTCGAGGCATTTGAAGCTAGGGTCGCCCACCCGAACGTCACCGCGATCGTAAACGACCTCATATATCCACTGCGCACGCTCCGACAGGGCGGGTGGATCAGGCAGGTCCCCGTGTGCACGCGCCTCGGTCTCGTCGGCTTCTGCTGGCGGCACGGAGCCAGAGGCTGAGGCTGGCTGCTTTGTGGCGCCCAGGGCCGCGGGCTTGCTCTTCGCTTCGGCGGGGAGACGCATCGGCATCCGCAGCGCGGGATATTCGGGCTCGTTCGGTGGGCCCATGACACTGCACGCGGCAGTAGCGCCGAAAGCCAGAACGTGAAGGTACCGTGGGCGACTCAGAGGTCTTGGGCTTCTGGGGAATGGCCAGTGGCGCGTCGGACCAATTCCATCAGGACCGGATCGCTGCGTAGTTGCTCCCGCAA
The DNA here is from genome assembly GCA_031407405.1 of Deltaproteobacteria bacterium. Classification (GTDB taxonomy): domain Bacteria; phylum Myxococcota_A; class Polyangia; order Polyangiales; family Polyangiaceae; genus SZUA-265. The sequence continues at coordinate 27,821 of JANOIG010000019.1, forward strand.
CTCGTTCTTGATGAACTCGACCTGTTCTGGCGACAGCTTGCCTTGCAGGTGCCCGACGGCATCGTCCACGCGCACGTCCAGGTACGTGTCGAGCTGAACCTCTCCACGCTGCACTTGCTCGAGCAACGCGGCACCTTCAGAGCGCTCGACGTCCCCCGTCGACAGCTCGAACCGTTCGCTCTCCGGGCCACCGACTGACGTGACGCCCGAGCCCACCTTGGGAGCACCACCACCTTGCCCTATGCCGTCAATTCCCATGTCAAAGCCCTTCTCACTAGCGCCATCTATAATGCGAGTCGGGCAGGCAGCGAGAGAGTTGCGGAAAAAATCGCGGTCAAAGGGGCCGGACGGATGAGCCGGGCTAAATTCCGAACCATTCCGGCGTATCTATCGTGCTTTTTCCGTCGCGCACTTCGAACAGCAGGGCCGGTTTCTCGTCATACATGCCGACGGTACCGATTCGCTGTCCAGCGGACAGCTCCTCGCCCACTTCCACCGCAATGCGCTGCAAATGAGCGCTGACGGTGTAATAATGTCCGCCGTGATCCACGATGACGGTATTCCCTAGGTTGGGGTACTCGTCAGCAAAGGCGACGCGGCCGGGATACACGGCCCGCACCATCGCGCCGCCCGTGCTCAGCATCAGGAGCGCCTTGCCCGTGCCGGACGGGCTACGCAATTTCCGAATCTCAGAGCGCCCGGCCAATGGGAAAGGAAGCCGACCGCGCTGAGCCGCGAAGCCCCCTGCGGCTGGCGGCTGGTAACCCTGGGAGACGCTGGCACCGTAGACCGCTGTGGCAGGGCTCGGGTTCCAGTCACTTTGGAAGGCGCGTTGAAACGCCTGATCTCGCTCTTCGGCCGCCAAAACTGCGGTGCGGGCGCGAACCATGGCCTGACGATCCGCCGGATTGAGCTCATCGAGCTCCTGAAGAGCGCGAGCCAGCTCGAGGCGCTGAGCTGTCACTTGGCGCTCGCGGGCGAGATCCCTGCCGAGGGCGCGCCTCAAACGCTCGAGCCGCGAGGCGTGTGCAGCGAGGGCCTCAAAGCCATTCGTCAGCGGCATGAGACCCGCTCGGGCCAGGCGCACATAGGCGCGCCCACGCGCCACGGTCAGAGCCTGCCGCTCCGCCGACTCGCGCTTTAGGGCGTCGAGCTGATCTTTCAGAGCTTGGGTCTCTTCCGCCAGGTCTTCCGGAACGTGGGCGTCCGGGCCGCGGCTCGAGGCTGCGGCGGAGAGCCATTCGCCTGCGGGAGCGCCAAACGCGCTGCCCCCGGCCAACGCCAAACACACCACCCCACGCGCGATTCTCATGCGGTGAGCAGCTTCTTGACGCTGAAATGAGCCGAGAGCGCCCCGAGCACGGTCCCGAGCGCCACCAAGCCCAACGCCGCATACCAGGGAAGAAACCGGGGTGGGGCTCCCAGCAAGAGGGAAAGCTCGCTGTCAAAGCGGGCGTAGGCCGCCAGGAAGAGCACGACCACGATGGCCAAGGCGGCGCTGGCGCCCAGGGCACCCTGCGCGGCACCTTCGATCACGAATGGACGCCGCACGTAGTCGTCGGTGGCGCCCACCACCTTGAGCACGTGGACCTCCATGCGCCGCTGTTGCAAGCTCAGGCGAATGGTCGAGCCGACCACGCTGGCGACGGCACCCAGGACGACCAGCGCCAACACGGCGGCGCCCACCAGCGCCGAGCTGAGCAACGACCCGAGCCGTTCACCCCAGGCCTCGTACGTCTCGACGGCCTCGACCTTGGGAAGAAACCGGAGTTTTTCGGCCATTCGGGCCAAAGCGCCCGAGCGCTCCGGATCGTGCACCCGCACCTCGAGCGAGGCGGGGAACGCCTCGGGAGGCAAGCCTGCCAGAATCTCGTCACCGCTGCGAAGCAGCTCTTCGCGCGCGGACTGACTCGAGACGTGATCGACCTGCACTACGCCCCGGGTACCCCTCAGGGCCGCCGTGATGGCGTCGACCTCGGCAGCGTCTGCGCTGGGTTGGAGGTAGACGGAGGCTCGCCCCGTGTGTGACCAGCGCGTCCGGAGCTCCTGAATGTTGGCCACGATGAGCAGCGCCGAGGCCAGACAAATGAAGGCAATGGCAACGCTGAACACACTCGAGAGGTGTAGCTGCCAATCGTGGCGCCCGCCGCGAAGGGCCCGCTGCCAAGCATTCATGAGTTCTGTGCGACCGTATCCTTTAGACCACGTAGCCGTTATTGTTGGGATTGACGCCCAGGCCGCCTGGAACGTCGAGCGCCTGCCCCTCATCGAGAACGATGACGCGGCGCGGTCGAATATCGAGGAGGCTGCGATCGTGTGTAGCAAACAATACGGTCACCCCAGTGTCGTTGATATCTTCGAACAGGCCCAAAATATCGACGGCGAGCTGGGGGTCCAGGTTGCCCGTGGGCTCGTCGGCGAGGATCAGAGCGGGCTCACCCACGATGGCGCGCGCCACCGCGACGCGCTGCTGCTCTCCACCGGACAGTGTGCCTGCAAGCTCTTGCCCTCGACCGGCTAGCCCGACTCGGTCGAGCACCTCGGCAATTCGGGTGCGTATCAGGCGCCCTGGCACGCTGAGCACCTCGAGCGGAGGCGTCAAATTCTCGACGATCGTCCAATTGGGCACCAGACGGAAGTCCTGGAAAACGATGCCGATGTTGCGCCGAAGGAAGGGCACCGATTCGGCGGTGAGATTGCCGACCTCCCGCCCCATGAACAACACGCGCCCTGAATCTGCCGCTTGGTCGGCGTAAACGAGCCGCAGCAGCGTGCTTTTGCCAGCGCCGGAAGGGCCCGTGACGAAAACGAACTCGCCGCGCTCGATCTGGAGGTTGAGCCCTCGAAATACGCTCGACCGCTCTCGAAAGGTCTTGTGAATGTTCTCGAACACCAAAAGCGGGCGGCGAGCAGCTGAGGCATCGAAGCGCTTACCAGCGCGCAGGAATGCGCCTAATGTGCGATTCTTCGTTCCCGGGCTCATCATTGTGAGTTAGCAGCGGCGCCGAAGGCGGACCAAGTTTTTTTGCCGGCCGCACAGAACGTACCGTCTCTTGCACCAGGCGCATGGATCGGATTGCGGTCAATGGTAGGATCAAACCCCGGCGCACGAAGCGAGGCATCATCGAGGTTGCCTTGCGGCCGTCAATTGGTTTCAGGAGGACGAATGAGCATTGCTACGTTGGCGAGCGCAGCACGGCAGAGCCTAGCCAGAGGCCTCGAGGCCCTTCAAGCAGCGGATGCGCCCCCGGCGCTACTCACGGTGGCCCAGCCTTTGGCCAAGGCGATGCGCGTCTTGTTCGAGATTGAAGCGGCGCCGGCGCCAGCGCGCACGGCGGCGGCCCCAGCGCTCGAGGCCTTGCGCGAGAGCTTAGGCCTGCTGCAGTTGCCGGAGCACTTTCAGCACCCAGCCGCGGAGCGCAGCATGGCCGCGGTGGCCGACGCGTTGGGAATGGTCGTCGACCTGGCCAAGCGCCTGGACGCCGCCCCGCAAGCTGCTGCACCCGGGCGGATGCACGCCGAGGCGCTGGCCGCGACCTCTCTGGCTCGAGAGGCTCCGGCGCCAGAGGCCGCCGCTCCACGAGCCGCAACAAAAGCGCCCGCTGTCGCGGCGCCAAAACGTGCCGCTGCGCAGGTGGAGCCAGTGAGAGCGCCTGCGGATGATGCCGCGCTGCGCCCAGTGGAAGCCGCTCTCGGCGCGCACAGCGCAACCAATTTCTACAAAGGCCTCGCCGGTGGTGACATCGTCGCGTCCGGCGGTTTGTTCATCGCGACGTACCAAGTGCCCGAGGTGGGGCAGAAGCTGCTCTTGAAGGTGAGCATGCCCGGCGGCTATGAGTTCGAAGCGAAGGGAGTCGTGGCTTGGACGCGTGAGGTGCGCCTGAACGCGACCGCTCCGGAAGCCAGCCCGGGTTTTGGCGCTCAATTCAGCGAGATCACTGACGAGGGCCGCGGGCTCATCCAGCGCTACGTGAGGAACCGCGAGCCGTTGTTCCACGACGACCTGTGAAGCGCGGGCAGCCCGGTCCTCAGCGCTTCGAACTTTCCTCGATGTGGGTAGGCCTGCTAGGGCCTTGATATCGAAGCGCGGCCAAGGAGGCTAAAGTGAGCGGATCACACGCAGGGCAAGGTGGGAAGTTTCCTCTGGTTTGGCTCATTGGGGGTTGGCTTCTGGCCTGTATCCCTCCGCAGGTCCCTGCGCAGCAGGTGACCGAGGTAGCCCGGGACATGAACATCGCCGCGCGCTTCGGGCGCATGGATGTCGCGATGGATCACACGGCTGAGGCTCACCAGGTCGCCTTTCTCGAGAGCCGCGCCGCCTGGGGCCATGAGGTCCGCGTCATGGACGTGGAGCTCGCTCAGCTCGAGCTGAAGACGTCGGAAGCCGCCGAGGTTCTGGTCGATGTGGCCTGGATGCGCATGGACGAGGGGTTGCTGCGCTCGACCCGGGTCAAGCAACGCTGGGCCAACCCCGGAGGGGGTTGGAAGCTGAGCGGTGAGGAACGGCTGTCGGGCGACGTCGGTCTACTCGGGGAAAGCGTCGTCGTGCTGCGGCCCGAAGGGCGACGCGACGTCCATTTCCCCACCAAGACGATCCGCTAGTTTTCATCGCCGGGCGGTGCAGGTCGTCCGGCGAGGCGTTCGAGCCCCAGGAGTCATCGAGACTCACTGCTGAGGCGATTAGGACTTGGCTTTGCCTTTACCTTTGGTGCCCTGTCGAGCCGCGCGGGCCGCTTCGGCGTTGCGCGCGTCGCGTGCCTTGAGCTTGCTTTGAGCCCGGCGGCGCCGCGTCAGTTTCGTCTTCCGGTTGTCGAATCGACCCATGATGAATTGAGCTTTCGGTTGCAGTAAGGCCCGCCACCTAACATGACGCGCGCGTCTCGCCGAGTTTTGTCGTGCGAGTCTGCGAACACAAGCCAGACTCCGGCTCCGCCGTCAAGCCGAGCTGAACACCCGCGGCGGTCACCTGGCCGGCTTCACCGGACTGGGTCATGACGTGGGCGACGGCGCCCAACCCCCGTCAGCCGGTCGAGGCATCGTCGAGCGTGCGCTCGCGATCGCGAATCTCGAGCCGATACCGGCTATTTACGGTTTCGATATAAAAGATGTCACGGGAAGCCATGCGCAAAACGCGCTTCACCGGAGTAGTCACGTATTCGTGCATTCCGTCCGGAAACTCAATGACCACCACCGAGCCCTTACGGGGTGCCCGAACCAGCCGACCAGAGACGGCTCGCGACCCGCGCCCGAGCTTGCGTAGAACGACCTGCACATTCTGACTCTAGCAACCGTCAGGCAGGCGCGCATCCAATTGTCGGCCCGGCCCCCGATTTTTGTCTCACGTTGGAGCCTTTTGGGGTCGCGCGCCGGCCGGGCCCCCGGGGTCAAAGCAGATCAGCTGGGCGTTTCAGGGGGCCGACACACCAGGATAGCCCCGTTTGGCAAAGTAGGCGCGCAGCACCTCGCGCGCCAGGTGGGGGCCTTTGATGCGCCACACCGGGGTATTGACCACCAGCGCCGAAACCGCGACTTCAGGCTTGTCCGCGGGAGCAAACCCCACAAACCAGGTGTAGTGGCGGTTCTCCTCGTGACGAGTCAGGGTGCCGGTCTTGCTGGCGACTCGGATATGAGGAAGATACGGGTTGCCTTTCCGATCGTGGAAGGTCTTGAACGCCGATCCGCTCGCCACCGTCTGCAGCATCATCTTGGTCAGCTCATGCGCTGCGCGCGCCGGCACGGCACGCCGCAACACCACAGGATCGCGGTCTGCCTCCCACTCTGGCTGCTCGCCATCGAGCACGGCGCGTACGATACGCGGTTTGAAGGTCACTCCGCCATTGCCCACGGTCTGCGCGATGGACGCCGCTGCCAACGGCGACAGGCTCGTGTGCCAAAAGCCAGCAGCCGCGCGCGCAAAGTCGAGAGGGTTGCTGGGTAGATCGATGCCGGGTGCATCGGTCTTCACGTCGAAAGGCGTGGGGGCGCCAAATCCGAAAGCGCCAGCGGTTTCGGTCAGGCTTTCCGGCGTCAGATAGCGCTGTGCTAGGCGCGCAAAGACGACGTTGATACTTCGTCCCATCGCCATCGCCAGGCTGGCGCACCAGCGATCGCGCGCGGGGTCGTCGAGCAGCTCATTGGCCAAGATGCGGCTGTGCCCGCCGCGGTAACACTGTTCGGTTTGCGCGTTCAGTCCCGGTGTTTCGAGCAGAGCTGCGGCAGTGACGATCTTGAAGATACTGGCCGCTGGCGCCTCGGTGCGCACGTTGACGTCGAATGGCTCAGGGCCGCCGACTTGACTGGCATAGACGAGCACGTCCCCCGTCTTCACATTCATCAGGACTGCGCCGGCTTCGGGCATGTTGTAGCGCTTCATCACGGCCAGTGTGGACCGCTGCAGGTCCGGCTCCAGCGTGAGCTCGGCGGTCAACCCATGGCGCAGCGGGCTCGTGACTTTGTTGGGGTGAAGCTTCAGCCTCAACAAGTTCAGGCCCTCCAAATCGGGACCCGCATTCACGATACCCGGTTGCTCACTGAGCCTGCCCAGAGGATCCTTGAGATCAATCCCTCCGACGCTGCGACCGAGCACGATGGGCAAGAGCGCACCGATGACACCCAGTGCCATCCCGATCCCTGCCCAACGTCGCCAGGCGTACATCCCCTTCGCCCCTAACCGGAGCTGACCAAATGGGCAAAAAACCCGGGTCTCTACTCGCGTCCGGTTGGCCGCTAGGCACTCGGGACGGCGGCTTCGTTCCGGGGACGGCTTCGTTTCGCGGAGGACTGCATCCGGCCACCTTGGGGAGCTTCGTTGATCTGTAGTAGCGTGTGTTGCAGATGAGCATCGTGCGCCATAACGCAGAGTTTGAAGTCCAGGATACGTCCGTCTTGATGTTGTTGACGGGCCCGAACGGTCGGATTCTCCAGGAGCTGGCGAAATGCGCGCACGCAGAGGTGGATTTTCGAGGCAACAAGATCCTGCTGTCGGGGGAACAAGCGAACGTCGAATTGGCGCGCCGCTTTCTGGTGGATGCCGCCGATATCATCAGCAAGGGCGTGGCGATGGGGCCGCAGGATGTGGCCAACGCGATCCGGTCGCTGCGCGAGGACCCCGAAAGCAGCCTGTCGTCTCTACTGGATGACTCGATTGTGGTCGGTGCGCGCCGCCGGGCAGTGGTGCCGAAGAGCCGCGCTCAGCGCGACTACGTGCGCTGCATTCGCGACTCCGATCTCACGTTTGGCATTGGGCCGGCGGGTACGGGTAAGACGTATCTAGCGATGGCCATGGCGGCCTCTGCGTTGACTCAGCGCTTGGTCAAACGGGTCGTCTTGACGCGGCCAGCGGTCGAGGCGGGGGAAAGACTCGGCTTCTTGCCCGGGGATTTGGCCGAAAAGATCAGCCCTTACCTGCGCCCGCTCTACGACGCGCTCAACGACATGCTGGAGTTTGACAAGGTGGAACAGATGCGCGAGCGCGGGCAGATCGAGGTGGCTCCATTGGCGTTCATGCGCGGCAGGACCTTGAACAACGCCTTCGTGATCCTGGACGAGGCTCAGAACGCCACCAGCGAGCAGATGCGCATGTTTCTGACCCGCCTCGGGTTTGGTTCGAAGGCCGTGGTGACCGGAGATGTGACCCAGACCGATCTACCGCCCGGCGCTCGCCCCGGGCTAAAAGAGGCGGAGGAGCTTCTGTCCGGCATCGAAGGCATCAGCTGCTGCCGTTTCAGCGACGCGGACGTCGTCCGACACCCTTTGGTACAAAAAATAGTCGTGGCGTATGAACGCAGCGACGAACGGCGGGCGGACGCGCGGGAGCGGCGGGCCAATACGTCACGGAAGGCCGTGGCCGACGAGCCCGACCCGTTGAA
>JANOIG010000033.1:0-5316 GCA_031407405.1 Deltaproteobacteria bacterium
ACGCGTCGTCCACCTGGCTGCCGCACGCGGCCAACGCCAGCGCGTGGTTCGGCAGGCAGGTCCCCGCGCCATCACAGGTGTCCGGGTTCGTGCACGCGTCGTCCAGCGAGCTGCCGCACGCCACATTCCCGCCGACGGGAGCATTGCTACAGGCCCCGTCATCGCATGCATCCGTCGTGCAATCATTCACGTCATTGCACTCGGCAGCCGAGCTGCAACCCGCATCTGCGCTGCCATCCAGCCCCGCATCACCGTCGGGCGGGTTGGAGTCGCCCCCCATGCCCGCGCCGCCGGCCACTGGCGCGCCACCGACGCCTGCAGAGCCACCCATGCCACCGGCACCGCTCCGCCCACCCAGCCCACCCGATCCTGCCCTCGTGCCCGCCGCCCCACTCGACCCGGCGTCCGCCTCTACCGGGCCCGCATCCGAAAACAAGGGGCCGGTGTCGTCACCACAGGCCGCGGCGAAGGCCGTGCTGCAGCCCAATACTCCGAGCGAGGTGAACAGTCGTCGCATCTCTAATCTCCGCAAGCAGGCTCGAGCGCATGAATTAGCCGCGGGACCCCGCTCATGGCTCTAAATCAAGATCGGAAGAAGATACCCCTGACGCCCGAAACCGAGCAAGCGCCGAAACGCGGAACGCCGCCGGCCCGCTTTGCTCGTCGATGTCGGGAGATGTAGGCAACGACGGCAGCGCCTAAACGCCGGGCTTGGCGGACCTTTTGGCCTGCGCGTCCTGTCTGGCCTTCTCGAGCTTGTAATAGTGCTGCGCATCCTCGCGAAGGATCCGAGCCACTTCGATGATCACGTCGTCAACGCCACCCACGAATTCCTTCGTGACCACATCATATTGAAGCTTTGTAAGCGACGCCCATTTGGTTTTGTGAACATGCATGACCTGCACGCTCGCCTGCACGACACGCACCCCAGCCACGTGCACCGGTTGCCCCGTAAAACCAATCGTGATGCTGCTCCCGTCGCTCGCCAGATCTTCAACATTGAGGTTCCGCGTGTTCCGCAACAGCAGCTTGACGTCATCAAGCACCTTCTGAGCTGCTTTGGCGCGTGACTGAAGGTCCGGGCGGACCTCCTCCTCCCATTCGGCCAGCTGCCGTTGCAGCTTCTCTAATTCCTGCTTCGCTTTGTCGCCCATCGCACCCTTCGGGAAAGGGCAAGGGTAACAGTGCGCCCACTCTTTGGCGAGCGTGTAAGCGCCCTGGGTACGAGACGCTGCGCGAGCGCCTTTCGAGCGCATGCACAGCAGTTTCGGCTCTGCTTGGTGATCGAACAGCGTCGGTGTCGAGCGAACGCAGCCCAGGGCGGCTTAATGTGCAGGGAACGTTCCCACATCGAGCTGACGGCACGCGCGCGAGCTTCTATGCAGGTTGTAGCCGATCGGTGCCGATCGGAGCGCCCAACCATTCATGGGTGTTTAGCTGGGGCAGGTTAGCCTCTGAAGCGCCTCACGCAGGAGTCCTTCGGGGGTCCCCTCTCGAAGAGAGGTCTGCTTCTGCAGTTTCCCAGCACCGCCCAGACCTCCCCCTCGCGAAAACCAAGGCCACGCAAGGCGGAGAACACTTTGGCCTGTGCTTCGAGCGCCCGCGGTTTCAATGCTGGACCGTATGCGCTGCCATCGGCGTGCGAGAAGCGAACGCCCTCGTCTCCACCCATCTCGATGATGAGCTGCCCTCGATGCGCAGCACGGTGATGAACACTGCAGACGGCAATGAGATTGTCGGGGTCGTTTCGGCCACCCTCGGAGCGCAATTCAATGTGATGGAGGTCGAGAAACGTCGCGTTCTTGCAGCCTGGAACGCGACAGCGTTGCTGGTCGCGCAGTAGGACAGCGCGACGCACTGCCGGAGGGATGGTTTGCTTCGCGCGAGTGCCCATGTGGGCGTGGGCCGCATCGAGCTTTGCGCTCACCCGGACATTGGATTGGAGCTCATTGCGGGGGACCTCCCTATCGTCACTAGCATGGACCGGTGCGCCGTGGGCGCCATCGTTAGCGGCGATGCCCGCGTTCTCGTTCGCCGCGGGCATCGCGATGCGGCCCAAGTGTTGACCGTCGCAGCTCGCCATCGCGACAACCTCCGGCCCCACAGGGACGAGCTCTCCACTCCCTTGCTGATGGCCGCTGCCACACTGAGCGCAGACGGTGAGCGCGATCTGATAGCTTGATCGGCCGTTATCGCTTGGCCCACCAAGCACATGACGTGCCATCGAAAGGAGCGCCGAGTCGTCGTCCAGCGCGGACTTGCTGCAACGCCTGAGCTGAGTCATGGCTTCGCGAAAGAGCGCGAATGTCTCCGGCGCCACCTCGAAGCGCAGCACGTGGCGCCGCGCAGACGGCCGCTGCGCGGACGAGGGATCGTCACCAGGGCTCTTGCCGGCTACCAGGTCCTCCAGCTGGCGAACGGTCTTGCCGTACGCGACATCTAGCCACTCGCGTTCAGTCTCGGCGACGGCTACGCGCGTGAGCTCGCGGACAGCAGACCAGCTGAGCGCCCCAGCTTCCAGCTCTCTAGCCATGGCCGGCAACGCTTCAAGAGCCTCGGCGACGCGCAGCTTTTCCTGCGTCGAGCGCAGTTTGTATCCGAACAGGCGCTCGATGTATTCGCCGAAGCTGCCAAAACCCATGTGCACATGCGCCGCCGAGCGCAGAGCGGCGAGCAGCCAACGCCCTTCCTCGGCGTCCGTCGCGGCGCGTTCCTTCGCCAGGCGCGACAATGCTTCGTGCGCCTGCACCCATTCGATCTCACCCTTCTCAACTCGCGCGACGCTCTTTCCCAGCATGCGCCAACCATAACACGCCGAAATTCGTGTTCGGCAATGGCTCGCTACGCGCCGTTCGCTGCATCGATCGCGAATGAACGCTTGCGCAACCGGAAGGCGTGGCGGCGGGGGCAAGGGGCGCCGCCACGGGGCTAAGGAAGAGCGTGCTCAGCACTGAGAGCGGCGGTCGCCAAAAATTGGCCGGTTAGATCCGTCAATCGAAATCGTCGATCCAAAGTGTTGGCTATGGCCTTTTGCGCAGCGCTCATGACCGCCCGTCGCGGGCACGACGGTGCGTGAGCGGCCCCGGACGGTGTAGCCTGCCCTCCCCACAGTTTCCGTGCTTCTTTAGCGTCCCCGGCAAGAGTCGAACTTGCGACCAACGCTTTAGGAAAGCGCTGCTCTATCCAGCTGAGCTACGGGGACTTGTTTGCCGGCCGCCTGGGGCCTTCGGGAGCTGGATAGCACAGAATCCTCGTGTCTTGCGCCAAAGGGCCGCGCGGGGGCGGGGTCGGCAGGCAGCCGAATCGGGTTGAGTGGGCCCGCAGGCCTACTCGCCCGATGAAGGCGCGCGTCCTGGTCCTGCTGTAAGGCACGCTGAGTCGTTGCCTCGGCTGTGATATGCCTCTTGCATGCGTGAACAGGGCCCGGGGAACGATCGGCATGCGGCCGAGGACGACGACGATACGCCCGCACCCCAGAAGCTCAAGACGCCGAAGCTCGATCTGTCGCGGCCGCAGTGGCGGGAACGGCTGAGTGAGGAGGAGTTCCGGGTGCTGCGCCTGCAAGGGACCGAACGGGCCTTCACGAGCCCGCTGTATCTCGAGCAGCGCGCGGGCACGTATGTGTGCAGGGGTTGCAGTTTTCCGCTGTTCAGCTCCGAGTCCAAGTTCGAGAGCGGCACGGGCTGGCCTTCGTTCTTTACTCCCATCGAAGGGCATGTCGAGACGGCGGAGGATCACCACATGCTCGTGCAGCGCGTGGAGTACCACTGCGCACGCTGCGGCGGCCACCACGGGCATGTCTTCACCGACGGGCCAGAGCCCACCGGCCTGCGTTATTGCAACAACGGAGTGTCGTTGAAGTTCGTGCCCGAGGACGAGGGCTCGCCGGGCTGACGGTCCGGTAGTCCGACTCATTCGCTTCGTGCCTCAGCCCTATGACGCCGTGGTCGTGGGCTCGGGCCCGAATGGCCTGACCGCCGCGGCGCTGCTCGGCCGCGCGGGGCTCTCCGTGCTCGTGGTCGAAGCCGCGGGAGAATTCGGCGGTGGGCTGCGCACCGAAGCGCTCACGTTGCCGGGTTTTCGCCACGATGTCTGCTCCGCGGTGCACACCATGGGCTGCCTTTCGCCCGCCTTCGAGCTGCTGGAGCTAGAACGGCACGGGCTGGTCTGGATCCACCCGCCCGCTTCCGTAGCTCACCCATTGGAGGGTGGACGCGCGGTTTGCCTCGAGCACTCCATCGAGGCCACGGCCGAAGGCTTGGGGGCGGACGCGCGAGCTTATCGCGATCTGGTGAGCCCCTTCGTCCGCTATCCACAAAAACTCTTCGCTGACCTGTTGGCCCCGTTGGGATTGCCACGCCAACCGTTGACGATGGCGCGCTTTGGCTGGCTTGGGCTGCGCTCGGCGCGCTCACTGGCTCGGGGCCGCTTCGAGGGCGAAGCCGCACGCGCCTTGTTCGGCGGCTGCGCCGCGCACGCCGTGCAGCCTCTCGAGCACGCGCTGACTGCGGCTTTTGGCCTGACCTTTCTGATCGCGGGGCACATCAAGACTTGGCCGGTGGTCAAAGGCGGCTCGAGTGCCCTCGCCGCTGCGCTCGTGCTCGAGTGCAAGGCCCACGGCGTAGAGCTCAGGGCACATGAGCACGTCAAGGCGCTGCGCGAGCTGCCCGAAGCTCGCGCGATACTGTTTGACGTGGCACCGCGCCAGCTCGCGGACATCGCGGGCGACGCGTTGCCCGCGAGCTACCGGCGGCGGCTTCTGCGCTACCGCATGGGGCCCGGCTGCTTCAAGCTCGACTGGGCGCTCGACGGCCCCATTCCGTGGCAAAACCCGAGCTGCGCGCGTGCGTCCACCGTGCACGTCGGAGGAAGCCTAGACGAGCTCAGCGCGGCCGAGGCGGCGGTCTGGGGCGGCACGCATCCAGAGAAGCCGTTCGTGCTGCTGACGCAACAAAGCCAGTTCGACCCGAGTCGTGCCCCGGCGGGCAGGCACACAGGCTACGCCTATTGCCATGTGCCCGCGGGCTCGACGCTGGACATGACGGAGGCCATCGAAGCTCAAATCGAACGCTTCGCGCCTGGTTTTCGCGAACGCATCCTCGGCCGGCACCGCTTGTCCCCCGCCGATTTCGAAGCGCGCAATCCAAGCCACCTGGGCGGCGCAGTGACGGGCGGCGTCGCCGATCTGCGGCAACTATTTACGCGACCCGTGGCGCGGCTCGATCCGTATTCGACACCCAACCCCCGCCTCTTCTTGTGCTCTCACTCGACTCCGCCCGGCGGCGGCGTGCACGGCATGTGCGGCTTCTACGCCGC
>JANOIG010000040.1:0-2468 GCA_031407405.1 Deltaproteobacteria bacterium
GCAGGGCGTGCCCAAGCCCATTCCCTCCGCGTACGTCGACATTCAACGCAGCGAAGACGTGACATTGCTCGATGACAGGGAGGTGCGTGGCTACTTCTATCGCGACGCTGCGCGCGGCGTGAACCTGGATGCGCGCCAGGAGGAGCGGGAGTATGTCGAGGGCCAAAACTTCGCCACAACGTTTCCGGTGGCGTCAGCGCGCGGTGCTTCGTTCGACCTAAAGCTCGAATACGATATCGGGGTCGCGATCGGGGACGAAACGGTCGCCTCGGAAAACACGGTGTTGCTCGCGCCGTGCATGAACATCTTGCGCCACCCGTACTGGGGGCGCTCCCAAGAAACGTACGGTGAAGACGTGTTCCACCTGGGCCGCATGGCTTCGGCGCTCACGGCAGGGCTGCAAACGCACGTGGCGGCCTGCGCCAAGCACTTCGCCGCGAACAACGTCGAGCTCGACCGCGACCGGCAGGATGCGCGGCTCGACGAGCAGACCTTGCGCGAGATCTACGGCAGGCATTTCGAAATGGTGGTCGAAGACGGCGGCGTGGCGTGCGTGATGGCAGCCTACAACAACATCAACGGCGTGAAGTCGACGCAAAGCCGCCACCTGTTGACCGAGATCTTGAGAGATGACTTTGGCTTTCAGGGGTTCGTCATTTCCGACTGGTGGGCCATGCCGGGTGATCAAGGGCCCAATAACGGGGTGTTGGACCCCGGCATCGCGCTGAGCCAAACCATCGAAGCCGTTCAGGCTGGCCTCGACCTCGAGGTGCCGTGGACCCTCAACTTCAACCAGCTCGACGAGGCCGTCGCTCAGGGGATGCTCACCGCGAATGACATCAACGTAGCCGCCGGCCGCGTCATCCGCCAAAAGATGCGCTTCAAGGCCCTGTACGCAGATCAGCCGATCGGGCTCCAGCCCACGACCACCCGCTTGTCTCAGGGCTCCATCGCCAACAATGACGCGCACATCGAGCTCGCGCGCCAGGCAGCCGTCAAATCGATGGTCCTGTTGAAGAATGACGCGGGAACGCTGCCTATCCGGCCGGGCATGGGGACCATCGCCGTGATCGGCCCGCAGCGAACGTACAACTTGCAAAGCACCACGGGGCAGCCCGGAGTCGCGTGCTCAGGGATAAACGTCATCACGTGTACGGCCAACTTCGCCACCGAAATCATGGTGGGAGACCGCGGCAGCAGCCGTGTCAACCCGGATCCGGCCAAGACCATCGGACCGTTGGCGGGAATGACGGCGGAAGCCACCGAACGAGGCTTGACGGTGGTGAGCGGCAACAACGCCGCCGCTGCCCAAGCGGCGGATTTCGTGGTGCTGATGGTGGGCCTCACGGCGGGCGACGAAGGCGAAGAGTATGCGCTCGCATCCGGCGGCGACCGCGCCTCGCTGACACTTCCCGGCAATCAGGACCAACTCGTGAGGGACGTGATTGCTCTCGAGAAACCCATGGTGGTGGTGATCGAAGCCGGGGGGATCGTCAACATGCCTTGGCTCGCAGACGTGCCCGCCGTCGTGATGGCCTGGTATCCCGGGCAGCAAGGCGGGCTGGCCCTCGCGCAGCTCTTGTTCGGCGAAGAGAACTTCAGCGCCAAGCTACCGGTCTCCTGGGCAGAGGAGGGCGATCACCCCCCGTTCAAGGACAGCGCGGAAGTGACGACGATGAACTACTTCCTTGGCTACCGCTACTTCGACCAAAACGACATCGAGCCGATCTTCCCGTTTGGTCACGGCCTGAGCTACTCGTCCTTCTCCTACGGGGAGAACTTGCAGCTCGGCTGCCCCAGCGCCGAGAAAGACAGCGTGATCCCGGTCACCGTCGAGGTTACCAACGACTCGGACGTCGCGGGCGAAGAGGTCGTGTTCGTGTTCGCGGGCTTTCCAAACACGACGGCACGGCGCTCCGAAAAGGAGCTCAAGGGCTTTCAAAAAGTTGCGCTCGGGCCGCGCGAAACCAAATCGGTCACCGTATTCATTCGCGCGCGAGACTTGAAGTATTGGCAGGGTGACGCCAACGGCACGTGGGTGGTCGAGAGCGGCCCCGTGGATATCATGGTGGGCAAAAGCGGCGCGGACGCCGACTTGACCTTGCGGGGCCAAGTCAACGTCCTGTAAGTAGGCCGTCGCTTCCGCTCGCCTCACTCTCTTAGTCTTCAAAAAGGTGTACTCATGAGAACTCGATGGGGTCTCCCTGCGCTCAGGGCGGGAGCCTGCTCGTTCGCGCTGTGCCTGCTCGCTGTCGGTCGTGTGCACGCCCAGGACAGCGAGGATGATGAGGGCGATACGACGGAAGAGGGCTCCGAGGCTTCGGAGGGTAGTGCTACCGAGGCCAGCGCTACTGACGAAGACGCTTCTGGAACAGTCGACCAGGCGGAAGGAGCGCGCGAGGCAGGGCCCGAAGCGGCAGCTTCCGCCGTATCTGCGGGCCCGATCGGTGTCGAGCTCGTCTACACGC
>JANOIG010000046.1:0-18319 GCA_031407405.1 Deltaproteobacteria bacterium
AGCCCGGTGGTCTCTGTGGCCCTGCCGCGCGCGGGCGCCAAGCCAGGTCATGTGGGTCAAGCGGTTCCGGGGGTGGAGATTCGGATCGCCGAGCCCGACGCCGCAGGCGTAGGTGAGGTGCTAGTGCGTGGCCCGAACGTGATGCTCGGCTACGCCGACAACGAGCTCGAAACACGTGCGGTGCTGGACGACGCAGGCTGGCTGAAGACAGGGGACCTGGGCCGCCTCGATCGAAAGCAGCAGCTGCAGATCGTCGGGCGTCAAAAAGACGTGATTGTGCCGACCAACGGGGAAAATGTTTACCCGGATGACGTCGAGGCTCGGCTAGGCGCAGTTGCCGACGTAGAGGAGCTGGTGGTGCTCGGCGTCGATAATGGTCAGGGCCGTGAGGTCGTTGCGCTGGCCGCGGTGGCCAAGAAGTCGGTCGCGAGAAATCCGGGCGACGGCTCCGCCTCCGATGACAACGCGCTCGTGTTGCACCTGCGCGCCAAGAAGTCGCTGGATGACGCCTGTGCACGTCTGCCGGCGGGTATGCGCCCTGCCATCGTGCGAGTGTTGCCGACGGCGTTGCCGCGGACTGCGACGCGCAAGGTCAAGCGCCGCGACGTACGGCGCCTCTTGGAGCGCAACCTCGCCGCCGAACGCGTCAAGCTTACGAATGGAGCGGTTGCGGGTGACGGTGCCGACCAAATGGCGTCGGCGGCGATCGCGGTGGTGTGCCGTCGCTCGCCCGCCGCCCTCAAGCCGGAGCAGAGCCTGCGCGGGGAGTTGGGCTTCGACTCGCTCATGTTGCTCGAGCTCTTGGTGAGCCTCGAAGGGCAGCTGGGTCGGCCTGTCGACTCCGAGCGGCTAGCGCAATGTCAGACCGTTTCCGATGTCACCCAGCTCTTGCGCGAGGCCGGTGCTTTACGTGCCGCGCCGAGCGCGGCTGTCGAAGCCGAGGAAAAGCCACCGCTCAAGGTCGCGCCCGTCGTGCGCGATGCCGCCATGCACTGGCTTGGCCAGGCTCAAATGGGCTTCTACGAAAAAGTCATGTCGACCCGCGTGACCGGTCGGGCCTTCATCCCAGCCAATCGAAATACGCTGGTCATTGCCAACCACACCAGCCACCTCGACATGGGGCTCGTGAAGTACGCGCTCGGCGCCTACGGGAGCGAAATGGTATCGCTGGCGGCCCAGGACTATTTCTTCGAGAGCGGGCGCTGGCGTCGGGCTTACTTCGAGAACTTCACGAACTTGATGCCGCTGTCGCGCACCGGTTCGCTTCGGCAGAGCCTGCGTCAGGCGGGTGAACAGCTCGAGCGCGGCCAGGTCGTGCTGTTGTTCCCCGAGGGGACGCGCTCGCTCGACGGTCAGTTGCAAGAGTTCAAGCCGCTGGCTGCGCACCTCGCGCTCAACCACGACGTCGACATATTGCCGATGTGGCTCGGGGGTGCTCACGCAGCATTGCCAAAGGGGGCTTCGAGCATCCGGAGCCGGGCATTGACCGTGAGGATTGGTCCGCCGCTCATCATCCGTGACCTGTGTCGGCTCACCGAGGGGCTGCCCAATGTCGAGCGCACGCGTGTGGTGACGCGGCTCATGCAACGCGCCATCGACGAGCTTTCGCACGGCCGGCAGCTGTGCACCGAGACTCTCAGTCCGGAGCAAGTGCGTGGCTGGGCGGACGCCCCGGCCGAAGAAGCTTCGTTGTCTCGTGTCTTCTCCGAGCTCGAAGGGCGGTTCGTGCGTGGCAGCGTCAAGTCTCCGCTCAGCTACTATTTCTCGCTGGGTAGCGAGCGCTGGACGGTGCGGGTGAATGAGGACAGTTGTCGCGTCCAGGCAGGCAAGGCGGTCGACGTGGCTGATTGCGTTCTAAAGACCTCGCCGTCGATCTTTACTCGCATTGTCCGTGACGCCTATTCACCGTCGCCGGGCGAGTTCATGTCGGGGCAGGTGAAGAGCAACAACATTCCGCTCTTGATGACCTTTCAGAAGGTATTCCAGCTCGTGCCGAGTGTCCGAGGGTAGTGCAGAGAGCACTGGTGCAATTTATGGCGCGTTATTGGGTAGGTGGAGCGACTGGGTTTTTGGGAGCTACGTTGGTTTCACACCTGCTGGGTGAGGGCCACGACGTCGTGGCCACGTCTAGCCGTGGGGGTAACGTGGCGGGCTTGACGGTGCAGCGCTGTGACGTGCTCGACGAGGCGGCGGTCAGGTCCTCTGCCCAGGGTTGTGACGGCGCGTTCCTGGCGGTGGGCAAGGTGTCGCGGGATCCCAAGGCGGCCGCGGAGCTGTACCGGCTCCACGTCACCGGGACACAGTCGGCGCTGCGGGGCCTACGTCAAGCGGATGTGCCGCGCGTGGTTTTTGCGAGCACTAGTGGCACGATCGCCGTGGGTGAAGATCCGAACCGGGTCTTTCGAGAAACCGATCCTCCACCATCGCGCCTGATCAGCCGCTGGCCCTACTACCGGAGCAAGCTGTACGCGGAGCGCGAAGCGCTGGCCCAAAATGAAGCCGGCAAGTTTGAGGTCGTCGTCGTCAATCCCAGCTTGCTGCTCGGGCCCGGAGATCTGCGCGAGTCCTCCACTGGGGACGTTCGGCACTTTCTGGAGCGGGACATCTTTGCCCTGCCAAGTGGCGGGATCGCCTTCGTGGACGTGCGCGACGTGGCCGTGGGCATGCTGGCTGCCCAGGGGCGAGGGCGCGCGGGGGAGCGCTACCTGCTCAACGCCAAGAACATGACTCTGCCCGCCTATTTTCAGCGGCTCAGCCGTTTGAGCGGTGTACCCGCCCCTGCCTTGCGTCTCCCCCGCGGGCGCACGCTGGCGGTCGGCGCGCACCGAGCCCTCGCGGGCGCCCTCGGTTGGATCGGCAGGGAACCCTCCATCGACGAGATCAGCGTGGAGATGGCGCAGTGCTATTGGTATTGCGACTCGGCCAAGGCGCAGCAAGAGCTGGGCTTCAAGGCTAGGGACCCGGGAGAGACGTTGCGGGAAACGATCAGTGACTTGGTCGCTCGAGGCGCGGCGTTTCCGAAGCGCAGCGGCGCGTTTGACGCCCCAGCGTCGGCTGTTTCGTAACAGCGCCAGCTACGCCGCAGCGCTCTGCTCAGCCTGAGCCGAGCAGGCGGCCGCGGTTTTCTGCCCCGCGCGTCAAGCCGCGGTGCAAGACGATGGTTGAGCCGGCACGTTGGCCCTCGGCGTGTGCCGCTCGGTCGTGGCTGCTCGAGTAGCGCGTCCAGTGCGAGCGCGGATGGCGTTGTTTGAGATAAGCGCTGAGGCGAGGGTCCCCTCGCCAAACCAAGCCATGCTGGCGATGGTCCTGCTTTTGGCTTTGCAGCTTGTCCCTAAAGCCCGTCATGACCCCCGCCAAAAATGCGCGCCGGTCCCGGTTGCCCCGAATGGAATGTGCCCGCTTGTGCTCGCGCCACAGCCGCTCGCTGGTCTGCATCAGAAAATCATGCGCGTACTCCGCCATTTCTACGTTGGTACGGGTCCCGCACAGCTCGATGACGCTGCCGCGTTTGCCCTCCAGAGGGCGCCACACGGAGATCCAAATGGTTTCGACGAAGAAATGCTCCGATAGAATCAGCGCCAAGATGCGGGGCGCTTCATACACGCGTCCGGTAGGTTTGCCGACATGTCGGAAGGAATAGTCGCGCGTGACGTTTCTCTCGCACTCCTCTAGGTTGTATTTGAGCATCAGGCGCTGCGCGGCAGCCATTGCGGCCTGCGCCTCGTGTTCATTCTGGCTATTTGCCAGTGTCAGAAGCCGAGCGATCTTCTCGAGCGCGGCCTGCTCCGCCCCGGCAGGCTCAGCGTTTTCATCTCGAGTGGGAACCCCGCTGGCGCGCGCATCGATGCCGCGCTCGCCACATACCCGCCTAAAGGCAGGCCCGTGCGCTGTCTGGTCTGAGGCGCCAAGCACCTCATCCACGTACTGGTGAGCCATCTCGTGCTTGAGCACCTCCACCACCGCTCCCCAGCTCATGGCGACCAAGAGCTCCCTCGACAGCTCGATGGTCTTGACGTCGGGCAGCCACTGGCCGAGCCGGCTCTTGGAGTCTGACAACAAGAAGCTGGGGCAGGAGAGCGTCCAGCTAAACAGGAGGCCGTTCAGGTCACGGTGCTCCGCTTTGATGGCCCTCAGGGTCAAGGCCTCGAGCTGCGCGTTCAGAGCGCCGGCGCTGGGCTCACTCGCAACCTTCACGAAGTTTCCGGCGTCTTGGTTTCCAGGCGGTCGATGGCGTGCACGGGTGCGCGCTCGCCTTGCATGAGTGGCGTGATCGCCTTGTAAACCAAACGCTGGCAGGCGAGGCGGCTCTTGCCGCGGAACTCCTCCGAGGTCACGCCGATGGTAAAGTGCCCGGGGCTCGAGGCGGCCACTTGCACATCAGCACCGGGAAGGCTTTCGGTGATGGCCCTACGAATCTGCGCGGCTAGTCCCGACCCGCTGAGCGATGAATCGTTCACTGCACCTTCCTTCGCACCGACTTACTGGGACGGCTGCACCAGCGTTTCAATACCGGGGAACTTTGGGGTCGATTTCTAGTGACCAGGCGTCGATGCCACCGGAGACGTTGTAGACGTTCTGAAAGCCATGCGAGAGAAAGAAGGCCGCGGCTTGTTGGCTGCGTTGCCCGTGGTGGCAATGAAAGTAGAGGGGCGTGGATTTATCCAGGCCAAGGACGTACTGCTGAGCTTCGCGGTCGAGCAACCGCGAGCCCTCGATCTTGGCCCGATCCCGCTCTTCTTGTGCGCGAACGTCGAAAAGCTCGAGCGCGGGCTCTTCAGCCATCTTGGCTTTCAACGTGTTGACGTCGATGGACTTTACCCGCGGCGGCTCATTGGGGTTCTCCAACTTGAATGCAGGGCCCTCGGCACCTTCCACGTAGTCGATGCGCAACCCCTCGGCTCGCCGGGCGCTCGGGCGGTCCAAGACTAGCGTGAGCTTGCCGAGCACGACCTCCACGTCGCGAGGCTGTTTGGCGCTCACGCTGAGCGCGTGCTGGTAGTCCTCGTCGACCTCGACGCGAATGTGGTGCGTTTCGCTCGGCGCCTGGCTGGCTGCCTCATCGAGCGCCTCTCCGAGTGCCTGAGCCGCAGCCACGCTGAGCTCGATCTTGGGCGCTGTGACGGGCTCTGCTTTCAAGCCCAGGGTTTCCTGGAGCTCACCGCTCTCGTACATCTCGCGCACGAGGTCACATCCACCCACAAATTCCCCCTTGACGTAGAGCTGAGGGATGGTCGGCCAGTCCGAATACTCCTTGATCCCCTCTCGCACCTTGCCGTCGGACAGCACGTCGACGGTTTTGTATTGCCCAACCAGCTCATCGAGGATGCCAGCGACAGTCGCCGAAAAACCGCAGCGAGGCGCTTGCGGCGTACCCTTCATGAACAAGACCACGTCGTGGTTGCGAACGTGGCTTTCAATCTGCTGGCGGGTAGAATCGTCCATAGGTGTTAAGAAATGCTGCGAGTTTTCCGCCATGTCAACGCGGCTTGCGGTGAGCGGCGCTGATTTCGGCCGCAGGGAGGGAATTCACTCTTGGGCACGGGGCGGGTGGCCTTCCGGCTCGATACGGCGCGGCTCGCCGGTGTCGAGGCTCGCCGGGAGCACCCCGCCCGAGGCGAGGCTCCAGAAAAACGCGGCGGGCCTGCGGATTCCGCAATAGTTACGATTCGTTTCTGCGGTTCTCAGGTAGCAGTCAATCGGCTAGGATTGTGGCCTGCTTGGGTTCAGTCCTCGGCGCCGGTTGGCGGCGAGGGGTTCCAAGGCTACGGCTGCATGGTCCTTCGGAAAACGATTTGCGTCCAGATGTCGAAAGTACGGATGAGTCACTGGCGGCCGCCCTTGGGGCAGCCACGCGCCGGGGCTGGACCGAGGGGTTGGGTTTCGAGCTGTTGGTCATGACGCGGGAGGAGGTCGTGGTCGAGTGGTCCGTCGACGAGCGCCAGCTTCAGCCTCAGGGCATCGTCCATGGGGGCGTGTACTCCAGCGTCGTCGAGACATGCTGTTCGGTGGGTGCTCTGCTCGCGGCGCCCCAGGGGAAGGTGGTGGTCGGGGTCGAGAATCACACGAGCTTCATACGGCCGGTACGAGAAGGCAGGCTGCGCGCTCGAGCCATACCCCTGCATGCGGGCCGGCGCGCTCAGCTCTGGGAGTGCAACATCGTAGACCAATCGCAGCGGCTGGTTGCCACCGGTCGCCTGCGGGTTCTGTGTGTCGATGCTGCCCGCGGGCAGTAGCATTTTATCTCTCGATTTGCGCTGAACCGGAGAGCATGATCATCTACTGGCTCAAGCACAAGGGGACTTTTTTCCCCGTTCACCAGGGCGACTCACTCCTCGGCCGCAGCCCCGAGTGCTTGATCGTACTGGCGTCGGAGCGCGTGTCTCGCGAGCACGCGGTCGTGCGCCGGATACACTGCGGCTTGGAGATCGAGGATCTGGGGAGCCGTAACGGAACATGGGTGAACGGCACGCGCATCCGCCGGGCGACCGTGTTGCAGCAAGGGGACGAGGTCCAGTTGGGCGAAGACCTGCTCGAGGTGGTGTTGAAGCCGAACGCTCAGGTGCCGGTCACGGTCACTGGTGTTTCATCGAGCCTTGGCGAGGAGAGTGACCGCCAGCGACAGGTTCTGGAGCAGATAGAGTACGCGATGGGCCAACTCGGGCCCAGCGATGACTACGTGGCCGCCGCGCACCGCATGCGCTTGGTCATTGACGAGCTCATGGCGGGCCTCGGGGAGTGGGACGTCGCTTTGTCAGCGGAAGAGACACGCCGGCTGGCGAACGTGGGCCATGCCCTGGCCGGCTGGGCCAGGAGCTACGACTTCGAACGCTGGTCGCTGGACCTCGCAGCGCGACTCTTGCGCCGCCCGGCGTCGAAGGGATAAAGGAGGACGCGCTGAGCGTGCTCCGCGCGCTGCTGCGCTACGGACCGTTTCCGGCTCGCGAGTCGGCAGATTTAGCTGAACCCCAAGGGCCGCTTCACGGCGGGAATATTTCGTGCCAAGACTGACGAGCCCAGAATCATCATATAGAGGAATGTTTCATGACTTTCGTCGTGACCGACAACTGCAAGAAGTGCCGCTTTACTGACTGCGTCGCAGTGTGTCCGGTGGATTGCTTTCATTCCGATGATGAGATGCTCTACATCGACCCGGAGGAGTGCATCGATTGCGGCGCATGCGTGCCTGAATGCCCTGTCGAAGCCATCTATGACGAAGCCCAATTGCCAGAGCACTTGCACGACTGGATCAAGATCAATCTAGACCGTGCCCCGCATCTGCCCGTCATCAACGACACGCAGGATCCACTCCCGACCGCCGAAGCCCGCAAAAAAGAGCTCGGCTTCGGTTAGCGTCCCCATCCGGCCCGCCCCGAGGGCGGGGCGGTGGCCCCTTGTATGGATCGGAAGCGACTTCGGTCCCCCTCGCCGGCGCGGGCTGGAGGGGGCGGCAAGGGGCCGGCGTCGCCGGGCTCCGGCCGCGGGCGGGGAGCGCTTGAAAGCGCCAACCGACTAACGCGCCGCCGTGAACGCCGAGCCAATGGAGGAGGGGTTTCGCGGCTTGTTTGCTCGCAGCGGCGTGGTGCTCGCGTAGTTCGGTGATGTAGAGGGCATGCTCGGCGCTCGGCACCGCGCCGCAGCGCGCCGAGCAGGCGCGGAACACCGTCGGCTGAGAGGCAGCTCTATATGCGTATCGGTGTGACCCGGGGCGACGATTGCCAACTGCCGCTGAAAACCTGACGAATAAGACGTGCATTTTTTTCTTGAGAAGGTTCCGCCGACGGAGCTCAATGCGCGCTCGGCCGACGTCCTCTATCACTTCCACAAAACGCATGGGTCCTCCGCAGCTCGCGCACTCGAGGCGATCGATGTCGTAG
This sequence comes from Deltaproteobacteria bacterium, assembly GCA_031407405.1. Classification (GTDB taxonomy): domain Bacteria; phylum Myxococcota_A; class Polyangia; order Polyangiales; family Polyangiaceae; genus SZUA-265. The sequence goes on from JANOIG010000046.1 coordinate 7,875, forward strand.
ACTCTCCTCTAGATGGTCGCCGAGTCCAGGCGTGCCAGGCAGCAGAATCAATGCTTCGTCTGTATACTTTTCAGGTATCCCATTTCGCGGAAAAGGCGCGCTGGGCGCTCGATTACAAACGGGTGCCATACGAAGAGCGCCGGCTGCTGCCGGGTCCACACCTGGCGGTAACCCGACGGCTCAGCCGGCGCACGTCGGTGCCCCTGCTCCTCGCTGGCGGCCGCGTCGTGCAGGGCTCGAGCGAGATCATCGATTTTGCGGAGCAGCGCTGGCTCGATCGCCCGCTCAACCCACAGGATAGCGGGTTGCTCGAGCAGGCTCTCGAGCTCGAAGGCTGGCTCGACCGAGAGCTCGGGGAGCGGCTCCGTCGCGTGTTCTACTTCTATGCGCTCCGGCAACCCGAGATCGTCCTGCAGCTCTTCACGCAGGGCGGGCCATGGTGGGGGCGGCTCTTTTATAAAGCGGGCCTGCCCTTCGTCGGCGATGGCATCCGCAAGATGTACGCCATCAACTCGGAAAATGTCGCCACGGATCGCCAGCAGTTGGCCGCCGCCTTCAAGCGTCTGGATGCGCTACTCGAGGGTCGAAAGCATTTGGTCGGCGATCATTTCACTCGAGCGGATTTGACTCTTGCGGCGCTCACGGCACCGATGTGGCAACCTCTCGAGCATTCGACGCGCTGGCCGTCGCAGGATTTAGTTCCGGTGGAGATTAGAGAGCTGCGAGCGCAATACGCGGAGACACGTACGTGCGCTCACGTGCTCGACATGTACCGAAAGTATCGGCGCCCCGCTCCCAAGGCTTGACGCGTATCGGGTGCGCACGCCAGCCTGCCCGAAATCGCGTTCCTGTTTCGTCGCCCGCGCTTGCCTTCCACCCAGCTTTTCCAGCTGTCGAACGGTTTTAGGCCAAGCTCGCTTGTTCTCTGCGGGGGAAACCTGCTACGGCGTCTCTTGGACTTGGCATCTCCTCGAGCGCGCTGCGGAGTGGTGCCGAGAGCGTCGCACAGGTTCCTCAGCAGGCGCCGAGCTGCGATCGGCACCACTCCGCGGCGCGCAAAACAAGCCGCGCGCCCCCATTTCCAAATGGCTTGGCGCCCACGGCGGCGCGTTAGTCGGCACATGCTTCCGCTCCCTGCCCGCGGCCGCCGGAGCCCGGCGACGCCGGACGCTAGGGCGGCGCCACCGCCACCGCCCTCGGGGCGGGGGCCGGATGGGGGGAGGGCATCCACGCCTTTGAATCCGCTCAGCGGCGAATAAGTAGCGTGGTGGCGGGCTCTAGCTGGGCTAGCCAGCGGACCCCGTGCCAGCCTGGCGGCACGCGTGGCTCCGTGAATTCGCGAAACAGCCAATGGCCGTCGCTGGGAGAGACGTTCAGGCAGCCCCCGCTTTTGAGCTCCCCCCAGCCGTCGTGCCAATAAGCAGCATGCAACGCATGCGGGCCGCTGAAGTTTTGGGCCCAGGGGACTTCCGAGTGGACCAATTCGGTGGGCGCTACCATGGTGGCCGTCGCGAACTTGCCGGTAATCTTGAAGCGCCCCACCGGCGTAGAGGCCGTTTCAATCGGTTCCACGTTTCCGTGCGGAGGGCCTCCGCGGCCTGCCGAGACCAGCGTGGTGAAGACCGGCGTGCGCCCCTCGTACGCCAGCAGCCAACCGCCCAAGATGCTGACCTCAATCCAAGTGGCCCGCCCTCGCGACGGCGCGGCGGCGTCTTGCTCGGCATCGAGAGCCGTGCCCCAAGGCGTAGCCGCGGCCAGCTTCGGGACCACAGCGTCACTCTCCAGGACGAACACCCCAGGCCGCCGTGTCTCCAGGTAAGTGTCGGAGCCGCGCCGTTCGGAACGCCCGCTCAGCTCTACCCAGGACAGACGTGGAAACAGATCTTCGCTGGGCTCAAACTCCCCAGCGCTGCTCTGCGTGTAACGCGGCCGTGGCCGGCCGCGAAAGAAGGCGAGCGGTAGCTTCGCCTCGCGGCCCAGGTGCACGCCTTTGAACGTGACGGTGGGATAAGCCTTCACTCGGTCTTTGGGCACCCAGGTCAGGTCCGACGAGAGCAAGAACGATCGCCCTTCGTGGAGCTGCTCGCGGCTCCACGCCACTGTCGAGCGCGGCTTCAACCGCTCCCGGTCTATCTGCAGCGTCTTTGGCAGCGGCGGCAAGAGGAGCTGATCCGCCTGCAGCAGGCTGATGTCGATGCCGAGCAGTGCTTCAATGGTATCACCCCCTCGTGCGCGAGCGAGCAGCGCTTGATGGCTTCGATAATACCATTCCCTCGCGCGCTGGGTGCGCTCCCTGGGGAGCTCCAGGTAACGCTGGAGGTCGATGGATTCGCCGTAGCGATGCGGCCAAGGCGAATCGAGCTGTGGAGAATGAGGCGTTAGACCCTGGACGACGGGATGGTTGGGGTCGAGCGTTGCCCGTTCATCATCGACGCAGACGTATCCACGCGGGTCGACCGCGTACCAAGCGCCACTGCAGCCCGGCCCCGACGCTGGCTCGGGCTCGCGCACGCGCACCGAGCTGCCAAACCACAGGAAACCAACCCACGAATCAGCACTGCTCGGTTTCGGCTGAATCCAAACGTTACGCGTGAGGGCGTAGACCCGACGCGAGCCATCGATGATCACGCTGGGGGAACGGTATGCCCCCGGATCAAGTAGCGTCGACGTAGCAGGGACCTCAGCTGGCTTGCCGGGCTTGTCCTGTTCAGCGCGCTCGCCCGTTGAAGCCTGCTCGCTGACATGCGCCTCGGCGTCTGGAACATGAGCGGGCACGGGCCCCCTGTCGTTGCCGATTCGCGGCCGCATTTGCCAGCCCGTTGCTCCGACAATCGTCAGCACTGCCGGAACGGCTGCGAATCTGATCCATGGCGAAAGGCCCAAGGTCCGGGAGGTTAACACCAGTTCGGTCTACCAAGCCAAGAGGGTGACATTCAAATTTCGACGCCTCGCCCCGCCGGCGCGAAGAAATACCCATCGCTTCGATGGGATCGCCGTACTAACCATGCGTCATGAGCGAGCGTACGCGGACCGTTTATGTCGGGGCGGGTAACTGGAGCGGCGAGACCGGAAAAATCCAAGTATTCAACCTCGACATGGAGACGACTGGGCTCGAGCTGCGCCAGGAATTGGACGCCGGAGGCGTTGCCGCATTCATGGCCCGCTCGGCGGATGGCCGCATGTTGTATGTGGCGGACGAAACGAAGGGACGACTGGCAAGCTATGCGATCGAGGCCGGCACCGGCCACCTCACGTTGCTCAACCAGGTGCCCTGCGCGGGCCACCCGGTTTACGTGGCATTGCACGCGAGCGGGGGCGCGTTACTGACCTGCTTTTTCCAGCAAGGCAAGACAGAGGTTTTTTCGATCCACGCCGACGGTACGCTGGGGGCCTCCTCCTGTATCGTCGAGTCGGGTCGAGAGTCGCATTGCACCGTGTTCGATCCGAGTCATCGGTATCTCTTCGTGCCGACTCGGGGGGACAACTGGGTCGCGCAATACCGTTTCGACGCCGAGACACGGCAGCTGACCCCCAACGACCCGCCACGGGTCATCGAGCTGCCTGGCGCGGGCCCCCGGCACCTGACGTTTCATCCCAACGGCCGCTTCGCCTATCTCGTCAACGAGCTGACGTTGATGTTGTCCGCCTACGCCTTTGACAAAGAGCTGGGCACGCTCACGGCCATTCAACGTGAGGTTGCGGTTGCCCCCGCCGGCATCGAGGGCGCTTCGGCAGCGGATATCCATGTGCACCCCGATGGGCGCTTCCTGTACGCCTCCAATCGTCAAGGCGATCAAAGCACGCTCGCCACTTTCTCCGTGGACTCCTCGACGGGCCGCGTGGCTCTGATCGGCCAAGAGTCTACGCGCGGGCGGACCCCACGCTAGTTCGCATTGGATCCCGAGGGCCGGGTGCTGATCGTAGGTAATCAAGACTCGAACGAGGTCGCCATTTTTCGAGTCGGCAGCGGGGGCGGTGCGCTGATATACCTGCGTTCCCAAGCGGTGGCGCCGGGCCCGTTTTTCGTCGGTATCTACTGACGCCCAGGCGAGACGTCAGGGCAGCCGGTAACGCACGCCCTCTGGCAAGTCCTCGAACTGTACACCGGCCGTCTTCAAATGGTTGCGGATGGCGTCCGCCGTCGCCCAGTCCTTTTGCCGCCGTGCGCTGTGGCGAGCCTGGGCGAGCTGCTTGATTTGTGCAGGCGAGATGGGTTGTGAAAGCAAGGCTTGGAGCTGCCCGCCATCCATTTTTTCCAAGACGCTCTCTGCCAGCTCTGCCGCGCTGATGAGGCCCGCCTTGCCCGTGTCACGGTTCAGGACGCCCGTGATGTGATCGGCTCGATCGAGGCTGCGCAACAGATGCACGGCATCGCTCCCATTCGGCTCTGACCGATAGACGTCGGTCACGAATGCGAACAGCGCTGCCATGGCGTTGGAGATGTTCAAGTCGTCATCGAGGCTGAGGCCGAAGTCCCTTTCAAATGTCGCGATGCGTTCAGCAGCCTCGCGGGCAGGTCTGCTATTTGGGTCCGCTCCTTGGGCGCGTTCGGCCAACATCCCGCGCGCGTTCTGCAAGCGCTGAATCGACGAACGTGCGGCCGAGAGGCCTTCGAATGTGAAGTTGAGCGGCTGCCGATAGTGATTGGTCAGTAGCAGGTAGCGGAGCTCCGTGCCGTTGAAGCCCCGTTCCAGGACATCTGCAAGCGTCAGGAGCGTGCCCGCGCTCTTGCTCATCTTGGCGCCGTTCACCAAGAGGAAGCGGTTGTGCATCCAATGCTTGGCAAACTCCCCCGGGCTGGCGCCCTTGGCTTGGGCAATTTCACATTCGTGGTGAGGAAACATGTTGTCCTCGCCACCCGTGTGCAGATCAAAATCTCGGCCCAGGTAACGCGCCGACATCGCGGAACATTCGATATGCCAACCCGGGAAGCCTCTGGCGATCCTTGGATCCATGCGGGGCCGGCCGCCGTCGTAGGCGCTCCAAACCTGATCTGCATGCGGGTCCCATTGCATCAGGTGCGCCGGGTCCACCTTCCATAGCGCAAAGTCAGCAGGATGGCGCTTGGCTTGATTGATCTCGACGCGTGCCCCCGCCCGCAGATCGGCGACCGACTTACCGCTTAGCTCGCCGTAGGCTGGGAAGCTGCCGATGTCGTAGTAGACCTCACCGCTGCCTTCCGGGATGTACGCGTGCCCCCGGTCGAGCAACTGCTGGATCTGCACCAGCATGTCGCAGACATGTTCCGTGGCCCGCGGGTAGGCGTGCGCGTCCTGAATGTTCAGCGTCTTGCGATCAGCGTGAAATTGTTCTTCGAAGTGCCGGGCGACGCGATAGGGATCCCAGCCGAGCTCGCGCGCCTTTTTTTGGAGCTTGTCTTCGCCTGCGGCGTCGGCGCGGTCATCTTCCGTTAGATGCCCGACGTCCGTAATGTTCATGATCTGCGTGACTTCAAAGCCTTGCCATTCGAAGTAGCGACGCAGCAGGTCAGCAAATATGAAGGCCCGGAAGTTCCCGATGTGGCAAGTGCTGTACACGGTCGGCCCGCAGTTGTAGATGCTGACCACACCCTTGCGAAGCGGCTGAAATTCCACCAGAGACCGGTGGCGGGTGTCATACAGGTTGAATGGCATGGTGAAGCTTGCGTGGCCGACCCGGAAGGGCCTAGCTATCCAGGATCTTGCCGCCCTTGGCGGTGCACTCGGCCGCGGGTACGTAAATCCAACCTTTACCCTTGCACGCGTTTTGCCCGGCGCAAGCGTGGCCACCCGTGATGTGGCAAGCGGATTTGCCCTTGCATTCGTGGATGCCGAGGCACTGAACGGCATCACCCGGTGGTTTGGCGCCCATGGCGGTATTGGCCGTGGCAGCCTGCGCTGTCGCGGCTTGCTCGCCCTTTTCCTGCGCGCTCGACTCTGCTTGCTTCAGGTCTCGTCCGGCGTCTTGGCCCTTGTCGCAGGCCGCACAGAACAGACTCGCGACACTCACGGCCAGGCACGTTCCGACAGTCTTGTTCATGCTGAGCTCCTCGATGTTCGTTCGTGCAGTGGGGTGGGTACTGAGCCTCGCCCAAGCGCGCTCCACGGGCAAACACAATGGTCCTTTTGGCGCGAAGCCTCGCTTGGCCTAAGGGCCGACATGCGACAGGCTCAAAGCCGAAGGTCGATCAGGATCGGGTCGTGGTCCGAGGAACGCAGCGCATCCGGCTGAAACTCGCCAGGCGGGTTGCTCAGGCGGTAGCTACGAAATTCTGGTTCGTCCGCGTTGATGTGCCAGATGGCAGCGCCCTGGATGTCACCCGCCAGCTCGGGCGTAGCGAAGGCGTGGTCGAGTAAGCTTGCCCGGCCTTGAAACACATACGAATAGCGGTCTTCGTTAGGTAACGCATCCAGCAAAGCGATGAAGCCGGAGCGTCGTATTTCGGAGAGCGGCGGCTCCAGAGGGTCGGTGTTGAAATCGCCGAGCAAGAGCACACGTGACGGGGTGGCGGCTAGGGGGAGGTTCTGGGTCAACCGAACCAGCTCCGTGGCCTCGGCGAGTCGAATGTCGGCGCCGCACCCGCCCGGGCCGATGACCTCTGGCTCGAGCCCACAGCGCTTGCTCTTGAAATGCACGACCCCGAGCGTGAACGAGCTGCCGTTCCGTTCGAATGTCTGAAACAGCGGCGGGCGCCGAAAGCTTGGTGAGCCATCAAACCAGGCTTCGCGTACCGGTGCCACTCGGCTGGGGCGAAACACGAGCGCCGCACGCAAAGGGCTGGTCGCAGGCGGGGTGGTCGTGCTCCAGGCATACTGGTGCTCCGGGCCCAGCTGTTCGTTCAGCGCGGAGATCAGGTGCTTCAGGCTCGCCTGTTCGCGGTTTTCCAGCTCGGTCAGCGCCAGGATATCCGCGTCGAGGCCGACCAGAGCGGCCACGATCTTGCTGCGCTGCCGCGAGAGCTCTGCCTCGGAGCTGGCGCCCAATGCTCCCAAAGAAACGAAGTAGTTGTCCAGGTTGAGGGCGGCAACACGCAGCGCCCCTCCGAGCATGGGCAGGGGCGCCGGCGCGTCCCAGCGCCAAGCGACGGGCTGGGTGGCGAGCAGGCGTTGCTCTCCGGGCTCGAGCTGCACGATCCCGTCTAGCGCATGGACTCGAGCGCCGAGTCGGAGCCGTGCCGACTGATCGCGCTGCTCGAGACCGGCGCGGGGCAGCAGCCACTCCCCTTGGATAATCCAGCGGCGTTCGGCCTCGACCGCGGGCAGGACTCCGAGCTCATGGCCAGCTGCAAAAAGCCGACCGCCCGTCACCGCCGTGGTTTCGCCATGTTCGAGCAGGCGCGAGGTGTCCACCAAAGTCCAGGTTTCGTTCGCGCTGACCCACATGCTTTCCCAGCGCCCTCCAGGTTCCAGAGGCTGCACGCCGAGCGGGGTGGGTTCGAGGGACGCCGAACCACACTCGTGAATGAGCTCGACCGCATGCAGCTGGGTGATCCCCGCAACTTCGCCAACTCGGCCGCGCACACTCACACGCCGACCCGGAGCAGGGGCAACCAGGTCGCGACTCCAGACGACGAACAAGCCCTCCGAGGTGAGAGGGTCGGCATCCGGGGTTTCGGCTTGCAAGTAGAACCCTGCCGCCTGACCTGGATTGCCCACCACGCCGGTGACCACGCCTTCCACGGTTACCGTTTGTTCGACCAGCGGACTCTCGCCCCCGTGTCCTTGCACGTCGTGGATGGCCGCGCTCGGCCGTCGACCGCAGCTCGAGCCAATGACGTGGGCGTCGGCCCCCCACGAACCGCAGCCGGCCGTGCCCGCGCCGACGAGTGCCCAGCGCGCGAGGTGGGTCAGCATTGGGGCTTGTCGGACACGTGGACCCGTCGGTTGCCTCCGAGTGCCGCCGGGCCTTCGAGGCCACGAGCTGGGAAGCGCAACCGGCCCGCGGTACCAGCTCTTCAAAGCATGCCGCTGACACCACCCGTGGGGCTCCGATCGAGACCGAGACCTTAACGGCCCGGAACCCGGTGCCGTTCCTCTGCCGGGGAGTGCGAAACTCGGTGAGAAACCTCAAGGCGGCGGATACGCGCGACAAGGCGCGACCGCAATCGGCGGGACCGCCCGAGAGCGCACCAGCGCCGCGGAAAGAGTCCGCCCTCGAAGTGCAAAACAGGATCCTGCTGGTCGATGACGGCCGCCAGGGCCATGCGGCGCTCAAGCGTCTCGCCCCCGCGCTGCGCGCGGTCGTGCACCAGGCTCGGACCGCCACCGACGCGCTGGGCCAGGCGTCCAAAGTCGCCTACGACGCCATCATCATCGACTCGGCCATGGCCGGAGAGGCGCCGTTGCTGCTCGAGCGGCTCAGTGCGATGCAGACGACGACCGCCTTGTTGTGGAGCGGGGACGCACCGCGCTTTGGGGAAGGCTTTTGTCGGCACAGCAACCTGCTGGGCAGCTTTCGCAAGCCGTGGGACGATGAGGAGCTCGAAGCCGCTCTCCGGCGTGCGTTCACGCTGACTCGGGCGCGCCGAGCGCAACCAGCGCGCTTGCCTGTGGACCGGGTGACGTTCGAGCGAGTGATGCTGGTCAGTAGCCCAGTCGACGGCCGGCGTCTTGGGCGGCTATTGAATGGTGAGGTCTCGCCCGGCGGGCTCGTCCATGCGGCGTCGCTCGAGGCAGCGCTGACCTTGCTCGGCCAGCAAGCATTCGACATCGTCCTCACCGATCTGTGCTTGCCCGATGCCTGTGGGCTGGACCCGATCGTGAGGATTCGACGCATCCACAATCAAACGCCCCTCGTCGTGCTCACTTCGAGCGCTGACCGGCCGTTGAGTGACCAGCTCTTGCAAGCGGGCGCGCAGGATGTGCTGCTCAAGAAGGAGCTGGATGGCCATTCACTCTTGCGCGCCATGACCCATGCGCGGCAGCGGCAGCGTGCTCAAGCCCACCTTCACCACGGTGTATTGCACGACGAGCTGACGCGCCTTCCCAGGCGCACGCTGCTTCACCAACGCATCGCCAACGCTGTGGCCCGGTCACGCCGCAGCGGCAACACTTTTGCCGTCATCTACCTCGACATCGACCATTTCAAGCGCATCAACGACACCCATGGACACGACGTCGGGGATGCGGTTTTGGTGGCTGTCAGCCAGCGCCTCGAGGCAGCGGTTCGCGAGTACGACACCGTCGCGCGGCTGGGTGGGGACGAATTCGCCATCCTGCTCGACAGCTTGGACGACGTGTCCGAGGCCGAGCTCGTGGCCCAGCGGGTGCAATTGTCCCTCGCGCCTCCGGTCCGGGTGGCTCGCCAGAAGCTGGAGGTCACGGCGAGCATGGGCATCAGCGTCTTCCCCGCCGGAGGCAGGGACGCAGAAGACCTGCTGCGCAGCGCGGACCAGGCCATGTATTTCGCCAAGCGCTCCGGGCGCAATACCTACTCACTCCGCCCCGTGCACGACACCGAGCTGCCATCGTCGGAGGCCCCTGTGTCGGCGTTGCGGTCTAAATCGAACCGCTGAGCCAAATTTTTTCGGGCTGGGACACCCGATCGCGATCCGCTATACCGGTAGCCAAGCGTGACTACCGACCTCTGTCGAGCCTCCAACGTTAGCCCCGGATCGGAGCCGGGTATTTCGGAGCCGGGTATTCGTGATTGCGCCACACTGCTGGTGTCGTGCGCGGATCGGCACGGGCTGGTCGCTGCGCTGGCCCAAGTGCTCACCGGTCACGGGGCGAACATCTTGGCCGCCGACCAGCACCGCAACGAGCAGGTCGGCCAGTTTTTTCAACGCATCCGCTTCGACTTGTCCGAGTTGCTGACCGATCGCGGCACGTTAGAGCGGGCCTTGAACGAGGTGGCGCAGCGCTTCGGGATGGACCTGCGACTTTTTTACGACAGCGACGAGCCCAGGGTCGCCATCTTCGTCTCGCAATACGACCACTGCCTGTATGACTTGCTGTGGCGATACCGAAGTGGAGAGCTGCCGTGCTCGATCCCACTCATCATTAGCAATCGGGACGATTTGTCACCGATCGCCGAGCAGATGAAGGTCCCATTTTTCGTCTACCCCATCAACTCGCACGACAAGCTCGCGCAGGAGGCCAAAGAGATCGCGTTACTGGAAGAGCACCGCATCGATCTCATCGTGCTCGCGCGTTACATGCAGGTCTTGACGCCCGCCTTCATCGAGCGGTTTCGCCACCGGGTGATCAACATTCATCACTCGTTCTTGCCCGCCTTTGCCGGCGGCAAGCCCTATCATCAGGCGGCCGAGCGGGGGGTCAAGTTGATCGGGGCGACCGCGCACTACGCAACAGCGCAGCTCGATGAAGGTCCGATCATCGAGCAAGACGTAATTCGCGCCACGCACAAAGACTCGATTCGCGACTTGATTCGCAAAGGCCGAGACGTCGAGCGCAACGTGCTCGGCCGCGCCGTCCGCTGGCACCTCGAGCACCGAGTGCTAGTGC
>JANOIG010000054.1:0-6681 GCA_031407405.1 Deltaproteobacteria bacterium
GCAAGCATTGGCCCAGGCAGCCGGTGCCGCCATCGGCAGCGTGCAGGTCGAACGCGCGGTGTCCCCGGTCGAACAGCAGTTCCGGGGCATGCTCGCGTTTGCCTTTGGCGACGCGGCCAGCTCGAGCATGTCTGCCACCGCGCCTCTGTTTCAGTACGTCGACCAACTGCGGTCGCTCCAGGTCGCCCTGCAGCAACTTCGTGATCAAGACGTGGAAACCGGCACCGAATTCGAGGCCCAGCTCGAGGGCGCGGTTCGCACAGTGGAGCGCTTGCTTCAACCGCTCGATAAGGGACACCGGCTCGCACTCGAGCGATTGCTGACAAGACCGATGCACAGCAGCCAGTCGTTGGTGCGAGGGCACGACGCTACAATCATCTCCGGTAAGTGGCGCGCTGACGTCCTCGCGCGAGGTCAAAGGCTAGCTCGGTTTTATCCGTTCGACGTGCGCGCGTCGGATCACGCGCCGTTGGAGGAATTTTCCGCATTCCTTGCTCCCAAGGGGGGCACGCTGTGGAAGTTCTTCGAGATGCATCTCGCGGCGCGCGTTCAGGATTCGGGAGGTCGATTCGTCCCGCGAACCTCGACCGACCGTAACGTGGTTCAGCCCTCCTTCTTGAGTTGTCTCAATGCCGCAAAGGAGATTCGCGATGCGGTTTTCGCCACGGATGCTTCAGTCCCGTCAGTTCCCTTTGCGATCAGGCTGTCGCCCGTGGGCGGAAATGTGTCGTCGCTCGTGCTCGACGTGGATGGGCAGTCGGCCGTGTACAAGAACGAACCGGAGCGCTGGCAAAGCATGAAATGGCCGGGTGACAACGGGGTGCACGGCGCCTCGATACTGGTGCGCGGCCCCGGCTTTGCTGACGAGATCCGGCACGATGGCGAGTTTGGGTTGATTCGACTCCTGATGGACGGTGGTGTTCGTCCCGTTGCAGAGGGTGGGCGCGTGCTCGAGGCAAGCTGGAGCCTACGTCATGGATCGGCGCGCGTCCGGATTCAGCTTCGTCCGGCTACCGAAGCTCATCCCTTTCGCCTCGGCTTTTTTACACAGCTGAATTGCACGGCGCCGCCGTTCGATACGAAAGACAGCTTCGGGGGCTAGGATGAGCAGCGAGGTACGGCTCAAGGTGCACGCGGGCACATCCGGAGGAGTAACAGTATACGGCTTTCCGCGCCTGCCCATCGCGATTGGTCGGCACACCGACAATGATCTGCGGGTCGAGGATCGTTGCGTGTCGAGCTTTCACGCGCGGCTGACTGAGGTTGCGGGTCGATTGTGTATTGTCGACTTGGCCAGTACGAATGGCATTCGTGTCGCGACCGTTGGGGGTGAACAAACGCGAATTGTGAGCCAGGTTCCCTACGACCTCGAAGCCCACGGCTTTGAGTTCTTTGTAGGCACCTGCCGCATTAGCGTCGACTTCAGCCTCGAAGGGTCGTTGCTACCGTGCTCAGTGCTGCCGAGCTTACCGGCATTTGCGTCACTGGACTTGCCGTCGGAGCTCGGTGTCGTTGGCGGCGCGTTGCTTGGAAAGTATTCGCTGCCGGCGTCGGTCGGCTCACCTGCGCCGGGCGAGGCGCGTGTACGAGCGCTCGAAACATGCCAGCTAAAGCTCGAGCCAGAGCACGTCGCATTTCAGGGTCTAAGTGAGTTGGCTTTTTCGTTAGTGCCGGGCCTGTCGCTCGAAACGACGGGTGATGTCGCTCGCCTCATCACACGGTTACATTCTAGCGTTGAACTGTTGTGTCGCTGTTTTGTCCAACTGCAAGCGGGCCACGTGGGCTTCTTGTCGGGCCTGGGAGTGCGGGTTCCAGAAGGGCGGTCCGGGCCCAGTGAGCATAGGCTGGACACCGTGGAGCATCCGCGTCAGGTCGCGGAACTGCTGCTCGACTGGCGCGCGTCGGCGGACGATCCAGCAGAGGCCTTGGAGGCCAGGCTCGTGGACGTGGCGGTGCATCGAGTGGCGGTGTTGGACGGCGTAATGCAAGGTGTTGCGGCGCTTTTGGCAGAGCTTGCACCTGAACGGATTGAAGCCGAAGCTGCGCACAGGCGTCCTCAAAGGCTTCTCGGGCGGCCCGGCAGACATAGGGCCTGTTGGCAGACGTACCAGGAGCGCCACGCCGAGCTGTGTCAGCGAGACGCGGCCTTGAAACACGTGTTCGGAGAAGCATTCGCCGAGGCCTATGCAGCCTACTGCCAGCGGGTTGCCGCAGCTCGTCCCGGGGGTTAGGGCGCCCGTTGCCAGAGCGATTCCGCAGACGCGGCCAATTCTCCAGCTTTGAGCACGAGCACGCGTTGCAGGTCGGGGCTTCTAGTCTCCCCGCTCGTTCGATCTCGCATGACGAGGTGCTCGGTGATTTGAATGCCTGTCGCGAGATAGTCGAGCCCGGAGCTAAAATGGTACTCTACCGACCCAACGCCATTTGCCGTGGGTGCGGTCGCCCACCGCTCGAGTGGAGCAACCACAGGGGCGGTCAGCGCTGCGCGCTCGAGCAAGTAAATCCTCGCTGTCGACTCGCAGGTGGGAGGGGTGGATTTGTTGCACCTTTCCTCAACCGCAGTCACGACGCGGTGCGGGCCGAGTCGTTGCAGCTCGAAACGCGTCGCACCCAGCTCCCCGGCGTGCGCACCGGTGGCATAGACCTCCACGCGGCCGGCTCGGTGACGCAAAAGCGCGAGCATACCCACGCTTGGATTGCCCTCGCCACGGCGAACGGGCAGCCATACCAGTTTGAACTGCTGCGCTACATTCGTTACGACTGCGTCGTTTGCCGATACGCCCAGCGGGCCCTTACTGCCGGACAAGGACAGCGAGGCGAGCGGCTGGCGTCCAGCGCAATCCCGAGCCAGTGGGTCCAGTGGTCCTCTGTTTGGATCGAACCCGGGCCACAGGATGGGCCAATACTCCTCGGGTCGCAGGGGCTCAGGGAGGGCGTTCTGCGGCAACTCCCTAAGGCAGATCGGAATGGGCACCATCCGGCGGATCGGATGCTCGGATCTGCCCTGGGGTGCCGCGGTCGCGCAGGCGGCACTGAGCGCCGCAGTGAGGAGTGCAAAGCAGCGGCGGTGCACCGTTCGCATGGGTTGCTTGCTGGTCAATGTACCTCCAATGTCCCCACTGCGCGGAGAAGCTCATGATCGAAGGCCGCGAGGTTTTCTTCCTGGTGGACGACTTGGATCAGGACCAAGCGCTGTTCCCCGCGTACGAGCATTTCTCTGCTGCGGCTTTCTTCGGGCGGGTCTACTGGCGTTTGGATCGAGTAGGCACGCCCCTGACCTACGGAGGTTGCAATGGGTATGCGTCGACCCAAAACCCGGGCGCCGGCCGCCTCGACGCCGGATTCGTAACGTGCGAGTATGTCGGCCCAAGAATCACTGGGTTGCGCATGCCGCTCATAAACGGCAAACGAGTAGGCATGGGGCGACACATAATTCACGTAGGCTGCGCCGGGCTCGTTGCTGGCGGCTCGAACGAGCCACCGGCGGGGGCGAGAAAAGCGCACTGCACCCTGCAAAATCTCGACGCCCATGAACTCGGGCTCCGCGTCGGTGGGCCAGTTCAACCGGGGATACGGCGTCTCGAAAGCAACCGTGTCGCTACGGTCAACGGACCGGGCATAGAACGTTCTGTTTGTGGGAGCAGCTGGCCCGCCTGCGCACGCGGCGAACACGGCAACGGCCGCGAGCCGTGTCGGGCCTTTCACCCAATCCGCGACACCCTGTGGCATCATTTCAGCCTAATCCCGCGATCACGCGGAATCGAGCCAAAAACATCCGGCTGCGCGAGCGACCGATGCTAGTGGGGAACGGAGTCGGGGCGAGTTGCGCCAAGCCAACCACGGCAGCGTGTGCGGTGCTTGCCCTGCTGGCGGCATGCGGCGGCCCTCAGCGCGAACGCTCCACTCGAGTTTCGAGTTGGAGCGCTCATGTCTATGAAAGGGGTGGGCTGCACGGAGATGCTCTCGCCGGGTTGATGCTGCGTCATGAGGTCTGCCAAGGTGAGGATCTGCGCCCTTACTATGGCGCTCTCGATGAAGCAGACCTGATCCGCTTCCTCGAGCGGCAGCGCATCGAGGTCAGTGTAGAACGACCGCGGGCTGATCTGGCCTATGTCACGCTTTCTGATAGCTCCGGGCGGCCCGGTCTGCGGCTGAGGGTGGCTATTCTGCCTAGTGCCGACGAGGCCGGCATCGAGCTCGGTGAGGCGATCGCGCAGCATGGGCGCGGGTCATGGGGAGTGCACCGCTCAAATCTGGCGGTTCTCGGGCCGGTGGACGACGTGGGTCAGGTGGTAAGCACCGTCGCCGTGACCAAGTTGGCATGTTGGGGCGTATTCACGATCGCAGGTGTGTCCGAGGTGTACGTCATCCCCGGTGGCTATCGCGAGCTCTGACCTGCCCTCAAAACGGAAACCCCAGCTGCCCCACAAAACGATTCGGCCGCTCCAGCGGGCTCAGCCTTACCTGCCGCCCCAGCATGAGCCCCACCGACAACATGAAGCGCTGCGTGCCCTGCGTCGTGACCACCACGTCACCGATCATCCCCAGGCAATGGCCCGAGATGCCGAGCGGCTCGGTCTCGCTCAAGTCCGTGAGTGGTTTGTCGAAGCTACCCGGCGCCGCGTAATGCCGGTCGAGCTCCAAGATCTCCGGGTGTGGGTCGACGACCTCTGGCCATAGCTCGTGGATGCTTTCAATCTTGTACGCGAGGTCCAGCCGGGCCGCGTTCATCGAGAAGGGGGCACCCAGCAAATGGCGCTTGCGCGCCGCGCGCACCACTTCGGCCACGTCGCATGAGCTAGCGATGTTGGCCTCGAGCTCCCGCGCTTGGTCCGCGGTTTCAAAGCTCGCAATCACCGCGCCTAGCCGGGCACCTTGTTCGAGCAGCCGTGAGAGGCGGCGGGGCGCATACGTCATGCCCACCTTGAGGCCACCTGCACCGAAGGAGACCAGGTAGACCACGTGCGGCTGGCGGTTGCGCCGACGTTGTTGCGGTGAAACTTGCGCCGCATGGTAAAACGCGGGATTAAAACCCGTCGCCACGTAACAAGCCGAGCATTGCTCCAGAGTGGGATCGCTCGGTGCCGACCGCACGGGGCAGGGCAGGCTCTCCCCGGTGGCGAGGTCGTGGCGCCCGGTGCAATGGCGCCCGCTGCCCGTCTCGAGCGTAAAGGTGCGGTTTCGCACCGCGAAACGCTCGCGTGCCCAGGGCATTGCATCGATCCGGTCCAGCACGAGGTAGGGGCCTTGCTCGCTGCAGCCATAGCCGGCGAGCAGCCCTTGGTCGATGTGGGGGATGACAGCCGCGCTGGACATCAAAGTGTCTCGCCGTAATTCCGACACGGGCTAAGTGAGGGCAGACGAAGCGGCTCGCCGGCTGACATGACCTGGGCGTGCATGGGGCTCTTGAAGCTAACGCTTAGGAGTGCTTATGACCAGAGGACACGTTGCGTGCTCGAGCGCGCGGGTGTCGCAAAAAGGGGAGCGTTGAAGCACGTGAAACCGATGGACAACAGTCAGGACGCAGCAGCCAACGCGGACTCCCAGCCACCCTCTCGAGCCACGGCCAGCCTGGTGGCGGCAATTGCGCCAAGTTTGCCCACAGGTCCGGTCAGGTCGGAGTCGGGGGTGAGGGCGGTGCAGCGTGCGGGGGTGTCCGAGTCTGTTCCCGTGGAAGATGCGGACACCGCGGTCGACGCATCACCCAGCAGCCAACCCTTGACGAACGAAGAGCGGTTGTTCCTAAGTGAGCAGATCCAGGCGGCGCTCGAAAAAACTCTGACGCCCATGCCGCCAGCGTCCGGTGTCGTTCAGGCGAAGTTGCCGGAGCACGTGCCCCAGCGCCCGCCCCCTCGCAAGTCGTCGGCAGCGCCGCCGGGCACGGCCCATCTCGAAGCGCCGGATCACGTGCCTTTCGCCCTGGCCCGTCCCATCAGCGCGCCCGAGCCGGAAGTGGCGCAGCGCCCGTCCGGGATCATGTTGCCGCCTCCACCTCAGCCCGGGGATATGGAACCGGACCTCTCCCTTGTGCCGTCTGCGGGCGCAAGGCCCTCCGACGTAGTGTCTTCCGGCGTGGCGCCTTCGTCCGTGGCGCCTTCGTTCGTGTCAGTGCGGGCGCCTTCGCAGATGTCGGCGCCCGCCCCGCGTGCCACGCAGCCTAAGCCGGCGCCAGTGCCGGAGTGGCGGCCGCCATCGCTCAGCGACATGCCCAGTGTAGATCCTTTCGCCGGTTTCGTGCGTCCACCACCCAGCGCTCTTCAGCGCTTGGGCATGGCGCTCCTGATTGCGCTGGCCGTGTTTGGCTTATGCGCTCTGGCGGCGATTGGCTTTGGCTATCTCGGTCTCGGTAGAATCAGCTGGTGAGCGCTGCCTGGCTCAGCCCGCGCTGACTCGACAAATTTCCGCGACACAGCTGCCTCCCGCGCAATCACTCACCGTCGCGCACGGCACGCTGCAGCGAGGTGGGGCATCGACCACACACTTGCCGTCATTGATACCCTCGAGGCCGCACGCGTCGTCGTCAGGTAGGCCTGTCGGATCAGCACACAGTTTGTTACCGGCATCCGCCAACGCCGAACACGGGGTGAGGCTCAGCAAACACGCGCTGACGGTGGCACCCTCCACACTCACGCTGCTCACGGCCAAGCTGAACGGGGCAGTGGTGCAAGCGCCGGTAGCAGC
>JANOIG010000057.1:0-16669 GCA_031407405.1 Deltaproteobacteria bacterium
CTGACGCGGTTCGGCGTGGAGCACAGCATGATTCCGCCGGGTGATCTGGCGGCTCTCGAGGCCGCCTTGCGCCCCAACACCCGCTGCGTGATCACCGAGTCTCCCACGAACCCGTACCTGCATTGTGTCGATCTCGAGCAAGTGTCCGCCATCGCGCGCCGCCACGGCCGGATCCGCACCCTCGTCGATTCCACGTTCGCGACGCCCGTCAATTGCCGGCCGCTACGCTTCGGTATTGATTTGGTGATCCACAGCGCCACGAAATATCTTTCGGGTCACAACGACGTGCTCGGTGGTGTGGTGGCCGGCCCCCAACACATCATTTCCTTGTTGCGTGAGGCGCGCGGCGTGCTCGGCGCCGTGCTCGATCCGCATGCTGCATTTCTAATCGCGCGCGGGCTGAAGACCTTGAACTTGCGCGTCGAACGCCAGAACCGCACCGCGCATGCGTTAGCCCTCGAGCTCGAACGCCACGAGCGGGTCAAGCAGGTGTTCTACCCGGCGCTCGACAGCCATGCCTCGCATGCGGTGGCGCGGGCCCAGATGCGCGGGTTCGGAGGCGTGGTCAGCTTCATCGTCGAGGGTGGGCGGGCGGCGGCCGCCCAGGTGGTGGACGGCTGTCGGTTGGCCAAGATAGCGCCCTCGCTGGGCGGGGTAGAGACGCTGATCGAGCAGCCCTGTTTGATGAGCTTTTCCGAGCTCTCGGACGAAGAGCTGCAGCGGATCGGCATCGATCCGGCGCTGATTCGGCTCAGCGTCGGCGTCGAGGACTCGAGTGACGTCATGGACGACCTGATGGGCTCTCTGGCTCGGCTGTCCGCGCCTGCACGCTGACCGCCCATCCTGCTGCTCCAGGTCGACAACAGTCCAGCTTGGCCGATTCGGGCTCGGCGCTCTGGGGGTGACGTGCGCAAGCGACTGCCATGATCGCCACGCGTACCCTCATGCATTGGACGTGACGTGGCCAGCTCCGATTTCGGCCCCTCGCGACCCATTCCGGCGCCCGGCGTTTGGGGCCCCGCAGGCGTGGCAGGTTGCCGCTCCATGTGCCTCATCAGCGCGTCGGCGCGTTTAGCCTCCGATGCGGGCCAGGACTTTGGCGTCTTCCGACGCGCCAGCCAGTGCTACTGTCAGCGAGTGGCTCGAAGGTTTTCGACGGCGGTGGCATCCTGCTTGCTTCTGAGCTGCTGGCTGCTCAGCAGCCTCGTCGCCTGCCAATCTGATGCCAAGCCGCGCGCCGAAGGCCCGGGTTCTCGTGCCGCCGGTGCTCCCTCCGAGGCACGCGAGGTGGAGCTCGAACAGGTCGTCCTGTCGACTCTGGAGCAAACCATCGACATCTCCGGCACGTTGGCCGCGGATGAGCAGGTGACCGTGGCGACCAAGGTCGCCGGGCGCCTGGCTTCCATCGACGTCGACTTGGCCAGCTGGGTCAAGCAGGGACAAGTGATCGCACAGATAGATAAAATCGACTACAAGTTCGGGGTGCAGCAGGCGGACGCCGCCCTCGGCCAAGCCCGAGCTCAACTGGGCTTGCCCCCTGAAGGATCACGAGGTTTTGACGTCGAAGCGACGGCCATCATTCGTCAGGCACGCGCCACCCTGGAGGAAGCCAGAGTCAGTGCCACGCGGCTGCAGGCGCTCGTCGACGAGGGGCTCACGCCGCAGGCGGAGCTCGACCGAGCGCGGGCCACGTTGGCGCGAGCCGACGCCGCCCTGCAAGCCGCTCGTGAGGAGGTGCGCCTACGTGAAGCTCAAGTGCGTCAGCGGGAGTCGCAGCTCGAGATCGCCCGGCAACAGCTGAAGGAGACCGCCATCGTGTCGCCGCTGGACGGCTACGTGCAGGCACGCCGCGCGAGCGCTGGAGAATACCTGGCTGCGGGCGCGCCCGTGGTCGAGGTCGTGCGGATCGACCCCCTCAGGCTGCGTTTGGCGCTGCCGGAGCGAGAAGCGTCGCAAGTGCGCCGCGGCCAGGCTGTGCGGGTGATGGCCGAAGGCGTGAGCGGCCCGGATGGTGGCGCTCACCACACTGGTGTCGTCGCCCGGCTCGCTCCGAGCCTCGACGCACAGAGCCGCAGCTTGCTGATTGAAGCGGACATTCCCAACCCCGGCGGCCTCCGGCCGGGGAACTTCGTGCAAGCGCGCATCGTGCTGGGCACTCGGCAGATGCCGACCGTTTCGCGCGGCTCGTTAGTGACGTTCGCAGGTTTGCAAAAAGTCATCATGGTAAAGGATGGCGCGGCAGTAGAGCGGCCGGTGACCGCCGGCGGCGCTCACGGCGATCAGGTGGAAATCCTCTCTGGGCTGGCACCCGGCGACCGTGTGGTGCGAGAGCCCGGCTCGCTCGCCCAAGGGCAACCCGTCCGCGTACGTTCGGCGCCAGCCGGTGGCGAACGGTGAATCGGGCCCGTTCTAAGGTAGATTGATGCAGAAGCTAGCGGAGATTTGCATCCGGCGTCCGGTATTCGCCGCCATGCTGATCCTCGCTTTGGTGGTGGTGGGCAGCGTCGCCTACTCGGGCCTGGGCGTGGATCGTTTCCCGTCCGTCGACGTGCCCACTGTTTCGGTACGCACCAACTTGCCAGGTGCCGCCCCAGAGGACGTCGAAACCGAGGTCACCGAGGAGATTGAGCAGGCCGTCAATACCGTGGAGGGCATCCGCGAGCTGCGCTCCATCACGTCGAGCGGCACGTCCGTGGTCATTGCCAGCTTCGAGCTGGACCGCGACATCGACGCCGCCGCCGCCGACGTGCGCGCTCGCGTGCAATCCGTGCTGCGGAGCTTGCCGCCGGGCACCGACCCTCCCATCGTCAACAAACAGGACAACGATTCGACGCCGGTGCTGACCGTTGCCCTATCGGCGGATCGCAGTGTGCGGGATCTCACGGAGCTGGCCGACAAGATCGTGCGGGTACAGCTCGAGCGCAGCGCTGGAGTGGGCGAGGTGCGGTTGGTCGGCGGGCAAGAGCGCGCCATCAAAATCTGGGTCGATGCCGATCGTTTGCACGCTTACGGTCTGCCCATCACAGCGGTGCGCGAGGCCATCGTGCGGGAGAACGCCAGTATCCCCGCGGGCAACGTCACGGGGCAGCATGAAGAGCGCACCCTGCGCACCCTGGGCCGGTTCGAAACCGCCAAGGCCTTCGAGAACCTGCTGGTGGCCAACATCCAGGGCCGCCCGGTTCGGCTCAAGGACATTGGCTACGTCGAGGACGGTAGCTTCGAGCAACGTTCTCTCGCGCGCCTGAACGGCACGCCGACGGTGGTGCTCGAATTGATCCGGCAGTCTGGCTCGAACACCGTCGCCGTGATCGAGGCCGCGAAGGCCAATCTGGCGAAGATCTCGAGCCTCTTGCCGGGCGACGTGAAGCTCGAGATCATTCGCGATCAATCCCGGTACATCTACGCTGCCTTACACGAAATCAACCTGCATCTGGTGATGGGTAGCATCCTGGCCTGCCTGGTCGTGCTGGCCTTCATGCGCTCCTGGCGCTCCACGCTGATCGCGGGCGTGGCCATCCCGGCGTCGGTCATCGCCACCTTTAGCATGATGTGGTGGCTCGGCTTCACGCTGAACAGCGTGACGATGCTGGCCCTCGTGCTGATGGTCGGCATCGTGATCGACGACGCGATCGTGGTCTTGGAGAATATCTTTCGCTACGTCGAAGAGAAGAAGCTTGGCCCCTTCGACGCCGCGCGTGAAGCCACGCGAGAGATCGGCATGGCGGTGCTGGCGACCACCCTGTCTTTGGTCGTCATCTTCGTCCCCGTCTCCTTCATGTCGTCTATTTCTGGGCGCTTCTTGTATCAGTTCGGCATCACCGCCGCCGTGGCGGTGCTCGTGAGCCTGCTCGTATCGTTTACGCTCACCCCCATGATGAGCGCGCGGCTGCTGCGAAAGAGCGCAGAGGGCGACGCTGGGGTCTCGCACGCGGCCGCGTCTCGCGGCGGCTTCTACGCCAAAATTGATCGCATGTATTCCCGGGCGCTGCGCGCTGCGTTGAGCCACCGGCTGGCGGTCAGCCTGCTCTGCCTCGGCATCGTGCTCGGTTCGATCCCGCTGTATCGGGCGGTCAAGCAAGAGTACGTCCCGACGGACGTCGACGAGGCGGAGTTCGAGCTCCAGATCTCCGCCCCGCTCAACGCCAATATCTCGGCCATGGACCACGTGGTGCGTCAGGTCGACCAGGACGTGCGTAGCGTAAAAGGCGTGCAGACGGTGTTGGTCACCGCCGGCGGCGGCTTCGTTGGTGGGGTCAACAACGGCAACGGCTTTGTGCGCATCGAGCCGCACGCGACGCGCGTCTTCTCCCTGAGCCGCTTCTTTCGCGAGCTCTTTGCGGGCCATCCGCAACGCGCCTTCCAAGGCAACTACAGCCAACGTGACGTCATGAGCGAGGTGCGCACGAAGCTGCGCAAGCATACTGATCTTCGCATATCCGTGCGCAACGCTCCGTCCTTCAACATCGGCGGAGGCAACCACGAAATCGACTTCTCGATTCAGGGGCCCGACCTGGAGGCGCTCGAGCGCTACACGAAGGACCTCCGAGAGCGCTCGCTCACGCTGGGCGGCATCGTCGATGCGGATACGACGCTCAAGCTCGACCGATCAGAGCTGCGCGCCAAGGTGGATCGCGAGCGCGCTGCCGATTTGGGTGTGCGCACCGAAGACATTGCCACCGCGCTGCGGCTCATGGTGGGCGGTGACGAGCGGGTCTCGCGTTTTCGTGACGCATCGACCAACGAGAACTATGAGGTGCAGCTTCGCTTGGTCGCGTCAAATCGAAACGAGGTGGATGCGATCCGTCGCTTGCAGGTTCCGCGTTCGGCTGCCGGTTCGGCGGATCCAGCGGCAGCCGCTCGCGACCAGCCCTCTACCAATGGCGTCGGTGGCGCGAGCCTGGTCCCGCTCGAGAGCGTCATCCAGATCGACGAGGCCAACAGCCCATCCCGTATCGACCGACTGGATCGGCAGCGCGTGGCCAGCGTGCGGGCAGGGGTAGGGCCAGGCTACGCGCTCGCCGATCGGCTCGAGGCTCTGAGGGGTGCGGTGCGCGACATGAATTTGCCGCCCGAGTACACCGCCAGCGTACGCGGGCGAGGCGCCGAGCTGGAGCGCACCTTCGGCGAGTTCATCGCCGCCTTCGCGCTCTCCATCCTGCTCATGTACATGATCCTGGCGGCGCAGTTCGAAAGCGTGGTGCACCCGCTCACCATCCTGGTCGCGTTGCCGCTGTCCGTCCCGTTTGCGTTGCTGAGCTTGTGGGCGACGGGCAACACGCTCAATCTGTATTCCGCGCTCGGGCTGTTGGTGCTGTTCGGAGTGGTCAAGAAGAACTCCATTTTGCAGGTTGACCACATGAACCAGCTGCGCGCGGCCGGCCTCACGCGGTACGACGCCATTTTGCAGGCCAATCGCGATCGGTTGCGACCCATCTTGATGACCACCCTGGCCTTGGTGGCGGGTATGATCCCGCTCTGGGTCGGCACGGGTCCGGGCGCGGAAGAGCGCCACACGATTGCGGTGGTAGTGATCGGCGGTCAGACATTGAGCCTCGCGCTCACTCTGATTTTCACGCCGGTCGTGTATTCGCTCATGGATGATCTCACGGCCAGTGAACGCAGCCGTCGCTGGGTCGCTCGCGTCGGCTCGCTGGGTAGCCGTTTCGGCGACGTGCTTCGCCGTACGCCGGCCACACGTGCAGTGAGAAAGCCTTAGCTCGAAGGTTCTAGCCCCTCGAAAGCGCCTCCAGTTGCTCCACGTCGGCCAAATCTTTGGTGCGGCCCGTGGCGCTCTTATTTTTGATGAGCGCGTCTCGTCCGATAAACCGCACCTCACAAGGGCCGACATGACCGCGCACGGCGTGGGCAGCGGCTTCAGCATAGTCCACTCCGCTGATGGATGTGAGCAGGTCAATTCGGCGCGGTGGCAGGCCGATTTGATAAACCGCACCCTGCTTCTCGAAGTCACTGGCGGTGACCCCATGAGCCTGTACGGGCGCGCCGAACTCGATCAGCGCGCGATACACGTTCGCCGCGTTTCTCTTGGTAGGTTCCACGAAGATGTCGATATCGCCGGTTGCGCGCGGAAACCCATGCGCCGCGAGGGCGTAAGCACCGATGATGAGAAACTCTGTTTGGCTCTTCGTCAGCGCCATCAGCATGTCTACAAAGTCCTCGTTGACTTCGAGGGTGTCGCTCACGGCAGTACGCGTCCGCGGATTACGGTACCCGGTGCAGTGTGCCGATCGTAGACAGGAACGGGCTTGCCCGCCACGCTCCAGGCAGCCCGCGCCAGTGGCCACATCGCCGCGATGCGCTCATCCACCGTTGAACAATCCAGCGGGTCCCGGCTCGGTTCTTCTCCGAGCTTGTACACCCGTACGGGCCACTCCCGCGCGCTTTGGCGTCTGCGTTCGGCTCGTTGTCGCGCGGCAGCGTCCACGTGCCAATGCTAGCATGCCCGACCGGGAATGGCCGCTCCCATTCGGCCTTTCCAAAAGCCGCTGTGCTGGCCGCCTCGCGTCACGGCAGCGGTCGTTCGGGTGCCGGGCTCACCGCCAACGGACGGCGTTCGACACCTCGGGGCGCTGCCCGTGCACGCGGCCCCGGAAGCTCAGAACTCCGCTGGGTCGGAATACGTCCCGAACACCTCCCGCAATACGTCGCAGATCTCTTGCAGCGTGGCGTAGGCGCGCGCCGCAGCGATGATCGGAGGCATCAGGTTTTCGTCGCCCCGAGCGGCTTCCCGAACACGCCCGAGCGCGCTTGCGACGGCTTTCGGATCCCGCTCGGCTTTGAGTTGGCGCAGGCTCTCGATCTGCCCGCGTTGCAGCTCCGGATCGATGCGTAGCGTGGGGATGGGCGTGGCCCCTGCCTCCTCCTTGTAACCGTTGACGCCCACGACCGTGCGGTCGCCGCGGTTCAAGGCCTGTTCGAACTCGTAGCTGGCGCGAGCGATCTCGCGCTGGGGGTAACCCTGTTCGATGGCGGCCAGCATGCCGCCCATGGCGTCGATGCGCTCGATGTACGCGAGCGCTTGCCGTTCGAGCTCACTCGTCAACCATTCGACGTGGTAGCTGCCCCCGAGGGGGTCAATCAGCTGCGCGACCCCGCTTTCTTCCGCCACGATCTGCTGCGTACGGAGCGCGATCGTGACCGCCTCTTCAGTGGGTAGGGCGTAGGTCTCGTCCAGCGAGTTGGTGTGCAAAGATTGAGTGCCGCCCAAGACCGCCGCCAGGGCCTGTATCGCGACGCGTGCCACGTTGTTGTGCGGTTGTTGTGCGGTCAAGCTGACGCCGGCGGTCTGAGCGTGTGTGCGCAACTTCATGCTGGCCGGCAGCTTGGCGCCAAAGCGGTCTTTCATGATGCGGGCCCAGAGCCGCCGTGCCGCACGGAACTTCGCCACCTCCTCGAAGAAGTCATTGTGTACGTCAAAGAAAAAGCTGAGCCGTGGAGCAAATGCGTCCACGTCGAGACCGCGTTTGATGGCCGCTTCCACGTAGGCGATACCGTTGGCCAGGGTGAACGCCAGCTCTTGAATTGCCGTGGAGCCGGCCTCTCGGATGTGGTAGCCGCTGATGGAAATGCTATTATAGCGCGGCAGCTCGCGGGTAGAGAACTCCACCATGTCGGTCACCATGCGCATGGCGGGGGCCGGCGGTACGAGCCAGGCATGTTGGGCGATGAACTCCTTGAGGCAATCGTTTTGCACCGTGCCGCCCAGCTGGTCGCGCGGGATGCCACGCAGGTCTGCCAGCGCGATATAGAAGGCCAACAGCACGATGGCTGGCCCATTGATGGTCATGGACGTGGTGATGCGATCGAGCGGGATGCCTTCGAACAGCCGGTCCATGTCGCGCAGCGTGTCGACGGCGACCCCGCACATGCCCACCTCACCGAGCGCCCGCGGCGAATCAGAGTCGTACCCCATCAGGGTCGGGAAATCGAAGGCGGTCGACAACCCCGTCTGACCCTGCGCGACCAGGTAACGAAAGCGCCGGTTGGTCTCTGCGGGCGTGCCAAAGCCCGCGAACATGCGCATCGTCCAGAGCCGTCCACGGTACATGGTGGGCTGCACCCCGCGCGTGAACGGGAAGCGCCCGGGCAAGCCGAGGTCGCGTTCGTAGTCCACTTGGATGTCCGCGGGTGTGAGCACATCGGGCACCTCCATGCCGCTCCAGGTGACGAAGCGCGCCTTTTGCAGCGGCTGCTGCCGGACCGCGAGGGCCACGTCCTCGCGGCGCCACGCGGCGATGGCGCTGCGCAGGCTCGCCAAGCTGTCGCCGTCCGCGAGTGGCACCTCGCCATCGGATGCGTGCGCTGCGCTGTCTCGGGGGTTCGCCGCCGGAACAGCCTGGGGAGGCTTCCCTCCGGTGCCCTCGGTCGTCATTGGCTGACACGCTGCGCTTGGCGGCGCGTTACTTGACCGCGCGTTACTTGACACGGTTGGCTGTCGTCTGCAGAGCTGGGGCTGTAGTCCGTCATCTTGAACAGCATATCACCACTGCCGCATACGTCAGGTCTACCGCCCGCAAAGCCGGGCCGTGTTCTTGCACCACGCGCCCGTCGCTCGCCATTGGGGCCCAGTCTGGCGCTCCAATTCGCCCTCGCCGCGGGTCTGGGCGGGTGCGCGAGCGCACCGAACCTTACGTCCGGGCTGTCGGACTCGGCCGCCTCGGTATTCGGTGGATCGGAGGCCGTCGTCATTTCGTCCTCGGTCGAGGGCACGGCAGACGCGGCTGCTCCTAGCGCGCGGCCGCTGCCCGGCGATGTGGGCAGCAGCCATCCCGTGCTCGTGGGAGCGGTGGCGCCGGATGCTGGCTGGACGGTGGTCTGCCAGGCTCGCGAGGATACGAACTCGGACGGGGTCATCGAGGTTACGGTCGAGCCTCGTGGCAAGCTCAGGGGAGATCGTCTGGATGCTTTCTTGGTGGAAGGGAGCGGCTCGGGCGAGCCCATCCAGGCTTTCGTGGCCAGCGACGTGAGTGGACGTTACCTCGTCGTCGATCGGAATGAGCGGCTCATTCTGCGCGACAGTTGGAACCAGGAGGATGTGGACCTGACCGAACGAGGTGCCCTGCGCGGTACCGATCGAAGCTCATTCGCACCCCACCGTGCTGCGCGCTTCAGCTCCGACGGCCGTCAGCTGCTCTATCTCCGGCGCCGCGGCCAGCGCGAAGCGGTGGTCGTGTTGAGCCTCAACGATGGCCAAGAGGTCGTGCTCGATCCGGGAGATGGGCTGCTCTGGCGCGCGGAGTTTGATGAGGCGGGCGAGTGGGTGCTGATGCACGTGGTGGATGCCGACACGAACGGCGACGGGCGCTGGGATTGGCCCCACGGTAAGCCCACGCTCGCCGAGTCGCCGTGCAGCTCGCCCATTCCCCAATACCGCGTTCTGGTCGCACCGGGGGATAAGCCAAGCGTTCGCGCTGCGCCCGCGCGGGGAGGTCACACGCGGCAGGTGCGCGGTTTCGTAACGAGCTTTGGCGCATCCGGCCTGGTGCGTCGCCCGGAAGATCGCTCGCTGTTTCTCGATAGGCCCGGCGCAGCGAGCGAGCTCTTGTCGCCGAGCCGCTGCGACGGGCGTCTGCTGCACGCGGATCGAGACCGGGGGTTACTGCTGCTCGCGTGTGCCACCGAAGCAGGTGTGCGAAGCGTCGAGCTGATGGGTCGCGGCATCCGGCAGCCGCTTGGCCTGGACGTTGCCACGTTCGAGCTGGATTGGGTGCTGCCCGGTCAGCCGCGGCTGGTTCCCTTGTATCCGTATCCGGAGTCGCCCACCGTGGCCTTGGACCTGGAGACGCGCGAGGTGGTCATGCTCGAGGCCCGTGACCGAGTGCTTGCCACTCATGGCTCGACGGTCCTCGTGCTGCGCAAAGCGGGCCTGTTCATGGGGGATGCCCGTGCTCCGTTGGCTTCGATTGGGCCGGTCGAGCCGCTGGCTAGCATCCTGCATCAAGCGCCCGTGGTCTTCGCGCCACCCTGGGTGGTTGACCTCGCAGCCGCGCGCGTATTGGGTCAGGTGGCGGAGCCAGGGCTTGGGTTGGCGAAGCAAGGTGCCGTGCTCGTAGCGCGCCAGCCGGGTGATGCACACCGCTTGCCGATGGGCCCGCTCGCCTGGATTCATCCGGGGCGGTCGCGCTAGCAGGCCCAGTTCTTCTACTCTTTGACCAAGGGTGGCGCGACCCCGCGGTCGAGCGCGCGTTGGCAGCCCCGCTTCACGCCCGTGAGGGCGTCTTCGGTCTTGACCACCTTGAACTCCACGCGCCGGTTCTGCTCCCAGGCCGCTTCATGATGGCCTTCGTCGAGCGGGCAGTACTCGCCATAACCTTGTGACACCAGCCTCGACTTGTCCACGTGCCGGTCCACTAGCGCCTGCACCACGGACGCGGCACGTGCCTGCGTGAGGTTCAGGTTGTACTCGTCCGAGGAGCGCTCGTCGGCGTGGCCCGCGATCTCGATCACCAGGAAGTCAGGGTGATGTTTGAGAGTGGTCGCGACCGCGTCGATGATCGGGAACGACCCCGGCAGAATCTCCGCGCTCGCCGTGGCGAAGTTGATCTTCTCTAGGATCAGGATGTCGTCGCCCTCGATGATGACCTTGCCCTTGTCCGGGCAACCGTCTTCGTCCTCGTGGCCATTGTAGGTTTCCGGCTCGTTCGGACACTGGTCCTTCACATCCGGGATGCCGTCGAGATCATTGTCTGGCTCAGGGCAGCCGTCTTCGTCCTCGAAACCGTCCTTGTCCTCGGGGTCGTTCGGACACGCATCGTCGACGTCGAGGATGCCATCCTTGTCATTGTCTGGCTCGGGGCAGCCGTCTTCGTCTTCGAAGCCGTCCTTGTCCTCGGGCACATCCGGGCACTTGTCGCGGGAATCGAGGATGCCGTCGCCGTCCCGGTCACCGTCAGACCCTTCGGGGCAGCCGTCTTCGTCTTGATCTCCGTCGAAATCTTCCGGGATGTCCGGGCAGGCGTCATCCACGTCGAGGATGCCGTCCTTGTCATTGTCCGGATCGGGGCAGCCGTCGTAATCTTCGAAGCCGTCGAAATCCTCCGGGTCATCAGGGCATTCATCCTGGTCGTCGGTGTAGCCATCCCCGTCGCGGTCACCGATCGACGGCTCGAACACAAAGCCGAGGATCATGCGCAGGTTAGCTGCTTCGAAGCCGGTGGACTGCAGCCGATGACCTGCGCCCATCATCAGATAGCTGTTGCGTTCGACGAAGAGCTTCAGGCCCCCGATGTACTCCTGCGAAAATTTCTGCTTTTTGTCCGAAAAGTCGTCCAAGAGGTAGCTGGCGTAGGTTTCGCCCACCAGGTCGAGGGCATCGAGCGCACGCCACGAAAACCCCACCTGCGAGGTCAACAGGTCGTTATTGCGAAACTGGCCTTCTTCGAGCTGGTTTGCCGCAAACTGGGAATCATTGCCTGCGTGCCAGCGAAAGCCGACGTTTGCGCCCACTTTGAAGCGGCCGGTCGCGCCAAACTGGTAGTCGACGATGGCTTGGGGCCAGAGCCAGACGCCCGGCTCGCTGACGAGGTTGTGCGACCGAGCGCCGATGGGAACGCCCGCCTGCAACAACACGCCGAGCCCGAGCGTTTCCTCGATGCGAGTGAGCCGCAGCTTGCCGTGTAACGCCAGCCAGGAGATCCCCTCGCTGTCCAACGCTGCCGTGTCATACAGGTTGGCCGCGTCGGGGCCGATGTTGAACGCCGGGTTACCGCTGGCCAGTACCACGGGGATGGACAGGCCGACCACGGCCTTGTTGCCCAGGCCGTAGTTGGCGCCAAATGTGCCTTGAAACGAGTTGGGCACGAGGGCGCGCACCCCGACACAGGTGACCTGGTCGGTGCAGTCGGCCCCTCCCGTCGCAGACTTGGCTTCCTCGCGCACGCGGAGCAGGCTGCGGCCATAATCCAGGACCAGTCCGAAGCTCACGTCTTTGGCGCCCAGGATTCGGCTGCCATTGACCGAGAAGAAACCCTTTGAATCCACCGCCGGGCGGAACAAATGCGTGTCCGCTCCGTCCCCGTTCAAGCTCTTCGGCGCCCGCGGCCCAGCCTGGGCCCATGCGCTGCCCGAAGCCAGCAATACCGCGACGATGGCCAGCACGGGCGTGAGGCGCGTGAGGCGCGTCGGAGGCTGGTTTTTATTGGCGCTCGTCGCCAGCGACGAACGGTTCCGGATTGTAAGCAAACGGGAGCTCCATCCAGCCCGTTGGACCGGGAAAGAAACGCTTAAATGGCGACGCGACGCTAACCGTGCATAGTCCAACTGTCAAACTACACGATCGCTCTCTTGGCTCGCTCTAGACGCCTACCTCGGGCTCGCTTCTGAGCTTGGGGGGTGGCGCACGGACCGTCAGTAGAGGCAGGGACTCTGCTAGGCTGTCGGCGTCGTGACTTCTCGCACCCGCCGTAAGCCCCTTGACGCAACGGGTTGTTCCGCCCTGTCGTGCTGTCGGCTCGGTCGTCACTTGCCCGTCGCGCGCGGAGCGCGCCCCAACATAAGGAAGTATCGCGAGCAAAAGGCTGGCCGAGCGGCACTGGTTTGCTTGGTGATGTGGAGCATTTCCTCTGAGGCACGCGCGCAAGGCTCGCTCTCGCTCACCGGTGCTTGGAACGCCGAACCGATGACCGTGCGCTGGGTCATCGGTGACTGGGGCGAGGCATGTGGGCCGCGGCCGAGCGGGGGCGGAGACGCCGGGGGCGCGGTCAGTATCGAAGAGCGAGGCGCCGAGCTCAGCATTTCGGGCGCCGGTCGAACGTATTCGACCGAGCAGTGCTGGCAGATGCACCCGGGGCTAATCCCTCAGGGCCACGCGGGCGGGCGCCGCAGCTGGAAAACCACCTGTCGAACGGCTCCGAATGACGCTCGCCAAGAGATTCTTCAGACCACCATCAGCGCGACCGACCATGAAATCTTCTTCCAGGAGAGCGGGCAATACCAGTTTTCTCTGCAGGGCCAGACCTGCTCCGCCAGCTCCGGGCGTTGGCGCACCTATCGCCGGCTAGCTCCCGGAGCCCAGCCCAGCTCGCCCGCCGCGCGGCAAGCGCCGCCGATCGAGGCTCCGCGGCGGCCGGTGGAAAACCCCTGCGCGACCCCCGGTGCCCCCGCTCGCATCGAGGTGCGGCCCGCTCGCAAGCTGATGCGAGCTGGAGAATCGTTTCAGTTCCGTGCGCTGGTCCTGGACCGTCAGGGCTGCTCGCTCCGGATGCCGGTGGCTTGGGCGCTGGCACCGGCGGGCAGCCCGGCTCTCTCGAGTGATGGGCTGCTCACGGTGCCAGCGGGTGCTCCCGATGCCGAGCTCGAGCTGGTGGCCACCGCGGCGAGTCAATCCGTGCGGGTGGGTGTGGATGTGGTCTCCGATGAGCGCTACGCGGCCCTGCTCGCTAGCGGCAATTTCGATGCAGACGGGGCGTCGGTGGACGCGGCCGCGGCGACCATCACCTCGGGGTCCCTCGGGGCGCGGCAAACAGAGGGCGAACAAGCCGAGCCCCCCCAGCGCAAGTGGACGTTTGTCGGGTTGGTCGGCGCCATTGCGCTCCTGTTCGGGATCGCCGGCGTGTGGTTGGCGCGCCGAGCCAACCGTGGGCCCGCGCGTCGCCGGGCCCGGTCGGCAGTGTCGGACCCGGGAACGGTCGTGTTTGCCGCAGAAGACGCGATGGGCGACAAGCCGGTCCGTCGTGAGGCAGACGCGACGCGTCTCGATCCCATGTCCCAGCCGGCACCTCGCGTGAAGCCTGCTACAGTGTGCCCCGTGTGTGGGACCTTGTACGAAGCCAAAGACCTGAAGGTCTGCCCGACCGACGGCGCCCAGCTCTTGCCGGTGAATGCCTGACTCTGTGAATGTCTGACTCCGTGAATCCTGACCTCGATGCCGCGCACACGCCCTCCAATACGGCTGACAAACCGAACCAAAACGCTCAGGTTTTGCTCCGAAATGCCGCACTGATTAACGAGATGTTGGTGCCCTGTCCCGGATGCTCCGTTGCTCGAGAAATCGGGCCAAAAAACGCACAAAAAGGCGCTGCGGATATCGGTCCGTGTGCGCACTGTGGTTACACTGGACCGACGACCTCGGCGTCGCCCGCCCCAAACACGTCGCATTCGCCTCGGCAGGGGCGTGAGCACATGTCCAGTTTCTCTGGGGCACGCTCCAAGCTCAAGAACGCGACTCAGGACCTATTCAGGTTGCCCGGGCAGTCGATTCCGGTCGACACCGGCTCCTTGGCGCCCGAGCGCATCGTCACTTCGGCGAAGCCAGTCACTTCGGCGAGGCCAGTCGCTTCGGCGAAGCCACCCGAAGCACCCCCCGCGTCGGCGCGCAAAGCCGAAGCGTCCATCATGTTCTCGCTGGAAGAGCTGATGAAGGCGGCCAACACGGTCGAGGCCAAGGCTGACGATGCTCCGGATCAGCTCTGGAGCATGCAGGCGGCGACGCCCCTGTTCGGTACCGCGCACGATGAGGCGCTGCTCACCACGCCCATGAAAACGGAGACCGGCTCCGGCATGGATTCGATGACCATGCCCAGTCACCCGCCCCCTGGGCGCCGCTGGTTGCCGATGGTCTTGGCGATTGGGGGCTGCAGCCTGGCCGTGGCCGCAGCGGCGTGGTGGGCGCTCGAGCCCACCTTCGTCGACCCGGCACCGGCCGCGCAGGTCGCCGCGGCAGCCATCTCAGATCTTCCTGCTTCCGCCGTGTCACCTGCTTCCGAGGTCGCCCCTGCGGAGGCTCCTCCGGCCGCGGTCGCAACGGCGCCGGGTGTGGCCGAGCCCAGTGGCGAAGTGCCCGCGGTCCCGTCGTCAGAGGTTACCCCGGAAGTGGCTGGGGCAACGCCCAGCGCTCCCAAAGGGCAGCCTTCCACCACGTCGCAGTCGGGCACGAAGAAGAAGCCGGCAGCGCCAAGCAGCACGAAGAGCGGCGCCTTCGACAAAGCTGCCGCCAAGAATGCCCTGAGCTCGGCGGCCTCCAAAGCGGCCGGCTGTCGCCAGACGGGGGCCGGGGGCCAGGGCAAGATTCAGCTCACCTTCGCGCCTACGGGCAAAGTCTCGAGCGCTCAGATCATGGCAGGGCCGTCCGCCAGCACGGCAGAGGGCAAGTGCGCACTGCGCCACTTCCGGGCCGCGCGCATCCCAGCGTTTTCTGGTGCGGCAGTGACAGTGGCCAAGAGCTTCAAAATCCCCTGAGCCCGCGGCATCAACCAACAACAGGGCTCCCGCCGCGCTTCCGTTCGCAGCGACAGACCTCGAGGCAAGCCGTCTGGTAGATCGAAACGAGCCGCTACAACGAGTCCGATAGCAAATAGGCGGCCGGCCGGTCCCTGGAGTCGGTGCTTCCGAGGCGGCACTTCACAATCACCGCCGCTCGGCCGATCCTGACCCGTGTCCCTTTTAGAAAACCCCCGAGTGCCCCGGAACGGAAGTTCGATTGCTTGAGCTCGCGTATAGCGATCAAAATCTGACCGCGCTCCGCGGGGCCGAGCTGCGATCCAGCATTTCACCGAACGTCAGCTATCAGCTGGAGCAGGCGCTCGGTTCGGGCAGCATGGCGGTTGCATTCCGCGCCATCCGGCGGGCCCCGGACGGGCAAAGCTTCACGGTGGTGAAGATCGTCCACCCCGAAATGATCATCGACGCTTCCGAGATCGCGCTGCTCACGATCCGTAAAGAGTCGGTCGCGCTCGGCCGCCTCAACGAGCAAGTCCCACCCACGCCGTTCGTCGTGAGGCTGATCGAGACCAGTGAGATCGCCGTGCGCTACCGCGGTAACATCGTGGAGTTGCCCTGGCTCGCCATGGAGTATGTGCACGGCGGCACCTTGGAGGAGCGCGTCGCCGAGAGCCTAGCTCGCACCGGTTATGCGTTCGATACGGATCGCGCGGCGGCGTGTGTGGAAGCGCTGGCGAGCGGCCTCGGCGCGATCCACGAGGTGGGGGTCATCCATCGCGATATCAAGCCGGGCAACATTCTGTGCTGCGGAATGGGTCGAGGTGAGCTGTTCAAGATTGCCGATTTTGGCGTGTCGCGCTCGCGGGGCCTCAAGCAAACGTTCATGCACAGCGCGCTCGGCACGCCCGGCTACGCCGCGCCCGAGCAGATCTTGATGGAAGACGACAAGCTCGGCACGGCCACAGACGTGTTCGCGCTCGCCGCGACCACCTTCGCTCTCTTGACCGGGGAAGAGCTGTTCTCGGCTCGGTCGATCACGGATATTCTGAGTATGATCCAGGGCAAGAAGCGGCGCAGCATTCGTGAGTGCGCGCGGCTGGTGCTCGAGTTGCGCGACCAGCCGAGCGTGTGCGCGGCGATTGACAGCGCGATCGCTCATGCCACTACCCCGGATGCTCAGGCGCGCCCCCAACATGCCAAGGCGTTTGCCATGGCCATCACCGCGGCACTGCGGGTCAACTCGGGGCGAAACCCCCTTTCGACCTCCCGGCGCATCGGTCAAAGCTCGGTCATCAGCCAGCTGGGCACGTCGCGTTATCGCTTTCATGTGCGGCACGCGCTCGGGGATGAGCGGGCCATCTGGAGCGCGGCCTGGGATGGCGCGGGCTCATGTCTGGCGGCCACCACGCGCGGGCTCGAGTTTTGGGATGGCACGCGTTGGATCGTGGCGCCGAGCGGTGAGCTCGAGGCACAGAAGCTGCGGCTCGTGCATTAT
>JANOIG010000190.1:0-17098 GCA_031407405.1 Deltaproteobacteria bacterium
GCGGCGATTTCCAGCCGGTGAGTCGCGAGGTTAAGCAGGAACGTAGGTCAGCCTGATCACATCCTCGCCCATCCGCTCATTAGTCATGAGGCGGAGCGGCGGCCGGGGCCCGGCAAAATATGGCTTGCCGTGACCCAGCACGACGGGGTGCAGGTAGATTCGATACTCATCGATCAGGCCAAGTTCGGTGAGGCTTTGCGCCAAGGCCGGGCCAGCAACTTCGATCTCCCCGTCGCGCTCGGCCTTCAGCTTGCGGATCGCGCCCTCGAGATCAGCCTCGACAAGCCGGGCGTTGGGGCCGACGGACTTCAACGAGCGCGAGACGACCCATTTCGGTTGGTTCCGCCACGCCGCCGCGAAGGCGTGCTCCTCTGCATTCCATTCAGGATGATCGTCATCCCAGTAACGCATGACCTCATACATTTGGCGACCGTAGACACTGCCCGCCTGCCCCCGAGCCTCCTCGATGAAGTGGCGGAAGAGCGTGGGGCTTGGCGCAAACGCCATATGGTCGACGTAGCCGTCCAGGGACTGGTTCATTCCGAACACGAGCCTAGCCATTCCTTTCCTTTCTTCACGCGGCACATCCGCGCGGTTCTGATTGCGTCATGCAATTGGTTGTAAGCTAGGATCGACCGATGTCGCAATCCGCTAGCGCCACTCGCGGAGGCGCTTCTCGATGCGGGCCTCCTGCGCCGGCTGGCGCTGCGCGCTGGGCAGAGCGCGGTACTGGGCCAGCTGCTCCAGCACCACCTGCCGCGCTTCCTCCTTGCGCCCGGCGCCGAGCAGCAAGTCCGCTTTCAGTGTCAGGAAGGAGACACGACGGGGGCCATAGGCGAGGCGCAGAGCCCGCTCGATGGCGGCGAGGCCATCTTCCCAGCGGCCCAGCGCCTTGTAGCCCTTGGCTTGATACTGCGGTGGGTTGTAGTTGTCGGGCAGCGCGCGTTCCCGCGCGACCGCGCGGTCGATGGCCTCTTGGGCGCGGCCTAGCGTG
Source organism: Deltaproteobacteria bacterium (assembly GCA_031407405.1). Classification (GTDB taxonomy): domain Bacteria; phylum Myxococcota_A; class Polyangia; order Polyangiales; family Polyangiaceae; genus SZUA-265. The sequence continues at coordinate 995 of JANOIG010000190.1, forward strand.
AGTAACGTGTCGGTGAGCGCCCAGTCGTAGGCGAGCGCGACGGCATCGGGCTGTCCGCTCGCGGCGCGCTCCAAGATGGCGAGCCGTCGTAGCATCGCGTGCTCCGCTCCCGCCTCGTCTCCGAGCGCGTTCTCGGCTTCGGCGAGACTCGCGCAGGCGGCGGCCTGGTCATCCGGAGTCAACTCCGTAGACTCCTCATGGCAAATGCCGTGCAGTTGCCGCTGGGCCACGCTGCGTACCTTGCCGGCAAGCGCGTCTCCCGCCGGCGCGGCGTCTGCGCAAGCGAGCGCATACGACGCAAAGTCCACGGCGCTCACTCCTCTGCCGGTCTGCTCGAGGGCAGCGCCCGCGAGCTCCAGGCAGTGGCGCTCTGCTTTGGCTTTCGAGAGAGCCGTGATCTGAGCCACCAATGTTTCGGGGCGCCGCGGCCAATCTGCGGGCGCGAGGGCCAGCGCTGTGGCGTAACTCTGCGCCGCCTCCTGGAACTTGCCGCGAGTCGCGAGCTCGTCGGCTAGGGCGAGGGGCACTCGCGGATCGTTCGCCGGCAGCTGCTCGCGGCCTCGCAGCCCAAGAGCGCGATCGCTTTCAGACAGGAAGTGCGAGAACTGCGCAGGCGAGGCGGTACCGAGCCAGCGACCCAGCACCTCGAGCTCGGGGCTCGCCACGTAGAACGTGGGCCACACGCTGACCGGGAGCTTCTCGAGGAAGCTGGCATTGTCCGCGCGCTCGGTGTCGATCGCGAGCAGCACGAAGCGGTTGGTGATCTCCGGGAAGTTCGCCGCCGTCAGCACGAAGCTCTGCATCGACAAGCAGCTGTGGCACCACGGCGCCCACAGATCGACAAGTACCCGTTTGCCCGCCGCCCGGGCGGCAGCCAAGGCAGCCTCCGGCGCGTCCTCGTACCAGGGCAGGCCATGACGCAACACGGGGCTCTGCCTGTTCGCCGCGGGCCCTGCTGCTGGTGAGCTCTCGGCGGCTTGGCCCGCCGCGCTCGGTGCGCGCACCGGCCCCGCCTCGGTGCGCGTGGGCTCGTCGTGTTTGGCACACGCGGACAGGCATGCCGCCGTGCCGGCGGCCCACGCGGCACGGCGCAGCCTGCGCCGCAGAGCGGCGCTGATTCGGCCAAAACCGGGGCTCGCGGGAGGCATGCGGGCCATGGTGCGGGAGCTCCCTTGCGGCAGGCAAGGGGTTTGGTGATGCAGGCCGTGGCCTCGACCCACTCCGCAACGAAATTGAGCGACCGGCCCCCGCGGGCCGGGTTATCCTCCCGGGCATGCGAATCGAGGTCGCGCAGGTTACCGATATGGAGCGGCTCGAGCGCTGGACACCATCGGGCGCCACGCAGATCCACGCCCGCCGCATCGAGCGCCAGGTGCAGGGCCTTGGCACCTATTTGATCGCCTGGGCCGAACATGCCCCGGTCGGCTCGGCTGAGATCCGTTGGGACGGCTGCGCCGCGGAGGATGTTCGGCAGCGCTTTCCGACTTGCCCGGAGCTCAATGGGCTTCAGGTGTGGCCCTCCACCGAACGCGGCAAAGGCTTCGGTACCGCATTGGTCTCCCGGGCTGAAGATCTGGCGCGCGAGCGGGGCTTCCACGAGCTGGGCATGGGTGTGAACGACGACAATCCCCGCGCCTCTGAGCTGTACCGGCGCTTGGGGTATGCTGACGCTGGCTGTCACTATCTCGACCGTTACTGGTACGTCACGCCGAGCGGAGCGCGCCAAGAGGTCGCGGATCCGACGCGATTTTTGATCAAGCGTTTGATCGGCGCTCAGCCGGAGTCGTAGTCGTCAGCGCCCCGAAATGCCGGAGGGCGACGTGAAACGTGAGCTCGGCCCAACCTGCGAGACGCAGAACAACTGCCTTGTGCTTCGCCAAGCGCGCGAGGTCAGACGGCGGGCAAGGCGAAGACATCCGCGAACACGCCGTGCTCACCGCTGAGTCGGCTATCGGCAGGACCATCATAAACGACGAGCAGCTCACCGGAAGGTAGCCGCATAAATCCTTCCGGCCGGTCCTCTTCATGGCCATGCGGTAGTGTGCATACATGTTCTAGCCGCCCCGGGGCGAGCTCGGTGAGCGTGTCGCCACTTGCAACATCGAGCCCCCCAATCCAACGATAGATCGCGACCTGGCCGTCGAGCGTCATGGTGGGCCCGGCGAGAATCAGCAAGTCGTCACCTTCGGCACGTAGATCCCGGATGCCCAGCCCTTCGAGGTGGAGCACGTGCTTTCGATACCGCCGCGGGTCGGACGCGCCGAGTGGACCCAGCACGAGCTGATTTGGCTTGCCACCTTCCGTCAGCGCAAGCTCGAGGATCGTCGCCCAACCCCGCAGCACCGGCCCGCGCAGCCCCAGAAACACGCGGCTCGACCCGTCGTATCCGGGCATCACCACGATGCCTTCGATGTCGAACCCGTTATCCTTGCCGGGGATGGTGACGCTTTCACCGTCCCCGTTCTCGTAGGTGCGTACAAAGGGTCCGAGCAGCGGATCGTCGCATAACACTTCTCGGAGGTTCTCGACGAGCTGAGCGCTCCGGCGCGCGCCATCGTGTTTTGCCAGCGTCGAGCCGCCGTCAGAGGCGGTCAGCGGAATGCGACCGAGCAGCACGCGGTTCCGGTCGAGCTCGACGGTCGAGAGCCGCTCGATGTCTTTCTCGACCGAGCGGTGTTTGGGCTTCTTTCGGGACGAGCTATGCGAGCCAACGACCCACAGGAACGAGTCGCACACCGAGAGGCCTTCGATATCGACCTCATTGACGCGGCCCTTGTGCAGAGTCGGATCGGCGAGCGTGAGAAAATCGTCCAGAACGAGCGGCTGGTGCGCGGCGTATCCGTCGCCGATCCAGGAGAGGCGCTCGATGGTCGGCCTCTCGTTCACGGTTTCATCGACTCCGACAAATAAGGTACGCCCCTCATCCGCGACTTCCAGCGCCGACAGGCTGTCGCGGAACTTTCGCGGCTTCTTGTCGTCGGGCCCCGTCGATGGCGCAAACTGCAGTGAGATCTGACGGTGGGGTACGGCCTGCGTGTGCATCGTCGGAGTGTAGCTGGAGGGCGCGAGGCGAGTGGCGGAATCGGGAGGGCGCGCACATTTGCCCCCTTCGACCACGTACCAACTATCGACCGCCGGCGCGAGCCGGATCGCGGGCAGGCTCCAACCTCGTCAAGGCTCGACCATCTCTGGGCGTGACGCTGTCGCGCGAGCGCGATAACATTCGCGCATGGCCTGGTTCCCCGAGAAGCCGCCGGCACGCATGCAGGCACGCAGGTGTGGCCAGCGGCGGACCGAATATGCCAGCGCGAGCGCACGTGAGAGGGTCCCGGCACCGGACCTGGAAGGCTAATCGACGTGGAACGTCACGTCGCCGTCACCGAGCTCGAGCTGCTCGCGCAACTCGGGCCGAGGTTGACCGGCTCCGACGCGCATGAACGACTGGTCGAGCACGTCGCCGCCCAGCTGAGAGGCCTCGGCATGCAGGTTCATGAAGATGTCCTGCGATTCAGCCGGTGGGAACCGCCGAGTGACGCTGAGGGTCTCCGGCTGACAGTGGGCGGGCAGTGGGTCGACATCTCCTCCGCGTTTCCCTACTCGGGCAGGACCGGCGCCGCCGGAGCTCTTGGGCCACTGTACCTGCTCCGGGGTCCGCTACCGAGGTGGTCGAAGGCACAGGGCGGGATCGCGGTGATTGAGATCCGCAATCGGAAAATGCCGTTTGCCGCGGTGGTCGACAGCTGGGACCCTAACAACCCCTGGCCGAGGACGGCAAACCCGCTGGTCGCCGCCACGCTCGCCGGTCTCGGACTGCAACGCGCCCGACGCGCTGGGGTGAAGGGAGTGGTCTTCGCGTGGCGTGGCATCAATGCCGCGAACGCTCGAGGCCAGTACCTTCCATTCACTCTGCCCTACCAGGACATCCCCGCGGTATTCGTCGCTGGCGACGCCGCTGACTCCGTTCTCGCCGCGGCCCGCCGGGGCGACCCAGCCAAGCTCGTGCTCAATGCCCTACTCACGCCGAACAGCGCGATGAGGACAGTGTGGGCGGTTGTCGAGGGCACCAAACTGCCACAGGAAACGGTGCTGGTGGTGAGCCATAGCGACGGCACCAACGTGGTCGAGGAGAACGGGCACATCGGCCTGCTCGCGCTGGCCCGTGACGTCGTCGCGAACCCGCCGGAGCGCAGTATCGTCTTCGTGCTCACCGCAGGTCACCTGCGCATACCAGCGGTGACCGACCAAGGACAGGCGACCAGCCGCTGGCTGCACGATCATCCCACCTGTTGGGCTGGCGGTCCCGGGCAACGGCGGGCAGTCGCCGGTCTGGTCATCGAACACCTCGGCGCGCTCGAATACCGCGACGATCCCAAGACTGGAACCTACGGCCCTACCGGGCGCGCCGAGCCGGAGCTGCTCTACGCCTCCACCCAGGAGCTCGAGAGGATGGCTAACATCGAATGGCGTGGCGTCGAGCCCGGACCGACTCGTGTGTCCGTGCCAAACGCAGTGATCCAGTTCGGTGAAGGACAACCGCTCTATCTGAAGCGGATTCCGAACATCTCGCTCGTCACAACCCCCCAGTACCTGCTGAATGTCCAAGCTGGTGATTACGTCGATGTGGCCCTGCTGGAGCGCCAGGTGGACAGCTTCCAGCGCCTCTTGCGTCGCCTCGACACCGTTCCCGCCGGCGGCGTCGGCACCATTCCCGCCGTCACCCCGATCCGCAAGATCTCCGCCCTGCTGAAGATCCTCGCCAAGGCCGGGTTAGCTCAGGTTCGAGCTTGACGGCCTTCCTGGCCCCCCTTCAGTCGCATGTGGTCGCCGTACACATGTACGGCTGGATGATCTCGACGGCCTGCTGGAATATCACTTGGTGACCCGCGTCGTTGTGGTGGAAGCCGTCGGACGCTACGTACTCGGATCTAATTCCCAAATCGGCATTCGCCAGGTCGGCAAATACGTCGATGAAACAGGGTGAATAGGTGGTGTTGGCCGGGACCCAACACGTGTCGAAGTCATCGTTCATTTCTTCGCTCCAGTCAAAGAGCTGAAAGCGCTCGGCGTCGCTCAGGTCTTTGGGCGTAGTGCCGACGAAGAACGTGGGGATGCCCGCGGCCTGCGCCGTATCGCGCAGCTGCGTGAGGCGCGACATGAAGCTGGCCGTGGACACGCCCATGGCAATGTCGTTACTGCCGGCCAGGGCAACGACGATCAAATCGGGCTGCTCGCTGATCGCCTCGTCGATGCTGCCGGACGCGCCGGAGTCGGGCAAGAGCTCGAGGGTGGTGTAACCGCCCGCGGCGAAGTTGATGACGTCCACGTTTGCCACCGCCGACAGCGCATTCTCGAGCAAGCCGACCCAGGAGCTTGCCAAGCTGCTCGCGCCCTCCCCCTCCGCCGTGGACGAGCCGAGCACGGCGATCACAAATGGCCCGCCCTGCGAGCCCGAGCCGCCCGTCCCCCCCCCACTGCCACCGGAGCCACTGCCACCGGAACCGCCACTTCCGCCCGAACCGCCGCCGCCGCCCGCCCCGCTGGCGACACGTTGGACCTGCAACGAGTAGGTCGCTGCGGCGAACCCGCGCACGTCGATAAACACGGACGTCGCATTCGCTGGCACGGTGAGCACACATTGTTCGGCGGAGCCGTCATCGTAGGGGCGGCAGTCGTAGCTGTTCAGGGTGGGCCGCGAACCGAACCGGACATACAGGTCTGCGTCCCCGGTACCCGACATGACCACGCGCAACTGTGAGCCGGGCTGCACCGCGTAGGGCCCGCGGGCCACGACCTCGTTTAGTGCTAGCGTGCCCGAAAACGTCTCGGTGAGCGTTTCACCGCTGGAACCGCCCCCCGTACCCCCAGTCCCACCGGTACCGCCAACTCCTCCGCCGCTGCCGCCGCTGCCACCTACCCCGCCGGAGCCGCCACTGCCGCCCGTCCCACCCCCGGAACCGGCGACCCGTTCGACCCGCAACGAGTAGGTCGCTGCCCTGAAACCGCGGACGTCCACGAACACCGACGTGGCATTCGCGGGCACCGTGAGCACACATTGCTCGGCGGAGCCGTCTTCATAGGGGCGGCAGTCGTAGTTGTTCAGGGTGGGCCGCGACCCGAACCGGACATACAGGTCGGCGTCCCCGGTGCCCGACATGACCACGCGCAGCTGTGAGCCGGGCTGCACCGGGAACGGCCCGCGTGCGGTCACCTCGTTCAGCGCTAGCGCGCCCGAAAACGTCTCAGTGATCGGCGTTCCACCGCTGGAACCACTGCCGCCGGAACCACCACTGCCACCGGAACCACCACTGCTGCCGGAGCCGCCACTGCCGCCAGCCCCACCTGAGGAACCGTCGTCACGTTCGATCTGCAATGAGTACGTCGCTGCCGCGAACCCGCGGACGTCCACGAACACGGAAGTCGCATTCGCGGGCACCGTGAGCACACATTGCTCGGCGGAACCGTCTTCATAGGGCCGGCAGTCGTAGTTGTTCAGCGTGGGCCGCGACCCGAACCGGACATACAGGTCGGCGTCCCCGGTACCCGACATGACCACGCGCAGCTGTGAGCCCGGCTGCACCGCAAACGGCCCGCGCGCGGCGACCTCGTTCAGCGCCAGCGAGCCCGAGAACGTCTCCGTGAGCGCTTGGGTCAGAACGCCCAAGTCGTCGACTGACTGCTCCGGCGCGCCACACGCGATGCACAGAGCCCATAATCCATTCAGCCAACGGGGGAGACGCATGTTCGAGCTCCAGGTGCGATAGTCTGCGCGCATGCGCGGACGTAACCCACATTAATAGCATTGTCCTACCGCCTTTTATAGCTGGAATGCACTGTTGCAAAAAACGCGTCCCTCAGCGGCGGAAACAAAACTGCTTCAGTGCGGGACGCTTTTGAGCGGTAATGACGGGGCTGCACCGCTCCGAACGTTCAGCGTTGGGTCTGCGGCCGCAAGAAGGTCGTACTGAGCGAGCTCGGTACGACCGGCACCAGAGGCTGTTGAATCATGGGCATATCAGCCGAGACTCGAAGCGCCTGCATTCCGGCGTTTCTTGCACCCACGATGTCAGAGATCGATGACCGCCCGGGCGGGCTTTCGAGACCGCGGATGTTTCACTGGTTCGTTTTGGGCGCCCTCCCGGGGGCCTGCGGTGAGCCGTTCAGGGTAACGTGCGCCGCATCGTCCGTACTCGAGTCGACTCGTGGCTCCTGCTGGCGACGGCAGTAGGATTGCTCGGTTGCCCGTTGCTGCTCGACGACCGATTCTCCACCGTGACGCTCTCGGGGCCGGACGCGGGAGGCGCCTGCATCGGTGCCGGGTGTATCCGGCCATCGGACGAGGTCGGGGGGCGTTCGGGAGCAGCTGCCGGCGGTGGCGCGGGAAGCTCCGGGACCGCCGGAGCCGCGGGATCGGCTAGCACTGCTGGCACGACGAGCAGCGGGGGCAGTGGCGGAGTGAGCGGCACGGCGGGTGCGGCAGGCAGCCCGAGCAGTGGCGGAGCGAGCGGCACGGTGGGTGCGGGAGGCACTGCCGGGCAAGGAGGTGCTGAGCAGCCATGCTGGACGCTCGAGCTGACGCCCACGACGTACGATGCGGAGAGCAACTGCATCGGCATCTACGGCTCGAGCACTGTCACGGTCGAGGCGGCGTCCGACCTCGCGCTGAGCTACGACAATGGCGATCCGTGTTTCATTGGCACGATCGCCTCGACTGGCTGGGGCGCAGTGTACGAGCTGACCTTCGCAGGGGAAGATGACGGGAGCAGTGTCTGGAACGCGAGCGGTGCCGGCGTGACGGGCTTCGAATTTGCGTATCGCGGCAGCGACCCACCGTCTTCGCTGAAGGTGATCTATAAGGATCCGAGCGGCGTCGACAACTGTCACTTCATCGGCCTCGGCAGCACGCCAGTGCCGTTCTCCATTGCACATCCCGGCTGCGGCACCTCGGGCGGGACCGTCGACTCGGCCCGACTGATGGAGATGATTCTGGCGTTCCCTGTGAACAGCCAGCCTTACGACGTCGACTTCTGTGTGCAGATCCGCGCGCTCGATTGAGCACAACGACGTTTGGCAGTCTACTAGGTGGACGTCAGCACCTCTTGGCGTTCGATGTTTGCCGTGTCGAGCTCGATGCCGAAGCCCGGCCTGTCGGGCAACGCAACCCACCCGTTCGTCGTCAACGGCGCTTCCTTCATGAAGTGTAACTTCTCGGGCACGTAGTTGATCAGATACTCGCCAAACGGGCAGAGCGCCGGCGACTGGCTTGCGACGAGGTGGAGCGCTCCGTGAACGTTGTGGCAGTGGGGCACGAGCTTCACACCGTGCACGGAGCATAGGTGCCCGATCTTGAGCACTTCGCTGACGCCGCCGCACCACTCGGGGTCAGCTTGAACGTAGTGCAGCGCGCCGGCCTCGAGGTATTGCTGGACTTCCCAGCGGTTGTAAAAGTGCTCGCCGGTCGCGAGCGGGATGGAGGTGGCGCGGCTGAGGCGCTTGAAGCTCTCGAGATCCGAAACGGGGAACGGCTCTTCCAGCCAAGCGGGGCGGTAGCGGTCCACCTGGCGACACCACTCGAGGGCGTACTGCAGGTCCCAGCTCTGGTAGGCGTCGAACATGATTTCACCGTCCTCGCCGACGGCCTCGCGCAGGGCGCGCGCGAGCTGCACGTTGAGGTCCAAGCCACGCGCGCCGTCGCTTGGACCGTAGCCCAGGAACCACTTCTGCTGCCCGAAGCCGTCCCTCGCGAGCTGCGCGGCCTTTTGTGCGGCGAGCTCCGGGTCGACGGCGAATCCAAGACAACTGCCATAGACCTTGACCGGTTGCTGTGTGGGCCCGCCCAGCAGGCGGAACACCGGCGCGCCGAAGTGGCGGCCCCGCAGGTCCCAGAGCGCGTTGTCGAGGTAGCTGATGGCCATCATGTAGTGGCTGGCGCGTGAATGGCGGTTCGAGCGGTACATCTGATCCCAAAGCCGCTCGATCGCGAGCGCATCCTGCCCCAGAAGCAGCGAGCGCAGAGGCCCGAGCAAAGCGGGAAGCGCCTCCCGATCCACGGCTCCGTATAATCCCTCGAGCCCGCCTCGCGTGCGGATGCGTACGTAGTACTGCGTCAGCGACGCCAGCTCTGGCTTCGCGTCGGCGGCATCGCGGTACGCTGGCGGCCGGCGATCGGGATAGAGGTGCGAGGGCTGCACCTGGGGCTGACGATTCACGCCGCGCAGAACTTCGCGCGGCCCCGTGAGGCGCACGACCTCGACCTCCTGGATGACGAGCTCGGCGTGCCCGACAGCTGGAGTCAGCGCCTCGCGGGTGGCAGCAGGCGTGGTCGAGGTGACTGACGCGTGACTCAGATCTTTAGGATGCATGGCTCAATCCTAGCGGGTTGTCGCAGGCCCGATGCTGGCGAGGCCCATCCGCTCGGCCGGAATGGTGGCTCGGGTTGCCCTGCGCCTCTCCCGGCCCTAAAGTCCTAGAGTGTGGGGTGGGACCCGGAGGCGAAATGCTTCACCGGGCTCCGCCTTGTACCATCGTTCGCTAGAGCCGACCTCCTCATCGCGGTCACAAGAACGAATGACGCAGGCTGAGCTACTAGAAGGAATCGGCAACATGGACACACTCTACGATAGTCGCGGGTACCCAACGGCGTACGTGGATGACGATGGCACGTCTATCTACTTGTACGATGGCTCTGCCGTCGGTTGGATTGACCAGGTCGATGTGTATGCTTTCAGTGGCCGCTATCTCGGCTGGCTCCAGGAGGGATGGTTCTTCGATCGCTCCGGCAATCGGGCATTCTTCACTGATGCGACTAAAGGCGGTCCCACCAAACCGGCGCGTGCCGCTCGGCCGGCACGGGCAGCTCGGGCCGCGCGAGGTGTGCGCAGCGCGCGGGAGGCAAAACCAGCACGGCCCGCCTGCGCCCTCTCGTGGGCGCATTTGTCCGGCGCCGGTTACTTCAACCAGTAGCGCGGGTCGCCGTACAGCACGTGGTCACGTGCCGCCGCTCGCGCCAGCTTTCGCGCTGATGCTGGCGCTGGCCTGAACGCTCACCCGAATCGATGCTTGCGCGCGCAGCGTCGCATTGGCCGCAGCGGCGATGCACGATCCAGCATGCGCCGTGAGCTGACCGAATGCGTTCGGAAGCTCGGAGCCCGTTCGGACCAGGATCTGAATGTCGTCCGCGATGCGGGCGCCGTACTGTACTTGCGCCTTGATCAGAGCGGGCAGATTTTCTTGGAGCGTTGCGACGAGCGTTGGAATTTCACCCACCTCGAGCGCGCCTTCTATGCGCAGCTGGGCCGGTGTGCAGTCCGCTTGCAGATCTGCATGGGCCTTGCAGCTCGCCTCGCAGCGAGCGTCGGCTGACGGCGGCTTCATCGCGACGGCGCACTTCGGTTCCTTGAATTCGACGCTACAGCTCCCCTTGCAATCGCCCTGACACGAACCCTGGCACTCACCGTTACACTGGCCATTGCATGTGCCACCGGCCTCGCTCGACCCGGCGCACTCGCCCTGGCAAGCTCCGTTGCACGTGCCACTGCACGACCCCGCGCAGGAACCTTCACAGCTGCCGTAGAGCTGCCCGGGCTGGCAGTTCGCTTTGATATAACCCGGATCAATCTCCACGGAACACTGGCCCTTGCAGTCAGCCTCCAGGCTCGCGTTGACGGTGCATTGCGGGGGAGTGACCTGGGTTTTGAGCGACCCGCTGGCGCCTTGCGCGAGGATGCCGTCGATGCGAACGGAGACCGCATTGCAGGCAGCGCTGGTGCGGCTTTGATTGCCCTGCGGCGCCATCTGTGCCGCGCTGATCCCCAGATCCGCGCCCATCTTCTCGCAGGCAGAGCCGACCTCCGCCTCCGCTTGCCCCGCCACTCTAGCGAGGTCGCCAGCCGCCTGAACGAACGCCCTTATCGTCGTGTTCGCCCGCGCGTTGGCATCGAAGGAAGCGCTCATGGCGCCACCGCCCAGCTCCGGGCACGCCGCGAGCTCGACCGCGTTCATGCCGCCCATGCCTGCTCCGCAGGCGCCGAGACCCAAACCCACAAATGCCATCCGGAACAGCTTGGCCATGATTACTCCAGGCCCCAGCGTACTCGACGAGCTCCCCTACGTCGCCTTCGGCCGCGCGTCGCCTCCAGGAAGTGTCCGGCTTGCCCGCTCGGCGCAGCCCTTGGCGGCGACTGCCGAAGCCATAATACACTGAAATCGTTGGTATTTTACGGGTCTTGACGCCGACGAGGCCGAGCCAGCGACCGAGCGGCTGGCGCCTCGGCGAGCGCCGCATATAGAATAGTGCCCTGAGCACACGAGCCAATGCCCACACAAGTGATGACAGGATGACGTCCAGGCTAATTTCGGGAACCGTGCTCGCGGCGCTCATCGCCTGCTCGGCGGCGGGCGGCACTGAGGGCAGCACCGTCTTGCCCGCCCAGCCGGGCCCGGGGTCAGGCTCGCCGCCGCCCGGCGGTTCGGGAGCGATCTCCCCACCCGCCATCCCCACCCCGCCCGTCGACGAGTCGCCCATGTTCGGCGACGAAGACGTCGAGCTCCAGGACGGGTGCGACACGATTCTGCCCATCGTGTTTCGCGACTTCAGCCAGGCGCACCCCGACTTCGAGATGGCGTTTCAGGGGGACGAGCCGCGCCTACACCTGGTGCAGCCTACGCTGGGCATGGACGGCAAGCCGGTGTTTCTCAATGGCGTCGGGTGCCCACGCGACAATCAGAGACAGCGCGAGTGCAACACAGGCTTCAACCCCACACAAGCCGTGATCACCAGCTCGGAGAGCTTCGCTCAGTGGTACCGCACCGTCGACGGTATCAACTTCGCCTTCGAGCGCGAGATCGAGCTCACCGAGACGTTACCGGGCTCGGGCCTCTACACTTTCGCCAGTAACGCTTTCTTTCCGCTCGCGGTGACGGAGGGCTTTGGCGAGACTCCGCCGGGCCAAGGCAAGAATTTTCTGTTCACTACCGAGGCCCATTCGCAATTCACCTACGTGGCGGGTCAGGTCTTTACCTTTCGAGGTGACGACGACCTCTGGATCTTCATCAACGATCGGCTGGCGCTCGACCTCGGCGGCATGCACGGCGAGCGCACGGCCAGCATCGACTTCGACGCTCAGGCGGCCGAGCTTGGCATCACGCCGGGCAACGCCTATTCGATGGACGTGTTTCACGCCGAACGCCACACGAGCCAGTCCAACTTCTACATGGAAACCAACATCGCCTGCTTCACGCCTGGCATCCCGCGCTGATCTCGTTAACGCCACGGAGCCGTGGCGGCTCGCCGCGCTCTATTCGAGAACGGGCGTCTCCCAGGCGATGTTCGTCGCGTCCAGCTGGCTCGTGAGCCTCGCATCCGCCGAGAGCGTGCCCGTCGTCGCGGTCGCGTCGTTCTTCAGGAACTTGCGAATGTTCTGCTGCAACAGCGGCTCAAACTCTGCCCGAAACGCGCAATGGGTGCCATTGACCGTGTTGGAGTTGTAGCTGATGTTCTCCGGCACCCCGAGCGCCGCGTAGATCTCCGCGCCCGCAAGGACCGCGACCTTCTCGGCGTTGGGCGCGAGGTTGACGATACCGGGGTTGCCCATGACGTAGAGCCCACGCGGAGCAATCATGCCGATGACCTCGTAGGTGTCGACCGGAAGCCGGCTCTGAAGCTGTCCCGACGCCACGTTTTGTGCCGCCAGCGCCGCCATGTCCGTCTGCGGGGCACCGAGCTGCAGAAACTGCCGGTAGGCCTCTCCAGCCCAGGGCCGGTACTCTACGGCATTGCGCAGGACCTCCCCGCCCTCGGGGACGACATATCGAAACGCCGCCACGCCGGCCATGCCGGACTCGAACGGCACGGTCAACGCCACGCGCTCGTCGAAAGCGCCCGCGATGAACGCCCCCTTGCCGGAGCGAGAACAGCCAGTGACACCGATGCCCGTCGGGTTGATGATCGCCGAGCCCGATGCCTCGATGACGTCGATGATGCGGCTCAGGCCCCACGCCCACGCCACCAGCATGCCCGTGTCCTGGCGGTCGTTGTTCACCGTGTAGTAGGCCCCCTGCTTGGGGTTGTTGGTGGTTTCGTTTCCAACTGCGTCCACGCTGTAATTGATGAACGCGACGCCCTCGTTGAGGATGGTGGGCTGGAAGCCCGACCCGCCATAGCCGATGATGGCGGGCACGGGCCCAGTCACCCCTGGCGGCATGGTGATGGTGGCGCTGAAGGTCGCGGTGCGCCCCTCGCGCTCGACCGTGACGCTGACGCTGGTGGCGGAGACGGTGCCCGTGACGCTCTCCGGTTTCACCGGCTTGGGGCCGTAGACGAAGCGCTCGGCCAATTGCTTGATCTCCTCCCGGCGGCAGCGCCACTGCGACCGGGCGGTGATGCGTGCGCCATTCAAACCGAGGAACGGGTCCGGTAGCGTGGTGACCTCTGGCAACTCAGCGAAGCTCGGCAGCGCGGGAATGACGCACGTTTCACCATTGTTCTCGACGAAGGCGGGGGGCTCGAAGGGCGGTGGTGGCTCCGTAGTCGGAACGAGCGGAGCGCCCGTCACCGGATCTACTTCACCCGAGGGAATCGGAGTGTCCATGCCTGCCGGCGCTGCCCCTTCGCCGCCAGCGCCGCCGGTTTCCGAGGGCGCCCCCTGGAGGCCCGGCGTGTCGGTCTCGGGCGCTGCGTCCCTATCGGCGCTGCAGGCGACGAAGGCAATGAGAGAAACGAAAGTCGCGGCGTAAGCGGTGTTTTCTTTGAGAGCTCTGCTGAGTCGAATCATGGGGCCTCCTCATTCCGGCCCCGAGACATTCGTGGCGGAGCTGCTGCGATGATACCCTGAAACCACCTACCTGTGGAAACGTTTCCCGATCGATCAGACTAGCTACTAAGTCATTGCAACCATGCGCAAATTTCTGGTTGTGCTGGAAACGCTTCGAAGCCTCGTCGGATGTGCCTGAACGGCGCACGGAATACCATCAGCCGTGGGCGTCGACGGAACAGGCTTACCAGGCACCGCTCGCTGCAAGCTCCATGCTGAGCTCGACGTTGATCATGGCTGCCGCTTGAGTGCCGGAGGCCGCCGCAGAGATGGCCGCTTGCATCCGCGTCGTCAAGTCACCCGCCGCGTAGACGCCTGGAACGGAGGTCTCGCGCTTCATCGCGTCGACCTGAACGTAGCCGTCGTCGTCTAGCGCCACGCCGAGCGCTCGGACCAACTCGACCTGCCGCTGGGGAGGGTGCGTGAAAAGCACCTCGCACGGCACGCGAGCGCCGGTCGAGAGCTCGACGGCTTCCAGCCGACTCTGCCGCGCGACGACGCGCGCCACCGGGGCAGTCTCGAGACGGATGCCTGCGGCGTGGAGCGTGACCAGCGCCTCTTCTGGGACGTCGAAAGTGCCGCCCGTGAAGACGACGACGTCGCGTGTCCAGCCGCGCAGCATCAGGGCAAACGGTAGAAGATGTGACGAGTCCGCCGCGCGCGCTAGATACGCCCAGCGACGGTCCTGAACCTCCCAGCCGTGGCAGTAGGGGCACTGAAAGATGGCGCTCCCCCAGAGCTCACGGAAGCCATCGATCGCGAGCATCTCGTCCAGCATCCCAGTGCACAAGAGGACGCGACGAGCTTCGACGGCTTCCGACCTCAGGCCTACGTGGAACGCGCCGCGTACGCCAGAAATCGATTCGACGCGAACGTCCCGCGTTTCCACGTTCGGGTAAGTGGCGAGTTGCTGGCGACCGATTTGCCGGAGCTCATCGGGCGGTGTTCCGTCTCGCGTGACGAAGTTGTGCACGTGTTGCGCGGCCGCGTTTCGTCGCGGCCCTGAATCGCAGAGCAGAACTCGCTTGCGCGCGCGACCGAGCGCGAGAGCAGCAGACAGGCCTCCAGGGCCGCCTCCCACGATGACGACGTCATAAAGCCTATCGGATCTCATCGAGGCTGGGTGTACGCGGCCCGGAGCTTCCGCGCAACGACGCGCGACCCTGCACCGCCGGGCTGCGACCCGCCAGCCACGTCACTGGAGAGTGGGAGTGGTCCAGTTGCGAAACTGCGCCAAGTTGCCGGTCGTGGCGGCGGCTGCTGTAATCGCGCCGGGTGCATTTCCTGTCCTCAGCAAGAACTTGCGCAGGTTCTGTCGCAGCGGCTCTACGAATTCAGGCCTAGCGTTGCAGTGCCCCCCGTCCTGGACGGCAGAATGGTAGGAGATATTGGCACCTGCCCCCAGCGCCCTAAACACCTCTGCTCCGGCCAATGCGGCGACGTGCGCAGATTCGGGGCCGAGGTTGGCGATGTGTGGATTGTCCAAGATGAGCAGCCCACGCGGCGCGACCATCGCCACGATTTCGTGGGTGTCCACGGGTAGACGGGTCTGGCCGTCGTTGATGAACGCTCCAAAGGCGTCACCGAGCCAATAGGTCTCGCCAAAGGCGGCGCTGAGGCTTTGGGCGCCTTCCCCGGGGATCCCGCGCCAGATGGGAACGCCACCGCTACCCGACTCGAAGGGGATGGTCAAAGCGATGCGCTCGTCGAAGGCGCCGATCGTAAATGCAGCCTTGCCGTTGCGCGTACATCCGGCAACCGCCACGGAATCCGCCTTGAGGACGTTGCCACCCGATTGCTCGATGACATCGAGCATTCGGCTGACGCCCCAGGACCACGCGGCGAGGAGGCCTGTGAAGCTCTGAGCGCCGTAGATCGTATAGAAGGCACCCGTCTTGTTAGCTCTCGAGCCGCCCTCGTTCCCCACCGTGGCCGGGTTGAAGTTGATGATGGCGACGCCTTCGGCTCGGACGAGGTCGTTGTGGTTGAATCCTCCGACGCTGACGAGCGCCGGGTATGGGGCTGAGCCAGTAGTGGGCAACGTGATGCTGGCGCTGAAGGTAGCGTTCCTGCCTTGATTGGACACGTTGACGGTGATGTTCGTGGTGGACACCGTCCCCGTCACGGTTGCAGGCCTGGCCGGCTTGTCGCCATAGATGTACTGCTCAGCCAGCTCTTTGATCTCTTGCCGCCGGCAGCGCCATTCGGCCCTGCTCGTGAGACGTGTTCCGTCCAGCTTCGTAAAGGGGTCGGGCAGACCGGTAATCGTTGGTAGCGCATCCGCGCCGGGAAACTG
>JANOIG010000211.1:0-7348 GCA_031407405.1 Deltaproteobacteria bacterium
GCGCTCGCGCGCCACGCCGCCAAAAACCATTGCCCCCAAGCGACCGTTGCCGATCGGCAATGCTTCGACCCAGCGATCAGCGGGGCGACGGAACCAAAGCGCAGAGCTCGTCATCACGATGTCATATCATGCGCGTCGCGCGGCCCGGCAGCAGGTCTTTCCAAGAACTTCGCTGCATGTGCCAAGCAGCTCTCATGAATTGCCAAAGCGGGCAGATCTGATTCGTCACTTCGACTCGAAACACTGAGTTGCCCCTCCCGGGGCGCGCGCAGCGCGAGACTTGTGAGCGTGAGCGCGGATGCCTCCACGTGGACATCAGCACAGCGGGGGTTTGCCAGAACGCGGGACCGTGCGTTGGCGCACACTCGATGCGCACGCTGTGACGTCTTGTCGCAGCGCCTGCTGCGCCGACCGGGCTCACATGCAACTACAAACATCGACAGTCGGGCGATGAGGCACATCTCGCTTGGCAAGTTTTCGGCGTGCGGGCTGATTTCGGCTGCTAGAGCCCCCGAACGGGCCTGAGCGCCTTGACGCATCGACCTCGGTCAGGGACCCTGAGTTGAGGTACATCGTGAGCACTGAGCGCCCCATGGCCAAACCGTTTATCGAAACTCTGGCCATTCACGCGGGGCAAGCTCCGGACCCGGTCCACGGCGGGGTGATGCCGAACCTGGTTCTGTCGACCACCTTCGCCCAACCGGAGCCGGGCAAGCCGCTTTCGTTTGACTATTCGCGCAGCGGCAACCCCACGCGCGCTGCGCTGGAAGCGTGCCTGGCTGCGCTCGAGCATGCCGAGTTTGGTTTGGCCTTTGCTAGTGGCTGCGCCGCGGCGACCACCCTCTTGCATACGCTCTCGCCGGGTGACCACGTGGTGTGCGGGGACGACGTGTATGGGGGAACTTATCGGCTGTTCGTGCGCGTGATGGGGGCGTTTGGCATCCGGACGACGTTTGTGGACGCCTCGGATGCCGGGCTGTTTGCGGCAGCGTTCACCTCTCAAACCAAGCTGGCGTGGGTCGAGTCGCCGAGCAATCCGTTGCTCAAGCTGGCCGACCTCCGCCGCCTCGCCGAGGTGTCGCAGGCCCACCGCGTGCCGCTGGTGGTGGACAACACGTTTGCGTCGCCGGTCTTGCAGCAGCCGCTCGAGCTCGGGGCGGATATCGTCTTGCACTCGGCTACCAAGTATTTGAATGGTCACTCGGATGTAGTAGGCGGCGCGCTCGTGTTGCGTGACCCGGCGCTCGCCGAGCGTCTGCGGTTCCTGCAGAACGCGATGGGCGCGGTGCCGAGCCCCTTTGATTGTTACCTGGTGCTACGCGGCCTCAAGACGCTGCCAGTGCGGATGGAGCGGCACGTGAAAACAGCGGCGGAGCTCGCCATACGGCTGAACGCTCACCCGAACGTCGAGCGCGTGCACTATCCCGGGCTCGAGTCGCATCCGCAGTATGAGCTCGGACGCCGACAGATGCGTGGCCCGGGGGGTATGGTGAGCTTGGTGCTGTCGGGGGGTGAAGCTGCGGCCCGGCGTTTCCTGCAGGCATTGCGCTGGTTTGCGCTCGCCGAGAGCCTGGGTGGAGTGGAGTCGCTCGCCGAGCACCCCGCGTTGATGACGCATGCGTCCATTCCCCGCGACGTCCGCGAGGCGATTGGAATCAAAGATGGCCTGGTCCGACTTTCGGTCGGGCTGGAGCACCTCGAAGACTTGTGGGGCGACCTCGAACAAGCCCTCGACGCCGCGCGCCGAGGGAGGGAGTGACATGTCCGAACAGAGTGAGTCCAACGTTCTCGCGCTCATCGGTAATACGCCAATGGTGCGCGTCGGGACGATCGACACGGGCCCCTGTGAGCTGTTCCTGAAGCTGGAGAGCCAAAACCCAGGCGGCTCGATCAAAGATCGCATCGGCCTCTCGATGATAGAGGCGGCCGAGCGCCAGGGTTTGCTTCGCCCTCACGGGACCATCGTCGAGGCCACCGCGGGCAACACTGGGCTAGCGCTGGCCCTGGTCGCCGCACGCAAGGGGTACCAGCTGGTGCTGGTCATCCCGGACAAGATGAGCCAGGAGAAGATCTTTCACCTGCGTGCCATGGGGGCCGAGGTGCGGATGACTCGATCCGACGTGGGCAAGGGCCACCCGGAATACTACCAGGATCTTGCCGAGAAAATCGCGCGGGCGAGCGGCGGCTATTACGTCAACCAGTTCGGCAACGAGGCGAACCCCGAAGCTCACGAGACCACGACAGGGCCCGAAATTTTTCGCCAGCTGGACGGGCGAGTGGATGCGGTGGTGTGCGGCGTAGGGTCCGGCGGGACCATCACGGGGTTGAGCCGGTACTTTGCTCGCGTGGCGCCGCAGGCCGAGATGGTCTTGGCGGATCCTAAAGGATCGGTGCTCGACGCTTACGTGCGGACGGGCGTCCTCGGCAAAGCTGGATCGTGGCTCGTCGAGGGTGTGGGTGAGGATTTCATTCCACCGATTTGCGACTTGTCCCGCGTCCGCGTCAGCTACAGCGTGTCGGACGAAGAGAGCTTCTTGACCGCACGAGAATTGCTGAAGCAGGAGGGCATCCTGGGCGGGTCTTCGACCGGCTTGTTGCTGGCCGCGGCGCTGCGCTACTGCAGGGCCCAGACCTCGCCCAAGCGCGTCGTGAGCTTCGTGTGCGACAGCGGCAACAAGTACCTGTCCAAGATGTACAACGACTTCTGGCTGCGCGAGCAGGGCTTCGGCAGGGGAGCGCCACGCGGGGACCTGCGCGACGTGATCGTCCGCAGCTTGGAGCAAAATTCGGTGATCGTCGTGGCGCCGGAGGACCGGCTTTTGGTCGCGTACTCGCGCATGAAGCTGTATGACGTGTCCCAGCTACCCGTGCTCAAAGACGATCAAATGGTCGGCATCGTGGACGAGTCGGATCTGCTGATCGCGCTGCAAGCCGATCCGGACGCGTTCCAGCGCCCCGTGCAAAGCATCATGAGCCAGAAATTGACGACCGTGCCGGTCAACGCCAAGGTGGAGTCACTGTTCCCCCTGTTTGAACAGGGCTTGGTCGCGCTCGTGTGTGACGGGCCCAAGTTCCTCGGCCTCATCACTCGCATCGACGTGCTCAACTATTTGAGACGTAAAGTGTCCTGAAAGGCGCTCACTCGGGACACCTTCACCACGTCGGACGAATCTCCATTTCGCCGTCAGCGTTGGGCTTCTTTACCAGCAAGAACGCCTCCAACGCCTTGTCTCGCGGGCTACGCCCCACGAAATCTCGGAGAGCGCGGGCTGCCCGGTCCGGTAGGCTCCGCGCAACCGTCGAGAGAAGCGCATCAGCATCGAGCCCGGCGAGCGCACAAGCGTTGTAGGCCACGCAGAAAAGCAGCACTTCCTCTCGAGAGTCGCTCCGATTCTCGAGCCCGTTCAGGACGAGGGTGGCCACGATTCTCTCGTGCGGCGAACCCTGCTCGCCTGTCGTGCACGCAAGGCGCCAAGGCGAAGGATACTCCCAATCAGCGCCGAAGCCCCAGCCTGCGAAAACGGCAGCACGATCGGCCGCGGAGGCCGAGACAAATGCCAGGCCCAACTCGATTGACGCAGCCAGCCGATCTGGCATCTCAATCAGCGGGTCCAGCCACGCGGGTTTCATATTACCGCCAGTAGGACAAACCCGAAGTCCGCCGGGTTTGTCCAAATGTAAAGGAAGTGCCGAGCACGGAATGGGGCGTTCGAGGGTTCGCTCGGGGCCCTCACTTGCTGGGGCCCCGGGCGAAACCTGGTACGAACTTGGGGTGCGAGGTACTAGTCACGGAACGAACGTGGTGATGTTGGAGGGGTGCACCATGTAATCTCCCACCTGCTTATACCCCGCCTTTTCCAGCTGCTGTAGCTCCAGAGCGTAGACCGTCGGTTGGCCCTTGAACGGGCCACTGGTCTGAACGAGGTTTCCCGCACGCGGCGAGGCCAGGTAGAAGTTCTGCCGGGTTTGGATGCCTGACTCGACCCACTCAGCGTTTTTCTGGAGCGTCCAGTTGGGGGTGTCTAGCACCTCGTGGCCATCCCAGTTCTTGGCCACTGCAGTGTCTACTTGCCGGCCCAACACCTTGACGCCGGTCGCCTCCTTTGCAGCGGTTCTGCCGAGCTTGCCTCCCACCCAGCCGATGAGCTCGGCGCCCGCCTTGGTGCGGCTGAGGATCTTGGCGCCTTTGGCGACACCCTGGGCAGCGAGCTTGGTGCCCTTGATGGCGTACTTGGCGGTGTTGCCGATGCCCGGGACGGCGAACACGCCGGCCGCGACACGGCCCAAGGTGCCCACTTGTTCGCCCGTGACGGGGTTGACGCCGGTGATGGCGATGGAAGCGTCTTTGACGTTGCTGACGCCGGGAGTGAAGTCCGTGGCGATGTCAGCGCCCGTGACGAGCAGGGTGGGTTCGCTGGCGGCGGCTGCGACCGGAGGTGCGGCGTTGGCCAGGGAGGGCGCGGGTGTGCTGCCGGCTGCGGGTACGGAACCGGGGGTCAGCGCTTGACCCACGCCGGAGGCGAGGCCGTCGGCCGTCGCCCGAGCAGGTGAGGCGTTCGAGGCCGTGGAGTTGGCAGCACCTGTTGCGGGTCTGTTGGTGACGTTGGAAGCGCCGCTGGGCCCGTCGCTACCGTTCGCGGCGGAGCGGCGACTGCTCGAACCGAGATCGCCGTTCGGTGCTGCCGCTGTCGCCTCATCCGCGAAGTCCGCGGCTGAGCCGGGACCGTAGTCTGCAGATTCGAGCTCTGCCAACTCCGTCGTGCCGCTCGTCACAGCGGACTTCACCGAGGCCCCGAACAGACGCCAGGCGCCGATCGCTACGCAGGCGAGCAACACCAGCACGATCAGGTATTCCACCGTCGATAGACCGCGCGAATCGCGCAGCAGGCGCGGGCCCTGAGCGCCGCTGCGCGTGTCGAGCCAGTGGCGTAGCGGACGGTAGGCGATCAGGCTGGCGAGCACGTAGCTGGCCGTCTGGAGGTAGACGGGCAACGTAACGGCATCGGCGCGCAGCATGCTGACCAAGCTGAGCGCGATGAGCAGGCCAAAGCTGGATGCGAGCGCGCTGGAGCTCGACACGCGCAGGCGGACCAGGCCAAAGGCCACGGCGCCCCCGACGACGAAGAGCATCATGACCGAGCCCAGCACCACTCCGAAGAGCCTGCCGCCGTGAAACCACGCGCTCCGTGCTGGCGTAACTGCCAAGCGCGCTTCGGGGTCGACGACCGACTGCTCTCGCAGCGTGGCCACCACCCGGTCGATGTCAGCGGCGCGCTCCAGCGGGGCGATCGTGAGCGTGACGAGCGTACCCGTTCGCGTCAAAAACGCGAGGCACGTGATGGAAGACACGGCCGGGGCAAACTCGTGAGCGCCCACCTGCGCGATGTACTCGGCGATGTCCTCTTCGCCGTAGCCGCACTCGCGCGCGGCGTTGGGGGTGTGCGCGCGCAGCTCGGCCTCGGTCGCGTATGGTTTGCCGCCCAACAGCCAACCCAAGACGCACCTGGAGGACTCGGGATCGCCGCCGACGGCGATGACGGGTTTCCACAGCGGGTGTGAGTCGGGCAATCCGAGCATCAGCCGCGCGGAGGACGGCCCGCGCACCTTGTACGTCAGGCTCACCGTCCCTCGCTCCGGCTCGTAAGGCCCGGGGGTGACGTCGAAGACCTGAGGCACGTTCAACGCCGCGGCGAAGCCGCGCGTCCATTCGAGCGCTCCCGCTTCGGTATCCGCCGGAAGCGAGGCATGGCCATGCGGCTCCCCCCGCTGCACCACGACCACCAGTGGCTTGACCTCAGCGATCGGGTCCCGGACCGGGGCGCCAGCATGCGGTAAAATATATCGCTGTGCGTCGGTAAACGTGGCGAGGGGCGGCTTCGCGCCCACGACTTCGGACAGCCCCGCGAGCGCCGAGGCCCGCCGCAGCTCGGCCGGGACGGCCAGCGTGACGCCGACGTCGGTAGCCAACTGTTGATGAGCCGCCCGAGCGACGGCCGGGCGACCCACGACGAACGCTACAAAGAGCGCCGAGCAGAGCCGGAGCAAGCGCTGGCCGAGGTTCACGCGAAATGTCCTAGTCGAGGTTCGCCGGGTTCTGCCAGACGAACCTGATACTCGGCCGCCAGTGGTCGGCGGTTGCTAGAAAAAACGATCGGCGATGAGAGTTCGGCCCGAGCGCAGTCCCCTCTAGCAGGTGGGCACGCACGGGCGGCCGCTGAGCCTTAGCGACGTGGCGCAAGCACCGGCAAACCATCCGCTTCCGCGGCACTGGCGAGCCGTTTGTCGTAGGTCATCACGGCTTCGAATTGCTCCGGCGCGGCGTCGGCGAGACTACGCGCCGTGGCCAGGTGAATGGCGTCCAGGCTGCGCAACGTGGGATCGGCGTAGGTACCCGCCTGGATGAGGATTTCTTCGTCGATGTTGCGCAATGTAAACCTACCGAGCACACTCTCGAAATCAGGGAGAGGGGACCCGGGAGAAACACGGCGCAGAGCGCGCGGCACTTCGGTCAAGATGAGCGCTGATGACACCCATGCCATGTCGCCGTGTTGCCGTTTATCGATCCAGTCTCGTAAACTGTCGGAGTCGAGCTCAACGCGGATTAACTTGATGAGCGCTGACGTATCGAAATAGACGACGTTCATTCTTCGTCACGCATCCTGCGAACGATATCGGCAGAATCACACTCGGGGTCCCCGAAGAGCACAGGTGCCGGCAAAGCGCCCTTGACGCGCGGAGGGATCGCCTTGCCGGCGCCAATGAGCTCGTCGAGAACGGACAAGGTATCTCCGATCGGGACGAGGCGTGCGATGGGCTCACCGTGATCGGTGACGATCAGCGTCTCACCGCGCCGGACTCGATCCAGGATCTGACTGGTCCGCTGATTGAGCTCACGTACGCCAATGCGGTTCACCCATCAAATGTAGAACAATTGTACTACATCGTCAAGTCTCGAAAAATAGGCCGTTTTGTGCTAGTGGCGTTGCATTCCCGGCAGCGGTTCCGGGCAACAGTCCCTTGGTAGCCGGGTGCCCGTAGGTGGCCCAACGATCTGGAGAGAGTCATGACGGACGACGCGGAATCGATTCTCGAAATAGCTGATCGTTGGTTGTCCCAGGGCCAGCGTCTGGCCTGGGCTACGGTGGTCAGCACTTGGAGCTCGTCGCCGCGGCCGGTGGGCAGCCAGCTGCTGATCGGAGACGATGGACGCTTTGCGGGCTCGGTTTCCGGTGGCTGCGTCGAGGCAGCGGTGATTCAGGCCGCGGCTGAGCTTCTGGCAGGGGGGCAGCCGCAAGCGCTACAGTATGGAATCAGCACCGAACAGGCCTGGGATGTCGGCTTGCCCTGT
>JANOIG010000207.1:0-49944 GCA_031407405.1 Deltaproteobacteria bacterium
CTACTGGGTCCGCTCGGTGAGCATTTGCCGCGCGGGCGCCGGCCGCTGGTGATCGTGCCGCATCGGTCGCTATGGTCGTTGCCGTTTGGTGCGCTCCGCGATGGCGAAGGGAGCTGGCTTGGCAGCAGGGTTCCCCTGTTATTGACACCCTCTTTGGAGATCCTCGCCCGGAAACGCAATTCGCCTCAGCGCCGCGCCTTGTCCCAGCGCAAGCTGCTCGTCATCGGTAATCCTACCTTTCCGTCCGACCTCGACTTCGACGGCTCGCGCCTGTTGCCACTCCCGGGTGCGGCGAAAGAGGCTGCAAGCATTGCCCGTTTGATACCCGGCGCCCGCACGAAGCTGATGCTCTCGGAAATGCCCGTCATCGAGGCGGTGCGACCATTGCTCGCCGAGTACGACATTCTGCATTTCGCGACCCACGGCGTGGCTTATGCCGATCGTCCGAAAGAGTCGTTTCTGCTGCTGGCGGGCCAGGACGAGCGAGCCGTACGTTTCACGGCGGAACAGATTGTCGACACTCGGATGAGCGTCGACTTGGCCGTGCTGAGTGCCTGTGAAACCGGCCTTGGGCAAACCACCGGTGACGGAGTCTTGGGCCTGGGCAGGGCATTCATCGCGGCCGGGGCGCGTTCGGTATTGGTCAGCCTGTGGCCCATCGACGACAGCGCTACGGTCGAATTCATGCTGGCTTTCTATCGCGCCTACCTGAGCGGGGAACACAAGGCGCTTGCGCTTCAGCACGCGACGGCGGCTCTGCGCGCTCGTCCACAGTATGACCATCCCCGGTATTGGGCCGCTTTCAGCCTCATCGGGGCGGAAAACTGAGTGAAGGCGAATCCATCTTGAACGAACAAAGGTCGAAAGGACGCTCGTGACGATGAGCCAACGGCCGACTCGGTGGGCCGCCGTAACCATCATTTCCGCACTGTCGTGGTCGCGCAGCGGGAGAACCGAGGAAAGGGCCTACGAACAGCGTGAGGAAGTCGTCGTCGACGCCGCTACACCGCGCGGCGAGCCCCGTCGCGACACCGTGGGTCAGCCGACCGAGGACGTCGTACCGGAAATCGAGCCTCGTCGCGGCGGCTCGAACTTTCTCGTGGTCAATGCCTACGACGGCCGCGCTGGAAATGCGCTCGACGAAGCGGGGCTCGTCAAGTTCCGGGTCGATCTCGAGTATGACATTGCGCGTTTGGAGAAATGGGAAAGCGCGGGGTACTTCTACGTTACCTTTCCGATCCGGCTCTCGAGCTTCTGGGACTTGTTCGATGCGCTTCCCGGCTCGGAGTCGTCGCCGTTCCTCGAAACCAACTATGCGCCGGGTCTCGAGCTCAGCTGGGTCGCGCCCGACGGTGTCGCTAAATTTTTGGCGTTGCGCACGGGCGCGTTGCACGAGTCAAATGGCCTCGGCTTTGTCGGGGCAGGTGCGGATCAGCTGTCTAGCTCGCGCTCCTGGAACATGGTCTACCTGGGTGCCTCTTACGCCCCACCGCTGCACGGGGTGTTTCAGGCCAAGCTCGACCTCTCGGGGTGGCTTCCCTTCGGCAGCGACCGGGTCGTGGCATGGCCCAACGGGAAGGATGCCGGGACCCGTCTCGAGGACCATATTGGTTACGCTGAGCTTGGAGCCGATTTGCAGGCGCTGTTCTCCCCCCAAATCTACCCGACGCTCCGCATGCGTTTGCGCCAACGGTCACTCGACGCGCAGTTTCGCTGGCCCTTCAAGCAGGCCCAGGTTTGGGGGGGAGCAAGTCGCGACGGCAATGGGTTTCGGCTCGACTTCATCGCGCATTGCTTTGTCGGCAAGGGCGAGCGACTGACCGTGGCCAACGAGAACAGGTATTCCTGCTACGCGGGCGTCGGCCTGTGATCGCAGGCCGCGAAACCTTCAAGAGCCCGCGGAAGCTCGGTAGCGGTGGCGCAGCCGCTTGACGAAGGCCACCCCGAGAACCGTTCCCGAAACCGCGAGTGAAGGCAACGCCCCCAGCAAAGCGATGAAGACGACGCTGAGCAGAAAACGGACGAGCGAGAGCAAGAAATCGAAATCAATCAGAATCCAAAACACGTCAGAAATGAAAAATGGCAGCAGAATGACCAGCGCAATCACGGCACCGGGCGCCCCAGCATGAGCCATCCTCATCGCAGGCGCCGCGTTGAGCGTGTTCGCGAAGCCCTGCTTTTCTGCAGAGGCGACCAGCTCGACGACGACGGTTCTTGCCTCCGACGCCAGCCACCCCGAGCCGAGCCAAAACGCTAGCATCACGGTCGCGGGAACGAGCACGAGGGGGAGAAACAACCACGCTCCGACCATGCGCCAGGTTCCGCGCAGGAGACCCGTGACAATCGCGATCGGCGCGGCATACATCAGCGAGACGACCACGCAGGCAATCACGCGCGTGGCTAACGGGCCATCGCCGGAGATCATGTGCGGGACGAGGATGAGCAACAGGACGACCGACATGAGGGTGCATGTAAGCCAACACCATCGCCAGGAGTCCCGACCGAGGGCGCGGAGCTCATGGGCTGCGAACTGTCGCCACGATAGAGACATGTGAATATCTAACGCAGGGTGGACGTTTGCGCGCCTGCTTTTCCCGAGCGGGCCATTTCGCAACCGATATGGCCTTCACGTCAAAGGTTTGCAGAGCCCGATGACATGAAGCAGCCGTACCACTTGGACGTCGAAGGCGACGCCTCGTCGCATACAAAATCGACGTCTAGGCCTTCGAACTTAAGTATCCGTTCGCGCGAACGAATTGCCCCGCGTGTCTGAGGTCGGCAGCGCCGTCATGTTCTGACCCTTGCGATGCTTTGACATTGCGAGCAACACGAATCGGAGACTAGAGTCCGGGGACGCGTCGAGTCTAGGACGCACATGCTTGGTGCGAGGCGGGCACCTCGAACAAGTCGAAGGCGCTAAGTATGTTTCGAGAAGCTGGCGAGGAGCTCGTTCGTTGGTTGAAGGAGGTCTTGTCATGCCCGGTGGATCTGATTGGTGCTGGACAGAAGGTCGCTAACCCGCGCGTGAGTGCGAGTGAAGAGCCACAGAAACTCGTGCTGTGCTGGTTAGGGTTGAGCAACCTCGTCGTCCAACCGCTGAATCATTCGACACGGATCACGACGCGGCTCGAATACTTGGCGTACCCCGAGGGGGGCACCGCTCTCGATCAGCATGCTCGACTCGAGGCGCTCATCCTGGCGGCCGCGTCCTCGAAGATGCAATGCGCTCCGTCACCCACGAGCTCGGAATGGTGGCAGGCCCTGGGAATGTCGCTGCGCCCCAGCGTTGGTATCAGCACCGATGTCGCGACCGAAACAGTTCGGAGAGAGGCCCAACCGCCCGCGCGCGAGATCCTCGCCCGGGCCGGCATGGCTCGAGCATTGACGGGCCGCGTTCTGTTAGCATCGGGCCAGCCCTGCGCCGGAGTCACGGTGCGGGCCGTCGGCGCGCCGGGTTCTGCTGTCACGGGGAACGACGGCCGGTTTCAGGTGCTCGCCCCAGACACGGACGGCGCCCTCAACGTCAAGCTCGATCATCCTCTGGCTACGGGCCTGAAGGTGGAGTGGGACAAGAATGTATCGAGTGAATGGGCCCAAAGCTGACCGAGCTTGGGTCGCTTGTACCCGCTGTCGAGGTCACGGCGGTCGCGAGCGAGCGTCGAGCTCCGTAAAGGTCGAACGGTGTTGAACGAAATGAGCGGTCTGGAAAGGAACGCGATTATGATGCGAGTCATGAAGCAAGGGAGATTCAGGTGTCGTTAGCCCCAGGCGTCTACATCGAGGAGGTTGACCGGGGTTCGGTCACCATCACGGGCCGGAACACCGGCATTGCGGCGATGGTCGGGCTGGCACCTGATGAAGGTGCGTCGGTCCATGAGGTGGTTAGCGTCAACAGCATGCGGGAGTTCTCGAAGCATTTTGTGCCCGCCGGTAAGGCGCCAACGAATTTGGCCTTTGCCGTCCACGGATTCTTTCTAAACGGCGGCAGCCGTTGCCACATCATCAACACCGGCAGCAAGGGGCCGATCAAGCCAGAGGCCATTCGCCGGCTCGAGGAGCTGGATGACGTCAGCATTGTGCTGGCACCCGGCGCTAGCTCCGTCGACGACTATGACGCCTTGTCAACGCATTGCCAGCGCAGGTTCGATCGTTTGGCGATACTGGACCCTCCTCTCAAGGTGCCAAATGTTTCGGACTTGGTCAAAGTAGCCAGCGTGTCGTCCGCGGACCCGGCGGCCAAGGAGAGCGCCAAAGAGAGCAAAGGCCTCGCGCTACGTCCCCCGATGTCAGACAAGTCCGTGCTCTACTTTCCCTGGTTGTGGATCAAGAACCCGTTCGGGGATGGCAGAGTCGAGGTGCCGCCGTCCGGTTTCATGGCTGGCATTTGGGCTCGTTCGCCAGCGCACAAGCCGCCCGCAAACGAGATCGTGCGCGGCGCGCTCGGGCTGACCTACTCCGTCGTCGACGCGGAACAGGCGATGCTGAACCCTGCTGGGATCAACTGCATCCGCCACTTTAGCGACAGCGGCCCAACCGTATGGGGTGCTCGGACCCTGGCAGCCGAAGCGAGCCCGTTTCGCTACGTCAACGTACGCCGCCTATTCTGCAGCATTCAAACCTCTATTTCCCGGGACACGCGCGGCTATGTGTTTCGTCCCAACGATCACAATCTCTGGATGATGATTCGCAGGAACGTGGGCGACTTCCTGAGGGGTCAGTGGCGTTTGGGCGCTTTGCAAGGTCGCACGCCGGAAGAAGCATTTTATGTGAAGTGCGATGAGGATACCAACCCCAAGGAAAGCATTCGCGAGGGAAGGCTCGTCGTGGAGGTCGGCCTCGCTCCAGTGAGGCCTGCCGAGTTCGTCATATTCCGAATTGGTCACAAGGAAGATGTCACGGAAAGCGAGGAGGTGACGCGTGGCTAGTAATATCGTGGAGCCGTTCCGCAACTTCAACTTCATCGTCGAGATCGATGGCTGGACCGAAGGCCACTTCATTTATTGCAGCGGCCTGCATGCCCAGGTGCACGACCATGCCTACAGGGAACATGGAGGTCCCGAGCACGTCCATCACCTTCCAGGGCGAACGACGTATCTACCCATGAAGTTCAAGTGGGGAGTGTGTGAAGGCACGGAGCTCTGGGACTGGTTTCAAAAGACGATTGATCGCAGCTTCGAACGCCGCAACATGGCCATACGCATGCTGAAGCAGGACGGTCAAACCGAGGGCTTTCGCTGGAACTTGTTCGACGCCTGGATCAGCGAATGGGGAGGAGAGCCGCTGGACGCGCTCGGCAATGAGGTGGCCGTTCACTCGATGTCTATCGTGTTTGATCGCGTGGAGCGAGCTTGATCTCACGGGCCAGTCGGCTTGCAGGTCCCCTGGGTGGGAAATTCAGGCGCGCCGCTTTGGCCTTCGTGAAGAGCTGGCAAGCATCAGACGTCGAAGCTGCTGGGTCCGAGCCGAGGCCCAGCGGAGCATTCTCCTTCGACAGCGAGGAGCCGCCCGCCGAGTGGTTACGCTACGTCGCGGAACGATCGCAGGCGCCCGATGGATCCAGAGCGCGTGGTGGTGGCGTGTCCAGCGTCAAGGTAGGGAGAGAGCCTGGGTCGAGCGAGCGCCATTCAGCGGATCGGCAGGCCGCGCCAGCGGCGAAACTTGCCGCAAGCGTAGTGCGGTTAACGCGGTTACTCGAGCCACTGCGGATGTTTGTCTCAAACCTGGTGCCCACGGCAAGCGAGGAAGGGCACCAGCCGGTGGCCACTCCAGGTCGGGAGCGCATTCATCAGGTGCCCCAGCTCGCAAACCTCCCGGCCCGTAAATCCGCGCAATGGCCTGTTCAGGCAAGCCCGATTCGAGCGTCGTCGCCGACGTCTCGCCGTGCCATGGAGCACCCGGGCCTCGGTGCCCCACCGAAGGCTGCTCCGGCACGCAGCATGGCGGCGAGCGCCATGGGCCACACCGCGATGGACTCTGGTGCCAAAACTCCGGTCTCTTCTCGGCAAAAACCGTCAAAAGCATCCAATCCGGAGCCTCAAGGCGCAAGAATGGCGGCGCCCGTCAGTGGCTCGCCGCCTGAAGAGACTAAAGGAGTGCGGCTACGCTGGCGCGACACGGCCGAACCCTGGCCGAAAGCCGAGCTTCGTCCTCACCTTTCGCCGGCGAAGCCACCGGCAAATGCGCCCGGGCAAGCGTCCGTTTCCCGCGTTTCATCCAGCGAGCTCGCATCGAGAGCTCCGCTGAGCCAACGCTCTCGTTCACCGCAGCCGCGAGCGCAGGAGACCGGTCGCCCTAGCGTGAGTCCACGTCTAACGCAGCTCACAGCAGAGCGGAACGGCGGTGAGCACACCGCGAGCGCGGTCCGGCCAAATCATGGACAGAGCGCGCGCTCCGGCCTCGGTACGCTGCCCCAGGACTTGGCTCCGCGTTCATGGCCATCTCCGCCGGTGAGGCAGACGCCGGCTCCGACGCAGCCACCCGCGGTTGCTGTTGCTGCGCGGCGCGACTTTAGTGCAGAAGCAGCCCGGCTCCGCAGAGAGCCTCGAGTCATCGACCGATCGCTATCGTATTTTCCGGAGCTCCCTCCGCGGGCAGCCCTACACGGCAACCTGGTGAGCGCGGTCAGCGACGTTTCAGCGGCCGATGAGTCGCATTGGCCCACGCTGCCAGCGCCCCATGTCCATTCGGACAGATCAGGCGATGATGGCCTGAGTCGTATCCAGGAACTACTGCGCGAACAAAACGAAACATGACCAATACTCCGCATTTCGTCATCAGTCGCGAGAACAAGCCCCTGGGGTCGCTCGTTCAGGAGCACCTGACCGGGTTCAGGCTGTCACAACTGCTGAGCGCGCCCTCGCAGCTCGAGCTCACCTGGCAAGCCGGGGTGGGTAGCGACTTACCGCGCTTCGATCTCGGTGAAGAGCTGAGTGTCTCGGCCGAAGGCCACACGCTCTTCGCCGGCAGCGTGTCCGCGGTCGAAGTGTCCAAAGAACGCGATGGCCGAGCGGTGCTGAGTGTACGCGCTTACGATCGCCTAGAGGCGTTGCGGCGCCAATCTCGGGTTCGTACGCTAAAGGGTACCGAGTTTGCGCGCGTCCTCAGCGAGCTTTGCGAACCCCTGCGGGTCACTGTCGAGGGCTTTGAGGGTCCCGCGGTCGCTACTCTGACGCAAGGCGGTCGCACCGACTTTGAGTTCATGCGTGAGCTGACTTTGGCCCGTGGCTGTTATTTCCACCTCGACGGCGACCGCCTCGTCGGCTTCCGCTTGCGCGCGGGCGGCCCGCGCGTGAGCAAGGCGTGGGGTGACTTCTGGACGTGCCGGTGCGAACGCAACGCGCGTCGCGCCCATGGGCGTGTCAAGGTGCTGGGCGGCACGTTGGCGCAAGCCGGTGTATTTCGCGCGGAAGCGCAAACGGAAGGCATGACGTCGACGGGAAGCACCGAGCAGCATCGGCTCGGGCACTCCCTGCATTCAGACGCGGAAGCCGAAGGGCTCGCGCAGGCGCTCGCGGAGCGCGCTGCCGCGAGTGCTGCGGTGTTTCGAGCTGCAATCATTCCGGGAGAGCTGCACTTCCGGCCCGGAGTGACGATAGACCTGAAAGACATTCCCGGCAGCACCGACCAGAGCTTCGTGCTGACGCAGGTCACTCACGTGTACGACGGGCAGGAGGGTTTCCGTACCGAGCTCTCTTCCGCGCTGCCGGCAGACGACGCCGTGGGCCGGATCAACCAGGTGCCCGTGGTTGTGGGTGAGGTTAAAGAGCTCGATAGTCGCGGTCGCGTGCGCGTGTACTTTCCGACTCACGATGCATTGTCCGATTGGCTGCGCGTCGTGACGGCCGGCGCTGGCGGGCAAAAGGGGCTGGCCTTCTTGCCCGATGTCGGCGACGAAGTCGTCGTGCTGAGTCCCGACGGGGATCCCGTGCACGGAGTGGTGTTGGGCGGCCTATGGGATGAGGGGCCCGAGGACGCCGGTGTAGCGTCGGGTCGGCGCCGCCGGGCGGAATGGCGCCTCGCCAAGCAACACATCAGCATCGATGCGGACCGGAACCGGATGGAGCTCGCGAACGGAGCCGGAGCGAAGCTCGTGCTCGAGAAGCAAAGTGTGCGTCTCGACGCCAGTGGAGGCACGCTCGCGTTGACCAACGGCCAGGGCAGTCAGCTCGAGCTAACGGGCTCCGTGTCGCGCCTGAGCTCTGCAAAGCCGCTGGTGATTGAGGCGCCGGGCCAGTCCATCACGATCCGCGCGGCCAGCGTCAATTTCGAGGAGGCTTGAGGTGCGGGTTCTGACTAGCAATGGCAAGCTCAAGTGCCTGCATCAGCTGGGCGTCGCCGATTGCCGCAGTAATTCGCAGTCCTGGGTTCGCGTGGGCGGCCATCCCGTGCTGGTTGGCAACGATCCCGCCGGCAGAAGCTTCGGCACCGCGGGTCCACCCTGCAGCATTCCGACCCTGATGTGTCTCGGAACCCTCGTTCCCATGGCGGGCCACTCGAGTTTCGTCCGCATCGGCGGTACGCCCGTCTGTCTGGACACGATCGTCGGGCTCAATCAGCCGAGCGGCTTTGGTTATTTCGTCCAAGACCCAGGGCAGACCTTGGTACAGGTCAGCTCATGACGGAAGTCGTCCGCAGTCTGCGCTTCTCTCACCCCGATGAGTCCGGGCCTTCAGGCCTCCGGATTCTGCCGAGTGGTGCGCTCGAGACGGTGACTCAGGCCGCCGCGGTGCGCCAAGCACTGATGCTGCTCTTGACGACACGTCCGGGCGAGCGCGTCATGCGTCCCGAATACGGCTGCCGGCTGAACGAGTTGTTGTTTTCGGTTTGCGACGAAACCACGGCCGGCCTGGCCATGCACTACGTGCAAAGCGCCATTCGGCGCTGGGAGCCAAGAGTCGAAATCGTCGAGGTCGACGCCGCCTGGGACCGACAGCAGCCATCACTCCTCCTCATCCGCCTGGACTACCGGCTCCGGCGGGATTACACGCGCTACACGCTGACTTGGGAATTGGAAGTCCCGACCGAGGTCTAGATGGCGGTTCCGTCGCTCAACTTGGATGATCGCACGTTCGCGCAGCTGGTGGACGCGGCGGTAACCCGCATCCGGCAAGTAAACCCGGAATGGACCGATTTCAGTCCGAGCAATCCCGGCATGACGCTGGTCGACGTGTTCGCTCACCTGGCGGAGCAGCTCGGTTTTCGCATGAACCGCGTTTCGGACAAGTTGAAGGTAGAGCTCTTGCGCCTGCTGAATGTCTCGCCCCGCGCGCCCGCGCCCGCGGCCATCACGCTGCGGCTGGAGCGCGCCGCGGGTGTTTCAGGAGACATCCTGGTCCCCAAGTTCACCCGCGTTGAGGCCGAAGGCGGGGTCGTGTTTACGATTTTAGAGGAGAAGCACATCGCAGAGGCTGAATCCTCCGCCCAGGTCGCTGCGTATCAGGTCGAGCGCATCAGTGAAGACACCGAGCCGACACTCGGCATCCCCGGTCAAGTCTTGCTCATCCGGCGCGGGCCCATCGCGCTCAACTTGATTCGCGAGCTCAACGTCGTGGTGGGTGTCGAGCGCTGGCGTCAAGACCCAGAGTTGGGTCAGGAGGAGCTGCAACGGGAAGACGAGCTCGACTGGGCTAGTTGGCGCGAGGTTGAGAATTTTGCGGAGAGCGCTCGTGTGCCGCGCGCCATTCAGGTCGATCGCTGGTTAGGCGAGGTGCGGTTTCCGCCGCTGTTTAGCGCAGAAAACAGCGGTGGCCGGCAGGGCGTGCCGGAGCCGGGGCGGCGCATTCGCGTCTGGTACTATCGGACCGCCGGCGCCGCCGGTAATCTACCGCTCAAGTCGGAGTTTCGGTTGCAAGACGCCATCGAGGGCATTGGTGCGGTGATTCCGGTAGGGCCCGCCTCTGGCGGCCGAAACGCCGAAACGATCGAACAAGCCGTTACGCGAGCACCGCTCGACGTCGCGCACTTGCGCCGTGCCGTGACGTCGTCGGATTACGAAGCCTACGCCCTTCAAGTGCCGGGAGTGCAGCGCGCCCGGGCGCTTCCAGCCGCTCAGTATCGGCCCTCGGCGGTTGCCGGCACCGTCGATCTAATTCTGGTACCCGCGCTCGAAAAACCGGTCGAACGTATTTCTCTGGAGGACCTGCAGAACCCCCAACCAGAGGTCCTAAGGCAGGTGGTCGAGCGCCTCGAAGCTCGTCAAGTGGTCGGCTCCAAGCTGCGGGTCAGTTGGGCCAACTATCAAGAGATCGATGTTTCAGCTCGCGTCGTGGTCGATACGACCACACCCATCGATCAGATGCGCAATCGCCTTTTGAACCGGCTTCACGGTTTAATCCAGCCCTTCGGAGACTGGCCTTTTGGGCAGGCTGTGCGCGTTTCCAACGTGTATGAAGCGCTACTTGCCGAGCCGGGAGTCCGCTACGCAGAGGATGTCGAGCTCTCGGTCCGCACCTCGCCCACCGGCAAGTGCCGCAGCATAGCGGCGCTGGCGTGGAACAAACCGGGCGCACAACAACCCCAAGTGGTTTGGTTCGCCGGCAGCGGCTCCCAGATCTTCCAGTCCCAGAACCAGGGTGGCAGCTGGGAGAGCGGCCGCAAGTTTACAGGCGAGGTGGTGGCCATGTCGGTCACCCGGGGCTCACCCATCCTGGTCGCCGCCGCTGTCAACCACGAGAACGGCGCTCAGGTTTGGGTGTCCGAAGACGCCGGCGAAACCTGGAAAGTGCGCCTCGAGCTCGAACGTCACTCGAGCTCGTCGGTGGGCTGGGTCAAGCGCTCGGGTAAACCTTATTTGATATTGGGGACCACAACCGGTTTATTCGAGGTGAACTACGTGAACTCCGACGAGGGGCCCCGGCCCGTTGCGTTCGACCCCGACCTCGGTGATCGTGGCGTCGATGCGCTCGCCACCATCGAAAGAGATGGCGTGTTCTACGTTGCGTTGGCACCGCGTGGAGCCGGTGAGCTGTTCTTGTCCTCGGCCAGCGGCGAGGCGGGGACCTTCGACAAGATCCGCACCGATAACCGGCAAGTGAGCTGCGTGGCCTTCCAGAAGCTCGGGCAGCGCTACTTCTTGTGGGCGGGCTTGGCTGCTGATGGCAACAAGGGTTACGGCTGCTTGAGGTTTGATTTATTAGAGCAGGGGTTTCGGCCCGAAAAGGTGGAAAAGGATTGGGTGGGCGGGACCTGTCACGCCCTCGGTTTCTCCGGCAACCTAGTGCTTGCGGGGACCAATCGCAGCGGTGTGTTGCGCTTGGATGCTTCCGACCTCAAAAAGGCAAGCTGGCTAACGCCGGACGCGCACTGTGGTTTGCCGCAGAGGCGCGACGCACCCACTTGTTTCGAGGAAGTCCGCAGCCTGGCCTGTGTCGGAGACCTCGCCATCGTTGGCACAGAACGTGGCATCTACCGAAGTGAGCGGGCCGGCGATGTAGAGTTGGGGGCGCAATTCACCAGCCCCGCGGATCATACTGCGCGGGATAAGGTTTCCCTTCCGGAGCACTGGCTGCCTTGCTCCGGCAAACACGACATCGACGTGCAGTCGATTGCCACGCTCTAGTGAGGGTGGAGGGCTCATGGGTCAAGGTGCTGCAATGGATGCTCGAGCAATACTTCAGCTCTTGCCGGCAGCCTATCGCGAGGCCGAGCGCAAGCTAGGTCCCACAACTCCGCTGGCTACCTTGCTCGAGGTCATGCAGGAGCTGCTTCAGCCCATCGATGATCTGATCATCGACTTACCGCGCACCATCGACCCGCGCAGCTGCCCCGAGCCGCTGTTGCCCCAGCTCGCGGCCTGGCTCAGCGATAAGCGCGTCGAGCCCGTCGACTCCTCTTGTGAGCGCGAGTTGCTCGCGAATCTTGCCGATTTTTCCGCGCACCGCGGCACGCAACGAGCGCTCAGCCTGACGCTGCGCCTAGTCGCCGGCTGCCGCGAGGTTCACGTCGAAGAGTCTCCTGCCACACCGTTCCACCTGACGGTGTCCGCTCCGGAATCGCTGCGCCCGGAGCTGGCGAGGCTGCATCGGGTGCTCGAACAGAACAAGCCCGCACACATGACCGCAGAGGTCATCTTTCGCACGGACGACACGGCGCCGAAAGCGCCCGTAGCGCCTCGGAGGTAATGATGCCTCGTTGGGTCATCATCCTGCTCGTCGTGGTGGCGGTCGCGTTTTGGTTGGTAGGTACGGGCCTTCACCTCTCCGGCAGCGATGCCAAGGAGCCGTCGCCCGACGAGGCTGGGGAAACGGGGGAGGATTGGTTTGGCGGTCTGGACAAGCTGTTCCCAGATCCGGCTCCGCTCCGGTCGCGTGACGTCCGGCTCTCCCCTGCTTGCGGACAATTTCCCAGGTTGCGCGTGGCGCCTGGCAATCCTTGCGATGTAGTCGTTCTAGAGGGGGAAGGGCGCCGTCAAACTCGAGTCAGGTTGGAGGAAGGCCAAATAGAAATCAAGATAACGCCACCTCGGGGTAAGGCGCCGCCGCCACAGAACCTGCCCGACGACGAGGTGACCGAAGACGGTTACCTGAAGCTCCAATTCGGTGAGGACGGTGGGAAGCTGAGCATCAGCTGCCGCAGCGAGAAATCAAGTTGTGCGGTGATGCTGGCGGACTAATCGGTTCTTGCCTGGCACTCAAGTTGGGACGAAGCTCTTAATGGCGCGGAGGGTACCGGGTATGCCCACGAGCGCCAGAACGACCCCCCAAATCACCGATACGATGCCAACGATGATGGCCGCGATCGCATCGGTGATGCTCACCAAGATGCCGGGTACGATGCCATGGAGCAGCGAAACCAGCCCCGTCATTAGCAAACACGTCAGTGCCAGAAGTACCGTGCTCTTGCTTCGAAGCACATGCAAATTCCACAGTACAAATGACACCATCGCTCCGGCTTTGAGCAGCATCGTGAACGACAGGAGCGAGCTGGCGGCCAGATGCGCAAAGCCGCCGAACATCCCAAGATAGATCGCGGTGCCAAACGGCACTGCCAACAGCAGACCAAGCATCAGGCCGAGCAGCCCGAGCGCTCCAAGTGCAGCCATGATACCAACCAGCACTAGCACTATGCCCGTGATCAGCGTGATGGCTCCGTCGATCTTACCCTGGACTGCGCCCGAGACAATACTGCCGAACGCCGTCAAGCCAAAGCGCAGGAGTAATGCTCCATCCACGGCGACCAGCACCGGTATCGCGATCCCGACCACCTCCTGGGTGATTCCCAGTGTCTGGGTCGCCGATGACGCGGCCTCGATGCCCACGGCTAGGGCCAAGAGGACCACCGCGATGATGACGAAGATGTTTCTCATGGACGCACGGTCAAACGCCGGACTTGGCACTCCAGAGGCGCCGCCACTCGGCAGCGTTGCCGAACCGTTGCTGCGCAACCCTGTCCATTCGGTTCGCAGGTGGCCTGTTGGGCTCCGGCGTGTGAGCCCGATGAATCGCGACGTGCTGCGCTCGGACGCGCCGCTGATGCTCGCCTCGCACAATCTCCAAAGCCGTGCGTCGAGCCTCGCGCTTGGGTTCGGGAGTGGCTCTTGCGTTCACCAATACCTCGAGCTGGGCTCTGAGCGCATGCGGCAAGTCTGACTCGAGCCGGAGCAGTTTACGCAACGCTACGAGCCGGCGCGGTTCAGTCGGAGTCACGGCCGAGCCCTGTCCCGCAGCAGTCGGACCGCCACCTGTGCCACCGCGGACCGGCGTGCCCTCCAGCGCGATCAGTGCATCGCGCCAGACGACGATGCCAGGATCCGTATCGAGTGCCTGCTCCGCGGAGCGGATCTGCTGTTGAAATCGATCAAATTGCTTGAGGCACTCCGCGAGCAGTCGGGCACGCTCACGCTCACCGCCCGCCCAGAGCTGGGGGACCTTCTGCCGCAGCTCCGACAGCCGTCGATCTGCGGCGCTCGGCGGCGGAGCGCCGAGCTTGGTTTCGCGCAACTCCTTCAACATGTCTTCGAGGCTCTCCACCTCGGCGGGGGCATGGCGCTTTGCCTGGCGCAACGAGCGCTCGAGGGTCTGTATGTAGCTTTCGACCGACTCGACCGCGAGCTTCTCGAGTGCAGCGCTGTATCGGTTCAAGCGATACCAAAGCTCACGATCGGCGCTGAGCAAGCTCTGGCTCATGGGGTCGATGGTCCGGGCGTGACGCGGCCGAGCCGATGACGAGCGCTGGGTCCGCGGCGGCGCTGCGGGTTTCGCTACCCTGGTAGAGGCTACGGGCGATGGACGACCCGGTGGCGGAACCGCCACGCTGGTGTGTCGTGTGGGTGCCAGTGGACGTGCAGCCGCTTCACGCTCCAAGGCTTCACCCATCACTACGAACAAACAGACAGCCACGGAGACCGGAGTTGCAAAACGCAATTCCGTTGCGGGCTCCACCTGGGCGGCCGCGTCAGGGGTTGCTGTCGAATCCGGCAACTCCAGCCCAGGAGGTACGTCTGCGTCGAGTTGAGTTTCTGCTTCGTCCAAGGCAGCCACGGGCTCGTCGGTGCCGTGGTTGTCTTCAGCTTCGACGAGTGAGGCCGCGGTAGCTCCGGGTTCGCTAACGGCGGGTGCCAAGTCGGGCTCGAGACCTTCCTCGACTGCATCGAGCTCGCTCGGGTCCTGTGCCAGCGCTCCCGGAATTTCTTCTCCTTCGGGCGTGTCAGCGTCTAGCTCCAGCTCCTCCAGCGGCTCGGACTCCTCCAGCTCCTCCGGCTCCTCCGGCTGGTTCAGCTCAGCGTCCACAGTTCCGTCGACGACGTCCGAAGTGCTCTCTTCTGACTCCGCGTCACGAGCTTCGTCCGCCAGCTCCGCGGGGGCCATTTCTTCCTCGCTGTCGGGCTCCTCGGCTGCCTCGAGCACCTCCTCGCCGTCGGGCTCCTCGGCTGCTGTCAATTCCTCGCCGGGCTCTTCGCCCTCGGACTCCGCAATGGCGGCTTGCTCCGCGGCTTCAGTGAGCTCTTCAGCCCAGTCCCAGAGCCCCGATTCGATGGCGGCCTGCTCGCTCATCGATTCGCTCCCACCGACCTCCTCTCCCGAGGCACCTTCGAGCACCGCATCGGGCAACTCGAGATCGAGAGCGGAGTCGGCAAAGCCGGGGTCGAGACTGAGTGACGGTGCCGACGTCTCTTGCACCTCATCGAGCGAGCGCGGCGCCTCTTCTGCGACGCGTAGCAACCGCGCGCGAAGCCAGGACCGCCGCGGAGCGCCGTCGGGAGAAAACTCTTCCAGGCGTTCTGCCAGGGCATCGATCACGATGCGGACGTTCCAGGACCGCCCCCAGATGAGGCGAGCCGTCGCGGCGCGAGACCCGGAGTTACTTCGTTCGGTCAGCTGCCAGAAGGGCCGAGTGACCTCTCTCACGTCAGAGGGGGCCCCGGAGGCCTCGGCTGAGCTGTCGGGCCTCAGGTCAAACAAGAGATCAAGCTCGATCTCGGTGGTGCCACCGCCCGTGCGCAACACGAGATCTTCTGGTGCCCCTTCGAGCTCCGAGCCCAACGAGCGTTTGCGGACTAGACCTGTCGTTCGCCGCAGCACCACACGCTCCGGATTGAGCATGCAGGAGATTCGCTCTCCCGAATCCTCAATCAGAAACGTGACGCGTTCCATGCGTCTATTCTATTTGCTGGGTATCATCAGCAGCTGGGGTTGGTACGTCATGAAGACCCCGCTGATTACAGCTGGACTAATGTAGCACAGTCGATTGCTCTGACTATCCCGCACGCACGTTCCCTGACACCTCAAGCAGCCACCACATTGTGCGGTCTGATCGTTACACGTTTCGCCCTCCAGGCGCGGCTGCTGGCATTTAGCCGCGGTGCACATGCTCGTGCCGCACTCATCGTCAGTGCTACACGCCGCGCCCACTGGGCGCATGCACTTGGTATTGATGCAGGTCAGTCCCCCCGTGCAGTGATTGTCTGTCTTGCACGGATCCTTCAGTGCCCCGAGGCTCGCACATGCATTTGCATCGCAACGCTGGCTCACGCACTCGCCATCGCCAGCGCAGCTTTGCCCTCCCGGCTTCAGGCACAGCCCTCTATCACACGACATGCCCATGCCGCATCTGCCCTCCATACAGGGGGCACCCACGGCCGGGCTGGTCGTACATCGATCGCGCAAGCACAGGCCCGAGTCACACAAACCGTCTCCGACACATTCGCCGCCGAGTGAAACCAAGCAGCGAGGCCCCGCGGCGAGGTTGCTGCACGCCAAACCGGGACCGCACCGCTTGTCTTCGGTGCACGCGGCTGTCAGCGTTGGCAGAGCTAGACAAACCTTCTGGGTCTGGTCCTTCGGAACGCCGCAGAGGCGTGTTTGACAGGCCGCGTCACTCTCACAGGAGCTACCCACCGGCAAGGCACACGTGCCGGCGCCACACGTCGCCGGATCGACGCAGTCCGCACTCGTCGTGCATGCGCCGCCCGCCACCGAGCGAGCCTGACACTGGCCCGGAGTTTTGGTGTTCTCCTCGGTATCGAGACTGGCAGCGGCACCCGCGCTAGCCGGCGCAGTGGCGTTGACGCTAGCCGGCGCGTTCGGACCCGTCGCGCCGGCGGCGCCGTTCGTCTGCACGACGGGCTCGGCGACGGCCTTTTGGCAATAGCCGTGCTCGCATTCGTCGTCCTTCGTGCAGGGTTGTCGATCGAGCTTCAAGCAGAGACCGGGAGCGTCATCGCTCCCTACCTCCCCGGCGGCCGTCGTGCAGCTATGGCCGCCTGTGCAATCATCCACACTAGCGCAGGCTTCGCCGGTATCGTTTTTCGATATCAACCAAACCCCAATCCCGATTCCCCCACCCAGCAGGATGACCCCAGCTATGCTGAGGACCAGCGCCCATGGGAAATGTTTGACTTTCTTCTCTTCGACAACGACGGGCTTCGGGGGCAGAACCGTGACGCGAGCCGCAGGCGCGCCATGCGCTCGGTCGGGGGTCAGTGCCGCGACGAATTCCACTTTGACGTCGTGGTTCCCCGGTATCGCTTCCACGGCGATGGCGACCTCCATGGCGAAGGAAGCGGTCCCGCCGCTCGAGACGCGCTGTTGCGGTTCGCCCTTCATCTTCAACTTCAGCTCAGGGACTTCCGGCAAGACGGCACGAACGTAGTCGTCCTTGCCGGTTCGATTCGTCACGACATACGTGATGGTCGCTGATCCACCGGGTTCGAGCTTCAGCGCTTCGGGTTCCCGAGTCACTTCTAGAAACGTGTCCGCTGCCATCTTCTTGCCCTCCCCGAGGCCACGGAGGCTCGCATTGTCGACTCGAGCCACGCCGCGCTTCGGTCTGCGGACTGTACTCACGCTGACCCTCAAATACCTTAGAAAAACTCGCCGCCAGCGCCATGTTATCGTTGGCGCTGTGGCCGACGACTACATAAATGTTTGCGACACGACCCCACTCACGGCGTCCGCGAGCCATGCCGTGGCCGTGAACGGACCACGAGTGCGGTTTCGGGAGGCAGGAGGTAGTCAGTGCGACGGAGAGCGGGAGCAGCTCTGGCGCATGTGGGAGAGATGCCGTTTCGACGAATTGAAGCTCAGCGGTGCCAGCGAATCCGAAAGTTGGGCCACAACGCTCGCGAGCTTCGGCTCAAGGCGCCGCTTCAACCTCTCGAGCGGGTAGCCTCTTCAGAGGCGTCAATGCCGTCGTCCCTATTTTGGTTCGAGCTGGAGATACCTCTTTCATTTCATACC
Source organism: Deltaproteobacteria bacterium (assembly GCA_031407405.1). GTDB lineage: Bacteria > Myxococcota_A > Polyangia > Polyangiales > Polyangiaceae > SZUA-265. The sequence goes on from JANOIG010000207.1 coordinate 17,676, forward strand.
GGTGGGGTTGGACTTCGAGCGCTGGCTTGGTGATGCGTGGCCCGATGACCTCTGGCCCGACGACGCCCGGCTCCTCTGGCTTCGTGCCAGCGCCTTGATTACCGGCTGCCACCTCGCCGCCGCTACCCCCGGCACCGGGTCCTGCACTTTGGCCCGGACCCGCACCCGCAGAACCGGATTCTGAGCTCGCCGAGGGTGGGGTGTTGCTGCGTCGCCACGGCGTCAGCTTCCCCGGAGGCTTGTCGGGTGTCGCCTCCGAAGGAAGGTCAACCTCGTCAGGGGCCGCTGGAGCTGGGACTGGAGCATTCTTTGCCGCAAACAAGAACTCGCCCCGCAAAGATGATGAATGCCAAGGTGATTGCTGCCCCTGGCTTTGGTCCTCGACCTCCCCGCCCACTCGTTTCAAGAGGTGCTCAATCGACAAGGTCTGGTCGGGCAGGTGGCGCAGCAGCGCCGACGTATACACGCCGTTGCGGCCCGTTCCATCCTGGGCAGTGCGGCCAGGAGCGGTTGCATAGGCAATCAGCGTACCGCTCGGGGCGTCCATGAACGCCAAACCCTGTGACGGTGAACGAAACGAACGCGCGAACGGGTTGTTGCGGCAGGCGTCCAGTATGACCAGGTTGACGCGAGTCTCTGCCGCATCCATCTCGGCCAGCACGCGATCTGCATCAACGGCTTCCACCTTCACGAGCTTCTCGGAGGCGATCCGTGCATCTACGGGGATCAAATAGTTGTGGCCTTCGACTTGGACGCCGTGGCCCGAGTAGTAAAACAACGCGACTCCTTTGCGCGTCTGCAGCCGCGTTCCGAAGTCGATGACGGCTCGTAGAATCGTGTTCTGTGAGCCATTGAAGATTTCGGTCACCTCGAACCCCAGCTGTCGCAAGGCGACGCTCATGTCCATAGCGTCGTTCACCGGGTTCTTGAGGGGCCCCTCTGCATAATCGGCGTTACCCACCACGAGTGCCGTGCGGGCCATTGTACTCGTATCCACTGTCGCGGTCGGCGAGGGGGGCCTCAGCATGGCCTTGTCCATCGCCGGTGGCTCGGGGGTGGGCTGAGGCGTTCCTGGTTCGCCTTTGCAGCTCGCGCCTACCCACAACGCGACGCCCACGCCTAGAGAGCGCCCCAATCTCCCGACTTCCCACATCACTCTTACCCCTTTACCGTGCAACGCCGGACGGCCTCGGACGCGGCCAGAAAATCAACCCCAATACCTAACAAAGTAGACGAGGATCTCACGGACTGTCGCCGTAACCAACATCCATTAACACAGCCTTGCCCGATTGACCCGGACATGTTGGGGTCAGCGCACGCAAGACAGGACTCGGTGTGCTGCCCAGCGCACTCTTTCGCCGGGCGATGAGACGAAACGCTGCGACAGGAGCCCACCGCCAGCGTCCATCCCTGTGGGCTGTCATCGCCCTTCTCGAGCCCGTCAGTATCAACGTCGCTCCAGCCCGCTTGTCCCGTCGCAGCGACGCACAGAAGACGCCGTGAGCCAACGCGCCGTGAATCAAGGTGGCGCTCCGTGCGCTCGCTCCAAGACGCTGATGCACTGCATTGGTTCCATTCGCTTCGCGCAAACAGCGCAGCGCGTTCACCCGCGCTCTCGCTTGGCCCGCTCCGCCGCACCGCTTCGGCATGACGGTGCACTCGTGGCATTACGACGACCCACAGTTGCGCCGCCTCGATTCTGCGAGATTCCTGGAGACTTTAGGTGAACATTAGATCAGTATATACCTGGTCTGGACCCACCGCCATGGCTCTCGCTGCGCCCCGCATTTGTTGCCTGGATCTGGATACGTTTTTCGTATCGGTCGAACGGCTCCTCGACCCGAGCCTGGTGGGCAAACCGGTGGTGGTCGGCGGGCTTCCCGGGCAACGCGGCGTCGTCACGGCGGCAAGCTACGAGGTACGTGCCTTCGGCGTGCGCTCCGGCATGTCGCTCACGAAAGCCGTCGAGCTGGCGCCGAACGCGGTGTACCTGCCCACGCGGCACGGCGTGTACGGCGACTACGCAGCTCGAGTGCGGCGCATTGCCGAGGGCTACACGCCGGTGTCGCAGGTTGCGAGCATCGACGAGATGTTCCTGGACTTCTCCGGTTGCGAGAAGCTGTACCGAAGGGCGGGCGACGCTGGGCCCGACGTCACCATCGAACGCGTCGTGCGCCAGCTCACGGAGGACATCCAACACCAAATCGGCTTGCCCTCGAGCGCCGGCATCGCGACCAGCCGCTCCGTCGCCAAGGTGGCGAGCGCTCTGGCCAAGCCGCGCGGCGTGCTGCTGGTGGCCGCGGGCGCGGAGCGCGCGTTTCTCGGCCCGCTGCCGGTGCGGAGGTTTCCAGGCATTGGGCCCGTCGCTGAACAGAAGCTCCACGCGGCCGGGCTCACCACGCTCGCCGACGTCATAGGGGCTCCACAGCCGGCGCTGCGGCGCATCTTCGGGGCCTGGGCAGAGCCCATTCAACGCGCCTGCCGTGGCGATGGCGCGCACGAGCTCGGCCGTGAGCGGCCGGCGTTTCAAGAGCACGACCCGGTGGGCGGCGCCCACGGCACCCTCTCCAACGAGCGCACCTTCCGTGAAGACGTCGGCGATCCAGCCTGCCTCGAGTCGATGTTGTGCTCACTCACGGAACGCGTGTGCTGGCGCGCGCGAAAGCGCGGCGTGAAGGCGCGTACCGTCACGCTCAAGCTCCGCTACGCGGACTTCCAGACGCTCGAGCGCTCACGTACGGTCACTCCCACCTGCTCGGAGCTCGAGCTCTACCCGGTCGTTCGCGATCTCTTTTCACACACCCGAAAGCGCCGCACGGCCGTCCGCCTGCTCGGCATCCGTCTTTCCAATTTGCGCCCGTGTCACCAACAACTGTGCCTGTTCGACCAGAACGAGCCGTTGCATCGCATCGTGGACGGGGTCCGCCAACGCTACGGCTACGATGCCCTCAGGGTCGCGCTGGGCGAAGCGCGGGCGCTTGGCGCGGGGTCCGAGCCATAGGCTTGGGAAAGCGTGACCGGTTAGCTTTATCACCCGAGGAGGAGCATGGAAGCACGAGAGATCTACGCAGGGTACGCACTACAGTACGACGAGCTCGTGCGTGCCGAAGACGCGCAGCGCCGGCTCTTGCCCGCGCTGCTCGACCTCGTGGAGCTGCGGGGTCGTCAGGTCGTGGAGGTGGGCGCGGGCACGGGCCGCGTCACAGAGCTCTTGCTCGATGCCGGCGCGCGCGTGCACGCTACCGAGCGCGAGCCCGCCATGCTGGCCGTTGCGCGCGAGCGGTTGAAGGGCAGAAGCGGGGTGGAGCTCTCGCTGGCGGAGGCACGGCTGCTACCCTTGGCGGACGGGGTCGCTGACCTCGGCATCGCGGCTTGGGTGTTCGGCCATTTTCGGAGCTGGGTTCCCGACTCTTGGCGGCAGGAGATCGGCATGGGGCTCGACGAGCTGGCGCGTGTGGTCAAGCCCGGTGGCAAGCTGATCGTAATAGAAACCCTGGGCACCGGTGTCACTGAGCCAGCGCCCCCCGAGCCAGGTCTCGCCGAGTACTACGGTTGGCTCGAAAATAAGCGCGGTTTCCAGCGCGTCGCTGTCCGCACCGACTACGCCTTTGCTTCCGTGGACGACGCCGCGCGCGTGATGGGCTTTTTCTTCGGGGACGGAATGGCCGCACAAATCCGAGGGCGCAGCTCGAGCCAAGTTCCGGAATGGACGGGCATCTGGTGCTGTTCCCGGCGCTGACCGCCACTCGCCCGCGTTAGTTGAGATTGGCTTCGATCACTCGCCGGTCACCCTGCACTGGAGAGCCGCGGCGTACTGCTGTGTCGCACAAAGGCGGGTGCCAATAGATTCAGGAGGCCTGAGACGTTGGCAATACCTTGAGATTCGAGCGCCCCGCGTGCATTGGCAATGAGCTCGGCCCCTTGCTCACCCGCGAGGACCTCGCCCAGACGCGCCCGTGCCGCAGCGGCATAAGCACTCAGCTTTTGCTGCTCGAAGTTAACGATGCACTGGTTCAGGCCGTCCACTGCGCGTTCGGGGCTACCCGTCGCGTACTCGACCGCAGCAAGCATCAGCCCAGCGAGCGGCGTTGCAAGCGAGATTTGCTCACGGCCCAGGTGCAGGGCCGCGCGACGGGTTTGCTCATGGAGACGACGCGCTCGAGAGTGCTGTCCGCGCTCGTGGCACGCCTGTGCCTCCACCAAAGCGCTCATCGACCTCAGGTGCCAGAGTTGAACGCGAAGCATGGCAATGCGCAGAAATTGTGCAGCAACGAAGCGCGGCCAGGCCTCTTGGACATCCTGCCACAAACCCCGTGTCTCGCCAGTATACAACGCGAGGTGAGTTTGACCGACGAGCATCCAGCAGTGTGGAAGTTGCACCCCAGGCGCGGTCCACTCACTCTGCGCTCTGGTCAGCTGCTCGCGGGCCAGCTCGACGTCATCTCGGACCAGCCAGGCCAGGATGCTGTAGCTGGTCCGGAAGTATGTGCTTGCATACAGGTTGCCTTTTGCGACCGCTGTGGCAAGCAACGGCGGAACGAGCTCGGCGAGTGTGCCCAGTCTTCCCAGATGAAACAGAGATGCAACGGTGAAGCGTTGTGCGGTCACCGTTTCCCAGACGGTTCCGGAGTGGCGGCTGAGTATCGTCACGGCCTGTTGGCACGCTGTCAAAGCCTCGTCGAATCGGCCGTTGAGGTACGCGGCGACCCCGCGGCTGACCCGCACGAGCCCGGCGGCGACGGGATCATCCACCTCGCCTGCCAGTTGGTCCGCCATCTGCAAGAGGCGTTCAGTTCGTGGCGGTGAACCGCTTCCGGGTGTCGCCGCATACGAGATTTCGAGCGTCAGAGCACGCAGTAACCGGCGGGGCTCACCGGCCTTCAATGCTAGTAACAAGTGGTCGTTTTGGAAATCGGCCCCGCGCATGAAATCGATCACACCGAGCGAACAGGCGATGCTCCAGGAGGCGTCGACGCGTGCCAGCTCTTTGGGGGAGATCTCTGCCTCGGTACGCGATTCAAATCGCAGCCCGCGCAAGCGGACCATCAGCCTGCCCAGCAAAATCGACACGAGGACCCGACGGCCGCTGCGCGTATTGCGCATGTGCAGCGCACGCAGGACCAGCTCGATCACCTCCAGACCCTGCTCGAGATGGCCGGCGAGCAAGAGTTGCTCGGCAGCGCGCCTCCGGAGCTCAATCGCCTCCCCTTGCGTCTGAGCTTGGGCTGCCGTCAAGTACACTTGCGCCGACGCCGTCGCTTGTCCCGCATAAGCCAGGGCCTCGGCTTGCCGCACCCAGAGTGCGTTCAAGCTACTCGCGTCCAACTGCGCGAGCGCGGCGCCTTTTTGATACAACTCGGCGGCGTAACCAAACGCCAGCGCATCGAAAGCCACGTGGCCGGCCTCCACCCAGTAGCGGCCCGCCTCGGCCAGCTCCCCGCCGGCCTGAAAATGTGTCGCGAGCACCTCTGGGTTCGCGCCTCGTTCCGCCTCCAGGGCGCGTGCCAGCGTGCGGTGGTGCTCTTGCCGGACTTCGAGCGGCATGCCCTGCACCACGATCTCGCGGATACGGTCGTGGTGCACGTCCACCATGTGCTCCGTAACCACTTCGTGAGTGAGCGCCAAGCGGTTGACTCTCAACACGTCGAGCGCACGCTCGCTTTGATCGGGTGCGAGGCTGCGCGCGCGACGCGCCACGGCCCGCGACAATGGCGTGCCCGCGAGCGCGACTGCCTCCAATAAGCCCCGAGCGTCACTGGGCAGTGCCTGCACTCGGCCACTGACGAGCTCACTCAAGGTCTGCGGCCCCCGCGCCGGAGAGGCGGGGTCGATTGAGGCCCTGGAGTGGACGAGCTCTGCGATGAATAGCGGGTGACCGCCCGCTTCGCGTGCGATGCTGCGGGCAGTCGTGCCGGAGCTGGGATCGGAGCTCGGCAGCAGCTGCGCCGCGAGTGACTCCGCGTCCGCGTTGGGGAGGGGCGGTACATCGATGATGATAGGTTCGGGAAGGCCGCGCCCATTTGGGCCGAACAGAGCGTCGAGGGTTGCACCACGTCGGGTGCCGCTGCTGCGCAGGCTGCCCACGAACAGCAGAGGCAAGGCGGTCGGGCTAGCTAAGAGTGGCTCCAGCAGCACGGCGCTATGAACGTCGCTCCATTGCAGGTCGTCGATCCATAATACGAGCGGCGCGCGCGCACACAGCGCGCCCAGCAGCTCCCGAAACGCCACAATCGCGTGTTGTTTGACCAGACTTTGGTCTGAAATTTCCAGTGCCCGCTTCGGTGAGTGCGCGACCGCAGCGGCAGCGCGCAGCGTTGGAAACAGACGGGTCAGGTCGGCGATGCCCTCCGGTAGCAGCGACGCTGCGACTTCCGTTGGGATCTCGTCCAGGTATTTGACCAGGTCTTCCATCAATCCATCGAGTGCCTTGTAGCTGACCGATTCACGCTCACGGCAACGGCCCGCAAGCACTGTCGCACCGCGCCTCGCCGCCTCGGCGACGAAGTCCTTGGTCAGCGCGGTCTTGCCGATGCCAGACTCCCCGCATACGAGGACCACTTGGGGCCGACCGCCGAAGGTCAGCTCGTAGGCTTCGAGCAGCCGAGCCGATTCCGCGCGGCGCCCTACCAAGGTCAAAGGTGATGGCGGGGTTTTGGAGTAGAGCTGCCGTTCGTGGCTGGGAGCGCCGATCGCGCGCAACACGTCGAGCGCCCTTGGCCGCAACGCGGGCTCGGAAGCGAGGAGCTCGAGGCACAGCCGCATGAGCTTGGGAGGAAGCCTCGAGGCGTCGACGGCCAAAGACTCCCGCGACGGCAGGCGCCCGGTGAGCGCCTCGAACAGGACGACTCCGAACGAATACCAATCGGCGGCCTCGGTGAGGGGCTCTCCAGTGGCTTGCTCGGGCGCCATGTACTGTGGCGTGCCCGCGAACGCGTGCTCCTGAGTCGGCGCTCCGAGCGTGCGTGCGAGGCCAAAATCGAGAAGCACGACGTGGAGATCCTGGCCAACCAGCATGAAATTGGAAGGCTTCAAGTCGCCGTGGAGCGTCCCGGTAAGATGCAGCTCGTTCAGCGCGAGAGCGAGCTGGCCGAAGACTTGGGTGATGAGCTCCGGGCGCAGACCGCGACGGACTGTTCGGAGGCGATTCAACGTGACCCCCTCGAGCAGGTCCATGGTAAAAAACCAGTCGGCGCCGTCGCTGAACAGCTCGTGCCGGCGAACTAGGTTTGGGTGCACGAGCTCCATCGCGACCCGAAATTCGCGCTTGATGGCGACGATGGAACGGGGGGTTAGGATCCCGAGCACCTTCAGCGCGACGCTGGTTTGACGCATGCGGTCGAACGCCGCGTAGACGCGCCCCATCCCGCCTTCCCCCAACTTTCGTTCTATCTTGAAGCGACCGACGAGCTCTGAGCCTAACGCCACCTCCCGACGCACTGCAGAAACATCCGGAGTGCGTGCGACTCGCCGCAGCAGGTTATCGAAGCTTTTGTCATCGTCTTCGTTCGTGGTCATTTTCTGAGCTACCCGAGAAGTAGAGACGCTACGCACGATATATCAGGAGAAATCGTGAGCTTGGCGTGATTTGCCCGTTCACCCCGCGGCCACTGCTCGTGCCACGGCGCTCCCGCCGCCGCTCACATTTCGCGCGGCGCGACTCGGTCCAAATGAGCGCGTTGGAGTAGTCTACGCGCCACGTCCCTGGTTTTCAGCGCGAGAGGAGTGCACGTGGAAGGCAACTCATTCGATGCAGTCGTGATCGGAAGCGGCTTCGGTGGCGCGGTCGCGAGCTGCCGCTTGGCCCAGGCAGGGCTGCGCGTGCTGCTACTCGAGCGGGGGCGCCGTTATGAGGCGAACGACTTCCCGGCGCTGCCCGCCAGTGACCGGCTATTGCCAGACCTCCGGCGCTGGACCTGGCAAAATGATCAGGGGCTCTGGGACATCCAAGATCTAGAGGAGATCGTCAGCGTGCAGGCCGCTGGCTACGGGGGGGGCTCGCTGATCTACGCCAATGTGCACCTGCGGCCTCCAGCCAGCGTCTTCGATGCTAGCTGGCCCCAAAAATACCGGGTTGCCGGCGCGCTCGACGACTATTTCGATCTCGCCGCTTACATGCTCGACGTGGCCCCGATCAGTGAGCGACCGGGAGAGCCCTTCGTCAAGACGACGCAGCTCAAACGAGTGGCTGGGGAGCTGAAGCGCGATGCCGGCTTCTTCTTGCCCCCCCTCGCGGTGAATTACGCGAACAAGGTCAACGACTTCGGGCAGGAGCAGAACGAGTGCAATGGTTGTGGCAAGTGTTGCAGCGGCTGCCCACGCCGCGCAAAAAATTCTCTGGACCTGAACTATCTCGCGGTGGCCGAAAAATACGGCGCCCGGGTGCGCACGCAGTGCGAAGTCACGCGGGTCCGTCAGCGGAGAGTCGACGCTGCCTCCGGCGCACCCCACTGGACCGTCGACTACGTCGACCACCTATCGGCGGGCGTGGCCGAGGTCCACGCATCCGCCGTCTTCCTGTGCGCGGGTGCGGTGCATTCGACGCGACTACTGGCGGGTGCACGCCTTCAGCCGCAGAGCCGTGACGTTCGATCTCGAGTGGGGCTCGGGTACTTCCCGAACGCAGACGCGGCGGCCGTGGTCTATGACACCGCCGAGGAAGTATTTCCGTCGCAAGGGCCCACGATCACCACCAGCACCGTGCAATGGAACGAGCGGAACGACAGCTTTTTCATGATCCAGGACGGTGGTTATGCGCCCGAGCTGGAGCGTTTGAGCGGTATTCTGCGCGCACCGTTGTGGGCGGGTCGCAATCGTCTCAGCGTTGCCAGCTCAAACGGCGCGCCGCCTGCGACCCCAACGAACACGCTTGCGTTTCCGGGATTGGCGCTGGTTTCGCCGCTGGATGCCGCCCTGGACGCCGTGTCACAGGGTGCGCTCGGTGGCACCGTGCCCGGCCAGTTGCGCCAGGGCTGGTCATCCGTCTTGAAGGAGGTGCAGCGGCCCCTGCTCTTGCCGGCGCTCGTGGATTGCACGATTGAGCGTGCACTGCGCGCCAAGCAGCAACGGTCATGGCTGAGTCGCTGGCACGAGATCGATAGTCCACTCAACCGTGCCATGCGCTGGGTCGTCAAACGGTTGGCGCGCGCGACGCTCGGCCGCTCCGAGGAGATCGGTGATCACGCGCTGCGCGGCTTGCTTCGCCACGCGGATTCGAGCCGCGAGCAGGTCGTGCGAGAAGTGTTGGGTTACGATGCGGGGCAGGCCACACATCGCATGATGTTGCTGGCCATGGGGCGTGACGCTGTCCGCGGCGTGCTGCGTTATGATCCCTGCACGCGCCGGCTGATCGCGGATCTCGACCTCTATCACCTGGCGCCGGGTTATACGGCCCAGGAACTGTTGATGGGTGACATCGCTCGCAAGCTCGGTGGAGAGATGCGCACCAACCCCGCCTTTGCTTTTCTCGGCAAGCCCATCACGGTGCACAGCCAAGGCGGGTGCAGGATGAGCGACACGCCAGATCTCGGTGTTACGATGGACAATGGGCAGGTCCACGGCTGCCCGGGGCTCTACGTGCTGGATGGCTCGGTCCTTTGCCAGTCGGTGGGTGTAAATCCAGCGCCCACGATCTTGGCCATCGCGGAGCGCAACATTCTCGAGTTCATCCGGAGCCACACGGGTTTTGGCCAGTGGCCGGTGGGAGACGACAGGCCGGGCGCACATTCGTACCGACAGCACCGAGATGGAGCGCTGGTCTGGAAGGCGCGAGCAAAGGGCTGGAAGCTCGCGCCGCCCAGCACTCCCACCGTCAAAGTCGCCAGCGAACCGCTCGGCCTCTCATTCCACGAGACCATGCAGGGCTACTGCGCTCCGATTGGCGAGTCGCCGGATCCCAAACACGACGACGCGGCCTATCGCGCCTTCGAAACAAACGGCCGTCCGAAGTTTCCGGTCTTGCTGAAGCTAGCTGCAAAGACGGCAGACCTCGGCGTCTTTTTCGAAGACCTCACACATCGGCTGGAGCTCGCTGGGACAATCTCGCTTAGGCTTCCCGGCGCCGAGTCGAGACAGGAGCTCCCAGTCACCGGGCATTTGGAGTTGTTCGTGCCGCGCTACAAGCCGTACGGGTTGCAGGGTGACGAGGAGAAAAAGGCCCAGCGTGCCGTAGCCAAGACGTATACGACCGTCGTGGGCTTGCCGAAGCCGAACAGGCAGCGCTTCATGCGCTACCATCTGTCCTTCGACGAGGATCGCTGGAGGCTCGAGGGTTATAAGCGCATCCGACAGGATCCAGGGCTCGATGCTTGGCGCGATACGGCCGCGCTGTTCACGCGCATCGGTGAGCCGCGCATGGACGGGGCGGGCAACAAACTGAGGCTGGGCGCGAAGGACTCCCTGCGTGTTCACTCCGCCGGGGTCGTGCACGTCGATCTGACGGGTTTTCTCTATGATCAGCTCAGGTCGTTTGAAGTCACCGGTGCGACGGACCCTGCAACGAACGAGACGGACGCGGCGCGCGTGAGCTGGGCCATCGCCAAGTTCGCCGGCTTCTTTTTTGGAACCTTGCAGCGTGTCTATATGCCAGAAACGAAAGTTGCGCTGGAAACGCTGTTCCAGCCGCGTGCAAACAACGTGCGGCACGAGCCAGCGCGCTGGAGAATGTGACCAATGGCCGAGAATGGTTTTCTGCCCATGAAGCCCGCTCAGCAATACGATCTGGACTGTGACGGCTTGATTCTGCCATTGCGCCGCTATGCATCCGGGCACGCCGGGGCTGCTACCGTGCTGCTTTTGCACGGAGGGAATACTAGTAGCCGCCTGTTTGCGGAGCCAAGCGGTGGCTTAATCAAGTACCTGACTGACCACGGCGTGGATGTCTGGACGCTCGATTGGCGCGCGAGCGCTGACATCGTGGAGCCACTGCTCGAGCGGGGCCCGCTGGGAGGGGACGAAGCCAGGGAGCGGGACCTTTTCACGTTGGACCGCGCCGCAGAGGTGGACATCCCCATGGCCTTGAACAAGATGCGCGAAGAGGGAGTCCAGCGGACCGCCGTGCTCGGTTTTTGTCTCGGGGGCGGAGCTCTCAGTATTGCCATTGCACGCGGCGAGTTGGAAGACCTGGGCGTCGGCAATGTCGTGCTCGTTACCATGGGCCTATTCTACGAGGTCGCATGGGATGGCTGGGTGAAAGCCGAAGACTTCATCCTCGAGCGCATGCTCGCGACCGCACCCGAGTTCAGGGGCGTCAGCGCTGCGGCCCCCGACAAGTGGCCGAAGGAGCTCAAATCGGCATACGAGCGCTGGCCCAAGGCATGGCTGGGGGGCAACGGGCGGCGGCCCATCGACGAGCTCTTTCGTCGCCTCACTTTCATGTATGGGGAGCCCTACGCTCGCGGTCGCTTGGCGCCCGGTTTCGAGCGAGGCTTGCTCGAGGGGTTTTTTGGCAGTCTGCACCTGGGGCTCTATCTGCATGCAAGTCAGATGGTGCGCCGCGGTTTCGCCGCGCGGAACAACCAGCCCGACGTGATCGACCGCTCGAGGCTGGGCAAGAGCAAGGCGTCATGTCCAGCGATTGTCAGTGACCTGGTGCCCGACTATTTCATGGATAAACGCGTCACCGTCATGGCGGGTGCGGACGATCGGCTTTGGCACCGGGATTCGATTGACCTGATGTACGAGTGGCTCCGCAACGAAGCGACTCCGCCCGGTGAACCAGCACGTCATAGGAAACATGTGCTGCCACTTTACGGGCATCTCGATTTATTTTGGGGGGAAGACGCTGAACAGGATGTGTACCCCCTGTTCGAAGCCGCCATCAAACAACCCCCTCTGCCGGCTCACACTCGTGCAGCACGCTCTCCCAGGCGAGCGAGGGGGAAGATTGATGCGGCTGAGCCGCCCCCGGCTCCCCCGACGATGTCGGGGGTCTGAGGCTGCTCGAGCCCTGTGTTCCACGGCGATGCATTCAAGAGCGCCTCATGGGGCTGGACCTCGATTTTTGAACGCGGTACCTTCCGCCAACGAGTCGGGGGGCCATGCCAGAAGACGAGCCAACCCCCATCGAAGCCACCACCCAAAGGGCGTGGCAACAGGGGGATTTCAAGGCTGTTGCAACGGCCGTCTTCGACGCCTATGGCGCCGAGCTCTATAGTTTTCTCGCCGCTCGGTTTCACGGCAACACCTCGCACGCAGACGAAGCATTCTCGGATTTCAGCGAGGATTTCTGGAAAGCACTGCCAAAATTCGAGTGGCGCTGCTCCATGCGGGCCTGGTGCTACAAGCTCGCGCGCAGCGCCGCTAGCCGGCTTCGCCGCGCGCCCGGGAACCGCCGGGATCGTAGGGTCCCGCTCAGCTCGGTGCCGTGGCTGGACGACGTCGTCCAGCAGACGCGGACGACGACGCAACCGCATCTGAGGACCGACGTCAAAGACGAGTTCCAGAAGCTCCGTGATAAGTTGGGCCCCGAGGATCAAGATCTCTTGATTCTTCGAGTCGATCGGGATCTGTCGTGGCGCGACGTAGCGCACGCGATGCTCGCCATGGACGCCGACGATGAGCACGTGCGAAAGACCGAGGCGCTGCTCCGTCAGCGCTTTGTGGAAGTGAAAAAACGTCTCAAGCGTTTCGCCATCGAGGCGGGCCTGCTGTGAGCGAGCCCTGTCGCTAAAAAAAACGCGACCCTTCCTCACATCCGCTACGCGCGCTCTCTTTCCTATGTGGGGATGACGGGCCGATCCGGACTGTCGCCTCCCGACGAGTCATTGCCCGGGAATGTAGGATGAACCATCCAAAATACCAGCAGCAAACGACAGAAGGACCGTGCGACGAGGGGTGTACCATCGCACGACACAGCTCCTTCGATAAAGCACGACTGAGCTGGCCCGGGGTGCACCTCTCGTGCGGCCAGTTCCAGCAACACCTCCAGAGCGTCGGCTACATTGACGATGACTCCGCGGACCTCAGTGCCTTGTACTTGTGCGCGGGTTGCGCACTGGGGCTGCGTTCGGCGTGCTGGGCTCTCGAGCGACGCTATTTCCCTTCGTTGCGAGGTACGATTGGCCGGCTCGTTCGAGAGCTGGATGGCACTGACGACGTCATGCAGGAAGTCCGATATCGCCTCCTCGTCGGTCCATCTCCCAAGATCGCTACATACCGCGGCAGCGGGCCGCTCAGTGCTTGGCTTCGAGCCATCGCGGTCCATGCAGCGCTCGACCACCGACGCGCCCGGGCCGCAAGCCGCCAACGCTGGAAGGGCCTGTGTCGAGAGCTGGATTGTTACGTCAGCCGCCACACGGCGGCGTCGTGTCCGGAAGAGACTGCCTTCAAGGGCCAATGCTCCGGCGCCTGCCAGGAAGTTTTGCGTGTCGCCATCTCCTCCCTGGACGGGGAGGAAAGGCAACTTCTCCGATACCGCTTCGTCTCAGGTTTCAACATCGACATGATCGGGCAAGTTTATGCAATCAACCGAGCGACGGCGGCGCGGCGAATTCACAGGAGTGTAAAGCGGATTCGCCAACGGGCCCGGGCTGAGCTTTCAGCCCATTTCGGGCGGCAGAATCGCGAAGAGCTGAACGATCTCGTGAATACCCTGTACGAACACTTCAATGTTGACGCAGTCGACCTTGCGCAAAGTTGATCGTCAACAACCGCTGCGGTCAGGCCCCGCGCACAGTCAGTCCTCGCGACAGCGCCGCCGTAGCTTGACGACTATCGTGCGTCCAAAACTCCATGGCCTTGCCTTTTGCTTCGCTCGCCAGAACTTCCGCAGTCGCCACGTGAATGGCATCCAGCGCGCGAACGTTCACGGCGAAAGAGCTCTTCGCACGTTCGATCACCATGCCATCGATCGGCATGAGATCGAGCATGGCCAGCAGCTCCATGAGCTCCTTGCGTTTACGTGCGGTCTCCTCATCACTCAGGTGTCCGAGCAGCCGCTCCCGGTCCACCGCGCGAAATGCCTCGACCTCGAGCAGCTGCGAGGAGATCACCGGGTCACCTCCGACGAGGGGCACGGCCAATCCCGGTTCCGAGAACAAGACTCGCAGCACGGCGCTAGTGTCGACGTACTTCACTCGGGTCCTCGCGCACTGCAGTCAGCGATGCCTGAATGTCGATGGGCCGCTCGAGCTTTGAGACAGACAACTCGTTCCAGCTCTGAGTGCCGAGCCGTAGCCGGCCTTCGAAAGCCATTCGGTCTCGCCATGACGCGGCTTCAGCGTGGGGTGGGCCGAGCTGCGCGATGGGCTCGTCGCGGTCCTTCACGAGTATTTGTGAGCCACGCGAGGCCATCCTCAGGTATTTGCTCAGGTGCGCCTTGAGCTCACTAACTTTTATGGCCTTCATGTCCCCATTATAGGTCCATCATGGACCTATTGCAAACTTTGAGGCCGCCTAGCCCCGTACGCTTGGCCGGGCTCGTCATCGGACCCAGATTTTGAGGGTCTTGTCGCCGGAAGGCGTGACCAGTAGTCGCCCATCGCGCGACAAGCCGAGCCCGTACACATTGGCAGTGCGAGCATGACGCAACAGTCGCCAGCTCGATGGCGGGGGCTTGGTTTGGCAGGCGGCAAAAGAAACCGTCGCCCACGAGGCGGCGCGAACAAACCTGGGCAGCGGGGAAGTGTCAGGCAAGATTCGGACTCCGCCCACAGTATATCGCCTCGCGTGGACGGTGCGCTTGCCTGCGCCGGATCACCTCTCCGCCACGCTCTCTAGCATCACGCTGCCCGTCTGGAGCGAACCGGACGCCGCCGTGAGCTGAATGGAGCCTGCCTCCCCGCGTAGCCCGCGAACGATCACGAGTGCGAGACCGGCGAAAGCTCGCCGCTCGCGAGCAGGGAACGGCGTGAGATCGGTGGGGTCTCCGTTGTCCGTGGCGATGATCTCACCTGCACCCTCGATTTGAAACTGAATCAAGTCGTTGGCGCGCGGCGCGATGAGCCCGGCGGCATCGGCGACGCGCACCGTGAGGAAGGCGAGGTCGCTGCCGTCGGCACGGATCACGTCGCGATCGGCGGATACCGAAAGCGCCGCCGGAGCGCCCGTAGTTCGCACCACTTCCTCGGCCCACACGGCTCCAGCCTTGTAGGCGACAACTCTCAATTCGCCCGCTTCATAGACCACGTCGTCCCAGCGTACGCGATACGCATTGGCCCCCTTGGCGCGGCGACCGAGCGAGCGCCCGTTGAGGAAGAGCTCTGCCTCGTCACCGGAGGTGAAAACGTGCACCGGGGTGACCTGTCCGACGCGCTCCGGCCAGGTCCAGTGCGGCAGGACGTGCACCATCGGTAGGTCTGGCCGCCAGCGCGCTTGGTACAGATAGAAGCGGTCCTTCTTGAACCCCGCGAGGTCGATGACGCCGAAGTAGGAGCTTCTCGCCGAGTAATAGGGGGTCGGCTCGCCGAGATAGTCCCAGCCGCTCCAAACAAAGCCGCCGCCGACGTACGGGTGCTGGTCCAGCGACGCAAAGACCTTGTCCGCAGATGAGCCAAAGGGCGCGGTGTAGAGCTCGTAAGCGCTCACGTGGGCACGCGCCGGATCGCCCCCCTGGCCATCCAGCACCGGGGCGCTGCTCTCGGCCACGACGGGGAACAGGTAAGTGCCGCGGCTGCTCACTGCAGCGGCGTTTTCGCTGCTGATGATCAGCTTGCTCGGAAAGGCGGCGTGAAAGGCTGGGTAGAGCGGCGTGGTTCGAATCCCCTCGAGCTGCGCGTAGGCTGGTGCGTCGCGGATCCCCTCGCCCTGATAGTTCAGACTGACCAGGTCGACCACACCGGGTAGCGGCATGTCGGGCTTGGCGAAGTTCATCGCGGTGGTCGTGGGACGGGTGGGATCCTCATCCCGCGCGATCTCGTGCAGCCGTCTCGCCACGGCCGCTCCCGCCTCGGCGGTGTATTGCTCGCCGACCTCGTTACCGATGCTCCAGGCGATGACCGAGGGGTGATTTCTGTCCCGGCGAATCAGGGCGCGCAGGTCCTGCTCGTGCCAATCCGGATAGATGAGGTGGAAGTCGAGCGGAGTCTTCCTCTGCGCCCACACGTCGAAGCTCTCGTCGATGACCAAAAAGCCCATGCGGTCGGTCAGCTCGAGCAACTCGGGGGCGGGTGGGTTATGAGACATGCGAATGGCATTGCAGCCCATCTCGCGCAAAAGCTCGAGCTGCCGTTCGGCAGCGCGGACGTTGAAGGCAGCGCCGAGGGCCCCCAGATCGTGGTGCTGGTTGGCGCCCTGCAAGTAGATTCGCTCACCGTTGACCAAGACTCCCTGTTCCGGGTCGAAGGCGAGGTCCCGAATGCCGAAACGCGTCTCGTAATCGTCGACGGGCTGGCCCTCTCGAAGCAGCGTCGTCACGGCCACGTAGCGGTTTGGAGTCTGAGTGGGAGGTGGCCCCCACAGCTGGGGGTTCTCGAGCGTGACGGAGCCCTCGAGCCGAGTGCTTTGACCGGCTGGCAACGACATCCCGAGCGGCTGGAACGCAGCGACCACGCCTCCGGTTCGGTTGCCGGCGGCATCCAGGGCGTAGATCTGCGTGACGGCTTCGACGGCCGCCTCCGCGTCCGAGTCGTTCTCGATCATCACCTGGAGCCCGATGCTGGCCGCGGCCGCCGACACCCGAGCAGTGGTAACGAACGTTCCCCAGTGGGCCACGTGGACCGGGCTGGTCTTCGTCAGCCAGAGGTTGCGGTAGAGGCCGCCGCCGGGATACCAGCGCGAGGAGTCGGTGGGATTGTCCAGGCGGATCGCGAGCTGGTTTTCGGCACCCGGGACCATGTACGGCGTCAGATCGACCCGCCACGATGCGTACCCGAACGGCCAACCCCCGACCAAACGTCCATTGAGCCAGACCATCGCGTACGACATGGCGCCGTCGACGTCGAGGAACACGGATTTGCCCGCATCGGAGGGCGCGAGCTCGAGCTTCTTTCGGTACCAAGCCACACCCGGGCTCGGCAGGCGCCCCATGCCTCCGCCCACCCCGACGGCGGCGCCCGTGAGGAAAGGCCCGCTGATGGCCCAGTCGTGTGGCAGGTCTACTCGCTGCCAGGCTGCGTCGTCGAAGCCGGCCTGCACGAAGGCAAAGTCGCTCCCGGGATCACCTGCGGGGCGCGCGTGGTGCCCGGCGGGGTCGCCGATGAAGTCGTTGCCCGTGGGCAGGATCCAGGGCTTCAGCACCGATCCATCCGGCTCGACATCCACCGCATCGGTGGGCTGCTCATCAGCGGGCCGATCATCTTGCGCGTCAGTCACTGCCGGGCGCACGTCATAGATGAGGGCGTCCGCTTCGGCGGCCGTTGGGTACTTGAAGAACGTCCAGCCCGCGTTGATGCCGATGATCTCGCGCACGACGAGGTTGGCGCCGGGTGACGCCACACAGGCCTCTGGCACAAGGCAGCTGGGATTGGCGCCATCGCGCATCGTTACGTTCATGTTGCCCTCACCGTTAGGCGTGTTCTGGGCACCGCCCACCGACGCCGCGCCCATGCCCGAACCCGGAGTCTCCGCGGCCGCTAATCCCGAAGCCCCGGCCATCTGCGCGCTAGCCGATGGATCCTTGCTGCACGCCCCCAACGCAAGAAGACCCGAAATTGAGAACGCCCGCCAGCGGTTGCTTACGTGTGTCATTCCACTTCCCGTTGCGCCTGCGTCAGGGCATTACACGCGGCGGACGCTTCTTCCCGACGCGAAACCACCACCCGTAGCCGCAGACGAGCTTTGCCGCAAGCCGTGCCGATTCGTCACGGTTGCAAACCGTTACGAGCCCGGCGACTCAGATTACGTCGTTCTGCGCGATACGGTAGAACGCGCTCCACGCTGGCCGATGCTTGGATATGCGATACTCTGGGTCAGGTGGCTCCGGCGGTGAAACAAAAACAGCCCCTCGCGGCAAGGGTATTGGCCGCTCTGCTGGGCCTCTCGGCTGGGCTCGGATGCGAGAGCTCGAGCCAAACGCCCCCTGGACGATCGGAGTCGCAAGGAGTTGGATCCACCGCTAGCGATCCCTCGGTGAGCGCCGAGTATCAGCCCTTCCCGTTCGCGGAAGACCTGCCGGATTGGGGCAGACAGGTAGATTACGCGGACACCTGCCGTGCAGACAGGCCATGCCCCACCCTGGAGGAGGCGCTCTCCCTGACCGATTGCAGCGTGCCAACGCTCGGGTCTCTGATCTCGTCACCCCGCACGATGGTGGTGAATGGCTGCGGGCTGATCGCGGTGCACCGACCTGCTGACGCGAGTCATTGGTACGAAGGCTTTGGCTCTCCACCCGTCGCCGCCGGGCTATGGGGGGCCGCCGACATCGGCGGAGCCATCTGGAGCGCTACGCGATCGCTCGACTGCGAGCGAAGCGAGCAGGTGATTTGCTCCACCTGCGGTGACATCTACCCGACCTGCAACACGTTGTCGGGCTGGCTGCCCGAGCCCCCGCCGCTACCCCCCTCCGGCTGCAGCTGCGAGTCGGAGGGCGAGGACGGAGCGCGGGTGTCGCTCGACTGCTTCTGCAGCATCTACGAATGCCCGAGCTATTCTGCGGCGGTGCATGACTGCGATGTGGAGCCCAATGATCGACGCTTGAGCCTGCGTCGTGCGACTGAGGGCTGCGGGCAAGTGTGGTTCGAAAGCGGTGCGGGGCGGTTTGGGTATGACCCCAATGTGGGTGAGCTCGTTGCTGCGGAAGCCTCTCTCGACGTGCCGGTCGTGCTGCCTTGCTACACGTACCGCGTTACGGCAGGCGCGGCTGTCGAGTGCGCAGAGCCCGTCGACTGCAGCTGCAATGCTCGCGATCCGGTGGCCCCCCTCGGCACTGGTCACGAGTTGGACCGCTGTGAAGACGCGCGCTGGTTTCAAGCCATCTCCGGCAGCGTCCCGGATTAGGCACCAGTACGGGGATTCCATTGTCAGTAACGCCGTGAAATAGACCATGCATTGACACGTCGGATGGCGCGCGCCACCATGCCTCGACTGGGGGCAATGGGGCGGGGTCGTTGAGGGGAAGGCAACAGCGCGCCCGAGCATCGGGCGTTGGGCGGCCAGTCCGAGGCTGGCAACGTGCGAGCAGGCGAGCTCGCATTTGATTTTCCGGGGGGAAGAAAACCGCGCTCAGTCCGGCGTGGAGGTCGGGCCGTGTTTTGCCCGCGACCTCGGGTTTTCGACTCTCCGACTGCAAGAAATAGAGGGAGATAGAAAACATGTCACAGGTCAAAGGTCCATCCAGGTATCACACCGTCGTGCTTTCGGTGTGTTTGGCAGTCCTGCTCTACAGCTGCTCCTCGGCAGAAGACGAGACTCACCTCACAGGCAGCGCGCTGCCTGGCCTTCTGCCCCAGGCGCTGCTGATCGACGACGCCACCGAGCTCTGTGAAGAGGATCCGCGGGTCACGCTGAACCTCGTGTCGCTCGATGTGTGTGTCGGAGCCGAGCTGTTCTTTCGGGACACGTTCGGCGGCAACGGACGCAGCTGTGCCAGCTGCCATCCAGCCGCCCACAACTACACCATCGATCCAGACTTCATCGCCACGCTGCCCAATAGTGACCCGCTGTTCATCGCGGAACAAGAGCCCGCCCTCGCACAGCTCGAGCGGCCGGACTTGATGCGTGACTTTGGCCTGATCTTGGAGAATGTGGACGGCCTGGAGAGCCCGACCACGAAGTTCACGATGCGCAGCGTGCCCCACTGCTTCTCGCTCGGAACATCGGTCACCGCCCAAGCGGTGCCCACCGACGGTACCACCCGGCCCCCCAACGAACGGACGGGGTGGTCGGGCGACGGCGCACCGAACGATGGCGAGCTCAGAGACTTTCAGACGGGGGCCGTCATCCAGCACTATACCCAATCGCTCAATCGTACCGCCGGCGTGGACTTCGTGCTGCCGACCAGCGCCGAGCTCGACGCCATCGGGGACTTCACCCGCACGATCGGGCGCACCAATGAGTTGAGCCTGGCTGCGGTGTCTTTGTCGGACACAGGGGCCGAGGCGGGTCGCGTCAGGTTCCAAAGCGCTGGCGCGCGTTGCAACAACTGCCACAGGAACGCCGGTGCAAACGTCGCGGCTGGCTTCAACCGCAACTTCGACACCGGGGTCGAGACGGTGCGCATCGCCGAGCTCGATACACAGGGCATTCCCTTCGACGGGGGGTTCGGTGGCCAGGGCCTGGGCAGCTTCAATTTCGACGCCAATGGCGACAGCGTGCTCGATTCTTTTGGCAATGGCGGCTTCAACAGCACGCCTTTGATCGAGGCCGCCGACACCGGTCCGTTCTTTCACACCAACGCCTTCGAAACCATCGAACAAGCCACCGCGTTCTACACCACGAGCGCGTTTGCAGACTCTCCCGCCGGAGGTGGCAACCCGGCGGACTTGAACGCTACGGACATCGCCAACATCGGCCGCTTCCTGCGCGTGCTCAACGCGGCCTTCAACGCTCAGCTTGCCATCGCCCGCATCAACGGTGCGCTGGCCATCATCGACGAGGAGCACAATCACTTCCGCGAGCTGCAGCAAGAGCTGTTGCGGCTGGCGCTTGTCGAGGCCGAGGACGCCTTCGAGGTTCTGAACGCGGTGTCCAGCTTGAACGCGGCGGCCAAGACCGACCTGAGCCAAGCCATCGGCTTTCTCGAGGTGGCGAGCACTCACGCGAGTCACACGCAACGTGAAAGCAACGCGGAGGACGCGCTCGCCGAACTCACCAGCGCCAACGCGAGCCTGGGCAGCGGTATGGGCTTCAGCATGGGCGCTGGAACACTCATGTTCTGAGCAGCGCCGCGAAGCCGAGCGGGCCCCGCCGCCGCGGTGGGGCCCGCTGCCCAAGGCGCATCAATTGCAGATCAAGTCGGTCGTGAGCCGGAAATGGCTGTCGAGCTGCCCCTCGGTCCAGGCGAACAGGATGTCGCCTCCTCCAGGCGCGAGGTTGGGCGTGCGCGGGTTCCGTGGCGACGGCGAGCTCGGTGCTGGTGGAATGAGCGCGCGCTGGACCTCCCGACAGGCCTGGTCGTAGACGAACACACCCACCTGGCCGCCGCTGAAGTCGGTAGCCAACACGACCACGCCGCGAGGCGTGCTCTCCACGGCGACGGCGTCCTGCGGGTCGAGCACACCGTTGCCAAACGAAGAGGCCCCCGTGCAAACCACGGAGCCGTCGGTGTTCGTCCGCTGGTAGCGGAGGCCTGTTCCCACCGCCCAGGCCATGAAATAGCCGTTTCCGACAGTCGTGATGTCGGGATGAGCTCCCACGGGCTCGAGCTGGACGACCGTGCCTTGCACCGCCAGGTTGGCGTTGAAACGCGCCCAGCGGATCGGGTCGGGGGGTGAGGAGGGAGAGTTGAAGCCGCCGCTGCGCTGCCAGATGACGGCGCTCAAATCGCCCACCACGGCGATCCGCGGCTGGCCGACAGTTTCGATGAGGGAGTTGGGCGCTACCGTGTAGTTACCTGCAGCATCGACCCGGCCGAGCTCGAGCGAGATCTGGGGCACCCCGTTGACGAAAACGAAACGAGACATGGCGGTCACCCACAGCCCCGACGTCCGCACCGCGAGGCTCCCGTCGGAGCCGCCCACCCCTCCGAGCAGCGTCGTCCCGAGCACCGCGCCCTCCCCGTCCACGCGGATAAAGTACTCCTGGAACGCTGCCCCGCCGCCGCGGCTCGGCAGGGTGTGGATGATCCCGAACTCGTCGTCAAACGCGACGATCCGAGGCACGGCATTTGCCACTTGCGCAGAGTGCGGGTCCACATCGGCGCGCGGGAAAAGGTTGGTCGCGTCCGCCACGCCAAAACTGACCGCGCCGTTCAGGCCGCGCTCTGCCACGAAACGGAAGTTGTCGTCGCTGGCGTTGAACGCCACGTCGGCGGAAGGGAGCCCGGCCAGGTTGCGGGTCGTGCCCCCGACCGTGAGGCCATCGCCGAGGTCGATCAGGCCATCGCAATCATCGTCCGTGCCGTTGCACACCTCGACCGCGCCCGGACGAACATTGGCGCTGTTGTCGTTGCAGTCGAGCGGCCCGCCGCCGCTGGCGGCGGCGCAAGCCGAAACGCCGTCACGATCGCGATCGAGCGCGGTGATTTCGCAGCGCGTGGCGAAGTCGGAGCCGGCCCGGACGCATGATGCTGCGCAATTCTGAGGGTCCGGGTTGACGCATGAGCTCGAGACACCAATGACGCAGGCGCAACCGCCGTTGACTTGCCCGTCGCAGTTCGAATCGTCGTTGGCGACGGCACACGAGTCGTTCGGCAAGGGCCCGACGTCGCCCGTGCAGGCGCCGAACGCGCTCCGCGAGTCGTCGAGCCGACCGACGCAGGTCTGGGATCCGGACTTGCAGCGGCCACGGCCGTCGAGGCCGGGGTGCTCATTACACGGTTGGCTCTCGCCGATGACGCATTCGCAGAGCCCGAGCTCGTCGATGTCGATCAAGCCGTTGCAGTCGTTGTCCTGGTCTGACCCGCAATCGCGCGCCCGAGCAAACACCGCGTCACACTGTCCGAGCGTCCCTTGAACGCAGCTCGCGCTGCCCCGCCGGCAAATGCCCACTTCGTTCGCTGGACCGCACTCCTGACTCGTACCGGGCACGCACGGACAGCCGCCGTTCTCGGTGCCGTCACAGTTGTCGTCGTTGGCGGTTTCGCAGCGGTCGGTCGCCGCGACCGGCCCGATTTCCCCCTGGCATTCGCTCCAAGCGCTGGAGGAGCCGTCCGATCCCACGAGGCAGGTCCTAGTCCCGGGGGCGCAGGCGCCCTTGCCGTGGAGCTCAGCAAACTGTCCGCAGCGGTCGTCCACTTCCCCGGGCACACAGGCGCACGCGGCGTCAATCAAGTTGTCTGCCTGGCCATCACAGTCGTTGTCGAGCGGCGAGGCGCAGTCGCGAGGCGCGGCGCTGACCCCCCCGACACACTCGCCCCAGCCGGACCCCTCGCAAGTCTGCTCGCCAAACTCGCATGCGCCCTCGGCCGTTCCACAGGGCTGGGTCTCCCCCTCCGTGCACGTCGCTACCGGCATTTCCGGCGTCGTGGCATCCGGGTCGAGCGGCAGGCTGCCGCCGTCCAAACCGAGCTCTCCAGTTGCCCCAGCCGGGGAATCTCCCCCGGAGGGTTGCGGGAGCAACGACTCCGCGCTTTGCCCGCCGACCCCGGGAATACCGGGGTTACGTTCGTCCACGCTGCAGGCTGCAGCCGCGACGACGGACAGCATTGCGAGTCGCGTCCAGGTCCCGGACGCGCGGACTGTCTTGGAGCTGAGTGACGAAGCGGTCATGACCAATGGGGGTCGGCCAATGGCCGCGCGAGTTGCGTGACATTTAAATACACGGGTCGAACCGTGACCGGTTCCGGTGTCCCGAGCAATGGGTTCTTGACAGCCAGGGCCAAGTCCAGCCGCGATCCGATGGATCGCTGGGCGTTTGGACTTGCCAGTCACGGCCGCCGCGCATGAGCCGTTACGACGAGGGTCCGTCCCTCTCGATCTTCGAGGCCTCTCGATCGAGAACTTGGGGCAGGGTGCGGATGCGACTCAGAGCCCGTCGTTCTGCGCGCTCAGTTGCGCCACGAGCTTCTTCGTGGCCACGTGCACGAAGGCGTCGTGGATGAGGCGCCGAACCACGTCCCAGGCGGGCTTGGTGTCGAGCACGACCCCGACCCATCCGCTCGGGCCGACGTAGGGTGGACGAAAAAAGCGCTGGGGGTCCGCATCAATGAGCTCCTCCTGAACGCCGAAGGGCTGCGGCAACCAGACCGAGAGGTGAGGGGAACCGTGGTGGTGATTGTCGAGCATGGCAAATACTTTGCCCTTGCCCGCAAACCAGGTGGGCTCACCATGCGAGAGGCGCTCTGCAGCTTCGGGAAAAGCAAGGCATATCTCGCGCACGCGTTTGACCAGCGGCGCATCGCGCGAGCCGATGAGTTTCACCGGGTGCGGCTGGGGCTTCTGTGGCTGGGTCTTCTGCGCTTGGGCCAATGCGCGTGGCGCGCGCCTCTTCGCGGTCCCCTTCTTGGCGCGAGGTGATCGCTTACCCGGATCCATCAGAACACGCTCGCCCGAACGGCCAGCGTGAGCTCGTTCGAGTTCTGCGTGGTCGTGTAGTTTTCATCGATATGAGATTGGCCAAAACCCGTCGTAGCGACGCGCAAGCGCAGGCTCCAGCTCGCCTGTGTCGACCACACGTGCTCATAGCCAACGTCGGCGGCGATCGTCCCGGCAAGCTCGATGTTGCCGCCAACCATGTATTCCGGTGGCCAGAACGTCCCGACTCCGACGTGGAGACCGACGGAGACGCCGGCTCGCTGCCACGGGTAGAGCTCGAAAAAGCCACCGATGGGCAACACGTACCACGTATCCCCTTCGATCGGTGCCTGGGGCTGTGAGTAGCCCAGCGGCTCATGCGCTTCGCGGCCACCGAGCACCCGCCGAGCTCCCACCGTCGCCTCATAACCCAACTTGAAGGGGGGCGTGGCGAATCCGCCCACGCGCAAGGTCGCATCAGCGCAGCCGCTGACATAGTCGTTCAGCGGCCTACCATCCTCCGAGAGCGTGCTCCACCCTACGCCAGTGCGAAGCTCGAGGTCGACCACCACCGACGCCGCTCGGAGTGCATCGAACGGCGCCAGGGGAAGAGGATCAAGCGCCGGCTCGGGTTCATTCGCCAGCGCGGCGTCGTCCGCCTTCCAACCGTCATCCGCCGCGGCTGATGGACACGAGTGCATCAGTATCCCTGCGATGGTGAGGCTCGCCACTCCCAACAGGACGGCAGCGCGCGCGGCTGTCACCACGCTCGAGCCGCCCATGTACGCGGCGTGAACGAGGCGCCACAGGTGTGACGGCGGGCAACGGCTGGAGGCGAAAACGCCGGCAGCGGACCGAGAATTATTGATGAGGGTCATACGAGCTCGAAGGTTTGCAATAGGTAGTCCATGGGGATCGCACCCATCACTATCCTCCGCGGAGGCAATCACCTGGAGCAGTCGCGCACTGGGTTCTTGCGACGACCCACTGTGGGTCGTGCGCCAGGCGACACCGTGCAATCGCCCGGCCACCCCAACTTCGCTTCGGTGAAGCCAGTGTCATCACGCAGCGTGGCGCCCATAGACAACAGCGGGAGCGAGGAGGTCTGCCGGAGACTTGCCCGCAGGTGTTTGAGTATGGGGCCGCCTCGGCGCAGCTCGCTTGCGCCAGTACCGGGCGCCGCTTGGGCTGATGATCGCCCGGAGATCCCTGTGCGATGGGCGTGAGATCCTCTTATCGGTGAAAAGTGTATAGTACACTATACACTTTGATGGGCCGTGCCTAAGGACGATCCCGCCGCGACAGCTCTACCAGCCAACGCCCGCTGTCTGCCGGAATGGTAAGGCGACGCAGCGCTCGGGCTCTCAGCGGAGCGTGCTCGTCTAACAGTCGCGCAACGGGCTTGGCGTACTGCCTCGGCACGTAACCTACCTGGAATCCACCCTCGGTGAAGATGGCAGTCGCGTGGGTGTCGTGTGCGTTGTGGGGTTCACGCTTGAGGACCAATGGGTCGCGTTCGGCGATCTGTGCATCGCCTGTGTAGTGCTTCATACCGGCGACCCTGACAATGAGAGGTCGCTCGAGCGGATCATCCTCCGAACGGTGCTCGGCGAGCTCGATTCGATCGGTCAGTTGCACGCCACCGCTTCTAGCCAGGATCTCGAGCTGGGAATCTCCAGCTTGAACGCCCCACGACTCGAGTATTCTCTGGTAGTCGGCACGCTTCGGCGAGGGAATGCGCTGGGCGAACGTTCCGAACAGGTACGGCGATCGGTAGGGGGCTTCTAGCCCTCGAAACAGTGGAAATTCGGGCAGCAGTCGGAAGCCCTTTTGAATGGCCAGGTCTAGCTCGTGGCCGTAGCCGAAGGCGAACCCCTGTGGATCCCGCCAAAGCTCGCCAATCACCCGCCGGGTTCCGTGTTCGGGCTCGCCCCAAAGAACGAGCACGCGCTCGGGCGCCGACGTCAGAGCCGGCTTTCCAGCCAGTTCAGTCGGAACCTGAGAAGCTCCGTCATGAAACGCTTTCGGTAGTCGGGCAGCCATGTTGACGGGACCGTGAGTAAGAACCCTCGCAAAGTATCCATCGCCTGGGGGAACTCGGCAACCCAAGTAGTGCTAATTCACTATCAATTGACGAGCACCGCTACGGACGACCTTGCGCTCTAGATCGTCGTCGTTCCGAGGGTCTGCGATCGGGGAAGCTCGAATAGGGTACTGAGACTTCGCTCTTGCCGACAAAACGGGTGCCGTTTTGCAACCGCTCACCAGCGGTTGAAGGCGCCACAAGTGGTGCGTAGAGCTTTTCTCCGACTGCCATACGCAACGGGTACGAGTGGGACTCTGATTCACTATGTTCAATGTGGCGATTGATGGCGGATGAGAACTTCCCATTGCTCGCAGACTCGCGGCTACTGACTAGGTTCACATGAGCGACAGGTAGATGCGCCCACACACTCGCCGTTTGTCCGGGTTCGTCTGAGCACCATTCACCATTCATCCATTGCGATATGGAGATTTGTGAATCTCCAGCAGGTCGCCAAAATTCAATTGGTTGCGTTAGAACGCTTTCATTCACGGGTCGCAAGATGACCGGCCTAGCGTTTGTACGGCAGCTTCCAATAACTCGATCCGAAAGACCAAACGCACTGGCCTTCCAGATGAATTCACTTGAGCCACGTCGATATCGATTTTTTTGAATGTCAACAATTGAGAAGCCCACGCGAGAGAAGAAGAAACCATAGGTTTCTGCTACCTCTTCGCTCGTCGTGACATGAACACTTCGAGCACCGTGTTGAAGAACCGTGGTGATAGCCGCCCGTAGCAACTCGGAACCCAGACCACGTTGCCGTTCGTCTTCCAAGATTGAAATATGGCAGAGCTTTGCTTTGGCCTTGTTCTTCGTTACCGCCAAGCCTTTCAACTCACCATCAACCACCAACCCGATCATGCTCCGACCCCCAGTCGATATCTCTGGAACGATGGACGCATACCACTCTAAAATCCGAGGGTAGAGACCAACGAAACTTGAAAGATAGCATGCGATGGGATCGGAACTAATGCTCGTCATCTGTCACCAGGGGGCGAAGTAGTTCGAAAGCTGCAGCTCTTGATTTGCATATGACGTTTTCTCAAGCTCGTCGACGATCGGCTCACGTGACATCCGAAATAACTGAACACGCGCCAGAAGCGCCCCCTGTGACAGTCGAGTTTTCATGTCCGTCGATCTGACTTCGAAGATCAACGGAGTGCCGCGCCTGTCATCAATCCTTTTCGTTCCAAACCCGGGATGAGCAAATCCTGCGTAGTGAATACGGATATCCCCAATCCGCTCTGAAATCGCGACAACCTCCACCGCAACGCCAAGCGGTATGTGCAGACGCTCTCTCGATTTCATTATGTAAAACCGATCTTGCACAAGGGTGACGGATCCATCCTCGCTATCGACTGGCAGTTTTTGAAAAAACTTGGCAGGTTCGTGTGCGTTTTTTTTTCCGAGGTCGATGATGTCGTCGACATCGTTCTTCGCTTCAAAAACAAACCGCTCGCTAGGATCCTCAAGGTCAACTGTGAGGTTCAGAAGAAGCGGGTCTTCCGTAATTCGACTGCGTCCGTCTTCCGGCTCACGCTCATCTGGCCAAGATCGATATTCGTTCCCGTCCTTCACCCACCAGAACGGGACGCCGTAGTGAACGAGCGCGTCTTTACTCAGCACCGCTCCTGACTGCGAACCACAGAACAGCCGCAATTGGTTGAGACTCCCACCAGGAGCAATCTTGATCGAAAAGGTTTGTGGAACGACCAGCAGGTAGAGAGGACCCTCGTGACCAGCAGGTACAACGTCGAACTCCTGGCACCCTGGGACCAATAGTCTGGTGATGACGTCCAACCGACCTATGCTGCTGCGTCCCGTCGCTCGTCCACTCACGTTCGCAGGAAGATCAAGGTAGTGATCGAGCTCAAGAAGGTAGATCTCACCCCTCTTGAGCACAAATTGTCCCTCCTCCGGAACGAGGTCCTTGGCTGCCCGACGTATCTTATCCAATTGTCGTGTCGTTGGGCGCAAGCCTTCATTCAGGACCCATGCCTTCTCGCCAATTCGGAGATCGAATGCCGATGCGTCATAGTCGGGTTCCGACGACGCCGAAATGCTCTTACTCCGGATTAACTCCTGAAGTTGCTCCTTCGCCAACACTCCTGGATTGGCTTCAATCCTTTTGCGCATGAACCCCCAACCTTTCTTCTGAGAGCTGCTGGGTCGCTGTTAGTGCCCTTGGCAGAACTGAACGCGGCAGCTTCATGAGACCGAGCTTTCCCCGCATCGAAATCGGTGCGATGCAGTGAACATCGCTGAGAAACCACCCGAACTTCCGTGGCTCGAATGATCCTGCATTTAGATGGGCGCTGCGGAGTTCCTCCCAGGTTGATGCTGTAAATTCGACGCAGGCTCGCAGATAACAATGGCCGACGAGCGCGCCGCGGGTAACCCGCGCTTCGTCGAAACCCCAAGTCCGGCATACGTCTGCCTCTACACGCCTCCCCGCATGTAACCAGAGCACACCTCGATGCTTGGTCGCCCAAGATCTAACCTCGATTGTCTTTTGCCCACCGAGAATGAGCGCAACCCAAGGTTGGCGAATGCTGAGACCGACGAGACCGTAAGCCCTGTCGGGTCTCGGTAGCTCTCCCATGCGTTCCTTCGACTTCGGGGGCATGCGCAACGACTAACCCATCATGGCCGCAGATTCTTGGAGGGATTGTCTATCAACGAGCGCTCCACAACTTGGCCGCAGCCATCGCCGCACCCCTGAATCCGTCTGATCGACAAATTCGGCCGCATCCATGCGGCGTTGATTGATACTATATATCCGTTCAGTATACCTCGACTAAATAATTAATACCACAACTGTGTGGTATCATTCGTGCCAGTGCAACTATATCCCGCCCGAGTCGCGTGCCGCGTAGCACGTATCAGCGCGAGAAATTTGGACTATTGGGTAACTACGCGCTTGGTATCACCACATTCCATCTATCGTGGCCCTAACGCACGGCGCGAGTTCTTCCTCTTCTCTTTCGGTGAACTCGTCCAGCTACGGGTCATTGCCGCACTTCGCCGAACCGGTGTTTCTCTGCAGAAGATTCGCGAGGCGCTGATTGCCGTCAAAGAGAGGGCCGGAACCGAATGGCACGCTCTTTGGCTACTCAGCGACGGTGCCAATATTCATATTGTTCGCCAGACCGAGATTCTCGAGACTTTGACGGGAGAGCATAAGGGTCAATTGGCGTTCGCACTGGTGGCAATGGGATCAGTATCCAGCGAGGTCCAGGGCGCTCTGCTTCGACTAGATGCGGTCGAATTCGACGGCACCAAACTTCCGGGTAAGGTCCACCGCTTCGCTGAATAATCGTTGCGGCGCTCTCGTTGTGGCGACCCGCGTGGTTGGCTGAAGCTTCAATGAGCCGCACTGGTTCCGGTAAGCCCATGCGTCGAGAGCCCGCCCGACGAACTCGGGCCGTCAAACCAATGCACGCCTTGGCCGTCCACGGTCGCGTGGAGCTCCGTGTCGAAGTCCTGCGACGCGAGGGATTCGCAGCATCAGACAAAGCCAGCCAAGAACTGAGCGAAGCCCCAAGAGATGCTGATCGCCGAGCGCGATGAGTGTGACGAGCACATCCTGCGCCGTCTCACAGACGAAGTCGGGCCGAAATCCTCGCGTTGCTTTGAGGGTGAGTGAGCGGCTCATGCGTATCCTTGCCCTGAGCCGTCGCGCTTTGGATCTCAAGCTGCCGTCATTTGTTCCGGTGTACGCGCATCGCGTTCGGAGCGTTTCGCGTTCTCAACCAGCGTGTACAGGGTTTCTCAGTCCGGAGCATTTCCTCTTCTGTGAGCACGTGAGCCATCACTATGCGCTGCTGAAGTTCCAGAGCTTGGTGCTCGGCGAAGGCTATTCGAAACTCGTGCTGCGTGCGATAGGAGTCTGGTTTGAAGAAGGGTATCAGCCTTGGATCCTTGATATTGCGTTGGGCAACTTCATCTGCGGCATAGTACTCGACGACGTTGCTGAGCAAACGCCAGCGACCTTTCCACCGTTTTCTCATTAGAGATCGCTGGCAGCTTGCAATGAACGAGGCGGGTGAGAAAATCTCCACGCAGCAGTCCGCTGAGAACGTGTCGTACAGTTCTTCAGCATGGACGGTTGAGAGGCAGAACACATGAACCTTCTCTCGCTTGATGGCGTTTACGAATGCCGCGTTGACCAGGAAGGTCTCGCCCGTATTCCGGGTGATTCGGATGCTATGCTGAGGCAAGTCAACGTGTGACCCCTCAAAGACGTCTGCTCGCGCCGGATCCGCATGACAACGCTGGAAATAGGTGAGATTTCGGAAGGGGATTCGGCCACCGCGCCACAAAGTCATCAACAAACCGGGAAGGCATGTATTTGAACAGCCTTGGTGGCAGTTGCAGTTTGGGGCTACGAGCAAGTAGATTGTGGGTCATCGTCGTTGTAGACGGCCAATCCGCGTGATGTGTGCAACTCTTGGAGCATTGCAATCAGCAGGCCGAGGCGGTGCGACGTGTCATGCTGGCGGCAATGTGCGGCCAAATGATTGCGCTCCGACGAGCCCTCCTGGTGAGATCGCTGGCTTGCCGTCACGGGCCCTGGTCCCGACGCTGACCGCCAGGGTCTGGTCCGTCGAGCACGTAGACAGTGCCGGTCAACGTGCCCGGAAGCTTGAACTCGATGCGACTTTGGGCAAAGTCGCCGGCGTGCTGCGGCTCGACCTGCAGTGACGCAGCCATTCTTGGCTGACCGTCTGAATGCTCGATCACTTGCACGCTTGCTTTGGGGCCGAAGAGGTTGAAATCGTAACCAAGAAGGTAGACTTCTTCGTTGGCCTTCAACCTAGTGGGGCGCAACGCTCGGAGCCGATATGCTATTTCAAGCCCATTTCGACGGAGTTTTTCAATGAACGCTCGAACGGCGAACTTGCTCGTAAACACGTAAATCACGGGTGGTTCTTGGCCTTTGATGGGCCGCGCCGCCGGAACCGTCAAGAACACACCGGGTTGCTCAGCATACGGGATTCGGGCCGCTTCGGGGATCGGGATCCCCCAAATATCAAACAAGGCGTCGAGGACCGCATCGAATCCGGCGCCCAGTTCTCCGAGCAGCTGATCAAGCCAGGTGCGGTCTTCGTAAGTCCAAGTACCAGGCCGAGAACCGCCAGCGAGGCTGCGGAGATCCGGAACAAGCATTACGTTGGCCAGCGGGTCGCCGCTCTCGGGCGCCGTATCTGCGCGTTCGAAGTAGCCAAACGAGTTGGGGTGCCAGCCACGATGGTTCATGCAGTTTCGATACGTGTTAAGCTGCGCGAACCAGGCCGAGTGGCGACGGAGCGCACCTATCTCAGGAGAGTGCGCGTATCGATCGGGCAACGGATCGCGCCCGATGGCCTGAGAGGCCTGCCAATCCTCAGCGCGTCTTCCATCGAGCCCAAGTCGTCTAGCTGCCATATACACCGCGATATCCACGAATGTGCGAATAGCAGCCAGGTGCGCTACGGCTTCGCAGTACACTGCTCGCGCGGGCTCAGGATCGGCGAAAACGGGGCCCCCTGCAACTGTGCGACGGCGTCGCATGACAGAGAGCACTTCGTTGAACCGTGAAAAGTGGTACTCGGCTCGACTAAGCTCTCCTCCCAGAGTGTGAAGAAAGCCGATCCACTCAGCATCGACTACTGCGCCACGATTTCCGAGCCTCTCCGTTGCCGCTGCGAACAACCGCCGGTTCCCATCGAGAGCTGGTACCCCAGCGATCGATGGAAAGCGGAAAGCCAGCAGCTGATGAGTGCCAGCGGCGGCGGCCACGAACATGGGACTACCGCATTCGTCGGGTACTCCGTCAGTCATACACTCCTGACGCGCTTCCGGCGCCTGCGCCGTCTGAGACCGTCATACTTGCTGGCTCACGGCGCGGTACTTGTCAGGTGGCGGCAGCCTAATCAGGGTCTGGCCGAGCATCGCCGACTGTTGGTGTTAACGGGCATCAGAAACCGCGGATATACGGTGAAGTTCACCGGTGAAGAGCGCGACTGGGGCGGTGAAGTTCACCGGTGAACAGGCCAGGGGTTCAGGACGGTGGTTTCTTGGTTCTTCGTTTGGTACGGGCAGCGGTGAGCTCTTTGGCCTCTTTGAGGCGGTAGCTGTCGGCTTCGATGTCGATGATCTCGGCTCGATGGATGAGGCGATCGACCAGGGTGACGACGCAGGCGGCGTGTGGAAAGAC
>JANOIG010000259.1:0-5388 GCA_031407405.1 Deltaproteobacteria bacterium
TGGCCGTGCCCGGGCGTGCCGGACGTGGTATAGCCACGGCGTGGTACGCCGACCCACTCGTCTGACGGGGCCCCCAGTGATTCTACTGGCTCACATGGCCGTTGCCGGAGCCGCGATTGTCCCCGCACCAGCCTTGGCTTGTGGCGCATCACCAACTCCCACGTTCACGATCACCGGACTATGGCCTGGCGACGGAGCGATCGGCGTGGCGCGCAACAGCGGGATCGTCGTCACCGCTGCGGCTTCCTCGGAGCCTGGTGGGCCGGGCTTTCCGGTGGTGGTCACGCTTGTCGATGTTCTGACAGGCACGACGGTTCCGGGACGCCCAATTGAGTGGTACTCGGACCAACCAACTGCGGCATGGTACCCCGTAGAGCCTTTGCTGCCGGAACGGGCGTACCGTCTCGAAGCATCCGTCACCGGCGAGGAGATCCCAACCGAGGACAGCGACACGGTCACCTCTACGTTCGTGACCAGTGGCTCACTGCTGGCACCGCTGGTACTCCTCGGAGACATTGAAATTTCGCTAAGCGGGTCCGATTTTGATGTCCAGGCATGCGAGAATACGAGCTGCGGGCCTGCCAACTGCGTTGCCGCGGGAACGCGCCGAGCGCTGATGGCGAGAATCGAGCTGCCGGCGGCCGAGGGTGGGCAAGCGCCGGGAAATGCCTATCGCGCGCGGCTCTACTTCACGGATGACGCGCCGCCGAGCGCAACCGAGCCGGATTTGGACGGAGTCGGTCCAAGCGATGACCAGCACGACGTCCAGATCACACATTATCTGGAGCTCGTCACGGGCGAACCCACGACCCTGGAGCAAGAAATTTTCGAGGAGGACTTCGACTATGCGCCGTGCTTCACGTTCGTGGTGTGGGACCCTGCGGGTCACAAAGTGGAGACCGCAACATGCCTTCCAGTGATGTCACCTGAGGAGGTCCGTTCGCTTGCAGGCATCTCGCCGACCGCCTCTTCGGTCGACGGAACTGCATCTTCGGACGGTGCCGTCGAGCCATACATTTCTGAAGCCCGAAGCTCGGGCTGCGCGCTCCGCGGGTCACCGGGTCATTCCAACTTCGTGCTGGCGGCTCTAGCTGCGCTGCTCGTCCGCCTTTCACGCCGTTGCAGGGCAGTCAACCTCGTCCGCGCGGAGTGACGCGAGACGCGTGAGCTGGATTGGTGGCTCAAGTCGGCGCTGTCCAACTCACGGTTTCAGCAGATGATGGCGTCGCCTGCGCTCCGCCCTCACTGCTGAACCGTCGTGCGTTCTGCAGACGTGGGCACTGCGGCGCCAGCGAGATCCGAAACGCACTCGTCCGAATCTCAGAATCTCCGATTCCGGGGTAAACGATGCGCCAAACCCATCTCGACGGGCGCACCGAGTTGATCCATGGCCGCAGCCGAGGGGCTGAGCTGAAACTCGGCGCTCAGTAAGCGATCCGCCGACCTCACGTGCAGGGCGAGCGCAGCGGGCGGGCGCCACAAATGCGGCCCGATTACAGGCACTGCATCTTCATCCGTTTGATGCCGTGCTGATCGACCCAAAAAGGCTCGGTGCAGTGCGCCGTTTGCTTGCGGTGCGAAGACGGCCCGGGCGTCACGGAAGGCAGGGCCGGCACCGGCGCTGCGCTAGTAGAAGGGCCCAGGCACCGCATCTTGAGTCGCTTGATGCCGTGCTGATCCACCCAATAGTGCTGAGCACAGTTCTCGGCTTCTTCGGTGTTCTGCGTAGACCCGTCGGGTGCGGGCACGGCGGCAGTCTCCGGACCCAGGCACTGCATCTTGAGCCGCTTGATGCCGTGCTGATCGACCCAATCGGGTTGCTCACAGGCATCCGGCTGCGACCCGCTGGCTGCCGGCGCTGGCGAGCTCTTGCCAGTTACGCCGCCGGGTGGCGCAGCTGGTGCTACCTGCGCAGGGTCGCGCAAGCATTCTTGGCGCGCGCGCCGGATGCCTTTCGCATCGATGAACCAGGGTGGATCGCAGCGAGAGTCTGGGTCGGAAACCCCGATCTCGGTGGTCGCGCTGTTGTCGACGCAACGTTCCGGCAGCTGTCGAATGCCCGCGGCGTCGATGACCCACGCGGGAACGCAATGAGCATCCGCCGGGGGTGCCGCCGCTTCGAGCGCTGCGTCGGAGGGTTGCGGTGACGGAGTCGCGGGCGCGTCAGCGAACGCAAACTGACTCACGAGCAACGAGCTAGCCGCCACCAGCAACACTGCGCACGGTTTCTCTGACCGACTCATGTGGCGAGTCTAACCCGCTTGCCAGCGAGCTGCACGCACAGCGAGCAACCCAATGATTACGTTCACTTTCACCGCGGCATCGAGCGGCGTTTAGGCTGTGCCGAGCTCAAGGCGCAATGCACCGCGCCGACTCCCGAGAGTTGTCCAGCGGCGCGGTTTTGCTCGTTCACCATCCCCGGAGGTAAATGCCGCATCCGCCCCGCGACACACCCGGGCGCATCAGGAAAGGTGGGTTCGTGGATCGAGCCGATGCAGACGGCATGAAGCGACCAGCGTGAGTAGTGCCGCCGCGGTCTCCGCTTCTTCACTATCGCGGGAACGCATGCCCATTGGGGCTTGGCTTGCCGTCTCGGTGGCAATGGAGAGGCTGTTCGCGCGAATGACATGCTGCCGAACTAGGACGATGAACCCGACAGTCGCGCTCCCTCCCTGCGGTCGGTCACGCGCCTGCGAGTTATCGCCAGCCGTTCGGCGGACCGAGCCTATAGCTGCAGCGGCGCGGGTGTTGTTGCCCGCGCGAAGGGCGTAGCCGAGCCAGATGGACTTCCACCGTGAGACGGGCGAGGCTTGTGCGGTGACTGCGGTCCGAATGCACGATGATGAGATTGCTATCGACGTCGAGTTGGTGGCTCGGCTGATTGCAGTGCAGTGTCCGCACTGGTCAGACCTTGCGCTGCGACCGGTCGAACCGTGGGGAACCGACAACGCGATCTGGCGGCTTGGCGAGGATCTAGTGGTGCGGTTACCCCGGATTGCGTGGGCCAAGGAACAACCGGCGAAGGAAGCGAAGTGGTTGCCGACGCTGGCCTCGCACCTCCCGGTGTCGATACCCGAACCGGTGGCATTGGGGCGACCCGACTGCGAGTACCCCTTCGCCTGGTCGGTCCATCGGTGGGTTCCGGGCGAGCTTGCCGGTCCCGATACGATCCGCGATCGCAGCGCATTCGCCGACTCCATGCTCGACGTGATTCGCGGACTGCGTAAGGCGCCGATCGACGGGGCTCCGCCCCCACACAATCGAGCCCGACCGTTGGCTGAGTACGACGAAAGCGCCCGTCAGGCGATCTCGAGTGCTGCAGATCTGGTCGACGCCGAAGCGGCCGTGAAGGTCTGGGAGGCCGGTCTGGCGGCTGCGCCCCACCGTGGCGCTCTGCGTTGGGTACACGGAGATCTCGAGGGTAACTGCCTGGTGTTGAACGGGCACCTCAGCGGTTTGGTCGACTGGGGCTCAGCGTGCGTTGGCGACCCGGCAGTCGACGTGCAGGTTGCGTGGTCGCCCTTGTTCACCGACGAATCGAGAGCAAGATTTCTCGAGCGTCTGAACCCGAGCGATGCCACGATCGAGCGAGCCAAAGCGATGGCAATCCAGCAGGCGTGCGCGGCGCTGCCGTACTATCTGAATACCTACCCGCTGATCGTCGAGCGCTCCTGGAAGAAGCTCGCCGCGCTCGGCGTGCCGACGAAGTTCGAGAAGTTGTAGCGTTTCAGCGGCTGTTCCCCCGTCTGTGGCTACGACCTGCAGCCGGAGACGTCCAACTGAATGAGGGGTCCTTGACCAAAACCAACAGCGGGGAGGTTCCAGAGCGCACTGGCCTGAGCAGCGCTTGACGAAGCCGGGTATCAGCAGAGGTCGAAATAAGTGCGGAGCGTGGGCCGCCGAACAAGCCGTTGCACCCGACAGGCTCGGAGAGGCCTAGGCTGCGCGAGGAAGTTGAGCGGGAGGGCCGCGTCGCGGCCTGTTTTGTGGCTTCGCCCTGCTGGGCTGAGGTAATCGCGGGCGCCTGCGGGTGAACGGCAAGGTCGTTAGCCGGACCAAATGGCGTGCCGCTCAGTATACCCGGAAAAGCGCTTCCTCGGAAACGCCGGCAGTCTTGAGGATCCCGCGGGCAGTGCCTTCCTTCAAGGTCTTACCGCGGTGAACCGGAACGGTGACAGAGCCCTGCCCTTGACGAGCGAGCACCACGTGGCTGCCTGACTGGCGCTTCACCGTCCAGCCGAGCTTGACCATGGCGCGGACCAGGCGCTCCCCGGTCAGCTGCGCGAGCCTTCCCACGCGGTTACCTCGCCCGGCGCCTCGGAGCCGAATCCGCGACACTCAGCCACAGCCTGATCGCGTCGGCCGCCATCTTGCGCGCCTCGGGGATCGTGTCGGCTTCCGTTATCACCCCGGGGAGATCGGGGACTTCGATGCTGTAGCCGCCCGCCGCCAGGTCTGGCGTCAGTACCGCGACAAATGTTTTTCGACCGACGCGTACTTTTAGGCTTCGCGGTGCCTGAAGGTCGGTGACCTTGCCCCGGAGATCTTCGGCGATCGGCGCCACAGAGAAGCTGATCACGACTTGACCGCCCGAGGTCGCATCGATCAGTGCCTTTCCGTCTGTCGCTCGCACGAGGATACGCTTGCCTTCTGCGACTAGCGCGAGGCGAGCCAGCGGGCGTACTAGCTCCGCAAAGTGCTGACGGACGTACCGCGCCGCCTTTCTGACTGCGGCCAGCGCGACGCCGATCCTCAGCAGTTGCGCAATGACGCGGAGCTCGACCAAATCCTCAAACGAGTAGACTCGGCGCGAGCCTTTCCCGCGCGCCTGCTTGATCGACGGTCGGACCAGACCAGTCTTGTCCCAGTAGTCGAGCTGGCGATAAGTGATTCCGACGGCTCGACGGGCGACGTCAGCGCTAAATCCATTGGAGGAAGCCATGTCTGGCATAGAATTACACAGATGCTATCCGGTGGAAAGAGCCGATCGACAGCGTGCAGGTTCTGCCGCGTGCAGCCGAGCAGAGCTGGCTAACTCGGCCGTTTGAACTGACGGGCTTCCATCTGGTAGGGTGATGGCTCGCTGCCTTGGTTCGCCAAGGCAGCAGTGTCGAGCAATGATGCCAACGCAGACTGCTGGGGCCCCCAGCTCAACGCCAGCCGTTGAGGTTGTAGAAAAAGTCAGAAAGCGCTTTAAAAGCGGCGCTTCGATGATAAAATCGCCGTCACACAGCTGAAGGGAGCGTGAGCGATGGCGAGATATAAGCCGTACGACCTCAACCAGGCGAAGATGATTCCGCTATCGTACGCGGACCAAGTCGTGGAGGGCTCGTTCGAGCACGCGCTCAACGAGCTCGTCGAGGAGCACCTGGACCTCTCGGTGTTCGA
>JANOIG010000392.1:0-4659 GCA_031407405.1 Deltaproteobacteria bacterium
AGGCCGGTGTCGTTTGTTTCCCACTTTGTCGTTCCATTCTGCGTGCAGGGCGGATTTTGACTATTTCCATGTGAAGCCCTTGCGTGCAGGGTGCTCCTCCATGGCTTTGGTAAGTGACGAAGCGGTGGGCGGCAGGCTGCAAGAGTTTCTCTACGACAAGATCGGTCGACATCTTCGTCGGCGTGAGCAGAGGGAGTCGTTCGCGCTATACGCGCTCGGCATCGTGGGAGATGGCGAGCGCAAGAGTGTCGAGCCCATCGCGGCTCGCGCAACCGGCGACGCTGAGGAATGCGAGCGAATGCAGGCCCGCCTGCTCAACTTTCTCCGCGACAGCCCTTGGGATGACCGAAGTGTGCGCAGAGAGTCCGCGCTGCACGCCGTGAAGTGCCTCCAGGCGCAGGAGCCCGTGACCACGTGGATCATCGATGACACGGGCTTCCCCAAGCAGGGGAAGCACTCAGTCGGCGTGCAGCGGCAGTATTCGGGGACTCTGGGCAAGATCGGCAACTGTCAGATCGGGGTCAGTTTGACGATTGCGACGAGGCATGAGCACGTCCCCATCGACTTCGCGCTCTACATGCCCAAGGCGTGGACCGCGGACGCGGACCGACGCGACAAAGCGAGAGTTCCCGCTGACCTCGTGTTCAAGACGAAGCCGGAGCTGGCTCTCGAGCTCATCGCGCGCGCCGTCGAGGACCAGATCCCCGGTGAGATCGTGCTCGTCGACTCTGCCTATGGCAGCTCGAGCGAGTTTAGAAACACGGTCCGAGCGCACGGTCTCGACTTCGGCGTTGCAGTCCAGGCCAGCGCAAAAGTCTGGCCTCTGGACAAGATGGGTCGCCGCCGCGGCGACCCGATCGGCGCACAAGACCTCGGCATAAAACTCGGTCGCCGCGCCTTCCGGCGACTCACCTGGCGCGTCGGCACTAATGGCAAACTCTGGTCGCGTTTTGCCTTCCGTCGCGTAAAGGTGGCCCACGACGACGGTACCGAGGCCAAGGACCGAGAACCACTCTGGCTCGTGATCGAGTGGCCAGAAGGGGAAAGCAAACCGACCAAGTTCGTGCTCACCACACTGCCCCGGCGCCTGACGAAGAAAGCCATCGTGCGCATCATCATGGAGCGTTGGCGCACCGAAAGGGCCTACGAGGAGCTCAAAGGAGAGCTCGGCTTGGATCACTTCGAGGGGCGCTCGTTCCCTGGCTGGCATCACCACGTTTCGGTCGTCCTGTGCTGCTACGCTTTCATCGTTTCTGAGCGTGTGCGGCGTTTCCCCCCCTCGGTCAGATGGCAAGCTGACGCCGGCACGATCCCCCTCGCGGCCTGAACGGCACTTCGCCGACTCCTTCATCACCATCCGCCTCGCCATCGCCCGAGCTATTGCGCGCTGGCTGCCGCGATGTCCCTTCTGTCATAGGTCCTGCGCGGGCCCTGCTCACGGACACGTGGCTGATGGCCCCTGATACTGCCGTCCCCGTGCCGCCAGGGGCGACTGCGGGTGGGTGCCCCTGGCATGGTGTCCCGATGCACGGAGGGCGTGATCCCGGAGCGGCGCCGAGACTGCGTCTGGACGATCGACAGGTCTTGGGTGGCGCCGAGCTCGGCACGGAGGAGCGAGCCTTGCGCTGGGCCGCAAGGTAACGGAGAGCGGAGCCAATGGCTCGCGCCTCCGTGCCGAGCCTTGTCTTGACGCCGCGGTGTGGTCACGAGGTCGATGGACCGTGCGCGGCAACTCCGCCCAAAACGGGCTCGGCGAGAGGGTGGCGCGCGCTGCGCGCACCATCCTCGAGCGAGCACAGCGCCGCGCACCACCTCACTGTACACGCTAACCTTTCGGCGGCGCTGCGCCGGTCAGGCCCTCCAGGTGAAACCGGTACCGGGACGTGAGCACCTGATACCTCCATCACCGGCTGAACCTCTCGCAGTAGTGCTAAGCGGTGAACGGGTGGGTGAGAGGAAATCTGCACTTGAGTGCAGCAAGAAGCGTCACGAGGGGCATCAGGCATTGAAGGAGGTTTCGGTGTCGGGCGCCTGTGATGACTCCACACGATGGACCGCGCACGTACGTTTCGCCTTCTGTATCCAAGGCAGGAGCGATCGCCGGATCTGAACTACGGGCCATCATCGCGCTCGTGAACTCCATTCCGGTCTCTTCCTCGAGCCAAGCCGTGAAGCGATGGATATCCGTGTAGCGACCTTCGCCACAAAGGTCGACCTCACCTGACGACAACACGCCCAACAGTCTCCAACCCTCGTCTTGTCCCCCCATCAGAGCGGGGCCACCGGAGTCGCCCGCGCAAGTCCCGGAACTCTCGTCTCCGATCTCGAGCTCGAAGCCGATACGGCGGATCGGCGCTGTGGTGACCCGTTTCGTCCCGAGCGTCGTCGGGTCTTCGAGCTCCGAGTCGAAGCCAAAACCAACAAGAGAGACCACCTGGCTAATGGTCACTGGGTTCCGTTCGTTGTCACCGATCAGCGGCAGCGGCGAGAGGTCCGCGGCGTGCTCCTCCAGAATACAGTACGCAAGATCGCGCCCGTTGCCTATGTCGGCGCTCGGATTCACCCCGCATCTGTGCACTGGCAGGAGCAGCTCACCCCCGTATTCCCGCACCTCGACTGTACGAGATTCAGTGTGAAATTCGAGATCGAGCCTATCGCCGGCCCACACACCTTGGGTGGGTAGCCCGCAATGAGCACCAAATACGACCACGCGCGGGTGAATCAACGTGGCGGTGCAGCCGCTGTCTAACCACAAAACCCCGGAAAACTCGTCAGGCTCGACCGGTCTCCCTCCCACGATGGAACTGCGAGCACGACCTACTTCGATGGTCGGGCCAGGTCCAGATCCACTTTCCAGCCGAGGCCCATTCGAGCAAGCCGCGAGCGCGATGACGGCAGGCATCAGTGCGACTGCGTACCCGATGTGGCTTGGTCGCTCCGTCTTCAGGGTCATTGGGCACGAGGAGCAGAGAGCTTAGAAGTCGCAGACGGCCGGGCACGTTTCCAACTGACATTGCATGCGCTCACGCCACTGCTCGATGCAGGTGGTTTCCTCAGCCGGAAAGCAGTTCGCAATGCACGCGCAGAGGTCGTCAGGATAACTGGATTCCACGCACGTGCTGTAATCCGAAGCGGGTTTGTCAGGTGTACATAGGCAATGGCGTTCGATGCAGGCCGTACCTGCCGCACAGCGTTCGCGATCCGGCTCGGGACAACCGTCGGAGGTGTAGTGATGCGTGCACGAATAACAGTCGCTCTCGGTCCGTTGCGCCCCCCAATCCCACAGCTCGAGATATTGCGCACAGAATTCCCCTCCCAGAGAGAGAGCGCCGTCAGGTCCAGAGCCGCCGGTGGGTTCGGCGAGGGCGGACGGTTCAGTTGGATCAGGCTGCTCCTCGGCTCGACGGGCACCTGCTGCTTCTCCCTCCTGGTTGGCGCCACTTGAAGGACCAATGATTCGCGTCGTGTCCGAATCGCCGCTAACGCCTTTGCCCCCGCACGCAATGCAGAGGGGCAGGGCGAGAAACGCTCCGAAACAAGCCTTCCGCTTCAAGGAAACCATCCCGCTGATCAAAACGCTGATCAAAAAGAGCAGTCTGGCAGGCCACTGCCCCCGGGCTCCCATTGCCCTTCGAAGCAGAAGACACTGCTGTAGGCGTTGAAGTAGCAACTGTTCGGCACGTAGTTGCACGAGATCCCCGGATCGCTACAGCCCTCTCCGATGTTGGGCAGCACGGCTGGGCAGCGTGTGTCCTTCGGAGGCCCGTAACACTGCCAGGTCCCGGGCGAGCCCGGGAAGCTCTCGCCGCGTGGGCTGCACCAACAGGTCAGGCCGGGGTACTGGCAGGGAACGGTCCCGCGCCCATACTCTCCCACTTGACACTCGGTGCCGTCGGGAGCCGCTACATCCGGACAGGCGCCATCCGGCAACGGCGCACAGGGATTGCTGCGTCGTGTTTGAACGAGCGCTGGTATTTTCCAGGTGCCTTGTTGGCATTCGTAATATTTTCGGCACTCTGCGGTTGCTCCCTCCCCGTATCCGCAAACTAACCCTCTCGGTTCGCAAGCGATGCCCTCTACCGGCTCCTCGTCGGGGCACGCGCGGCGCGGCAAGGGCACCGGCCTCTCTACGCCCGCAGGATCTTCACAAGCGCGGAAACAGAGGCGAGTGTCGAACTCGCTCTGGGTCCCCATACCGTTCGTGCTGGTCGCCCCGGCATTGCTCTCCCCACCTTTCTCGCGTTCGGTTGTTCGGTGCTGTGCGCCGCACCCGATGGTGAGCGCCAGGACCAGGGCGACGGCGTCGAGCAGCCTACGCTCGATCACGAGCTGATCGCCATCCTGCCGCGCAGAGGATCGCCGCATTCTCGCAATACCTCTAGGGCGGAAAGTCACTGCGAGCCGCAACCCAATTATAGTACTCCGAGTTCCAACGCCGCCCTATATTGTAAGTTCCATTGACTTTGGTGTTGATTCCAAAGACATAAAGGCCGTTGGGTCGTTGATCGAAGA
This sequence comes from Deltaproteobacteria bacterium, assembly GCA_031407405.1. Classification (GTDB taxonomy): domain Bacteria; phylum Myxococcota_A; class Polyangia; order Polyangiales; family Polyangiaceae; genus SZUA-265. The sequence continues at coordinate 4,513 of JANOIG010000392.1, forward strand.
TGACTGACCCACTCTGACCTTTGGTGACGTCGAGCTTTTGCCGCATGGCGTGCGCATCCAACTTTTCGAACCGATCGTCAACCGTGTCCCACGCTCGTGAGCCCGTTAAGGGGGCGGGTGCCCCGAGCGGGAGGGGGAGCGCCCGCG
>JANOIG010000402.1:0-16419 GCA_031407405.1 Deltaproteobacteria bacterium
ACCGCCAAAGCTCGCAATATCCTTGAGGCCCGCGGCCTCGAGCATCTCCAGGCCAGAGGCCTTCATGTCGGCTGTCATCTTCGCCTCGTTCTCACCAAACTCGCAGCTGACCGCCAAGAGGGGCAAGCCCCAGCTGTCGAGCTGGTCTGGCTTCAAGTACACGCGATTTTCGTGGCGGGGCAGGCTCTCGCCAAAGGCCTGCAGCGACATGTTCCAGCTGCCCGGCTCGGCCAGCGTTTTCTTGAGCTTGGCGCCAGCCAGGCTGGGCTCCCACAAGGAACGCCACCAGCCGGAGCGACCGGCGCGCCCGCCATAGTAGAAGCCGCGCACGTAGTCTTTGCTCTTCTCTCTGACGTTGCGGAAGCGCGGCACGCAAATGTCGTTCGGGCGCTGCCCCTGGGGCTGCCGGTCCGCAAACTCTTCCGAGCGGCCCCAGGCGCCAGCGAAATGGTGGTCCATGAGGTTGTGCCCGAGCTCCCCGCTGTCATTGCCGAAACCGTCCGGAAAGCGCCGTGACTTCGAGTTGAGCATGATGGCGGTGCTGGCCAAGGTGGAGGCGTTCAGGAAAATGATGCGCGAAGAGAACTCGTAGGTTTGCTTGGTCAGCGCGTCGATGACGCGCACGCCGGTGGCCTTACCCTGCTTGTCGTCGTAGATGAGCTCGCCGACGATGGAGTGGGGACGCAGGGTCATGTTGCCGGTCTTCGCCGCTGCTGGCAGCGTCGAAGAGTTGCTGCTGAAGTACGCCCCCTGCGGGCAGCCGCGGATGCACTGGTCGCGGTACAGGCATTGGCCTCGCCCTTGGTGGGGCCGGGTCAGGTTGGCGACGCGCCCGATGGTCAACGTGCGGTCGAATTTTTGTTTGAGCCTTTCCCTCACGCTGAGCTCGAGACAGTTCAGCTCCATGGGTGGCAGGTACTTGCCGTCGGGCCAGTGCTCGATGCCCTCGGCTTGACCGCTGACGCCGATGAACTCCTCGACGTAGTCGTACCAGGGACGAGCTCCGGGTACCGGATGGGCCAGTCCACGCCAAAGCCGTCCTCGGCGTTGGCCTCGAAATCGAGCGCGCTCCAGCGATAACAGAGCCGAGCCCACATCAAGGAGCGGCCGCCCACGTGGTAGCCCCGGGTCCATTGGAAGGGCTTCTCCTGAACGTACGGGTGCTCGAGGTCGTCGACGAACCAGTGTTTGGTGGCTTGCGACACCGCCCAATCATTTAAGCTTTGCACCGGTTGCCGCCGCTTGTCTTCCAAGCTGAGGCGGTCCGCGTACGGTAGCTCCCAGGGCGCCTTGTCCACCGTTGGGTAGTCCGTGACGTGCTGCACGTCACGCCCGCGCTCGAGCACGAGCGTCTTCAAGCCGCGCTCGCACAGCTCCTTGGCGGCCCAGCCGCCCGTAATGCCGGTGCCGACCACGATGGCGTCATAGCTGTGGGTTTCCACCGCCCCAGCATGCCCGAAAACGTGCGCCCCGACCAGCCCATGCCGATGCACCGCGACTCCCTGGACGGGGCAGCGAGCCCGAACTAGCCTTACCCGGGTGAACGCATCGGCAGCTCCAGCGGCCCAGGTCAGCTTGCTGGGTTCGCACAGCGTGCTGCTGGCGGTACGGCACCTGTGCAAATACTTCCCAATTCTGTCGTCCGGCTTGATCCGCCGCCAGATCGGCGTCGTCAAGGCCTGCCACGACATCACCTTCGATCTAAAGCGTGGAGAAACGCTGGGTATCGTGGGTGAGAGCGGCAGCGGCAAGAGCACGCTGGCTCGCACGCTCTTGCGGGTGACCGACCCCACCTCCGGCAGCGCCATTTTCTACGGCGATGAGCCGGTGAACCTGGCCACGGTGTCGCAGCGAGAGCTCAAGGGGCTGCGCCCGCAGATCCAGATGATCTTTCAAGACCCGTTCAGCTCGCTCAATCCGCGCATGACCGTGCAGCAAATCATTGGTGAGCCACTGGTCATCCATTGCCAGGCGCGCGGGGGCGAGCTCGAAGACCGCGTCACCGCCATGATGCGCCGGGTCGGCATTCGACCTGAATATCGTACGCGCTACCCGCACGCCTTCTCCGGCGGCCAACGTCAGCGTATCGGCATCGCCCGGGCTTTGATCCTCAATCCGGCGCTGGTCGTGGCGGATGAAGCCGTGTCGGCGCTCGACGTGTCGGTGCAAGCGCAGGTCGTCAATCTGTTGATGGATTTGCAGGACGAGCTCGGGCTGACTTACCTCTTCATCGCGCATGATCTGTCGATAGTGCGCCACATCGCCCAGCGCGTGGCCGTGATGACGCGCGGCCAGATCGTCGAGATGGGTGAAACGGCTCAGGTCTTCGACCATCCCGCGCACGACTACACGCGCCGCCTGCTCGCCTCCGTGCTGGAGCCCGATCCCGATCGGCCCATGTTGCAGGCGGCGCGAAATACGCTGGCTCCCAAGACTGAGCCTGGCCCCCCGCTCTAGGGGCCTACGAGCCCGCTCGGGACCGGCTTACCTTTGTGCAACATGACGCCGTTCACGAGCGGCGCGACGCGAATCTGTCCGCCCACGGTCCATACCCCCTGGTCGGGATCGATCCACACCGAGTGCAGGGACCGCACCCCCAGCTCCAGCCCGGTGAGCTCCGTTTGCCAGCGGCCCTCGCGGCGTGTGGCGACATACCCAAACTCACCGACGGCGTAGCCCCCCGCTTCGGTCAGACACACACCTATCAGCGACGGGGCATCGGACGGGGCGACGTTCTGCCAAACATTGCCCTCTCGCTCAGGGCTAGCCCGCTCGAGCAAGAGGCCGGTGCCAAAGCCACCGACGGCCGCGAAGCGCTCTGAATTGCCGTGCACGGTAAATAGTGACTCAGCCAGCCCGGTAAAGGAGGGCTCGAGCGACGTGCCATCCCAATGCAGCACATTACCGTCGGTGCCGACCATCCACACATCGTCGGGGCCTTGACCGAACACCTTCCACAGTGCGGCGGTGGCGGCCAATTCGGCTGGGAATTGTGGGGCAACAGTCCAATCATCGCCGCTGGCGCGCCAGGCGAACGCGCCCTCTGCACCGCCGGTTTCACCGCCGACGGCCCACAGCTCATCTGGAGATGCGCCCCAGATCCCGAACACCACGCCCGTGGCTGGAGTGTTCATGCGCGTGAAGGCACCGGCGCTGTAACGCAGGATCATGCCACCGCTTCCGCCCAGGTAGATCGGCCCCGCTTCGAAACCAAACACCCACCACAAGTCGCCCGTCACCCCCGTTTCGAGGCGGGACCACCCGGCTCCATCGAAGTGGAGCACCGCTGGGCCCGCCCCGTCCCCCGCGTCTGCGCCCACGGCCCACACATCGCTCGCGCTCGTGCCCCAAACAGACAGCAAGGCTCCGGGCAGTGCGTCTTGAACGATGTGCCAGCGCGCGTCCGGCTCTGCCGTGTCATCCGAGCACGCGCTCGACAACAGCAATACGGTTCCGGAAAGAACGGCGTATGACGAGAGCTTCACTCGGCGGCCTCGGTCGTTGTGGCAACCAGGGTCGGGGGGCACCAAAGGCCGAGGCTGCGGCAGTGGTGGACGGCTTGTCGACTGTCATCGAACACCAGCGCGTTGCAGCCGGGAGCCGCCTCGGACGCCAGGCGCCGCAAGCGCTCGGCGCGTTTCTGGCCCGACACGTTGCGAATCAAGATGGTGATCACCCGACCCGGGTTGGCGCGGGCGGCAGCGAGATAGATGTCCAGGTCACGCTGAGCGGTGTCGCCGATCAACACGAAAGGGAGCTCGGGATAAGTAGCTAGAATTTCGCCGATCGCTTGCTCTTTGTGGGGCAACGCCCGGCGGTCCGACAGCAGGCTCACGTCGCGCAACAAGATCGGGCCGCGCGGCAGCTTTTGATGGTCGATGAAATGCTCGAGCAGCGGGAAAATGTTCCACATGCTGCGCGACACATAAAAGAAGGGGGCATTACCGCCGCCCGCGAGCAAGCCCTGGTACAGCTCGGTGGTGCCGTCGAACGACAGCCGCGTAAACGCGTTGCCCAGCAACGTCACCAAGACCATCTTGGCCTTGTTGCGCACATGGGTGCGCAGGATCGTATCATCGATATCGCTGATCACGCCGAAGCGAGCGCTGGGCGCCGGGAGCAATACGGCCCCCTGAGCGGTCACGCGTTCGCTGAAGTCGTAGGGGGCCTCTACGATCTCGGCCTCGACAGCAAGCCAGCCGGGCTCGACTCCGGGTAGCTCGAGGCGCGCCACGAAATACCCCTCGTCATCGGTGACGGCGTGAGCCACGCGCCCCGCGGCGGAAACCGAAACCCCCACACCGGGCACTTCGTCCGACTCCACCTGGCCCCAAGCCCGCTTCAAATTCATTAGGCCACGGTCGCTGGGCGTCGGCGCCGCTCCGAGCCTCTCTTCGAGCACACGCCCGCGCACCGTGACCTGTGTCGGGCTGCCGTACCCGCCATACAGAGCGATCCGAAGCGGCGCCAGAAGCCCCAGCTGGCGTTTGGCGCGGCGGCGCAGCTCGGCAAACTTCCGGATCCCCTGCCGCAACCCCTGCTTGAAGGCGCCTTCGGTGAAAGTGGCCTGTGTCTGGACCATGCTGGCTACTTTCCGGCGTTTGGGCCGTCCGCGCAAGCGGAACGCCGGCTGAGCATACGCGTTAGGGGCGGGCGGATCGGAGACGATGACGTTCGGCGCTGCCTCTGACGCCAGGCGCAGAAGCGCTCGTCCACCCGCACCTACCGACTTGTCACGCAGCGAGCGGAAGCAGTGCCGGGCGCGGAAGCGACCCCATCAAAGCACGTCACACCGCTTGCGAGCGGCTCCGTGGCGCGCTAGCTTCGTTGCCCGCGTGCACACCCATGACATGCACGTGGTGATTCTAGCGAACCAGAGCGCGGGTCTCGGAGACGCGGGCGCTCTCTTGGCTGAGCTGTGCGCTGGATTTCGCCAAATCCTGGGTAACTCTCGCGTGGACAGTGTCGTCTTGAATGGGCACCCAGCGATCCGCGAGCATGCTGCGCGAGCAATGGCGGCCGCGACAGGCCCCATCGCCTTGATAGCGGCGGGGGGCGGGGGAACGCTGCGTGCGGTGGTAGAAGCTGTGTGTGCTCATCACCCTCTGGGGTTGCCCGAGCCGCCAGGGCAGCTGCGCATCGCTGCCTTGCGTCTGGGCTCTGGCAACGTATTGGCGAAACGCCTGGGTGTTCCCGCAGCGCCGGCCGCTGCGGCGCGCCACTTGGCAGAGTGCCTGCGGTCGAACCGATGGGTCGCGGTGCCCGTCCTGTGCTGCTCCTCCTTCGCCGGACCGAGCGAGCTGCGGCGTTACGGGGTCACGCTCGCCGGTTTCGGTCAGTTTGGACGCATTCCCGGCAGCCTCGACCGCGCGCATCGACGTTGGCCGCGTGCTCGGCGCCTGGCCGCGCGCACGCTCGGCGCGGAACGGCTCACGACGCTCGAATACGCGGTGGCGTTTGGCGCTCGCGTCGGAGCGAGCGTGGTCGTGCCACAGACGTGCGAGCGCGTCGAGGTCACGCACGATCGAGGGGTGGAGTCGTTTCGCTTCCTCTCTGGAGCGGCCATGAGCTTTGCGATACCCGGGCTCCCGGTGCGACCCGTCCCCGGCACCCGAGGCATCAGCTGCTTTCTGATGCCTCGCTTCGGGCCCACACGCCGCTATACAATCACGCCGCGCTCACCCCTTCAGCTTCGCCTCTTGGAGCCCGCATCTCGCGAGTTTTTCATCGACGAGGATCCAGAGGAATGGTCAGGCACCCTCAGCTTGACGTGGGCGGGTGAGCTTGCGTTCGTTACTGCGGAGGAGACATAGAGCCGATGGCGCTTCAGGTCTGCATCTTGGGGATTGACGGCAGCGGCAAGAGCTCGCTGGTAGCGGCGTTGGCGCCCATCGTAGCGGGAGAGTGCGGGACGTGCGCGGGCTCTGTCGGCGACACGTTCTCCATCGCCGATGCCGAGCAGGATCACTTGGCAGCGCACTTTGCGCCAGACGGGTTGCCCTGGGTGGCCCGCCTGGCGCGTTGGCTGAAGCGCATGGCCAAGCGCTGGGTCGACCATCCGCGCTTGTACCCCGTTTTCAAGCTCGGTCATACCCTGGCGCAGGACGCTGCAGCGCGTTGCGTCGGGCGGCGTGAGCGCGTGCAGGTGATGTTCAGTGATGGCAATACCCTGCTGTCGAGTCTGGGGCGCGCTGCGAACTACCTGCGTCCCGCGAGTGACGAACGGAGCCGGGAAAAGCCAGTGCCCACCACCCAGGACCGGCGCGCAGTGCTGTCCTATCTACTGGAAGGCACGCCGCTGCCGAGCGCGAGCCAAGAGCGGCTACCGGATCTGACAGTGGCGCGACGGCTGCAGCGCGTGCTGTCGTGCTTCGGGCTCGGCGCGCATCTGCCCGACGTGGTCATTTTTCTCGACTTGCCGCCAGCGCTCGCGCTCGAACGCATACGCGGCAGAGGCAAACGGGTCGACCGGCACGAGAACGAGGCCGACCTCAGCCAAGCGCGCCAGGCCTACCTGGATTCTCTGGCTGCCTTCAGCGCCTATCGCCCAACGGCGGAGGTGCTGAAGATTCCCGTCGCGGGCTTGGCGTTGGGCGAAACGCTGAGGCGCGTCGTGGAAGTGCTCCGGCCCCGGCTGGCAGCGCTGAAGGGTGAGCTCCAACAGTCCTCGCCGGAGCCCTTGGGTACGTCACGCCAAACCCGCGGTGCGGCGTTGTGGCTCAAGGTGTTGAGCCCACGCTACGTGTTTCGCTACCTGCTTGCCCACTGGCTGCACGGTAGCTGGCGCGAGCTCACTTTCCTGGTCTCGAAGTTGGGGCGTATCTTCTTGAAGCAAGGTTATTCGGCGGACGTGATGCGCCTCATCTACGACACCCCGCGCCAACGTTCCAACTGGCTCGATCGAGTGTTTCTCGATTACTCGCTCCATCGCGCGGTGTACGACAGGCTAGAGCTGTTGGTCGGGCAGGTCCAGCCTGAATTGGAGCGCCGCCTGGCCGCGGGTGAGCCGATCCGCATCTTCACGGCGCCCAGCGGCTTCGCCTACGACGTCTTTCGGCCCCTCGAGGCGATCGCAACGGCGGCGGGAGGCCTGCAAGGCAAAGCCGTGGAGGTGGTGGCCGCCGATCTAGATCCTCAGGGTACCGTCGAGCTGTCGCTCAGAGAACGTGCCGCGCACATCGGGGTGCGCTTGACGTTCTTGCGTGGCGACCTCACTCGGCCTGAAACGCTCGCGACGCTATCCCAGCTGGGGCCGTACGATCTCGTGCTCTTCGTGGGCCTTTCGAGTTGGTTGCCCAAGACCATGACGTTGGCACACCTGCGTTGGCTCAAGGCGAACCTCCAACCTGGCGGGCGCCTGGTGACGGACTGCTTTTCCGCCGACAGCTACGCGCTGTCGGGTCGCTACGTCGGATACAAGGCGCACTACTACAGCGCGGACGTGTACCGCGCACTGGTGGACTACTGCGGTTTCGACGGAATGGGCGCGCACGTCGAGTCAGGCCGCGACGGGATCAATCACACGTTGATCGCGGCCGCGCGCTAGCAGCGGCATCCGGACACCGCATCACTCCGTCGTACACGTCCCGAGGTAACCCTCTGGAGCCATGCCACAGCTGGTATGGCAGCCCACGCAGCGCGGCTCGTTATCGGAGACGACCTGGCCCTGCGCGTCCACCTTTTGCCAGCGCCAGTCGAGCGTGTCCGGGGAGCTACCCTCGGTTTCCCGCACCATCACGGTCCAGCGCAGGATGTCACCTGAGCAGGTGGCATCGGCGTAATCGTATTCCACCTTGAGCAGGACCGTGCCCTTCGCGAAGCCTTGGTCTCGGTCTTCATAGGCGTCGCGGCTGGCGGGGTCGGCGAGCACGCGAATGCGTGACAGATCGTGATCGGTGCTCGCCCGGCAGTCGCGCACTTCGACGTAACTCGCCGCGTAGTTAGCCGGAAATAGGGGCTGCGACTGCGCAGCGTCGTCTCCGCAGCCGCCGACGCAGAACACCGTCAGGATGGCGGAGGCCCGTACGCTTCGATTGGATAGCACTAGCGCTTGATGGAGCGAATGAGGTGGTTACCGGTGTCGCTGATGAGCAAAGCGTCGTCCGTGAGCTCCAGGCCGTAAGGGCGATTGAGCAAGGCACTCTTGGCGGGGCCGTCGTCGCCCGAGTAGCCCTTCTGGCCACAGCTGCCGGCCACGGTGCTGATCACGCCGTCCGGATCGATGGCGCGCACGCAGTGGTTGTACACGTCGGTGAAGTACAGCGTACCGTCGTCGTCGAGCGCGAGGTCGACCGGGTTGTTCAGCAAGGCCTCGGTGGCCAGGCCACCGTCACCCGAGTAACCTCGTTGCGGGGCGCCGCCGACCGGGGCAAGACCCGCGATGCGCCGTACGGTGCCGTCCGTGTCGATCCTGCGGATGATCGAGTTGCCCGTGTCGGCGAAGTACAACCTGCCTTCGGGGTCGAACACGATGCGTCCACCTGGGTCCGCGGATTGACCAAAAGGCTGCCCAATTCGCATCTCCGTCGCCGGACCGTCGTCGCCGAAGTAACCGGGGGTGCAGGGGTTAGTGCACGTGCTGGGCTCGCCACAGGTGGCCTTGCCCGAGTAGCTGGTGCCCATGGGCGCGCAGGATGTGGGGGCGATTCCCTCCGCGCACGCGCCTGGACCTGACGGTGGAGCGGCGTCGATGACGCAGCGGCCGTAAAGGTGGTGAATGTTCTGGGCGCCATCGATCCTACGCAGCACCTGGTTGGCCTGATCCATGATCACCAGGTCGCCCTGGGGGTTCCAGGCGATGCTGGCCGGCAGGTCCAGCGAGGCGGTCAGCGCCGGGCCACCGTCACCCCAATACGCTCGGCGTCCGTCGCCGCACGTGTCGACGATTTCATACGTGCCGAGGTCGAGCGTGCGGATTTTGCTGTTGTGCCACGCGGACACGACCATGCGGCCCTCGCCGGGCGTGAACAGCATGCCTGTTGGATGATTGAAGTCGGAGTTGGCCGGGTCATCCAGCGTACCCCCGAGCTCACCCCGACCCGCGACGTGGCGTATGACGCCGTCCTCGATCTTGCGGATGCGGTGGTTGTTCCAGTCCAGGATGTAGATCGTGCCGTCGGATGCGGTGAGCGTGTCCTGCGGCAAGGACAGGCTCGCCTCGATGGCGGGCCCATCGTCACCGGAGTAAGCGCCTTCCCGGTTCCCGGCGATGCTGCAAATGTTACCGGCAATGCTTTGATCGCAGGCGGTGTCTTTGTCTGTATTGTCGTCTTCCCCACTGCAGCCCACGAGCGCGAACAGCGCGCTGCTCGCCACGAGACTCTCGAATGCCCTGCGCTTCATAGGACCACCCTCACAATCCGGCTATTGATGGTGTCCGAGATGTACAGGTCGCCTGCAGGGTCGAACTCGATGGCAAACGGTCGCCTGAGCATGGTTTCAGTCGCGAGCTTCCCCTCTTCGTAGTCGAGGCCGAGCTGACCCGTGCCGGCCACCGTACGGATGGTGCCGTCAGCCAAATCGATGGCGCGAATGACGCTGTTGTCCGTGTCGGTGACGTACAAGTCTCCGTCGGGCCCGATCTCGATGTCGCGGGGGTGATTCAAGAGCGCCTCGACGGCAGCGCCGCCGTCGCCAGCGTAGCCGGCGTCGCCCGTCCCAGCGAACGCATCAATCACGTTGGTCTCGAGATCGATCACTCGGATGGTGTTGCTGAGCGTGTCCGCAAAGAAGAGCCGGTTTCCGTCCAGCGCCAGGCCGCCCGAAGGCTCTGGGTTGGAGCCGCCCTCGAAGTTCATGTTGGCCATGATTGCGGGTCCGCCGTTGCCCGCGGGGCTGCGGTCGCCGGGCATGCCGGTGCCGGCCAGGGTCGTGATGATGCCCTGAGCATCAATCTTGCGGATCCGATAGTTCTGCTGGTCGAGAATGTAGCGCTCGCCGAGCGGACCGAGCTCGAGGGCCTTGGGCTGTCGGAACAAAGCCGTAGCGGCTGGGCCTCCGTCGCCAGCAAATCCTGCCCCTCTGCCGCACTCGATGGTGACGCGCAGCGTGTCGGGGTCGAGCTTGCGGAGCTTGTGATTATGCCAGGCCATCACCAGCAGCGTACCGTCAGTGTCGATGGCGAGGTCCGTCGGGTGATTCATCTGCACCTCGGTACCGAGCGCACCCCCGGCTGTCGCTTCGCCGGGCCCACCATCGCCCGGGAACACCGGGTCGGTCCAACCGAGCACCGACTCCACCGTCTGGTCGGGAAGCACGCGCCGCACCAGATGGTTGTTCCAGTCGATGAACCAGGCCACGCCATCCGCGCCGAACTTCATGTCCATCGACCAGTAGATCTTGGTGTCTTCGCGGTGCTTCCCATCACCGTTGAAGCCCTCTTCGCTGGGGAGCCCGAGCCACGTGCAAGCCCGCCCGGGCTCGTCACACACATCCCCGAGAGCGGACGCTTTCGCGCGACCGATGACGGTCTGGTCCTTCTCTGTGCCGGAACAAGCAACGAGCCCGAGGGCCCCCAGAAACCATAGTCTATGCATCACGCCCACGTACTCTCCTGAAGGATGGTCGTGTGGGTGTAGCATGCCGAGCGGGGCTCATCCCGTCCGGCGTCTTCTGGAAACCTGAACTAAAGATCAGTTATTGGCTTTTACCCGTGGCGGGCGAGGCCTGCCGCCGTGGGCTCGAGTCGAGCCTTTTCCGGCTCGACCCAGGGTGTTCGCGCGCTTCCCAACACCCAGCCGTCGAAGCGGCTCACCAGCAGCCCACCCAGCGCCAAAAGCACGTAGAGATAATTGTCGCTGGCCACGTCGTACTTGCCGACAAAGAGCATGCCCACCGCCAGGCTCGTGAGCACCAGCGCGGCCGCCTTCCAGGCGACGGCCAGGCGATAGCCGCTGAGCAGCCAGGCACCCAAGGCGAGCTCCACGAACAGGATCGCGCTGGCGTGGGCTCGGACCAGAGCCATCGGTAACAGCGAGCTCTCGAACAAGCTCGAATAGTAGCCGACCGTGCCGCCGATGCCGCCCGGCAGCTTGGTGAGGCCGGCGCTCAGTAATAGGCTGCCGATCGCGAGGCGCAGAAATACGGAGACCCACTGCAGGTCACGTTTCACGGAAAGGCCCAGGACTTGTTCTTGGCTCATGACGATACTCCTGTCGTCTCGATGGACGACTGTTTGCACCGCGGCTTCCACGGCCTACCGGCGCTGGGACCCCGGGAATATGTGCTCGCGGCGCAGTTGCGGCAGTCCTTCGGGCGGCGTAACATTGTTTCCCGTGAGGAAACAATCATCCGCCTCCGGTCTGGCTGATCACGCTTTCGACGACGTGCAGTCGATGGTGGTGTTCGCTCGCGTGATTCAAGAGCGCTCGTTTACGCGTGCGGCTCGCCACCTCGGCAGCTCGACCTCGGCGGTGAGCAAACGCATCGCGCGGCTCGAACAGCGCGCGGGCGCGCGCCTGCTCGCGCGCACCACGCGTCACGTGGTGCCCACCGAAACGGGCTTGGCTCTGTACGAGCGTTGTCTGCGCATCCTGCGCGAAGTGGAGGAAGCGGAGCTGCTCGTGGCTGGGCTGTCCGGCGCGCCGCGCGGGCTCTTGCGCATCAGCGCGCCCGTGTACTTTGGCGAGCTGTATGTGGCACCGCTGCTCGGGGAGCTGCTGTGTGCCGAGCCCGAGCTCAGGCTCGAGCTGTCGCTCAGCGATCGGTTTGTGGATTTGGTCACCGAGGGCTTCGATTTGGCGATCCGTATCGGTTCAGTGAGCGGCGCGTCGCTCGTCGCTCGCAAGCTGGCCCGCACCCGGGTGGTGGCGTGCGCGTCACCCGCCTACCTGGAGCGTCAGGGGCGGCCGCTGGTGCCCAGACAGCTGCTCGAGCACGCTTGCCTGCGCTACTCGCTCGATCCACTTCGAAACAATTGGCGCTTTAACGACGAGAGCGGGCAGGTGATCACGATACCGGTGACTGGCAGGTTCGAATGCAACCACGGCGGAGCGCTGCGTCAGGCCGCCATCGCTGGTTTGGGTGTGGCGCTCCTGCCGCTGTTCTACGTCGTCGACGCCATCGAACGCGGCGCCCTCGTCACGGTGCTGGACGAGTACTGCGCCGCGGAGATCGGCATTCACGCCGTGTACCCAGCGGGTCGGCTGGTGCCGCCCAAGACACGCGCGTGTGTGGATCAACTGGCGCGAGCGCTACCGGCCCGGCTCAGCCCGAAAGGCACCGTAGTTAGATGACGCGCCCGAACGCGGCAGCTCTCGCAGTGTGGTTCCCGACGATGTTTACGGGACGGGTTCCAAGTATGATATGTCGCTGCCATGACCATTCGCTGGGGCATCATCGGTTGCGGCGACGTGTGTGAGGTCAAGAGCGGGCCGCCACTGTACAAGGCGCGAGGCAGCGAGCTGTGCATGGTGATGCGCCGCGACGCGGCGCGCGCGGCGGACTTCGCTCGGCGCCACGGGGTCAAACGTTTCACCACCAACGCCGAGCAGCTCATCCTCGACCCCGAGGTGGACGCCGTCTATGTGGCGACGCCGCCCGGTCAGCACCTCGAGTATGCGCTCCAGGTCGCGCGAGCCAACAAGCCTTGCTACATGGAAAAACCCATGGCGCGCAGCGCCGCCGAGTGCCGTGCCATGGTCGAGGCCTTCGAGCGCGCCAGGCAGCCGCTGTTTGTGGCCTACTACCGTCGCGCCATGCCCCGCTTCTTGAAAGTCCGGGAGATCCTCGCGGCCGGTGTGCTCGGGGAGCTGTTGGCGGTCAGCCATGTCTATCAGGGCCGCGCCAGTCGTCAGGGCCAGCCGTTGGCGGGTCCGGCGGGGGCCGGTTGGCGGCAAGACGTCCCACAATCTGGCGGTGGCTTGTTCGTCGACCTCGGCAGTCACGTCCTCGATCTGTTGGACTTCCTGCTGGGTCCTCTTTCTCATGTGGCGGGCTCGGCGGCGCACCTCTCGTCGGGGCCCGTTCCGCCTCAGGCCGCCGCGGAGGATACTGTGGTGATGAGCTTCTCTACTCAATCGGGCGTGCTCGGCACCGCTCGCTACCAGTTCCACACCGCGGGCGCGGTCGATAGGCTGGAGTTTGTCGGCACGCGCGGCACGCTGAGCGCGAGCGTGTTTGGGCAGGAGGCGCTCGACTTGAGCCTAAACGACGAGCATGAGCTCATCGCGACCGAGCATCCCGAGCACGTTCAAATGCCGCTCGTGCAAAGCATCGTCGACGAGCTCGAGGGACGCGGAGGGGGCTGTCCGTCTACGGGCCAGAGCGCGCTGCGTGCCTCGGAGGTGATGGATCGGGTGCTCAGCGATTATTATGGCGGCCGCGAAGACGCGTTCTGGTCACGGCCCGACACCTGGCCCGGCACCCGCGGCCGTCGGACGTCGGCTTGACTTTGGTCTGACGCAGAAATAGGTGGGCATCATCGCCGGCGAAAACGCCAGCCTCAGGGCACTGCCGCTGCGGTCTCTGCTTCGGTCGGCGTGACTGGAGCCGGAGCCATGGCTTTGACCGCGGGCGGAGCAGTGACAGGCTTGGCCGCCACGCTGGCCGTGGCGGTGGGCTTACGCTCCAGATCCTGGAGCAGTGTGGCCACCAGCGTGTCGTAGTCTGCCTTCAGGGCTTTCGTCTTCGCTTCCATGTCGTCCACGGCCAGCCGGGCGGCGACCAGCTCCTTGTCCATCGCAGTCCGTGTAGCTCGCGTCGCCGCCAGCCGCAGCTCGATGTCCGCCTTCCGTGCCTTCGACAAGCCAGGTTCACCCAGAGCACGGCTTGCGTCGGCTTCGGTGCGGTCGAGCGTGGCCCTCACCTTCGACTCTTCATTCAGCAAGCGCTCGAGCTCACGCCGGTGCAGCTCGAGCCTGACGTGCGCCACGAAGCTGGCGCGCGCGATGGCGTCAGACTGTTGCTCGAGCGTCGGCACATTGCGCTCTCCGAGCGCGTCCCGGTGCGCCGCGATGTAGTGCGTCGCCTCGTTGCGCGCGTGCAGACGTCGGTCGAGCTGACGGTCCACGGCTCGTTCGGTCGCCGCGGCGGCCGAGTTGCCCAATTCGTCGGCTTGTTCCTTCGGCAGCTCTTTCTCCTTGGCCGTGAAGGCCACCGAGCCCGCGATTCTGCGGCGCAGCGCGCCCCGATCTTCGGTGAACAGCCGCGCCATTTCTTCGTGGCTCAAGGCCTCCTCGACGTAATATTGCGAGCGCCCTGCCGCGTCGGCCTGCCGCACCACCTCCTGAGTGCTCGGGACGTTGGTGTCGTGCAGCGTGCTCGGCAGCGCCCGCAGCGTGGCAAAAGAGGTACGGGCGCGCGCCTCGTCCTCGGTAAATGCCGTGCGAACCTCGCTCAGCCGCTGGGGGTAGTCGGCGGCAAAAGCGCTCTGGTCACTCGAGGGAGTGGTCAATGCTGGCTGCTTGTTGCAGGCCATGAGCGACAGAGCCGGCGCAATCAGACACAACACGCGAATCATACGAGGTACGATCATGGTAGGGGTTTCGCCCAGCTCGGTGCATGCGTCAATGTTCGCGAGCACCGACCCGCCATGAGACCATGGCTGGGGTGGGGCCGGGCTCAAACCTTACGCAGACATACGCCGCCTCGGGGCTCAGTGCGTCATTTAACCTAAATGCCGTCATATTAGCGCGACCCAGCTGGAACGGAGTTCCGATTTGTCGCTCGAGCGCCTATTAGACGCCAATGAATCGCAAAGTTGCCATCGTCACCGGTGCGGGCAGCGGTATTGGTCAGGCGGTCGCCGTAGCCCTGGCACGCGAAGGTTACCAGGTCGCGCTCGCCGGTCGTCGCGGAGCCGAGCTCGAAGCAACGCTGAGGCTGGCGCCCCCGGGCACGTGCCTGGCGCTGCCCACCGACGTGAGTGATCCGGCGGCGGTCGAGGCGCTTTTCACTCGAGCTCGTGAGCGTTGGGGTCGTCTCGACCTGCTGTTCAACAACGCTGGCTTTGGCGCACCGGCGGTGCCGCTCGAAGAGCTCAGCGTCGAGCAGTGGAGGAGTGTGGTGGACGTCAACCTGAGCGGCACGTTCTACTGCACCCAGTGGGCGTTTCGCCTGATGAAAGCCCAAAAGCCGCGGGGCGGGCGCATCATCAACAACGGCTCCATCTCCGCCACCGCTCCGCGGCCGCACTCGGCGCCCTACACGGCGACCAAACACGCCATCACCGGCCTCACCAAGAGCACGTCCCTCGACGGCCGCGCCTACGACATCGCTTGCGGTCAGATTGACATCGGCAACGCGGAGACCGCCACGGCGGCGCGCGTGAAGTCGGGCGCCCTGCAAGCGCACGGTGGCACTCTGGTCGAGCCGATGATGGCCGTCGACAACGTGGTCAAGGCAGTGCTCTTCATGGCCAGCTTACCGCTGGATGCCAATGTCCAGTTCATGACCGTGCTGGCCACGCAAATGCCCTTCATTGGCCGCGGCTGATGCGCTCCGCCGCCCTCTCGGTGTCGGCCAAAAATGCGCTCTTTCAACAGTGGCTGGCGCTGAAGACCAATCGCCAAAAGCGGCACCGTTTGGGCCAGTTCCTGGTCGAGGGCACGAGCGCCATCGACGCCGCCGTGAGACACGGTTGGGTGATCGAAGAGCTCCTTTACCCAGCGGGGAGGCGCCTATCTGATTGGGCCACTGCGCACCTCGAGAACGCGGTCGTTCGGCGCAAGGTGGCGATGGACCCGGCGCTGCTCGGCGAGCTCACCGAACGGAACGAAGGAACCGAGCTGCTCGCCGTGGCGCGCATGCGCGAGGTCGAGCTCTCTGCGCTCGGCTTGCCCGAGCCGTGGCTGGTGCTCGTGCTCGATCGACCGAAGAGCCCAGGCAACATGGGCAGCATCATCCGTTCGGCGGTGTCCTTCGACGCCACCGCGCTGGTGGTCACCGGTCACGCCGCCGACCCCTTTGATCCGGCCTGTGTGCGCGCCAGCGTCGGCACGCTGTTCGACCTGCCGCTGGTTCGTTTGCCGTCCCATGCTCCCCTCCTTTCCTGGGTGGCCGAGCGCCGCGCACGGCAGCCGCTCACCTTGCTCGGCACCGGACAAGACGGCCCACAATCTCTCGACCGCAGCTCACTCACCGGCAACCTGATGGTCATCCTCGGCAACGAGACGCAGGGGCTGTCGCAGGCCTACCGCGAGGCGTGCGACGCGTTCGTGCACCTACCCACGAGCGCTCGCCAGTCGTCATTGAACGTATCCGCCGCCGCCGCCATCGTCCTGTACGAAGCACGGTGCCAGAGGTCGCGTCTCAGAAGCAATCCATGACCGAACCAGCCCCCAGCTGGGTGAGGGCTGGTTCGGTCCTCGCTGGGTTGGCCTCTAGACGCGACACTTTTTGTTTTTCTTGCGGCGCTCCGCGCCGGGCTCTGTCCCACCCATTTAGACTGGCGATTGTTCTGGGACAGTGCATTCGTCGTCG
>JANOIG010000029.1:0-2522 GCA_031407405.1 Deltaproteobacteria bacterium
CACAGCGCAAAAGTGGACGGTTGGGGTCGACAGCGTGCTCGGCGTGGCGCTCCGTTTTGCAGACGCTCGACCGCAAGGTCTGGCACATCCCATCGGGTTTTTCCTGCGCTTCGAAGCCGGTTACAGCTGGACGCCGGAGCTGGACGTTCGCCTGAGCTCCGAAGGCTCGGGGGGACCCGTGCGCACCGCACCCCTCGAGCTCGACGAGCTCGCGCTCGGCGGCCTTGCCTTGCGAGGGGCCTTCGGCCTCGGCTATTGACGGCGCTCAGGTGAAACGCTCGATGTGATCGAGCCTGCCGCGTTTGGCGGACGACACGCTTTGAGCCAGCGTATCATTCCGGCTCGATCACGCTCTGGCCAAAGTAGAAACGCACCCGGATCCGCTCTGACTCCGCGACTGGGCTTTGTGCGTTGTGATGGTGCACACGGTTCCAGAGCTCGTTCAGCTCGGCCCGCACCTTGGCAAGGAGCCCCAGTACATCCTCGGCCAGCGGATGAGACGCGCTCACGTCGAAGGTCAAGGTTGCGCCACCCAGCCGATCGCGCACATCCGATTTGAGAGTGCCCATGCGAACTTTGGCGCCGATGGCACTGACCACTGCCTGAAAATGATCAAATACGGCAGCCTCCCAGCCGCTCTCCGCGCCAACCGGCACGAGCAAGGCCTTTGCCGTCAGACGTCCTTCCGTCCGCGTCAATTTCTCGGAGGCAACCAATTCAGCAACCGCGACCTGAAGGTCGTCCTCACGCAGATTGAGCAAAGCGCCCAACTCGGACAGGCCCAAACCGGGGTTATGGTAGACGGTGGCCCATATCATGGGGCCAAGCGCTTGCTCGACGTCCGCTTCGAGCATGACCCGGCGCTCGTGCTCGGTCGTGATTCGATAGACACTCACCGGACCTTGTCCAGTCGAAGACAATAGCCCGGTCTGCACCAAGTCACGCACCACCGAGGCCACGACCTCTTCGCCGTCCAGCTGGAAATGAGTGAGGAGGCTGCTGCGACTGATGGGTTGGTGCTGGTGCACGTGCTCGAGCACGGTTTCCCACAAGGTTCGCTCGCGAGTGCCCACGAGCAATCCCAAACGCTGAACTTTCTTTTGGTAGCCGCGCAGTGCCATGCCAAACATGTCCGCGACGACCTTCTTCCCAAGCCCTTGACTCTCCAGCTCCCGTGCCAGCTCCACGAACACTTGGTCGGCCACGTGTGCCAGGGGCGCTCGGAGGCCTGCCGAGGTGGACAGCTGGGCAATCAGCACCGTCGTTTGCCGGGTGATGGCGTCAATCAAGAGCTTGGGGTGCATCGCGGGCTCCGGAGGGCAGGTGCTGACCTTAACCCGGGCCGACCTCCGCGCACAGGCGTCCGCCCGGACACCGGTGCGAGCACCCCATCTCCACGGCCCGAAGCGGAACGGCGGCGCTCCTCGCCGCCCATGTCCGGGCGGACACCTGTTCCAATGCGTGCAACAAGGTAAGATGGCGAGCATGACAACCTGGCGTTCGTTCGCTTGGACGCGCCTCACGGCGCGTTTGGCCGGGGCCTACCTGACGGCCACCCTAGCGTGGGGCTGCGGCGCAGAGGTCAATCGGGCTCCAGCCATCGAAGGCAACACCAATTGGCTCCGGCATTGCGAGGTCGATCACGACTGCGGGTCGGAGCAGCGTTGTCTCTGCAATACGTGCACGGCGGCGTGCACCGCTGACAGCGATTGCAGTCGGCTGGGTGCGCCCTCCCTGCAGTGCATGACGGCGAGCACGGGTGCTCAGCAATGTGAGGCGGCGCTGGCGGGCCTGTGTTCTAGCGCGTGCCAAGGGGACAGCGATTGCGCGGGTGCTCTGACCTGTGTCACGGGCCTGTGCCTCGCCTCGAGCTTCTCGACCGAAAATTTGCCCGAGAGTATGAGTGTGGCCGACGCGAGTCCTGCTCCGGAGCTCCCAATGCCTGAGCCGGTGACCCCACCCACGGCACCGCCGCCGTTCGTCCCCGCCGCGCAATGTGAGCTGCAATTTTCTGCAGGTTCGTGCGCAACGCCCAGTACGCTGTACACGTATGAAAATGGACAGTGCGTCCCGCGAGAAGGTTGCGCGGGGTTCGATCGCTCGCTCAACAACTTTTGGACGCTGGAAGAGTGTCGACTGGATTGTGAAGGGCGGCCTTCGGCGCGCGGCTGCCCGGAGGGGACCGAGCCGCGCACGATCTGCCTGGGATGCGGGATCTTTGGAGGCTGCGAACGCGAAGCGGAGGTCTGCGCGTCCCCCTGCACCAGCAGCGACGCTTGCACGTATTTTGGCCCCGGAGCCTGTATCGATGGGTTCTGCTCGGCGGGGTTTTGTTTTTGATACCATCGATGTGCGAAGCGCTGGATCGTCCTCGCATAACGAAACAACCATCACAGGATCAGACACAAGTCGCCAAATTCGTGCTCGAGATATCCCTCGGCTTCCGCCTGCGCCCGGGCGGCATCGAGCAGCGGGCGCGGTGCGAAGGCAGCGAGCAGGGAATAATGCGAGGCCGATGGGTC
>JANOIG010000034.1:0-192990 GCA_031407405.1 Deltaproteobacteria bacterium
GGTTCTTTCGCGCTTCGTACACGCTGATCCCGTCAATGATGGAGTCCGCTCTCGCAAAGTAAATGTATTCGAAGATGCACGCCTTAGGGTCCTTCTTCTCAAAGGGCCGCGTGCGACGCATACCCGACTCGTCAAAGACCAACATCTCGCCCGGTTGCACATCACCGGCAAACTGCGCACCCACTAGCTCGAAGCTCGAAGGCTCACTCGAAACGACGAACGCCCCCGCTCGAGCAGGAAACGTCCCGTAACAGAGGGGGCGAATTGCCAAAGGGTCGCGCACCGCGATCAACTTCTTCTGCGACAGACACAGTAGTGAGTACGCCCCCTGGACGCGCGACAACGCGTCCGCCACGCGGTCTTCGAGTGAGGTTTGCCGACTTTGCGCCATCAAGTGCACGATCACCTCCGTGTCACTCTCACTTTGGAAGATGGAGCCCTGCTCCTCGAGGTGCTGGCGCACGTTTTCGGCGTTGGTCAGGTTCCCATTGTGCGCGATGGCGACCGAGCCGTGTGTGGAGTCGACGGCTATCGGCTGCGCGTTCTTCAGGCTGGAGCCACCCGAGGTTGAATAGCGCACATGACCGATGGCATTCGCGCCGCCCAGTCGCTCGATCTGCTGTGGGGTAAAAACGTCGATCACTTGCCCCATCCCGCGGTGCAGCATCAAGCGCCGCCCATCGGTGGCCGCTATACCGGCGCTCTCCTGTCCACGGTGCTGAAGTGCGTGAAGCCCCAGATAGGTCATGTTCGCGGCCTCAGGGTGGCCGAAGACTCCAAAGACTCCGCACATAAATGCTGCTGGACCACTACACGATCGGCGCCGATCTTGCCGCCGTTTTTGGGCGATCAATCGCGGCCGGACGAACCAGGAGGGCACCGGGGCGTTTTGCAGCCCGGGCTACACTCCAATCAATCCGGTTAGAATCACTGGCCTGCTGGTTGGCCATCGAGTTGCCCGTGCTTTTCCAGTGTCGGACGGGTGCCTACCCCAGGGGCCATTGAAGAAAGGGCGTCAAGCTTTCCCGGATCGGACCGCCTAGTTCTATGGACACATGCATTCTCTGGACTCATGCAAGCTCTAGACGAACTGGTCGCGCGCTGGCGAAAGAATCCTGACCCCGAAGCCACGCTGGCGCTCTGTGCACACCTCGGAACTTCTCATCAGTCAGAGCTGCTGCGCGAGGTAGGGAATACTGCCGAAGCGTGGCACCGCGACAACCACTCGGTGATGCTGTCCGTGGGTCGCATGTACCTGGATGCGGGACTACTGGCCGAAGCTCAAGCAGCGTTCGTCCAGGTCGGCAAGCTCGCCCCAGCGGAGACTGAGCCCTATCGTTACCTGGGCGAAGTACTGCTGCGCCGGGGTGATGCGGTCCGCAGCGAAAAGGCCCTGGCTCGGGCGATCAAGTTCGGCGACGCTGACCCCAAGACGCGGCTCTGGCACGAGCGCTCGGTGGTCTATTCGGCATTGCAGCAGCGCAAAGGCCTACGCGCGGTAGCCGAAGAGGTGGCGCGCACCGCGCCGCAGCAGCCATCGACCCCAGCGCCAACCCTGACACCGTTTGAGTCAGCGCCCTCCGCGGAGGCCCGCTCGGCGCGGCGCTCTCGACCACCGCTCACCCCCGCTCGCCCCTCTCGCCCCCTGCGTTCGTCGCCACCGGGCGCATCGCGTCGCCGCCCCTCGGCGGCGCCGTCCGCGCCCCTAGCTGGCTCGTCCAAAACGGAGCCACTGGAGACGTTGCTGATGGGGCGTTCTCTCGTGCCAGTGCCACAGCTCGCCGCACCCGTGCACCCGCCCTCACCATTCTTTCCAAGTGATAGTCACTCCCCCGGCCCACGGCCTCGACCGAACGCGGCTGCGAAGGGGGTAACGCCACCCAACCCGAACGCGCGGCAAGCACCCCGGCTCGTTCCCACCACGCAAACCAACGGTTCGACCCACCCTCCCGACAGGACAGCCATTCCGAGCGACCCGTTTAGAGGTACATTCGGCGACGAAGCCGTGGTGACTGTTCCGAAGCTACCGCCGACACCGGCGCTCATGTTCCCACCGGACCCAGCTCCGCTCTCGGAGCCCGTGCATCCGCCTCAAACGTCCAGAGGCACAGGGCTTGAGCTCGCGAACGGGTGGGTCCCAACGGCGGTGGATCCCAGCGATGGGCTCAACCCCAGCCCCGAAACGGTTCTCCTGGCGCTGGCTAGAGTCGGCCTGTACGAGAGTGACAGTGGCGTCGTGCCCGCCTGGGAAGCAACACGCCAGGCAACGCCTCGACGCACGTGGTTGATGGCGGGCGCGGTCCTGCTGACCGTGGGCATGGGTTTTGGCGGATATCGTTACGCGGTGCAGGTGCAGGGGCAGCGCTTGATGCGTGCCCAAGAATTGAGCACCCGGCTGGCAGGGCTCCTCGACAGCGGCAGCCGAGCAGATCTTCGGGCCAGCGAGGCCGACTTTCAACAGCTGTTCGAGCTCGACTCGAGGGGGCAGGAGCCAGCCCTGCTATGGCTGAAAAACCGCGTGCTCTACACGCTGCTGGACAGCGATCCGGTCAGCGGTATCGAGTCCGCCATGCAGCGCGCCCGAACGGTGGGTGTCGAGGAGCAACGCCTGGTATTCGGCAGGCTCGCCAGCGCCCTCGCGGCAGGCGATTTACCGGGAGCCGGTCAGATCATCTCCGAATGGGACGGGCGTGCCAAGGGCGACGCCATGTACCAACTTCTGGCGGGTGCAATCTTTGAGCGGGCGGGCAACCCAGAGGCGCTCGAGCGTTTCACGAGCGCGACGTCGTTGCAGCCAGATTTGAAGTTGGCTCACCTGATGGCAGCTCGGCTCGCGATGCTTCAGCTTGGCCCCACCGAGGCCAAAGCACAGCTGGAGCTCGCCTACGGTCGGCTCGGGCCCGGCCCTGCTACTCAGGTCCTGCGTGGGCTCGAGTGGGCGGCGTCGCCCGTCAGCGAACCAGCCATTGCCCCACCGCCCGTCGCCGACAGTCTCGACGACCTCCCGCCGCTCCTGCACGCCACCGCCAGTGCCGTGCAAGCCGTGCGGGAGCAACGCGAAGGACGCCTAGAGGAGGCCAGTGAAGCCTTCAGGCGCGCGCTGGTTCCGACGACCGCCCCGGCCATGGCAGCTTGGATCGGCTATCAGGCACTCGAAGCCGGTGACATCGAGATTGCTCGGGCTGCTGCACTAAAGGCGATGCAACTTTCCGCGCTGCACAAGAATGCTCAGGCGCTTGCTGCGCGCATCGCGCTCTCAGACGGCCGCCTGCAAGCAGCCCAAGACGCGGTTCGAGGTCTGGAGCCGAGCTCGCGCGATGCGGTGCTGATCGAGGCTGTCTCGGCCTATGAAAACCTGCAGGGCACGAATGTGGAGCGGCTCGTGTCAGGGCTCCCCCTTGATCCGTCGGGCGTGAGGGGACTCAAGGCGCTCCACGAAAGCGCAAACGTCATCCTTGGCCAAAGCCGCGCGCAGCGCGAGGCGGTCGAGCAGCTGGCCGCTGAAGAGCAGGTTTGGGGCGCGCTGATCGCGATCGACCTCGCACTCGATCAGGGGCAACTCGACTTCGCGGATGGCTTGATACAGGCGCGCGGCTGGGACGGACAGGTGGCAGCACACGGAGCGCGTCTGATGCGGCTACGCCGTTACCAAGGGCAGCTGGGCGCGGCGCTGGAGCTCGTGGGGCCGCTCTTGGATGCGAACGAGACGACGCCGCGCATGAGCGCGGAGGTCATCCTGTCGTTTGTGGACGCTGGCCGAGCCGCGGCAGCGGCGAGCAGCCTCGAGCAAGTGGGTCCTGCCGCCGGAGCGCTGACTCCGTGGCTGGAAGCGCTGGTCGAGGCCGCGCGCGGGCGCCAGCCGAGCGCAGTCCAATCGCTAAAATCCCACGACCTGCCCAGCAAGGCGGAGCCTCTACTCGTTCAGGTCGTGGCGCTGCGCGCTCTCACGCTGTCCAATGACCGACGCGCCAGGGGCTACCATGCCCAACTCGCAAAGCGCTTTCCCGCGCAGCCCGACGTGCAAGCTGCCGGCAAGCAACTCGGTCTAGTGCCCTGACGGAAAATTCGGCGAGGCGCCCTACGGCGCGACGTACGCTGACGCGAAATTCGGTGCTGGCAATGACGCGGGCCCCTGGCGGGGCTACTGACGAGGCGTCCTATTTATACCCTCGATCATGGTCTTGAGCTCCTCTGGGTCGGAGGAGTGGCCCATCGCCTCGTCCAGGCTGACCAAGCGTCGGGACAGGAGGGAAAACAGCGACTGGTTCATGGTCTGCATCCCATGTTTCCCCTGGCCGAGCTGCATCTGCGAATAGATCTGGTGGACCTTGTCCTCGCGAATTAAGTTTCGCACGGCCGCGTTCGGTATGAGCACTTCGAGCGCCAGCGCCCGACCCGCCCCTGCCGCCTTGGGTAAGAGGAGCTGACTCATCACGCCCTCGAGCACGAACGAGAGCTGCGCGCGAATCTGGGACTGCTGATGCGGTGGGAAGACATCGATGACGCGGTTGATGCTCTGCACGGCCGAGTTGGTATGCAACGTGGCGAACACCAGATGGCCCGTTTCAGCAATCGTCAGGGTCGCCTCTATGGTCTCGAGGTCGCGCATCTCACCCACCAACACCACGTCGGGGTCCTGCCGCAACACGTACTTCAAGGCTAGCTTGAAGCTCGTCGTATCGTGCCCCACCTCCCGTTGGTTGATGAGGCACCGCTTGTGGGCATGCAGGTACTCGATCGGATCCTCAATCGTGATGATATGTTGCCGCGTTTCCGTGTTGATTTTATCGATGATGGCCGCAAGCGTCGTGCTCTTGCCCGAGCCAGTGGGCCCTGTCACCAGCACTAGCCCGCGCGGGCGCGCCGCGAGCTGAGCCGCCGACTCCGGCAATCCAAGCTCCTCGAAGCTCAGTATCTTGAAGGGGATCGCCCGGAAGGCGGCAGATATGGCGCCGCGTTGAACGAAAAGGTTCGCACGAAAGCGCGACAGGCCCTTGACCCCAAACGACAGATCTAGCTCCTTCGTGGCTTCGAACTCTTGGCGCTGCTCCTCGGTCAGCACCGAGTAACAGAGCTGCTTTGTCTCGGCGGGACCCAGCGCGGCTAGCTTGAGGGGCACCACATCGCCGTCTACGCGCAGCAGCGGGGGCGAGCCGGTAGCGATGTGTAGATCGCTCGCCCCTTTTTCGATCATCGCTCGGAGCAGCTGATGAAGGTTGACCTTGAGATCGTTCACTACAGACTGTACGGCCGAACCGACCCGAGGCAATTAGCCCCGAGCGCACCAAAGTGCACGAGTCGAGACCCCTGGCCGCTGAACCATCAGTCGGACATGGTCACCCGCAGCACCTCTTCAGCGGTAGTGACCCCATCCAGGATTTTACCGATGCCACTCATGCGCAGCGAGCACATGCCGCCCCGAATGGCCGCTGTCTTCAACTCGGCGCTCGAGGCACCTTGCAGCACCATCTCCTTTAGCTCTTCGCCAAACCGCATGACCTCATACAGCGCCACCCGGCCCTTGTAGCCCGACCCACTGCAGGTCTGGCAGCCCGCGCCCACGAACAGCTTGTTCGTGCGCGCCCTTTCGACCTGTGCCTCGCTGAAGCCCAAATCCAAGAGCGCGCCCGGCTCAGGTGCGAATTCCTTCTTGCAGTCGGCGCAAATGCGGCGGGCCAACCGTTGCGCCAATACCAGGTTGACGCTCGCCGTGATCAAGAATGGTTCGACGCCCATGTTGAGGAGGCGGGAAATGGTGGCCGGCGCATCGTTCGTGTGCAGCGTTGAGAGCACGAGATGGCCAGTCAATGCCGCCTTCACGGCAATCTCTGCGGTCTCGAAGTCTCGAATCTCGCCCACCATGACGACATCGGGGTCCTGCCTGAGGAACGCACGGAGCGCCATGGCGAAATTGAGACCAATTTCGTCATGCATCTGGACTTGGTTGATACCATGCAAGTTGTATTCGACCGGGTCTTCGGCGGTGCTGATGTTGGTGCCTGGCTTGTTGAGCTCGGATAGCGCCGAATATAGGGTTGTCGTCTTGCCGGACCCCGTGGGCCCCGTCACGAGGACCATGCCCCACGGCTGGTTGATGGCCCAGCTGAAGTCTTTGAGGGGTTCGATCTCGAAACCCAATTTGGTCATGTCCAGCTGAAGATTGGACTTGTCGAGCAGGCGCAAGACCGTCTTCTCACCCCACAGCGTGGGCAATATGCTGACGCGAAAGTCCATTTCTCGATTCTTGCCCAGGCGCAGCTTGATACGACCATCCTGAGGCAAACGCCGCTCGGCGATGTCGAGCTGGCTCATGATTTTCAGGCGACTGGACAGCGCGTTCTTGAGCTTGAGCGGTGGCGTCATCTCCTCCTGCAACACACCGTCCACGCGATAGCGGACCCGCATTTTCCGCTCATAGGGTTCGATATGCACGTCGCTCGCGCCCTTGCGAATGGCATTCAAGAGAATGACGTTGACGAGGCGCACCACCGGCGCATCTTCACTCGCTTTCTCCAACTCGACCGCATTGATGTCCTCTTCATCCGCGCTGAAGTCGATGTCGTCATCGCCCAGGTCGAAGTCTGCCATCACCTCTTCGTAAGAGGGGCCCGCCGCATAGTAGCGCTCGATCGCGGCGTGCACGGCGGTCTCGCTGGCGACGACCGGCTCGACGTTGTACCCGGTCAGGAACTTGATATCGTCGATGGCGTGCAGGTTGGTGGGGTCCGCCATGGCCACAATCAGCGAAGACCCCGAGCGCGAGACGGGTATCACCCGATGCTTTTCGCAGACGTCCCTGGCGACCAGCTTGATGACATCTTCCTCTATGTCGTAGTCCTCGAGATTTACGGAGGGCAGCCGATACTGCGCGCTTAGAAAATCCGTGATCTCCCCATCGGAGATGTAGCCGAGCTTGGCCAGGGTGTAGCTCAGGTTTCGACCGCTCTTGGCCTGATCCGTTTGAGCCTGTTTGAGTTGCTGAAGGCTGATTAGCTTTTCTCGGACGAGGAGCTCACCGAGGCGGTTGGGCGAAGAGTTCGACATGCAAGATCACTTCAAGGGAAATGGGGGAAACGGGTGAATCATCTGGCTCCTGCTGGTGCGGACCTTGTCCACCCGCAGGCGGTCACGAGGGGCTCCAGCGTCGAGAACACTCCTGAAGTAACGACCGCTCCCAGCAGATGGTGCACGAGCAAATTCCCCCTCTAGCCGGCAACTGACCGAACAGGTGGCCAGCTCCCGCAACCGCATTATTAGGCCATCCAATCGGCCTCCTCAGGTGGAATGTGCCATTCCACTGGCACTCGGCCTTGGAGTTGACGACGCTAGTTCACGGATCATATTGGCGGAGCGCGCGTGATTGTCGCGTTGACACATAGGAAATTGAAGGAATCGTCGACCCCATGGCCAAGAGTTACGCAGAGTTGTTCACGGAGGTGCGGGAGAAAGTTCGAACCCTCTCCCTGGAAGCCTTAAAGGCACGCCTCGATGCCGGCACCAAGACCACGCTGGTCGACGTGCGGGAGCAGCATGAGTTCAATGCGGGCTTCATTCCTGGGGCCGTGCACATTCCACGGGGGTTCCTGGAGCTACAGGCCGAGAGCAAGCTGCCCGACCGCCAAGCCCCCATCGTGGTGTATTGCGCGGGCGGCACGCGCAGCGCGTTCGCGGCCAAAACCCTGAACGAGATGGGTTACGAAAACGTCACTAGCGCCAACCCCGGCTTCGTTCGCTGGAAGGACCTGCGTTATCCGGTCGAAACGCCCCCGAACCTGACGGAGACGCAGCGTGACCGCTATTCGCGCCACCTCATGCTGCCGGAAGTGGGTGACAAGGGACAAGCCAAGCTCCTTCAGAGTCGCGTGCTGCTACTCGGAGCGGGTGGCCTTGGCAGCCCGTCGGCCCTGTATCTGGCTGCTGCCGGTGTCGGCACACTCGGCTTGGTCGATGCCGACATAGTGGATGCCTCGAACCTGCAACGGCAGATCCTTCACGCTACCTCACGGGTTGGCATCCCAAAGGTCGACAGCGCGGAGGTCGCGCTTCGGGATCTCAACCCAGACGTGAAGGTCATCAAATATCAAGAGCGCCTAACCAGTGAAAACATCGAGCGCATCTTGGCGGACAAGTGGGACGTGATTGTCGATGGCTGTGACAACTTCCCCACCCGATACCTCGTCAACGATGCGTCGCTACTGCACAAGATCCCGGTGGTCCACGGATCGATTTTCAGATTCGACGGTCAGGTCACCACCTTCTTGCCGTTCGTGGGTCCGTGTTATCGCTGCCTTTACCCCGAGCCGCCCCCCGCCCACCTGGCTCCGTCGTGCGCCGAAGCAGGCGTGTTAGGCATTCTGCCGGGCGTCATTGGCCTGCTCCAGGCTACGGAAGCCATCAAAATCCTGCTCGGGCTCGGCAAGGGGCTGGAGGGGCGGCTGCTCCAGTACGACTCGCTCGGCATGACATTCCGCACGTTCAAGCTGCGCCGTGATGACGCCTGCCCGGGTTGTGGCAAGAACCCTACCCTCAAAGGTTACATCGACTACGAGGGCTTCTGCGCCAACGTGCGCTGAGCACGACTCGCATACTCAGCGCAAAATGCTTCGCTCAGACGGTGCACTGCACCTGCACCGTCGCGCCATTGGGGGCGTACGGAACGAGGTTCCCATCGATGGGCTTGCCGTTGACGACGAGCTTTGGCGGCCCGCCCTTGCCCGAATTTTTGACCTTGATCACGTAGGTTGCGCCGCGGCAGAAGCGAGACACGGTAAATTCAGGGACTTCCGCAGGCAGGCAAGGCTCCACGACCAGCCCATCATAATGAGGGCGGACACCCAAGAGGTGCTGCGAAACCGCTACGAAGTTCCAAGCGGCCGTGCCCGTAAGCCAAGAATTCTTGGCTTCTCCCGGCTTGACAGCGTCCTTACCTGCAATCATCTGCGAGTACACGTACGGCTCCATCTTGTGCACGTCACTGATGTCCTCGAGATACGCTGGCGTGATCTTTTTGTAATATTCGAAGGCTCGCTCGGGGCGGCCCACGACCGTTTCGGCGATCATGATCCACGGGTTATTGTGGCAGAATATACCGGCGTTCTCCTTGTAGCCCGGCGGATAGGAGCTGATCTCCCCAAGCTCCACGTGGTAGCGACTGTAGGCCGGATTGACCAGCACCACACCGTACGGCGTATCCAGGCGCTCCTTCACCGAGTCGAGCGCCCGCAGCGCTTGGCCGCTCTCCTTGCCAATTCCGGCCATCACACAGAATCCCTGCGGTTCGATGAAGATCTGGCCTTCCTCGTTCTCCTTGCTGCCCACCCGGTTGCCAAAGAAATCGTACGCGCGCAAGAACCAGTCGCCATCCCAGCCGTGCTCGAGCACGACCTTTTCCATGCTGGCGACCTCCCGCCGAGCGCGCTTGGCCTCCTCCGACTGCCCTCGACGGTCGCAAAGCGCGGCGTACTCCGGGCCGATGTAGACGAACATGCCGGCAATGAAGATGGACTCTGCCGTACGCCCCGTACGGTTGCCGGTCGTTTGATACGACTCGTCCGGAGTCTCGCTGAAGCAGTTCAAATTCAGACAATCGTTCCAATCGGCTCGCCCGATGAGCGGCAAACCGTGCGGCCCAATGTTGTTCAGGACGTGGTCAAACGAGCGCTTGAGGTGCTCCATGAGCGACGCCGTGTTCTTCACGTCATTGTCGAACGGAACATTCTCATTCAGGATGTCGTAGTCGCCTGTCTCCTTGATGTAGGCAGCCACACCGAGGATCAGCCACAACGGGTCATCGTTGAATCCACTCCCGATGTCGTTGTTACCCCGCTTCGTCAGCGGCTGATACTGGTGATAAGCGCTGCCATCAGGGAACTGAGTCGAGGCGATATCGATGATGCGCTGGCGCGCGAGATCGGGAAGCAGGTGAACGAACCCGAGCAGGTCTTGATTTGAGTCCCGAAACCCCATCCCGCGTCCGATGCCAGTCTCAAAATACGATGCGCTGCGCGACATATGGAAGGTCACGACACACTGGTACGGGTTCCAGATATTGACCATTCGGTTCAATTTCTCATCCGGAGACGTTACCGCATATCGTGACAGGAGCGTGGTCCAGTGCTCGCGTAGAGCGCCGAGCGCCGCTTTGACTTGCTCCGGTTTGGAGAATGACTCAATGACCGAGAGGGCGCGGCGCTTGTTGATGATCCCCGGCTTCTCCCATTTCTCCGCCACAGGGTTTTCTACGTAGCCGAGCACGAAGACAAAGGTCTGCTCCGCTCCTGGCGCCAAGCTGACCTCCAGGCAATGCGAAGCAATGGGTGCCCAACCGTGAGCGACAGAGTTTCTCGATTCACCCTTCTGCACCACCTCGGGCTCACCCAAGTGGTTGTACAATCCGACGAATGACTCGCGGTCCGTGTCGAAGCCGGCCAGCTTGGCATTGACGTGATAAAACGCGAAGTGGTTGCGCCGTTCGCGATACTCGGTCTTGTGATAGATGGTGGAACCCTCCACCTCGACTTCGCCCGTGCTCAAGTTGCGTTGCAGGTTCGTCCCATCGTCATGGGCATTCCACAGGCAGAACTCGACGAACGAGAACAGCTTGAAGGTGCGCTTCTCGCTCGACTTGTTGCGCAACGTGACTTGATGCACCTCGGCGTTCTGGCCGAGGGGGACAAAATACAACAGCTCGGCCTCGATGCCGTTGCGAGCTCCTGTAATCCTCGTGTAGCCGAGCCCATGGCGGCACTCGAACGAATCGAGCTCGGCCTTTACCGGGGCGTAGGTCGGGGTCCAATAGTCGCCCTGCTCTGCGATGTAGAAGAAACGCCCGCCCTGCTCGTTCGGAACGCTGTTGTATCGGTAGCGGGTCAGCCGGCGTAGGCGTGCGTCTCGGTAGAATGAATAACCGCTCCCCATGTGGGAAATCAGGCCGAAGAAGCTCTCCGACCCCAGGTAGTTAATCCACGGAAAAGGCGTCCTCGGCGTCGTGATTACATATTCTCGTGCCGAGTCATCAAAATGACCGAATCGCATTCTTCCTCCGAAACTTCGACCTGAGGGGCATTGCTACCCCTCGCTCATATCGAGGCACCCGCCGCGCCGGCCGCATCGCCCTGTGGAGAGCCAACGGGTTCGTCGGGTGCCAAATGGGGTGACCGCCCGCCGCTCAGCGCCCTTGCTCGTCGAGGAACGACGCCACCCACGCGAATGGCGAATTCCAGTTGATGGTGACTTCGTTGACGGACCACGCCTCGATGTTGTCGAGGAAGCATTGTTGCGGTGCGCAGCCCTTCTTCTTCAGCCCCGCGGCTTGAACGTACGGGTCCTGGAGCTCGGAGTTGGGACCACCCGACAGAACCCCCGGCGGCGCTTCGGGAAAGTCGCCCCGAGCTTGTTTGGCCCAAAAGCGATGGTGAGGATTCTTCAACGGCTTCTCGCCGTAGCCGGTGACGTACGATTGACCGAGCGGGTTCGTCCCCAAGAGGTAGTCCATCGCGGCGGCCACCCCGTCGCGATACTGCGGCTTTTTGGTGAAGTCGTAGGCCAGGGCCAACACCATGGCGTTGGTGGCCACGAACGAGTTTGACCCCCAAGGATAGGATGGCTTCCCGTCATTCTTGTCTTTATCGCCGCTGCCGGGATCTAACGGGGTGCGGTACCCCTCTTTCTTGACGTTCTCGAGATAAGCATCCGCCACGGCGATCAGGCGGCTGCGGGCGGCCTCCCTGGCCTCACCGGAAAGCTTGCTCGGAACCGTTGCCAGCGAGATGACGCCTAGCGCATCGGTTTCACCCCATGTCATCACCGAGGCGGTCGCGTCTTTCTTTAGGAATTGCTTATTATGTGGGTTGGCTTCGAGATCCTTCAGGTATTTGGCATCACCCGTCGTGACGAAGAGCTCAGCCGCTGCCCAATAGAACTCGTCGATGACGTAGTCGTCATCATATGGGCCTCCACCATTGTTGTTGTCCTTCGGGTCGGCGTATTTCTGCGGGTTCTTCTGGGCCGCTTCATAGGCTTTCTGTGACGCTGCCAACGCCTTGGCGGAGAAGGGCTTGTCGCTATTTCGCCAAATGCGTGCCGCCTGTGCCGCCACCGCCGCCATATTCAGCGTGGCCGCGGTGCTGACGGGCCTCAAGCTACGCTTGAGCGTGTCTTGGTCCGGACGCAACCCAAGCGCGGTCCAGCCTTCATCGTGCATCTTGTGATGCACCATGCCCGCGAACTCACTGCCGTCCGGGGCTTGCATGGCGATCAGGAACTCGACCTCCCAACGGGCTTCATCGAGCAGATCGTCGATCCCATTCTTGTTCTCCGGGATCTGCAACTTGCCGTCGCCGAAGTCTTTCACGGACTTACCGAGGTGCTTCAGGCGCTCCCACTGGTTGAGCAACGTCCAGGCTGAGATACCGCCGTTGACGACGTATTTGCCGTGGTCCCCAGCATCGTACCAGCCGCCGGTCACGTCCAGGGTGTAGTCACAGCCGAGATCCTTGGCGCACGGCGCCTTGTCCGGGAGGTGACCCGCGGGGCGTGCCCACTTCTCGTCACCCGCGAACGGCATCTTGATCTCGATCCCGCTTCGGTTGTGATAAAAATATGCGAGCGCGTCGTACTTGAGCTTGCCGTAAATATTCTCGTCGATGTCGAACGGATGGCTCTTGTCTTGGCCGACCTGAACGACAAAACCCTTCCCCTCCGTACGGAACTCGGAAAAATCGATCTGATGCACCGAGTTACCCGAGTGCTTGTCGGCGCCAAAGACTTTCGTTTCGCCTTCCGCAACCACTGCGCCCTTGGCATCCAGGAGCTGCCATTTTTGGGCCTCGGCGGCGCTGCTGTCGAGCACCGCTACCTTGGGCAGCTTGGGTAAATAGCCGTGCTGATTGACCGCTACCTTGGGCACCGGCGCCACGCTTTCCTCCGGCGGCGCCTCAAACTGCGGGTCAGTGAGGTACAGATCATCGATGCAGATCGTGACGGGCACGCTCTTGGCAAGCGAGCCCGCGAGATGGAATGCAAACTCGGCGGTCTTGTCCTCCGGATTGCCCATCACGAACTGCCCCTGGAAACGCTGCGGTGCCGTCCCGACATCGAGCCGCGCTGCCCAGTATTCTGAATAGGGCGGACCCGCCATGCCAATTTTGGGCCGGATGGTGGTGGGCGCGCTGGCCCACGCTCTGAAATCGACCGAGTAGCTGTGGCCTTGCTGAATGACCATTGGACGCTGCACCAACTGCGCGTCCCAGGCGTTTTTCCCCTTATCATCCATCGTGAGGCACAAGGCGCCGTCCTTGACGTCGGTCGCACCCTTCGCCGGCGTGGAGAACGAGCTCAACCAGGGCAAGCTTCCGCCGTCACCGAAGGTCGCGTTCCGAACCAGATTGTGCTTCGCATCTGCCGGTGGGGCAACCACTTGGTTTTGCCCCTGCGCGTCGCCCTGAGCGGCCTGCTTGCAACCAGCAAGGAAGGACCCCGATGCGGCGAGAACGGAAAGTACCACGGCACCCCCGAAGCTGCGGCGACACGTCCATTGCTTCACGCTAGCGCCCCCTCGTGCTGACGAAGCTCGCGCCGTCGAAATGGGCCACATCGTATCTCGCACGGTCATCTTTCACTCCTTGCTCTTTCCCCCGCCAGAACTCTTGTACTGCGCACACCGGCTCATGGCACCGCCGTGCCAGCTTCGTCTGGTTACTCGCAGCCCGTAAACGCCAGATCATCCAGCCAGATGTCGAAGGGACGGCCTTTTTCGTTCACCTGAAATTGCACTGCGTACACAGCTTCTGCCTCGACCGAGCGGGGGCGAGGGTTACCCCAACCGGACTCCTGACGCAGAGAGCTAAAGGGCACGATAAACTTCTGCCAGTCCTCCGAAACGGTGAGCTGCATGCCAAAGTCGTTGGAGCAGGCGCCGCAGACGCCGCCATCGGGGTCCGTGTTCTTGTCGGGCATTTTGATCCGCACTTTGCTGGTGCTACCCGGCCCCTTCTTCGCAAAAAAGGAGATGCCGCGATACTTAGAGGCGTCGTACGGCCCTTTCGGATCCGCCAAGTTCATGCCCATGGCTGCATACACCACGGAGGCGCTGCTGAGCTGCCCGTTCATGCGCAACGCGAATTGGCTACCGTTCGCGCCGCCCGGCGTCATGTTGAACTGACCGCCCGCAGCTGGATCGATGCTCGACCCCTCTGGATCCGCGTAGGTGTAGATGTACCCACTGCGACCGTCCTGAACCAGGACCTGATTGTTGTTGTCCTCACCGTCTTCGATCTTGCCATCCGGGGGGCAGGCCTTGCCCTCGGCGCTGTTCTCCATGTCCGGCGACGTGGGGTTCACCCGACACCCGGTGGCGACCAGCAAGACCCCAAGCAGCGCCGCTGGCGCTAGCCGCTGAAGCGACGCTGGCCGCTGAAACGACAGAGCCCTTCCACGAGCACTAAGGGGTGTAATCCGCAAACGTGAGCAACCGGTCATCTTCATCCTCTCAGTCGTCCAACCCGAGCGCAGCCGACTCACCACCATATCGTCGCCTGCAGCGTCAGGGTGTTCTCCTGCGGGGGCATGTACAGCCCTTCCGCCTCGGGGTCCAGGGGGCCACCCCGAGTGTTTACCGGCTGGGTGACTCCGGAGAAAGCTCCAAATCCGTCCGGGAAATTCGGGCCGTTGGCCATCTGGGCGCAGTACAGGTCCTGAGAAGTCCGGCATTCGCGCTGGGCGTAGATGTAACGATGGTAAATCAGGCTTATTTCCTCGTGACTTCCGTAGTCCGTCCGAAAGACCAGGCGCGGCGAGAGGATGGAGAAGGTCTGCTTCGCGATGGTCGAATTCGGCCGCAGGTGGTCCGCGCGGAAGCCCACTGCAAACCAGGACAGCGGAGCAAATTCCAGATCAGCACCGAATTTTAGCTTCTTCACGCCGTCTGCTTGGGGGTCATCATCGCTGCTGACCGCGTTGAACATGGCGAACAGCGAAGCGTCCAACGTGGAGGTGCCAAAAACGCCTGGGCCGATGATCGTGGACAGGCTGAAATCATACTGCGCCTGCATGTTGTGCACGTGCCCGTTGCCCTGCAGGTCGCCCGCGTTGTTGCCACGCTCGTTCAGGTACACCCCGGTCACGCCGGACGTGAAGAAGCCGCCGCCACCCGCGTGCGCGACTTCGATGGCGCCGTCCACCGTCGATGCATATTCGGCCACGACCAGCGAGTAACCCACGAAGAACTCGCCCATGGCATCCATGTTCAGGCGCAGGTCGGCGCCGTAGACGTCCAAGCTGCCATCGTTCGGATCCTCGCGATTGGTCCCGATCCAGGGACAGGCACCGAGCAATGCGTCCGCGTTCGGATCGGTCACGCACTGATGATCCTGCTCTTGTGTCCACGAGTGCATGTAATGGAGGCCGAACAGGATGCTGTTGTCCAGGTTCATGCCCGCGTGCGCATGGTGAAGCAGCGTGAACTTTGTATTTAGCGACACCGCTGGCGACGGCTGTTTGGTGCCGACTCCATGCTCGAACCAAAGCGTGTCGGAATCCATGTCATAATCGAGGCGGTAGGTGGTGCCGATGATATGGGTCCGACCGATGATGTACGCGTCGTAGGCGCCCGCGTCGTACTTGCCAGCGCCGCCGTACTGGTTCCAAAACGCGCCGACACGTACGTTTGCCCTCATGTTGTCGACGATGTCACTGATGTCCGGCGTCACACTGACGAAGGCTTGCGAGATGCCGATCTGCGCCCCTTGTTCGTCAATATCATTGAACGACGGGTCAGCCAGGTTGAACGCTTGAACCGCAATCTTGCTTTCCACGGTCCCGTTGCCATACCCAAAGAACATTTCTGTCCACGGGCCCTGCGCGTTCGGCGTGGCCTGCCAGCTGTAAAACTCACGGCCTGGCACTTGAAGGTTGCTGATCGTTGTCTTGGATTGACCGCGAAACGGCCTGATGCGCTCACTGAAACCGAGGTTCATCGGAGCACGAAAGTAGCCATTGTAGCGAAAGCCCCACTCGCCATCAGTTTCCGTCGCAGCCCCGCCGTAGCGGCCATAGGTCGCGGTAACTCCGCTGGCGGTGGTGGTCCCTGTCCCCGCAGCGGCTGGGGGGGGTGGCATGGCGGGAGCTTCACTCTTTACCTGGACCACCGGAGTGGACGCTCCGGCCCCTTCACTCTCGCTCAGTGTGACGCCACCTCCGGCACTATCCTGAGCACGGGCAGTCACGACAAACGTCAGCCCTCCGACAAGCAATGGAAGAATCAGAGTCCGCATACAGCTCCTAAGTGAAGCCACCATAAAGTGAATCGGTGGACGGCCGCCCTGAAGCTGGCCGGAATCGAGCGGGCGGAGTCAATCACACCTGCTGACTCGAAGTCATCCCATTATTTGAATGCATCCTCATCGGCGCAGTGGCAGCACAGAGTCAACGCCGGTCGGGCACACCGAGGCAGTGAGCACCGACAAAGAATTTGTGCTGCGAATGGGGGAAGCGGTTCCAGGCGCCTCGAGCGCAGCAAGAACAGCCGACGAGAAAGCACCGGAGGACGAGTGTCGGCGTGCTCGGGCAATGAGGTGCGATCAAGAGATCGCACCTCACTACGACGTCACCATCATCAGCTCCGTGCCACATGAAGATACGGGGCGCGGCGATCCGCATCGCAGTCAACAGCCACTGCGGACCACAAACCACTAACGCAAGGCAGCAAGCCTCACGACCCGTGTCGCGCGTTCGGCGGCGGTGGGCTGTTGCTCCCTTGCTCCAAGCAGAAAACGGGCGGGCCGGAGCTGGGATGAGATTAGAAAAAGCTGTAGCAGACGCCCGACAAATCCGCTAAATCAGCGAAACAAGCCGGCTCGACCTGCACCGGCGCTCCGAAGTGGGCGTTGGTGTCGCAACCCGCGAAGCCCGCGTGGGAGCTCCGGCGTACCGATTGACAGGATTGATCTCGGGAGCGAGGCCTGGGCCCGAAGAGCGGGCACCCGAGGCAACCAGCCCAAGACAGTGAGCCCAAGACAGTGAGCCCAGGATTCGAAAGGACCGATACGATGAAACGACTATCTCCAACGCTTGCGTCAGCGGGGCTCGGTGCGATCACCGCGCTGGCTGGGTGCAGTGATGATCCACGTATCTCGGACGGAGATCGTTTTTCCGACGTCACGACCGGCGTTCCGGGCGTCGTGCTCATCGACAACATGGAAGATGGCTCGCAGTACCTGCTGTCCGACGACGGCCGGGTGGGGCTCTGGTATGTGTACAGCGACGAAAGCGTCGGCTCGTCACAACAGCCGGTGCAGGGCTTCCCAATGTATCGTGTGCTGGATGACAACGGTAACCCCATCCAGGGCAACCCGGTCCCACCTAGGCCGTGTGGCCGCACAGAGCGGACGCCGTTCTTCGAC
The DNA here is from genome assembly GCA_031407405.1 of Deltaproteobacteria bacterium. GTDB lineage: Bacteria > Myxococcota_A > Polyangia > Polyangiales > Polyangiaceae > SZUA-265. The sequence goes on from JANOIG010000034.1 coordinate 17,400, forward strand.
GGCGAATCACCGCAGGATTGTGCGTTCGTGGCTCGCACGTGGGGCACGGGCCAGCGCGGCTGGGGTGCCGGCATGGGCCTTGATCTCAATGGCGAAGGCGGCATCAAAAACCCGTATGATGCTAGCGCCTACGGCGGCATTGGATTCTACGCCCGCGGCAACGTGCGCAACGGCCTCCTGCGCGTAAACGTGCAGGATATCCGAACCACTCCTGAATCGGCCGCGGCGGCGGATCGACGCATTGAGGCTGGGCTCGTCGAGGGACGCTGCGATGACTCCCCGTCCAAGCGGTGCAACGACCACTTCGGCTATGTCGTGGACATCAACACGGACTGGCAGTGGTTCCAGATCCCGTTTTCCCCCTGCATGGCATCTAGTAACTTCGGTTACCCTGCCATGGGTGGCGGCAATAACGCGCTGCTGACCAGCGGGGTCGTGGGCATTCAGTTCCAAATCTCGGGCCCGGACCCCGACGATAACGGCATGTTCGACGTGGTGAATGGCATGCCGCTGGCGCCCCTGCCTTTCGACTTTGCCATCGACAATCTCTCCTTCCTCGACAAGAGCTTGGTCGCCGCCCAGCCCGGCTGCCCGTGAGCCGCATGCGTCGCGGCGCGTCAGCGCGTAGCTGAGCCGCGCGTCCTCTAGTGCCCCGCACGACCCCAGACTCGCCGCCCGGCGGGAAAGTTTCAGTCGCCCGAATTCCGACCAGCGACGCGTTCCGTTTACGAACGCTTATGTCGCTGGTCGGTGTTGTTTCGGTGGCGCGGTTGTTCTAGTAGAGGCGTAACCGAACCGGGGGTCCCGGACTCTCCAGTCGAGAGGGGACGACCCGCTCGGTCACTCAAGATCATGACCCTACTCAATCGTACCAAAATCGTCGCCACGCTCGGCCCTGCTTCAGACAACGAAGAGGTGCTGGCTCAGCTCATCAAGGCGGGGACGAACGTCTTCAGAATCAACTGTTCTCACAGCGACCACGACGGGATCATCTCGAGGATCCGCCTGGTGCGCAAAGTGGCCAGCGCGTGTAACGCACAGATCGGCATCCTCGCGGATTTGCAGGGTCCGAAGATGCGCGTGGGGCGGCTGAAGAACGAAGAGCCGATTTGGTTAAAGCCCGGCGCCCCGGTGATCATTGCATCGGACAAGCGCGTGATCGGGGAAGATGCAAAACCGGGTGAGCCAATCCGCATCGGCAGCCAATACGAGCTGTTGAGCGCGGACGTCAAACCCGGCGAGCGCATCCTGATCGACGATGGGAACATCGAGGTGGTCGTCGACAAGGTGGTCGGCAAAGACGTGCATACGACCGTCATCTACGGCGGGCTGCTGAAGCAGTTCAAGGGCATCAACCTGCCCGGTACCGCGGTGTCGGCGGAGACCCTTTCGGAGAAAGACCTCGGAGACCTCAAGGTGTCTCTCGAGCACAAGGTCGACTTCGTGGCGCTGTCCTTCGTGCGGCGCGCCGAGGATTTGCGGCTGCTGCGCAAGTACATCGATGCCGCAAATAGTACCGCCAAGATGATCTCCAAGATCGAGCGCCCCGAGGCGATCGAGAACCTCGAGGAGATCATCGAGGAATCCTATGCGGTGATGGTGGCGCGCGGGGACATGGGGGTGGAGCTTGGTCCCGAAGCCGTTCCGTCCCTTCAGAAGCGGATCATCAAGCTCAGCCTCGCGGCAAGTCGCCCGGTGATCACCGCGACCCAAATGCTGGAGTCGATGATCACCAACCCGCGCCCGACGCGTGCGGAAGCGTCGGACGTGGCGAACGCCATCTACGACGGTACCTCGGCGGTCATGCTCTCGGCTGAAACGGCATCGGGGAAATACCCTGTCCGCACCGTCGAGATCATGAGCAGCATCATTCGGCGCACCGAAGAGGAGATTTTCAATACCTGGCGCTACGCTCCCATCACTGAGCACGATGGCTCGGGGCTATCGAGCGTGGCCTTGGCCACTGCTCGCGCCGGGGCCTACGCGGCGCTGGAAGCTGGGGCGAAGGTGATTGCGGTGTTCACCGACAGCGGAGCAACGGCCAGGCACCTGTCTGGCGAACGCATTTCGACTCGCGTGTGGGCCTTTACTCCGCATGACGAAACAGTCCAACGAGTTGCGTTGAGTTGGGGCGTAAACGCCCGAAAGATCACCAAAGGCTCGACGAGCCACGAGGAGACCCTCGAGGGTGAGCGCATCTTGCTGCGCGAAGGCATCGCCCAAAAGGGTGACCGCATCGTGGTCGTGTTTGGCACTACCCGCGATCCGGGCATGACCAACGTCATGCACATCCGCGTGCTGTAAATCCAGGGGGTCTGGTGCAGACCCCCTCCCCGCGTGACGCGGGGCCCCTCCCCCACCTCCGCGAGCGCTCCGCGGGGGGCCCCAACCCCTCCTTGGATCCCACTAGTCAGGCCCCTCGCCGGCGGAGGCGTCTTCTCCCAACTTTGCAAGCGCTCCGCGGGGGGGCCCCCCAACCTCCCTGGGGGGGGAAGGAGCGTCAGCCCTCTTTGCGGCGTTTTTCTAGGCGGGCTTTTAGGATTTGGAAGTAGCGGCGGGCGACGCCGGCGCTTTCCGCGGCGTGGGTTACGTTGCCCGCGTGGCGGTCGAGCACGCGCCGTACGTAACGCCGCTCAAACTCGACCACCACGCGCTGCCTTGCTTCACCCAGCGGGAGCGTGAGCGCCTGCTCGATGATCTGGTCCACGCTGATTGTCTCGTCGCCGGGGGGTTGCTCGTCCACCGATAGCTCGGCCAGCTCCCCCAGCGCGAGATGTCGAGCCACCGTGCTACGCAACTCCCGGACGTTACCGGGCCAGGCGTGCTCGTCCCACCCCAGGCGCAGCGCCTGCTGCAACGCCTGTTCTGTTCCACCCAATTCCTGGCAGAAGTGCCGAGCCAGTAGCAAGACATCTCCCTTGCGCCGACGCAGGGGCGGTAGCTCGATGCGTGCCACCGCAATGCGGTGCAAGAGCTCATCCCTAAAGCGACCGGCTGCCACCTCGCGATCGAGATCGCAGCGAGTCGATACGAGCAACCGGAAATCTGTCTCGAGCGATTGATCCGCTCCGATCCGGCGCACGCTTCGCCGTTCCAATATGTTCAACAGTTGAACCTGCAACGCGAGGTCGAGCTCTGCCACCTCGTTGATCAACAACGTGCCACCATGAGCCTGTTCAATGACACCTGCGCGCCCCTCGGTCGCGCCGGGGCGCGCGCTCGCTACGTAGCCGAGCAGCTCGGCTTCGAGCAGCTGCGCGGGCACCGCCGTGCAGTCGAGCACCACAAACGGTGCATCGCCACGCGGCCCTTGCTCATGCAGGCATTCGGCTAGCAGCTCCTTACCCGTACCGGGATCCCCCTCGATGATCACCGGCACATCGGACTGGGCCAGCTTTTCGCAGAGGGGGTACAGGCGCCGCATTTCGGTGCTTGCCCCGACCATTCGTCCCCACGATGTCGCGGTCGACAGAGCAACCTTCTTGCCTGACGAATGGCGGTCGAGCTGGAACAAAGTCGAGCCCGCCTGAATGGTTTCGCCCCCTTGCACCCAAGCTTCGATAATTTTCACGCCATTAATTCGCGTGCCATTCTTCGAACCGAGGTCGCTGACCCGTACCCTTCCCCCCTCGACGTCCAACGCAACATGGCGGCGCGAAACCGTGCGATCGGTGAGGCGGATGTCGCAGGCCGCCGCTTGTCCGAGCAAGATGCGAGAGGGTTGCGACCCGTCCAGAGCGAAAGACTGGCCTTGCTCAGGCCCTTTCATGACGGTGAGAACGAAGGGCTCGGGTACCGGTGAGGGATCAAAACTGCTGTGCAGGCGGGTGGTAACGTCTTCCCCTCCGCTGCGCGGCGCGGCCGGCCCGGCACCCGTGATGTCGAATCGGTCATTGGACATAGGCTGTGGCTTTATAGTGGGATACCACGAACCGCGGCAAACACCCGGGGGCACACCATGACGAAACCTCGCGCCGCACAAACCCATCGGCCGAGCCAGCTGCCGGTGACGGAGCGTTGCGCAGCTTTCCCTTGGAGTGTGCTCCGCTTTGCGAAATAACTTGGTAGCCAACGTCCACTCTTCGTAGAGCGGCGATAGATCCAGCCCGTATTTCACACTCACCCAGACGCCGGCCGCGCATTGCGCGCAAGATGGAATTTAGTGCCGTAGGCTAAATTTATGCGCCGTAGAATCGCTGCTCGAATGCTGTCACCCAGGTCTGGAGGGTCTCGGGTCGGCCGTCACCCGTCGGATTGTAGGAAGGGTATGCGTAAACCTTTCAGGCAACAGACCAAACAGCCGGTGGCTTTCCGAGTGTGTTAGACTGAGGCCAAGTGTCAGCGGCTTCTTCCACGGCGCCATCCTTCCCCGAAAGGGTCGGTAAGTACGAGCTGTTACTCCCCCTCGGGACCGGAGGAACGGCGACCGTCTACCTGGCTCGGACGCGGGGAGTTGCGGGTTTTGAACGCGAGGTCGCGCTCAAGCTCGTCCACGCCCACCTACGTGGGGACGAAGAATCACGCCTGCACCTTCTGGAGGAAGCACGGCTCGCCGCGCGCATTCGCCATCCGAATGTAGTGCCCGTGACAGAAGTCGATGCCGACGCCTGCGGCGTTTTCTTGGTGATGGACTACGTCGAGGGCGAAGCCCTCTCGGGTCTGGTTCGGCTGCTACGCGATCAGAATCACAGGCTGCCGCCTCGCCTGATCGCGCGCATCATGAATGATAGTTTGGCGGGTTTGCACGCCGCGCATGAGCTGCGTGACGCCCAGGGCCACCTCGTCAGCCTCGTGCATCGCGATTTTTCCCCCCAGAACATTCTGCTGGGCATCGAGGGCGTGACCCGCCTGGCAGATTTCGGCGTGGCCAAGGCAGCGAGTCGCACCGTCCGCACCAAAACGGGGCTGGTCAAGGGCAAGGTCGCCTACATGTCGCCGGAGCAGGCGCGAGGGCATAAGGTAGACCGGCGCTGCGATGTTTGGGCTGCCGGCGTCGTGGTGTGGGAGCTGATCACGGGGCGCAAGCTGTATGACCACGAGGATGACGTGGCGACGCTCCTCAGCGTGGTGACCGAAGAGCCACCTCGCCTCTCGACCGTCATGCAGGGCGTACCGCCCGCGCTCGACGAGGCTGTCGCATATGCGCTGACGAGCGATGTCAACAATCGCTGTCCAAGCGCAGAGGCATTCCGATGCATGCTGGAGTCGGCGTGGGACGAGTGCGGGGGCATGGCGACAACGCCGGAGCTCGGAGCGTTCGTCAAGCAAACGGTCGGGCAAAAGCTGGCCGAGCGCCGCGAGCTAGTTGCACGCGGGCGAGCCAGCAGCCCTCCGCCCGTGTCGAGCGTTGGGGCAAGCCCCGCACCCGCCCTGCCTCGAGTCGCCGCGCTCCAAGCTCCAGAGGAGGGAACCAAAACCGCGATATCAGCTGCGGTGCCGGCTGCAGACCGGGTCAGCGCCTTTCGAACATTTCGCCTGGGGCGGCGCTCCTTGGCCGTGGCTGCAATGTTGTCCGTTTCAGCAGTGGCGGCGGCAGTAATGGGAGTCGTCGGGACGACTCCTGAGGTAACTCCAATCGTGACACCGAACACGGCGGCAGCGCCATCCGGCGACAGTCCGCGCCCAAAGGCTAGCCCACCCCCTCGGCAGCAAACGGGCTCCGCCTCCCTTCAGGATGAGGGTGGCACACCCCACATACCGGGAACATTGGCGGGACGCACAACTTTGCCGCCACCACGAGACGCGGACGATTCATTGACGAAGAAAGGCGCCGTCGAGCTCAATCCGCCGCCGGCAACCGCTTCTGCCTCGACCCGTAACGCGCGCCGTTCGAGCAGTGCGCGCCAAAAAGCAGTCTCCAATCGGGCCAAGCCCAAAGCTGGCTCGCGATCGAGCAACCCTCGTACGGCAAAGCAGTCCGGTACGTCTTCCCGCGTCCTGCCACTTCCTTCGGAGCGGCAGCAACCCGCGAAGGACCCTGCTGCGCCAGCACCCCCGGCGGGCCCACCGCCGTTGCACCTCGCACCCGATCCGTACGATTCTAAGCCCTGATGTACCGACCGAGTATCATCGCTTGGGCGCTCGCCCTGGCCGTGGCTAGCACCCCTGCCCTCGCCGTCGAGGGGCAACCCACGAATTCGACCACGCTCGCTCAACAGCGCTTTCGGGAGGCCACAGAGGCCTACAAAGATGGGCGTTACTCCGCCGCCGCGAGCCTGTTCGAAGCTGCGGATCGCCTGGCCCCGCACCCCAGCACTCGGTACAACGCCGCCACTGCCTGGGAAGCTGCAGGAGAGGCTGCCCGCGCAGCCACGGGATACGAAGCCGCCCTCGCACTCGACACCTTGGACGAGGGCCGTCGAGCGGTGGCCGAGCAACAGCTGGCGAGCTTGAAAGCAACTCTGGCCCGAGTGAAAATTCAGCAGCCGCTCGGGGCCCTGGTGACGGTCGACCACGTGCAGAGCGCCCCTGTCCCGACGACGTTCTATCTGAGGCCCGGTAGCTACGACCTGGCCATCGAATACCGGGGGGACAGCAGCACGAGTCGTGCCCGGGTCTTCGCGGGCAAAGACCACGACATGAAGCTCAATCTGCCGGTCGGTGATGTGGCCCCTCCAGCTGTGGTGCCCAGTGTCCTCGAGCCCAAGCCGCCCGCCATGCCAGAGACCGAAGACAGCTTTGCAAATCAGAAGACGTGGGGCTGGGTGGGTGTGGGAGCCGGTGTTGCACTGGGCGGAGCAGCCATCGTGTTCGGCCTACGCGCCCTGTCGGCGCGGGATGCCTTCAATGCTTCTGCCAATACCGATGCGGGCGCGCGAAGCAGGGCCTCCGACCTCCGCCTCGCGACCAACATCCTGTGGGGAGGAGCGACATTGGCTGGTGCAACTGGGCTGGTTTTGTTGCTCACCGCCCCAACCATAGAATTCTGAGCCGCATCATGGCCAGCCGATGTGCGATGCCATCGCCCGGCGGACTGTCCAAGATCGCAGTGCGGCTTACGGCCAGCAGAGATGCCCGATACTCGAAATGAGAGAACAGTTCTGTTTCAGATCAAGTCAGCGCCCAGCCTCGGCAGCACTTCCGCATCGAAAGTCACTAATTTGACATGTCCGGGCTACGGATTGATGCTAGTTCCGTCAATAGTCGTATGCGTGTCACGTGCGAGCGATGTCTCAGGCGATATGACGTCCCCGATGCAACGGTAAAGGGGCGGAAGATTCGCGCGCGCTGCAAGTGCGGGGCGCGGGTCGTCGTGCAAGACGAAGAGCGCGCCGCGAAGAGCGTGGCGCCCGATTCGAATACGACAGGAGCCATTCAGCGACCCGTCCGCTGGTTCGTCGACATCACGAGCTGGGAGCCAATCGCCATGGATTTGCGTCAACTGGTGCGTGCATTCGACGCCGGGCGCATCGACGCAGACACACTGGTCTGGCGTAAGGGGATGCCCGACTGGCGGCGCTTGCGGGACGTCGTGGAGTTGGCGGAGCGACTGATCGGCGCCGAGGGCACCCCCGCGAATGGTGAGAGCGCTCCCCCCGCCGAAGTCCGGCCAAGGGGCTCCGAACCCCCGCCGCAGCAGCATCCAGAACGCTCCCGGACTCCCCCCGCAAGTTACACGGTCGGAGCCAAACGCGGCCCCGAGCATCAGGCGGACCCCGCGGCCACGTCCAATGGTGACAGCGAGAGGCCGACCGTTCCGCCGCCCGAGGAGGTTGCGGGTACTTTGCCTGGGGTTTCCAAGGCTCCGGCTGGACATGGCGTCACTGGCTCTGGCTCACCAGCACTTTCCGCGCTGGGGAATCCGCGGGCACGCAAGTCGAATCGCACGGGCACTCCAGTATCGCCGCGAGCGTCATTTTCGCCCAAGCAGTCACGGACAATTACCCAAACTGGGCTAGCGCTGCCCCCTAGCGCCGGGGCGCGCACGTCCGGTGCGGCCGGAGCATCCAGCTCCACTACGCCGGACTCCAATGCCGAAAAGTCCGGGCATTCTAGCGGGGCGGTGCCTTCGAGCGGCCGAAACTCTCGAAATCCCACTCCGGGTGCCGGGCCGCGCCGGGTTCCAAGCAATGATGAGACGCCGGCCCAGAAGCCGAGCTCGATCTCGGTTCCTCCCGATGCAATCACTCCTACCTCGCCGGGTCTGCGCGGCAAGCGTTTGGTAGCGATTGCAGCGGTCGTTTTTGGGCTCGCCTTGGGCCTACAGCAATGGCTCGAAGAGGCGCCTGCCGACGCGGGTGGTGCGGCCAGCTCCGTACAGGCCGAAAACCCCTCCGACTCGTCCCAAATCGAGAAGCGTAAGGCGCTCGAGCCCGAGCCAGCTCGGGCTCCCGTCCCGCACAGCCCGGAAACCAATCCGCCGTCCACCGCGGAAGCCTCGGTGACCAGCGCGCCCGAGGTCGGCCCGGCCGGAGGCCAGCCCTCGCCAGCCCTCGCACAGCCGACCGCCGCTCAACAGCCTAAGACTCTGGCGCCACGCCCTTCCGTTCGGGCACCCATCAGGCCTGCCACACGACGCGAGTCGTCGCGTTCCAACGGAGACCCTCAGTCCGATGGGGCGTCTGTCGTGCGTCCTGCCGCGATTGAGCCTTCGCCGACGTCGTCCGCAGCCGGGGCTGTCCAAGCGCCCCCCTCTGGCATCAGCGAACCGGCTGCCGCGGGCCGCGATAGCAGCCTCGTCCTCTCTGACGCGACCGAAACTACGCCGCTGGCGCATGCCTCGGGGTCCGAGGCAGGGTCTGCAGCGGCGCCCAGCGTGCCTCGCTCTTTCGATACCCAAGCTGCCCAACAGCACCTGGGTATCGCTGCCTTTAAAGCGTCGACTTGCAGCGAGCTGGGGCCAACACGCGGTGCTGGCCAGGTGAAGGTGCTGATCGAGACATGGGGTCGGGTGGTTCGCGTCACGCACCTGAATCAAGCGTTCGTCGGCACACCCGTAGGGCTGTGCATCATGGAAGCTTTTCAGCAGGTGCAGGTGCCACCGTTCGACGGCGCCGCTCAGTCGGTCACCGGTTCGTTCGTCATCGAATGACGGCATTGGCGGTGGGCCGCCTTTTCCCACCAAGCCACCTTTTCCCACCACGCCACTTGGCAGCGGGTGGCTCGCCGCCGGAGCGTTTCTACCGCTTGATCGTGCTGCTCGGGTTGGCACTCGCGTGTCAGCGGCGTGAGGTCGGCGAGGGTCCGCTTGGAGGTCCCAGCGCGTCCCAGCAAAGCGACACCCGAGTTGCTGCGCAGCCTCTCGAGCTTGCTGCGCTGGGGACACGAGCCCGTGGAGACGCCTCTGCGTCGGTCGCCGTGCATGCTGCGTGTCCGGACGACATGCGCTCGGTAGAGGGTGGATACTGTCTCCGCGTGGAACAGATCTGCCTGCGGCAGCGCTCCAACCACGAAGGCCATCCGACGCAAAGCGAGCGCTGCCTCGAGTATCAGGAGCCGTCGATTTGCGCCGGCCAGCGCCAGCCACTCCGCTTTTGCATCGATCGCTTCGAATGGCCCAATCGCGCGGGGGACACGCCCAGAGTTCTCGTGTCGTGGTCCGAAGCCAGTGCCTTGTGCGGTGAGGCGGGTAAGCGCTTGTGTGAGGAAGACGAGTGGACCCTGGCCTGCGAAGGCGAGCAGGCGCTTCCGTACACTCTAGGCTACGCCAGACCTGCGCCAGCTTGCGCCATCGATCAGCCGTACCGCGCGCCTCGCGCTCGACTTCTGCCCCATGACGAGTGCCTGAAGCAGCCCGCGTGCAGGCTGGAGCTCGAGCGATTGGACCAGCGGCGGCCCGCCCAGGAGGACAGCGGCTGCGTGTCCCCTTTTGGCGTCGTCGACATGAACGGCAATGTGAACGAGTGGGTCAACGCCAGCAGCGCGCGCTATCCGTATCGAGGCGTGCTCAAAGGCGGATGGTGGGGTCCGGTGCGCAACCGATGTCGGCCAGCCGTTCGGCGACACCGTGAAGATCATTGGGGTTACGAGATCGGGTTCCGGTGCTGCCGAAACGCAGTGGATACTCCGTTGACGCGCCACTGATTCGCGCCTCCCAAAGCCCTCACGCGCAAGCAGGTATCGCTTGCGGTGTAGGCCTGCACCGTACAGAATGGCGCTCACCGTGGACCAGTCGACCGGCGTTGATTCGCCCGGGACGACTTTGTTTGGACGCCACCCACACACGTTTCCCGATGGGGAACCTCTGGGAAAAGTGGCCGGCTGGACGCGGCTGGCCAGCGCGACAGGAATGGGCTCGCTGGCTGCAACGGGGCTCGTCAGCGGTCAATCACCACCTCGCCAAAAGAAAGACACAGCATGAGTTTGCCGCCAGCCGAGGGCCTCTACGACCCGCGTCATGAACACGACGCCTGCGGTGTCGGTTTCGTGGCGGCATTAAACGGCCGCCCGTCTCATGCGATCGTGAGGCACGGGATTCAGCTGTTGCTCAACCTCGTGCACCGTGGAGCGAGCGGCTGCGATCCCCTCACTGGGGACGGCGCGGGCCTCTTGATTCAGCTGCCTCACGAGTTTTTCAAAAAGGAGTGCGAGGCGCTCGACATCCATTTGCCCAAGCCCGGGCAATACGGCGTCGGCTTCGTGTTCTTGCCGCAAAACGGTGAACAGCGCCGCCGCTGCGAACAGATCGTCGAGGACAAGATCCTCGCGACGGGCCAGCGTTTGATTGGTTGGCGCGACGTTCCCGTGGATGCCAGCGCCTGCGGACCCTTGGCGCGCCAGAGCATGCCGGTGATGCGGCAGGTCCTCGTTGGCTCGACCGCCCCAGACGAGCGTAGCTTCGAGCGTCAACTCTTTACGATCCGCAAGTGGACCGAGAAAACCGTACGCGAGAGCGACCTCGGCGAGCGAGGGACGTTTTACATCGCCAGCCTTTCGTCACGAACCATCGTCTACAAGGGCCTGCTCTTGGCCGAACAGCTCGGCGCCTTTTACACCGACCTGAACGACAGCAGCATGGTGAGCGCGCTGGCCATGGTGCACCAGCGCTTTAGCACCAACACTTTCCCGACGTGGGAGCTCGCTCAACCGTTCCGGATGCTGGCTCACAATGGCGAGATCAACACATTGCGCGGCAACACGGCGTGGATGCGGGCGCGAGAGCAGATCTTTGACGGCGATATCTTTGGTGAGGATGTGCACCACATTCTGCCCGTCATCAGTCCTGGCAACAGTGATTCGGGCTGTCTAGATAACGCCGCCGAGCTGCTGCTGCAGGCGGGCCGCAGCGTCGCGCACGTCATGATGATGCTGGTGCCGGAGGCCTGGCAAAATGACGAGCTCATGCCCGACTACAAGAAGGATTTCTACGAGTACCACTCGTGCTTGATTGAGCCCTGGGATGGCCCGGCGGCGCTGGCCTTCACGGACGGAAAACAAATCGGGGCCATCCTAGACAGAAACGGGCTACGCCCCGCGCGCTGGCTGATCACGAAGGACGGGCTCGTGGTCATGGGCTCCGAAACGGGAGTGATCGAGGTGCCCGCCGAGCAGGTCGAGCGCCGTGGGCGGCTCGAGCCGGGGCGAATGTTCCTGGTCGACCTCGAGAAAGGTCGGCTCGTCGAGGACGAAGAGCTCAAGCTCAAGCTGTCTCAGGCCAAGCCCTACGGGCGTTGGTTACGCGAAAACAAGATCAGTTTTGCCGACCTAGACGACGTCGATGCCAAGCCGCCGGTCGAAGCGCTCCCTCTGCTCAGCCTGCAGAGCTTGTTTGGCTACACGCTCGAAGACCTGCGCCTATTGATGGCTCCGATGGCGGCGACCGGCGCGGAAGCGGATGGCTCGATGGGGTCGGACACACCGCTGGCCGTGCTGAGCGATGAACCGCAGCTCCTGTACAACTATTTCAAACAACACTTCGCTCAGGTCACCAACCCCGCCGTGGATCCAATCCGCGAGGGGTTGGTGATGAGCCTGAAGACCTACATCGGACAAGAGGGCAATCTCCTGAAAGAGTTGCCCGATCAAGCTCAACTGCTCGAGCTACCTCATCCGGTCCTGACCAACGAGGAGCTCGCCAAGCTCCGTCACGGCCACATCCGCTTCCAGCGCCAGCCGCGGACGCTGCCAATGCTGTATCCGGTGGCTCAAGGTGCCGCTGGACTAAAAGCCGCGCTCGACGAGCTCTGCCGACAAGCGTCTGTCGCCGTGCAGGACGACCACAGCATCATCATCTTGAGTGACCGCGGCGCGAGCAGCGAGCTCAGTCCTGTCCCCTCACTGCTCGCGGTGGGTGCGGTGCATCACCACCTGGTTCGCAATGGCACTCGCGTCAAGCTCGGCATCATCGTCGAAACGGGCGAAGCCCGCGAGGTGCATCACATTAGCCTCTTGACTGGCTACGGTGCGGGGGCGATCAACCCGTATGTCGCGCTCGACAGCCTTGCCGACGCGGTCCAGCGCGGAGAGATTGAGGGCGTCAGCGACGTGTACACGGCGCAGAAGAACTACATCAAGGCGCTGAACAAAGGCCTGCTGAAGGTCATGAGCAAGATGGGTATCAGTACCCTGCAAAGCTACCGCGGCGCGCAGATCTTCGAGGCCATCGGCCTGTCATCTGAGCTCGTGGAGCGATACTTTACCGACACCACGTCTCGCATCGAAGGCATCGACCTCGAGGTGATTGCGGAGGAATGCCGGCGGCGGCACGCTCAGGCCCTGCCGCGGCGCGGCCCGCGTCGACTGTCCATTGGTGGCAACTATCACTACCGGGCGCAAGGTGAGCGACACCTTTGGAGCCCTCGCGTCGTCGGTGCCCTGCAGCGGGCGGTTCGACTCGAGGACGTGAGCAGCTACCGCGAGTACGCCGACCTCATCAACACCCAAGCCGACGGCGCCATCACGCTGAGAAACTTGTGGCAGCTCGAATTTCCAGCGGAGCCCATCGACATCAATGAGGTGGAGCCCGCGACGGAAATCGTCAAGCGTTTCGCCACAGGCGCCATGAGCTTCGGGTCCATCAGCGCCGAGGCTCACGAGAACTTGGCCATGGCCATGAATCGCATCGGCGCCCGCAGCAACACCGGCGAGGGCGGCGAGAAGCCCGAGCGTTTCAGCGATGAACGCCGCAGCGCCATCAAGCAAATCGCGTCGGGGCGCTTCGGCGCGACGACTTACTACGCGGTCAACGCCGACGAGCTGCAAATCAAGATCGCCCAAGGCGCCAAGCCCGGTGAAGGCGGCCAGCTCCCGGGCCACAAGGTGGACGCGGTCATCGCCAAGACGCGCTACTCGACCCCGGGGGTGACGCTGATTTCCCCCCCCCCACACCACGACATCTATTCGATCGAGGATCTAGCGCAGCTGATTTTTGACCTCAAAATGGTCAACCCGAAGGCTCGCATCAGCGTCAAGTTGGTGGCTGAGGCCGGCGTCGGGACCATTGCGGCAGGCGTGGCAAAGGCACATGCCGACGTCATCCTGATCTCCGGACATGATGGCGGAACGGGCGCTTCCCCCCAGACGTCCATCAAGCACGCAGGCGTGCCCTGGGAGCTCGGCATTGCCGAAACGCACCAAGTGCTCGTCAAGAACGACCTCAGAAGCCGGGTTGCCTTGCAAGCCGATGGGCAGATGCGGACCGGTCGAGACGTCGTGATTGCGGCGCTGCTCGGGGCGGAGGAATTCGGTTTCGCGACAGCGCCCCTGGTCGCATCGGGATGTATCTTGATGCGGAAATGCCACCTCAACACCTGTCCGGTCGGTATCGCGACTCAGAACCCCGAGTTGCGCAAGAAGTTCGAGGGCAAGCCCGAGCACGTCATCCGGTTCATGTTCTACGTGGCCGAGGACGCACGTCAGTTGATGGCCAAGTTGGGGTTTCGCAAGATCACCGACATGGTCGGGCGCGTTGACAAGCTCAAGAGCCGCAACGTCTCTGATCATTGGAAGACGTCACGCCTCGATTTCTCGAAGGTTCTCTTCTCGGCCCCTGCAGCCCCCGGCGTCCGGGTGTTCAAGACACAGGCCCAGAGCCACGGCATCGATTCGGCCTATGATCAGAAGCTGCTCGAATTGTGCCGACCGGCATTGGACCATGGGACTCCGGTCAACTTGAGGCTCTCTGTCCGCAACATCCATCGGACCGTGGGGACCATGCTCGCGGGTGAGCTGACTCGTCGGCACGGGCCGTTGGGTCTGCCGGATGCCACGATCAAAGTGCATTTTGACGGTACCGCCGGGCAAAGCTTCGGCTGCTTCATGGTAAACGGCATGGATTTCGTGCTTTCAGGGGATGCCAATGACTACGTGGGCAAGGCCATGTCCGGAGGTTGCCTGACCATTCATCCCCCCCAAGGCTCGACCTACCCCGCCGACCAGAGCGTACTGGTCGGCAACACGGTGCTGTATGGCGCAACCGGCGGCCGGGCGTTCTTCAACGGCGTTGCGGGTGAACGTTTCGGCGTTCGAAACAGCGGAGCCACCACGGTCGTCGAAGGTGTCGGAGACCACGGCTGCGAGTACATGACCGGGGGCACCGTGGTCATTCTTGGTGCCACCGGGCGCAACTTTGCCGCTGGCATGAGCGGTGGCTTGGCTTACGTGTTGGACGAAACGGGTCGATTCGCTAGCCATTGCAACACTGAAATGGTGACTCTCGAAGCCCTCAGCGATGCTGACGAGATCGCGACCGTGCGCTCTCTGGTCGAGGAGCACGTGGGACGCACTGGCAGCAAGAAGGGCCAGCGCATATTGAGCAGCTGGAGCACCAGCGTAGGCCTCTTCGTCAAGGTTTTCCCGAACGAGTGGCGGCGTGTCCTTGGCGAGCGTACCGACAGCGCACAGGATAGGAAGCCGGCATTGCGCAGCGAACGAGAGCCCCGTCAAGCAGCGGGTTAACCCTGCACGAATTACGAAACATCCGAAGGCAGAGTTTTCGAGGCACAGCATCGTGGGAAAAATTACCGGTTTCATGGAGTATGATCGGGAAGAGCCCGGCAAGCTCCCCGTCAAGAAGCGCCTCCAAAACTACGCAGAGTTCGAGCTGCCCGTAGACCAAGGCCGGCTCAAGGAACAGGGTGCGCGTTGCATGGATTGCGGAATTCCGTTCTGCAACACGGGCTGCCCACTCGGCAACCTCATCCCAGACTGGAACGACCACGTTTACCGAGGTGACTGGCAGGCCGCGTCCAGCTCACTTCACGAGACGAACAACTTCCCGGAGATTACCGGACGCGTCTGCCCGGCGCCCTGTGAGGCCGCGTGCGTCCTAAACATCAACGATGATCCGGTCGCGATCAAGCTGATCGAAAAATCCATTGCCGATATCGCCTTCGATGAGCATTGGATCCAACCTGAGCCGCCCCAGCAGCGGACGGGCAAACGGGTGGCGGTGATCGGCTCCGGTCCCGCGGGGCTCGCCGCGGCGCAACAGCTCAACCGGGCTGGCCATGAAGTCGTAGTCTTCGAACGGGATGATCGCATCGGGGGTTTGCTCACCTACGGCATCCCAGATTTCAAGCTGGAGCTGCGCGTGGTTGAGCGCCGCGTGCAGCAGATGCGGGACGAGGGAGTCACGTTTCGGACCTCAGTGGATGTGGGAAAAGATGTCTCGGGGCAAGAGCTTCAAGATCAATTCGACGCCACCTGCCTCTGCATTGGCTCCCGCGTGCCCCGCGACCTGGCCATCCCCGGACGCCAGCTAAACGGCATTCATTTTGCCATGGACTTCCTCACCCAGCAGAACCGGCGCGACGCCGGCGATACGCTGGATGCCGCGCGCGACATCTTGGCAAGCGGCAAGCGCGTCGTGGTGATTGGCGGGGGAGATACCGGAAGCGATTGCATCGGGACCTCGAACCGCCAGGGAGCGGTGAGCGTCGCCAACTTGGAGCTGATGCCGCGCCCTCCGGATGAACCGGCGGAGCATACCCCCTGGCCGCTTTGGCCGCTGATGTATCGCAGCTCGAGCTCGCATGAGGAGGGCGTCGAACGCAGCTTTGCCGTGGGCACGCTGGAGTTCATCGGCCAGGCGGGCAAGGTCGAAGGCCTCAAGTGTGTTCGCTTGGAGCTCCAGCAAGGGCGGCTCGAAGCCGTGCCTGGATCTGAGTTCGAGCTCCCCGCAGACCTGGTCTTGCTTGCGATGGGGTTCGTGCACCCGGAGCCAGACGGCATCGTGAAGCAACTCGGGTTGGAATTGAACGACCGTGGCAACGTCAAGGTGAACCGCAACCTGATGAGCGGCGTGCCCGGAGTTTTTGCCGCGGGTGACGCCCAGCGTGGCCAGTCACTAGTGGTTTGGGCCATCGCTGACGGCCGCCGGGCGGCGCGCGAGGTGGACCGATATTTGATGGGCCGTTCCGAGCTGTTGACCCCGAAATTCGCCGGAATACTCAGGTAGACCTGGAGCCTCTGCGTCCCTTTGATCGCTACCGCGCTCTCGCCTTTCAGCGCTCAGCTAGCGGCCGTGCTCGCCAAACCCTGAGCGATGCTGGCCCGGACTGCCGCGATCAGCTCGTCGGAGCGCGCGCGGCCGAAGTCAGGAGCGTCGATGGGGCTGCCAATCGTCGCTTTGACGGTCTGGTGCTTATGAACTTTTGTTTCTCCTGCGCGTAGCACACGAAAGCTACCATCGACCGCGACGGGCAGAATGCGCAGGCCTGCGTCTATGGCCATGTGAAAACCCCCGCGCTTGAACTTGCCCAGCGTGGCGTCCGGGCTCCGCGTGCCTTCGGGCGCGATCCACACGCTAGTTTGATCTTGCTGGAGGCGTTCTCTTGCGGCGGACAAGCTGCGCATGGCCTTGGTGTGACGAGAGCGGTCAACCTCGACGAAGCCCGAGTACCGCATCGCGGGTCCCATGATGGGGATGCGAAAAAGCTCACGCTTCGCCACCATTCGCATCGGAATACCCAACGCCTGAAACACCACGGGGATGTCGAAATGTGACTGATGATTGCTCATCACCACGTAGCTCTCTCCTGGGACGAGGTGCTCTCGACCCGTCGTTTCCACGTGCACCTTCGCCGCCCGTAGCAGCCCCTTGGACCAACTGTCGAGGCGGCGGTCGCAGACGCGAGGGCTGACTCGCCCGAGCCACCCATCGATGATCGTGGGAATGCAAATCTTCACGGTCTCGAACGCGGCCAACGCCAGGACATCTGCGGAAAACACGGCGGTAGCGAGCCTAGTGCCTCAATTCTATGGAATCGAGGCCAATGATTCCAATTGACGAATCACGGCGCGGTCAATCGTAAACGCCGATGACCTAGGGCAGAGCCGAGGTCTGCTCCGGTAGTTTCAGCCACGGCTCAGCGCCCGAGTCTGTAACCTGCCCCAAGGAGAGCAGGTGTACGGGCTTCTGAGGCTGCCCATGCAAGGCGCCGGGCGGAGGTGACTTATCGTTCACCCACCACACGTTGAATGCCACGAGACGATCCTCGGGCTGCCCCGTACGCTCGTGCCACCTTTGCAGGTACTCCTTGAGATGCTGCCGATACGCAGCATACCGAGAGAAGTACATTTTCAAGTGGTAGTCGCACCAGAGCTGGCTGTGGCCCCAGCCGACGGAGGTCTCCGGGTTGAAGTCTGGCTCGACGCCGGTCAGAGGATCGACCTTCTTACCATCTTGCGTGCGCGCATCCACCACGAGCCGGCCATCTTCGTAGGGCGGCTCCGGGGCAAACATGCGCCAGCCCTGATACAATCTAAACGTGTCGACCACGGCGAGCAACAGCTTGGGCTGAACGATGAAGTCCTTGCCTTTACGCCACCTTTGGATCCTGTTCCGGGCCCAGTCATTATCCGTCGTCATCTGGATGCAGCACATGACCAGAGCCACCACCACCAAGGCTTCGCGAAGCGCCAGGCGCGGGCTATGCAGCACGGCGGGCCACAACCGCACCGGAGCGGCCAGCTGGTGCCCGCCAAGCCCGTTTGGCGCAACACCCGGGCGGTTGACACCACAGACCCCCAAGCCGAGCAGCCCAGACAGCTCGTGTCGGCGCCGTGCCACGGCGTCATAGGCCAGGCGAGCCAGCAACGCCACACCTGGAGCTCGGATCAAGAGGCCGAAGCCAAAGCTCCAGAGCGGCAAGGCGTTCAGAATTGCGCTCACCGCGCGCTCGCGCAGCAAGTGCGTGCCCCGCTCGTCGATGACCACTAGCGTCTGATCCAAAAGCTCGTCGCTGAGCTCTCGAGGGACCTGTTCGCGGTCGTCGTTTCCGACAAAGCGCAGACGTTGCCGAAGGTCTAACCTGTTGAGCACGCGGCAGATCTGAAAACAGATGCCGCAATCGGCGTCAAAAATCACGGCCAGCGCCGGCTTGGGCGCCGTCAGGCGCCGCTCGAGCCAGCTCCAGTCTGCGGCACCGAGGGTCAGCACAAAGAAGACCGTCATGCCGTACGAAAACGGCCCCAGGCGAGACGTGGCTGCAATACCCCCGTGCAGACCAATCGCCAAGAGCAACGCCAGACGGCGCAGCCAGACCTGGTTGAAGGGTATGAGCAGCACCACCGACAGCCCGAGCTCGACCACTAATGTCGCGTACGTGAAACCCCGTAGCAGCCACTGTGGCGCATGTTCTCGAGCAAGAATTCCAAACGCGGTGACGATGCGATCCTGATGCAAAAACCAGTGCAAGGCCGAACCGTCGCTCCAGCCCTTGCCCGACTTGTGCACCACGTTGAAAAAGTAGATGGCGCTCCACTGCACGAGCAGCGCGAAAACCACGAGCGAATAGTGAGCATGGGCGCTGTCGGGCTGGGCCGAGCGCTGGTTTAGGTCGGCGCTGCCTTGTTCGACGTGGCCGCGCAACGAAGCGAACAACGCGTCCAACGAGAGCCTTCGCCCGAGCGGAAAGAACAAGGTCCAGAAGCACAGCAGGTTGACGACGACCGTCCCCCCGTTTTCGACCATCAGATTGCGGGCATTGAGGCTGGTGATGCAGATCAGGGACAGGACGTGGAAAAGGCGGGTGCGGTAGCCCAGCGCAAAAATGATGAAGACGATTAGGGTCAGCGCAAACGCGAGATTGACCTCGGAGAGGGTCGAGAAGGCGTGGTAGAGCGAAAACACGTCCCTACCCAGCGGCCGAAACAGTGAAAAGTGGTTCGGCAGCACCCCATCATTCGTATAGAAATCCGACGCCGAGACCCAACGGCGCACCAGGTCGGCACAGAGCAGTAACCCAAAAAAGATGCGGAAAATGCCGAGCCAACGCAGGTCTGCCCGACAATAGTGCTCTTCGAACCATGCGAAACCGCGTAACCGGCCAATCGGACCATGTGTCGTTGCTCGAGTCACGCCGAGGCAGGACTTTAGCCAGATCCAGACAGGCGGCAGGCAAAATTCTGCCCAGGAATTTCACGGTTCGAGAGCTGCCCCCGAGCTCCCCCCGGTGGTTCGAGGCGGGCCCGGGCGACCCGCCATGGCGGTGGATGGGCATCCTACGCGACTGAAATGGGCCAGGTAACGCCCGGCACTGGTCGAAACCCATATCCGGTGCCAAAGCTGACCCTCACGCCGGATCGCGCCTCTTTGGGTTTTTTTCCTCTGATGTTCTAGTCTGTGGAGCAAAGTGACCGCTTTGACGGTTGACTTAAAAGTCACCCGCTCATGCGGGCGCTCCACGAGAACGCCATGAACGTAAAGTGCGGACAGTGCCCAGCCAAGTATGCCGTCTCGGACGAACGCATCCGAGACAAGAAAGTCCGCATTCATTGCAAACGCTGTAACGCCGCAATCGTGGTGGACGGCAAAGTCGATCCTCCACTCGTCACGTCGTCGCCCGCCAAAAAGTCCCCACGCCCGGGTGCATCCATTCCCCCCGCCGCGATCTTCCCGCCGCCGTCAGAGCCCCCGCCGCCGGACTCTCAACCCGCTCCACGACCGGTGGCGCATACCATCATGGGAGGGCTAGAAGCGCCCGCGGCGGAGCGGCTGCGCGAAGTACGCTCGACTCCCCCACCGAAGCCTGGCCGGGGTGCGATACGAGCGGCAACTTCCCCCGTCGGCGCGCCCGCATCGCCGCAGAGGGGCATGCCGGGACCGGAGCGGGGCTTTACGGATCCTCCCGCGGGCGGCGTCAATGATCGCTGGCGCGTGGCACTGACGAAACAAGATCTGCGCTGGATGACGACAGACGAGATCGCTCAGGCGTACCGAGCAGGTGCGGTCAAGCACGAAACATTTGTATTTCGCTCCGGCATGCCCACTTGGGTCACGCTGCTCGAGGTGCCAGAGATTGCCCAGGCCCTCTCTGGTGAAGGGGCGCGCGATCCGTCATCTCGGCCCCCTCCCCGCAAAGCGAAGGCGCTGCGGGAGGAAGCCGCCGCGAGCGGCGACGAGCTCCCAGCCCCCGACGGGCAGGGCGACCACCCCGAAGATCCCCTGCCTTTCGCCCTCGTCTCAGAGCGTTCGAATGGGAAAAAAAACGCGGCCATGTCGGATCAGAACCCGAAGCCCGCTTCTGACGCCTTCCTCACCTTGCCTTTGACCGACGCTCGAGCCGCAGAGCTCACTCCGAGCGCATTCAAAACGGAGCTCCGGAGCCCCGCGTATCCCGACGCCACGACCACCCCGGAGCCCACGACCGGGCCCGCACTGAACGGAGCGGCGAACGGCGATCTGGCCGTGACACCCGGGATGGACCCACGCTCTGCATCGGACTTGCCCGAGCTCATGCCATTTGCAGCGGCTCATCAGGCAGGGGGATCGAGCCGCTGGACCTGGATCACGATCGCAGTGTTGTTGATCGGTGCGGCCCTGGCTTTGCTGGGGCCACGCTTCGGATTTAAGCTTCTCTAAAGCCAGCCGGTTAGCAGCTCAGCGAGAGATGCGCAGGATCGTGCCGGCGCCGAAACTGTCCGAAGCATAGGCGCCGTGCCAATGCTCCGGCACGTCGGGCAACGACCACTCGAACACGTAGCGAGCGTCGATGGGCGACAGGTTTACGCAGCCGTGAGAGCGCATGCGTCCGAAATCGTCGTGCCAATAGGCGCCGTGCAACGCGTAGCTTCCCTTGAAGTACATGACCCAGGGCACGTCGCGAAGCTCAAACTCGTTGTCTGCGACGCTCGAGTCCATCGTGGTCGTGACGTGCTTCTGAAGAATCCGAAACGTCCCGACAGGGGTGCTCAACGTGGTCTTGGGGTCCCCAACGCCGTCGCGTCCTGTCGAAACCAGCGTGGCATACACGGGCTGGTCCCCCTCCCACAGCACCAGCACCTGGTTGAGAATGGAAACGTCGATCCAGCGCCGATCCTGACTCGCAAACCACGGCAGATCTCTGGGCTTTACCGCCACTCGCAGGTCGTCGCTCCGGAGCCACCGGCCGTCTTTCGCCTCCACCATACGCACGTCATCCAGCGTGCGTACGTTGCCCGTCAGCGGCACGAGCTCGCGTCGAGCCAAAGCTGCGCCGGGTTTGGCCCGAGCGCCTTCCAGATGCCAGAACTTGGCTGCCGTCTTCCACCCGAACGCCACCGGCAACCCGACCTCCCGCAAGTCCTGTCCGTGAAACGGAGACCCGGAGTCGGCTTTCAGCTTGTCGGCTGGCAATAGGCGGGCGTCCGTCGTGATCGCAAAGCGTCGGTTCTGCGCCGCCGCGTCAGCGACGAACGTGCCGATGAGAGCGACCCCCGCGTGACGTTGGACGCGGTTGGCGATCAGAGCAGAAGGCGGCACATCGAATGTGGCGAGGTTGGGGATATGGCGCTCCCCCTCGAGCCACCAGGGGACGCTGTCCTTGCCGTCACCGCCAAAACGCGCGCTCATGTCCAAAGGAATCGCGTGATCCGGGATTGGCCCGTTAGCCAGGCCGTCAGGACCCAGGGGCACATCGTTGGCCCCCACCGACAACGCGTCCCAACGGTGGGTGAGCTTCTGCCAGTTGCGTAGATGACGTTCCAACCGCATCTCGGATTTGAATTGCTCGTCCCGGCTCGGTACACGCACGTAGTTGGGGGCGATGGCTCGGACGAAGGCGTACGAATAAGGCATGGGACGCGAACGATCGGGTTCCACCTCGATGGCGCGCGCGACCGGATCGTCCAAACGGAGGGTCGTGTCCTCATCGGCACACACGAAGCCCACGGGGCGCACGGCATACCACCCGCCGGCGCAGTTCCGTAGCGAGATGGCTTCTGCCGAGCGGGCCAAGCGCGCTCCTATCCGCAGGTACCCTATTTTTTCAGCCTGCTTGTCGGGGCTTGCGTAAACAGGCGATGCCATCTTTAGCGGCGCAATTTTCGGCCCGTCAGCAGGAGGCACCGGGGTACTTTCGACCAAGTCTAACGGCATTTCCTCCGCGCTGATGTCTCGGGAGACGGTCGATGAAAGCGCCGGGGCGTCGAGCGGCCCTGGTGCGGCACAGGATTGAGCCATCAAGAATGCCCCGAGCCCCCATCCCGCGGACCTCCAAGAGCGCGCGCTTGGGACGTAGCCCCGCGAGCGACGACGCCCTGGATATGGTCCACTTCTCGAAGACGCCGGTAGCACGACCGATAAATGCCAAACCCCAGCAACACGGCCCAGAAAACGTCAGTGTCGCTCAGAAATGAGATCCAGAATTCCACTCCGCGGGTGCCCCATTTACTCCAAATCGCGTTAGAACCTCGCTCACGCCATCGTCCCACCGCCGATGGGTAGGGCCATGGGCCACCTCCGGCACGCAACGCACCGCAAGATGTCATAACCCCTCAATCGGTACCAAACCTGATGTCGACCAAGAACTCCCTGACCATTACCGACAACCGCACCAGCAAAACCCAAGAGCTTCCGATCGTCGACGGCACCGTGGCCACGATGGGGTTGCGTGCCTTCAAAGTCGACGAGAACGATTTTGGCCTGATGGGTTACGACCCGGCTTTCATGAACACGGCATCGTGCCGGTCATCCATCACGTTCATCGACGGCGACAAGGGCATTCTTCGGCATCGCGGCTACCCCATCGAGCAGCTCGCCGAGAAGTGCACCTACCTCGAGGTGGCGTACCTGTTACTGCACGGTGAGCTGCCGACGCCTGCCGAGCTGCAGGGCTTCGCGGGGGAGATCACGGCGCACAGCTCGGCGCACGAGAACATGAAGAGTATCATCGGCGGGTTTCGGCACGATGCCCACCCAATGAGCATGCTCATCAGCACGATGGGTGCCCTCGCTACGTTCTATCCCGACGCCAAACAGGTTTTGGATGCCGAGGCCCGTCACCGGCAGGTCGTACGCATCATCGCTCAGATTCCGATCCTGGCAGCCTGGAGCCACCGGCACCTCGTCGGCAAGCCGGTGGTGTATCCGGACTCCACACTGAGCTATTCGGCCAACTTCTTGAGCATGATGAAACGCGGGTCCGAGCCTCGCTACGAAGCCCATCCCGATATCGTCAAAGCGCTGGACGTTCTGTTCATTTTGCATGCGGACCACGAACAGAATTGTTCCACGAACACGATGCGAGCAATTGGCAGCTCACACGCCGACCCTTACTCGGCTGTGGCAGGTGCTACGGCGGCCCTGTATGGGCCGCTCCACGGCGGAGCCAATG
The DNA here is from genome assembly GCA_031407405.1 of Deltaproteobacteria bacterium. Taxonomy (GTDB): domain Bacteria; phylum Myxococcota_A; class Polyangia; order Polyangiales; family Polyangiaceae; genus SZUA-265. The sequence goes on from JANOIG010000034.1 coordinate 40,874, forward strand.
AGGCGGTCTTGCACATGCTCGATGAGATCGGCGATCTCAAGAACGTCAACCAATTCATCAAAGACTTGAAGAGCGGCAGCTCGGGCCGACGCCTGATGGGCTTTGGGCACCGCGTTTACAAGAATTACGATCCGCGCGCCAAGGTCATCAAGGGTTTGGCAGACCGGGTGTTCGACATTCTTGGCAAGAAGAACCCGCTTTTGCAGATCGCGCGCGAGCTCGAGCGTATTGCTCTGCAGGACGACTACTTTGTGTCGCGCAAGCTCTACCCGAACGTCGACTTTTATTCCGGCCTCATCTATCAGGCGCTCGAAATTCCAATTGACCTCTTCCCGGTCATGTTTGCCATTCCACGCGCCTCGGGTTGGCTGGCGCAATGGGAAGAGTTGCTGATGGACAAGGAGCAGAAGATCGCTCGTCCGCGGCAAATTTATACGGGAATAGCGCTCCGCGACGTCAAGCGCTGAGGATTGCTGGGGGGTCCAGGAGCCGAAGGTCAGCGAGGGCAAGGGGGATTGGTCGGCGGCCCCAGGGGTCGTTTCGATTCCCAGTTGCTGGGAGGGTTTGCGAATACCTCTGTGCGTCTTCCGGATCGAAGCTACTCCCCGCCTTCAGACGAGTGCGTCCAGTGCAGGTTTGGCCACGCCACTGTTCGGCCCTACCCCTTCAAAAACTCCGTGATGCTCCGGCACACGTCATCTTGGTCTTCGGAACTGAGCTCAAAATACAATGGCAGGCGCAGCAAGCGCGCCGCCAAGTCTTCGGTGACGGGAAGCGAGCCGTCTTCGTAGCCCCAGCGCCGCCCCATTGGGGACAGGTGCAGCGGCACGTAGTGTGACACCGCCTGAATGCCCCGCTGCCTCAGATGCATTGCCAAACCCTCGCGCGACTTTTCGTCCGAGAGCAGGATGTAAAACATGTGATAGTTCTGCTGGCAGTGCTCCGGGACCCGGGGGCCTCGCAATAGGCCCGCTCGCTCCAGCGGTTCGAGTAGCTCGGTGTAACGCTCGTGAATGGCGCGGCGCCGGGCCAAGATCGGATCGAGCTGCTCGAGCTGTGCCTGCAGAAATGCGCAAGCGAGCTCCGCCGGGAGAAAAGACGAGCCGATGTCGACCCAGGTATACTTGTCGATCTCCCCGCGAAAAAACTTCTGCCGGTTCGTCCCCTTGTCGCGAATGATCTCCGCGCGCTCGATCAGCGACCGGTTATTGATGGTCAACGCGCCGCCTTCACCACAAACATAGTTTTTGGTGTCGTGGAAGGAGTACGCGCCGAGGTCTCCCAGCGAACCCAGAGCGCCGCCACGATAGTAGGCATGCACCCCCTGCGCCGCGTCCTCCACCACCAGCACGCCGTGGGCCTTCGCCACCCGGAGCAGCGCGTCCATCTCGCAGCCGACGCCGGCGTAGTGCACGGGCACAATCGCTTTGGTGCGCTCGGTCAGCGCTCCCTCGACGAGCGACTCGTCGATGTTCAAGGTGTCGGGGCGAATGTCCACAAATACCGGGCGAGCGCCGGAGCGGACGAACGCATTGGCCGTCGACACGAAGGTGTACGAGGGCAGGACAACCTCATCTCCAGGGCCGACGTCGCACAGGATTGACGCCATCTCTAGACCGGCGGTGCACGACGGCATCATCAGGGCCCGGAAAATTCCGAATCTCTCTTGAAGGATGGCCGCGCAGCCTTTGGAAAAACGGCCGTCGGCGGCGATTTCCCCTCGGGAGACCGCCTGGCTCACGTATTCCAGCTCCTTGCCCGACACGTACGCTTTGTTGAATGGAATTCGATGGGCCATGGCAGGTTACGGGTGACTCCTCATGGTGCGATCCTCAAGCGTGTCGCGGGGCCGCGCAAGTTGAAATTGAAAGAGCATGAGTCGAAGGCTGCCACCCTTCGAGCGGCTCAGACCCTTCGACCGGCAGGCGCGAGCCGTCATGCTACGGCCCTCACCCCTAGACACTCGGCCAACGCCTCTGCGCTCAGCCGGTGATGAAACTCCCGCGCGATCTTCTGGCGCGAGTTTCGGCTCAAACGGCGTGCCAATGCCGGGTCGTCCAGTATGCGGGTCATCGCGTCAGCCAAGGCTCGAGGGTCTTCAGCCGGCACCATCAGCGCGTCCTCTTCCGGAGCCACCAGCTCGCGCATCCCGCCTACATCGGTGACGACTGTTGGGGTTTCCATGGCCATGGCCTCCATGGCCGCCACCGAGATCCCCTCGTCGAGGCTGGCTAGAACGAAGATGTGGGCGGCCTCGATGGCCTGCCGATGCCGTGACTCCGGAACTGCGCCCAAAAATTCAACCGAAGCCTCGAGCGACAGGCTTCGAAGCTGTTCCTCCAGGCTGTCTTTATAACCCGTAACCCCTTCCTCACCTCCCGCCACCTGCAGGCGCACCTGGCGCCCGCCCTTGGCGACCAAAGCCAGTGCCTCGAACAGGTACTTGTGACCCTTGACGGGGTGGAGGCGACCGCAGGTGTAGATGCGACACGGCTCACCCGCCTGCCAGGGTTGGTAGGGCGTAGTCCGTTTGGCGTGGTCGAGGTCGACGCCCATCGGCGCAATGGCAATGCGGTCCGGAGCGGCGTCTCCGAGCTGAGCCTCGACCTCGGCCCGGAGCTTTTTCGACATCACCAAGGCAAATGAAGCGTGTTGCCACTTCTCTCTTTGGTTTGGACCATAGCCGTCCATGGGCGCCAAGAGGGTCAGGCTGTAGTTGATGCCCGTCAAATATGACGCGAACGCCGCCACGTGGGCAGCGTCCCCCGCTGACAACACGTGCATTTGGGACCAATTGCGTTCCCGAGCGAGCGCGGCAAAACGCCCCGCGACGAGCACGAGCGCGACCAGCCGCAAGCGCTGGGCTAGCGGGACACCTTTCACCTCGAGCGCCACGAGCAGACAGCGCGCCACCGCCTTGGGCCCTGCCTTCACGAGCGCGCCCAACGCCTCTTGGACGTCGTGCGCCGAGAGCGGCACCAAATAGTGCGTCAGTTGTTGCGCCTTTTCCGCCCAGTCGTGGACCACCACTTTGGGCCGCCGGGTGGACACCAAGTCTGCTTCGATGCCCAGCTCTTCCAGGGCCCGCCGGTCGCGCCAGATCCAGGTGTGGGTTTGCCCCGGGAACTCGGGCACCAGGTACCCGATGCGTGCTTTCATATCGATGCCTTTTTCGTTCTCCGAATGCTGGCGCCCACCCATGCTGGCAGCAGGGTGGGCCGCAAGCGCGAGGCCCGTCAAGTTCGGCGCAGCCAGGCTGCACCTTGGCGCCTGATTCGGCCTCAGGTCCCGCTGTCAGCCCGGGGGCGCGCCGCAGACATTGCCGGGGCCGCACACCTGCCCCGGCGGTTGGCAATCGGTGTCGAGCACACATTGCACGCAGTTACCGGGCGCACTTTCCGAGCACACTTGGAGACCGGGGGAAGTACACGGATTGCCGCTCGATTGGCAGCCGGACGCGGGGCTGCAGCTCTCGGTGCCGTTGCAAGCCAGAGTATCGTCGGCACAAACGAGGGGGTCGCCGGATGCACACGTGTCTGTCGACGGGTTGCACGTTTCGACGCCATTGCAAGCGTTGCCGTCATTGCATTCCGCGGGGGCAACACACTGAGCGCAGACGGCCCCATTCGATGCCGCACAATGATCCGCGGTAGCGCACGCATTCTGCACCACCGTGGTGCCACTACAACTGACGCGCGTCGCAGCATTGCACTCCAGATCGGTAGCGACGTCGACGAAAGTCGTGCCAGCCCCGTTACACTTCTGCAGGCCTTCCCCCACGCAGCGGTAGCTGCCCGGCGTGCAAGCACAAGCCGCCAAGCCGCCCGACCCCTGACACGTGAAGCCTGCCCCACAGGTTTCGAGGGGCTCGAAGGCGGTGCGCCCTGAGTTGCAGATTTGGACCGTTTGCCCAACGCACTGTCGTTCAGCAACAGCACAAGCGGGCGGCAAACAGCCGTCCGGGTCGTTGACGTTGCACAACTGCGCGGTAGCACAGAACACGCGCGGATTTTGCTGGACATAACCGGTCAAACCCGAGTTGCAGACCAACACCTCACCCGCCTGGGTGCACTGAAATTGCCCAGTGCAACCCGAGCTAGCGCAAGCGACGCTCGTCGGACCTGTGGATTGGCACAAATCCGCCGAAGCGCAGGTCTGGGTGACACTTTCGGTGTTCTGCGTGGAGCACGACAACACCTGAGCGCCATTGCAGCGCGAGCTGCCCACCGGACTGCAAGCCAGACAGTGGCCCTCGCTGAGGCCCGCCGCACACAAGCTGTCGGTGTCACAGAGCTCGTGGTTGACGAAGTCCGTACGCCCGGCATTGCAGACCTGCATCTGGCGCCCCGCGCAGCGCAATTCACCAGCGGCACATTCGGGCGCCACACACGTCTGAGGCACGACGGGGCCGCGACTGACCGAGTCTTGGCACAGCTGCTGTGTGTCGCACTCGGCTTCCGTGACGCGGCCGAAGGTGCCATCCGCAAGCTCGCGGCAGACCTGCAGGGTCTTGACGTTACAGCTCGAGGCGCCGAGCGTACACGGATCCGTATCGCAGCCTTGGGGCGTGCAAACCGCTGCGGATCGGCACTGCGTGACCGGCACAGAGTACGCGGTCTGCTCGGTGTTACAGCCCAGAATGGCGCCCGCCGGCGAACATAGCGTGTCACCTGGGCCGCAGGGCGGTTCGATGCAACTCACAGCCACCGGATTGGTCAGCGTGAGCTCGCACACGCCGGGCGTGACACAATTGTCGACGAAGTCCCAGCCATTGCGCCCTGCATTGCACAGCTCGAGGCGAGCGCCAGCGCAGCGCAGCTGCCCGACTGCGCAGGCCGGCGTCGGACACGTGGCGCCCGCCGTGTCGCACCCGACAAGGTCGTTGCCACAAGTCAACCGAACCAGATCGTCACACAGCGCCGCAGTGGCACACGTCGCGATTTCATCGTGACCTATGGGAGTGGCGCTGCAACGGCGTAACGTAGCGCCATTGCAACTGATCTCCCCAGCCGTGCAAGGAGCCGCTTGGCAAATCCCGCGGCTCGAGTCGCAGTGCGCTGCAGAGACACACGCATCGAGCGCGTCATAGCCGTTCAAGTCGACGTTACATTGCTGGAGAATGGCGCCAGCACAGGTGATCCCCGGCTCACACTGTGGATCTATGCAGCGGCTGACCTCGGACGCGCTAGCAACACACAGTGCGGGGCTTGCGCAGCGCTGCTGCGACCTCCAACCCGAGCCGTCCGCCTCGCAGAATTGCAGGACCGAACCCTGGCAGCGCGGCGCCCCGCTGGCACAGCCGCTGGCCCCCGGCAGGTTCGTCGCACCATCCGGCCCCGCATCACCGCTCTTTCCCGCGGGCACCACGTCGATGACGGAGCACGAGCTCGACGACACCAGCAGCAACAGGGGGATGCGAAAGGACCGAAAGAGTGGGCTCAGAACGGCTCGGATCGTGCGTGACACTTTGAACACCCTGCCTTTGTCGACCAAGAAAGAATACGCCGCCTGCCGCTCATGCTGCGGGGCCCGTGTGGTCCGCTAAACACAGCTATACCCCACCCTCGACATACGCGGCACGGCGCTGGGGAAAATGCTCTGAGGTGCGTATGTCAGGGTAGCACATCCGCCTACGGTTCAAGCGTAAACGGCCCGATGGACAACTGAGCACTCGGCAGAGGCCCACGCAAGCCGCGCCCCATTTCGACCCACACCAACGGCGAGCGATACGGGGCTCAGGCTCTCGCGTCACGAGTCATGGCTCGCGGGTGTTGATGCGTGGCTGTGGCGTGTCCGGGATGCGTGAACAGCCAACTCAGCGCCGATCCGACGAGCGACGACGGAGGCACGCGCGAGCCGGCCGAGACGCCCAGGAGGTCGGAGAAAAGCTGCGGCCGCCGGCTCAAGTAGCGCACCGCAGAGCGGCGCAGCCGGGGGTGCCGCGCGAGCCCGAGCAAGACGTGTGTCATGCCATAGTAAGCCTGGGCCAGGCGCGCGTGCTCGCTCGGATAACGCCAGAGCTCGCCCGATGCGAAACACTCGACGAGCGCCAGCGCCGAGCGGAAGCCGAGCGCGAGCCCTTCACCGCTGAGCGCATCGAGATAGCCGGCGGCATCACCCACCAGCGCCACGCCCGGGGCGAGGACGCCCTGGACGCGCTGCTCGAGCGGGCCGGCGCCGCGCACCCGGCCGCGTTCGGTCGCCTGAGCGAGTTGCCGAGTGAGCGCGGGAAAGAGCGCGAGGACGGCGTCGTGTGAGCCTGGCGGGCCGTGTGTCAGGACGGCCACGCCGACTTCCTCTGGACCGAGCGGGGTGACGTAAGCCTCCGCTTTTTCGTGCCAGTGCACCTCGACCCAGTTGGACCAGGGGACACAACGGAAGTGCCGCGTGAGGCCATAACGACCCGGGAAACGCGCGGGCAACTCGTAGCCCAGGCGGCGTCGAATCGGGCTGCGCAGCCCGTCTGCCGCCACCAGCAGCTGGCCACGACACTCCACCTGGCCCCGGCGAGCCGATGTGGCTTCGACATGCATGATGCGGTCCTGGTAGCGGAACTCGCGCAGGGTGTGACCTGTCAAGATATCCACGCCGAGCGTGCGAGCCCGCGCATCGAGCCGCTGCATCAGCTGCTGACGACCGAGTGCTTGCCCTCTCTCATCCGGGAAAATGGCGCTGGCCACGTCATGACCGTCGAGGAAGCGAATCCCACACAGCTCCACGGCGCCCTGCAGATCCACTCCGAGCTGCCGCAACGTGGCTACCGCGCCCGGCATCAACCCTTCCCCGCACGCCTTGTCGGGCGGGGCGTCGTTCCGTTCAATCACTACCGCCGACAGCCCGAGGCGGCGTGCCGCGATCGCGGTCACGAGACCGACCGGACCGCCTCCGGCGATCACGAGATCCCAGTCACTCACACCTTGCTCGACCGAGTGGGCCACAACCGGGGCCGATCGCCGAGGCGACCCGCATAGTCACAGTGCTCGCTCAACGCGTTTTCTTCACAGCGCATGCGGATGGCGAGCAACCAGCCGTTCAACAGGCTAAATACCAGCGCGGTGAGAAATGCTGAATGTATCAGCGGAACCGCCACACCCTCGGCCACGACCGCGAGGTAATTGGGGTGCCTGAGAAAACGAAACGGGCCCGCTGTCACGGCGGGGACCCCGGGCATGACCAACACCGCCACGTTCCAGCGGCGCCCCAGCGTCGCGATGGCCCAGTAGCGCAGAGCCTGACTGCCAAGTGCCAACGCTAGACAGGACCAACCAAGCGCCGGAACAAACGGCCGCGGGAGTAGCCAGACCTCTGCTACGCAGCCGAATAGAAAGGCGGTATGAAGTAATTTCATCCAGCGCAGATGGCGCTGACCGTACTCTATGGCCCCAAGGCTCAGCGCCCAAGCGGCATTGCGCCGACTCAGCCGGAGCTCGAGACCGCGCTCCAGAGCCAGGCCCAAGACGAACAGGCTGTAGGAGGCCTCAGTCACCACTCCAGCAACACCATCTCCGAACAGAACCCGGGCCCCATCGCCATCAACAGCGAATGACTTCCCGGCGCCGGTCGCCGTTCCCGCCAGGTATCGCGCAGCACCATCAACACCGATGCGCTCGACAAATTGCCGTTGGTTCGCAGCTGGTTCCAACTGAGGGCAAGGTCCTCGGCGCCAATCCCCAACGCCTCTTGAAAGGCGTTGAGCACCTTGGGTCCCCCCGTGTGCAGCACCCAATGTTTGATATCGCCACGACTCAGGCCGTGCGCTTCGAGGAACCGATCGACATCCGCGGCTACATGCCCGTAGATCAACTCGGGGACACCCGCGGACAGAACCACCTTGAGCCCCTGGCTGCCGATGTCCCAGCCCATGACCTCCTCCGTGCCGGGATAAAACACCGAGCGTGATGCCACGATGCGCGGACCCTTCGGCTTTCGCGCAGCACCGGCCAAGACCACGGCCGCCGCCCCATCACCAAATAGGCTGCTCGCGATCAGATTGGGCACCGAAACATCATCGGGTTGCCAGGTGAGGCTACATAGCTCCACGGCCAGCAGCGCGACGTTGGCTTCCGGGTAGGCTTTGGCCCAGTCGGCGGCCCGCGCCAGCCCAGCCGCTCCGGCGACGCAACCCAGGCCAAAGATAGGCGTGCGCCGCAGCTGGGGATTCAATCCCAGGCGATTTACCAGACGTGCGTCGATGGACGGCGTAGCGACGCCCGTCACCGAGACGAAAAACAGGTGATCGAGCTCGGACGGCAGAATACCCGCTTCACAGAGGGCGCTGCCCAGCGCTTTCTCCCCCAGGTCGACCGCCACTCGGATGTATTCCCGATTGCGCGCGGAGAAGCCCTTGAAATTGACGTAATCTTCCTTCGGCAAGGCGAGGTGGCGCGCTTCGACTCCCGCGCGCTCGTGGAAGGTTCGGAGGCGGGAGATCACCTGTGGTGTGCCACCCCATTGCTGGCCCAGCTCCGCCAAAATTTCGTCCTGCCGATAGTAGTTGTCCGGAAATGCGCTGGCGATGGCTGCGATTTGCACGTTTTTTCTCAGGGCGGTCGTGGGTAAAAGCGGCGATCATCTGGCCTAGCGTGCCACCCGTCTCGCGTCGAGTTCCCCCGTGCGGCCGGCGCTCGGCTATGCTCACACTCATGCAGCGATTTCTCCTCATGGCCAGCGCTTTTAATGGTTTCTTGGCGGTCGCTCTGGGTGCTTTTGGGGCCCACGGGCTGAAGTCGAGGTTGGCCTCTTTGCCCGACGCGGCGCAACGCCTCGGTTGGTGGCAGACGGCCTCGGACTATCATCTCTTTCACGCCCTGGCCCTCGGGCTCCTCGCGCTTTCCTGCGAGCGCTTGCCCGGCGGCTGGGTCCGCTTTGCAGGCGGATCGATGCTGGTGGGGATGGCGCTGTTTTCAGGCAGCCTCTACGCCATGACCCTGAGCGGTCGAACCGGCTTGGGTGCCATCACCCCGTTCGGCGGCTTGGGTTTGCTGCTCGGATGGATTGCGCTCGGCGTCGGTGCCTGGCGTGCCTCGTGAGCCGCTCTCTTCACCTCGCGTTCGCCTGGTGCTATGCCTGGCCGAGCCAGCCCGACGGGCGGCGAGGTCTGTCTTCGAAATCAAGCTCCCGGTGTAGACGTCGCCGGAGAAACCAAGGGAACGTAGAGCGATGAGTGGCCACTCTAAATGGGCGACGATCAAGCGGAAAAAAGGCGCGCTGGACTCGGCGCGGGGGAAGGTGTTCACGCGTCTGACGCGGGAGATTTCGATCTCCGCCCGCATGGGCGGCGGCGACCCCAATGGAAACGCTCGGCTACGCAAGGCCATTTCCAGCGCCAAGGGGCTGCAAATGCCAGGCGACAAGATCGACCGCGCCATCAAGCGAGGCACCGGAGAGATCGAAGGGGTGAGCTACGAGGAGGTGTTGTACGAAGGCACCGGCCCCGGTGGCACGCTGCTCCTAGTCGAGGGGACGACGGACAACAAGAACCGCACCGTCGCCGAGCTGCGCAAAATCTTCGACAAGCACAACGGCGCGCTCGGCAGCAGCGGCACCGCAGCCTGGGCCTTCGATCGCAAAGGCGCGCTGGTCATCGGCAAGAGCGCAACGGAGGAGCAGATCATGGAGTCCGCGGTCGAAGCGGGGGCCGAGGACTACGAAGACGACGGTGAAAGCTGGACGGTGTACACCCCTCTGGACCGCCTGGACGAGATCAGCTCCGTGGTCGAAGCCGCCAAGCTCGAGGTGATCAGCAGCAAGCCGGCGCAGGTCCCCAAGATCAAGAAAGAGCTGCGGGGGCGCGACGCGGAGGTGTGTCTAAACTTGGTCGATGCGCTCGATGAGCACGATGACGTGACGCACGTCTACGTCGACTTCGACGTCCCCGAGGACGAGCTCAGCCGCATCGCCGGCGAGTGATTCCACGCACTGTCGCACGCGTTGTCTTTCACACGCTGTCGTCACACGAACAGCCAGAATGACTGGGTCGCCAGGTAACTAAAAACGGCATGCGCAAATAGGCCCGGCATCAAGCGACCGGTGCGCTCGGCCAAAAACCCCCAACACAGGCCACCGCCCAAGGCGGCCAAGAAAACCAAGGGGTTCTTGCCGGCCGCAGGATCCTGGAGCGTCACGAGCGTGGGCAAGTGCGCCAGCGCGTACAAGCCCGCCGCCGCCATCCAGGCGCGGCGAGCTCCGATTCTCTCCCGGAGCTCGCTTTGTACCCAGCCGCGCCAGACGAGCTCTTCACAGCAGACCAAAGAGAGCAACGTCAGCGTGACCCCGACGTGCGGCGGATCTCCCGCCAGGAGAAAGACTCGAAATAGCCAGGCTCGTTCGACGGCACCCGCCGGCAGCAGGGCCTTGGTGAACAGCCACGCTGCACCCAATAGAACCACTCCGAGCACGATACCCAAGGACGGATCGCCGGGACGAAAGCGCAAGAGCGGCCGGATCAGCTGTTTGCGCTGCAGCCGAACGAACGCCAACACCGCCAGCACGACGTAGGGCACACCGATTCCGGCCCACATCTCCCAGCTACCCGCGTGCGAAGAGCGCAAAGCGTAACTGACCGCAGCGGTGACCACAGCGACTACCAACACAGCCCACGACATGGCCTTCGTGCCTTACCCCAAACGGCTGCCCAAAAACTCGATGATCTGCTCGGCGACATCGAGCTTCGGGCCTGGACCGAGCGCTAGCTCCGCATCGTGGGTGATGAGCAGGGCCCGTGTAGCGTCGGTGCCGAGCGCATCGACTGCCAAGTTGGCCACGATGGCGTCAACGTGCTTGCGCCTCAACTTGTCACGCGCCAAGGCGACGAGCTGCTCCCCGGACTCACTTTCGACCGCAAAACCAAGCAAGAAGGGCTTGGTGCCGGCCCGCGCCCGACCGAGCTCCGCCAACAGATCGGGGTTCTGCACGAGCTCGAGGGCGAGCTTGCCCTCGGAGCGCTTGAGCTTGACGGTCGACCTGGCCTTGGGACGGTAATCTGACACCGCGGCACACATGACCAACGCGTCCGCGGACCCGAGCCCTTCGCCCATGGCGCTGGCCAGCGCAGCCTGCATGTCTAGCGCGCTTCTCACGTCGACGCGCAAAACCCCGGGCGGCGTTGGCAGCGCCACTGGGCCGGCGATGAGGGTCACTCGCGCCCCGTGCAGCGCCGCGCTGCGTGCGATGGCAAAGCCCATTTTGCCCGAAGACCGATTCGTCAAGCACCGCACCGGGTCGAGGTCTTCTGCCGTAGGACCCGCCGTCACGACGATGTGTCGACCTTCAACTCCCAGTGCGCGCGTGGCGGCGCGCGATGCAGTACCCGGCGCACCCTCCGTCGCCGTGAGAGCTCGCTCGATGGCGGCAAAGATTTGCTCTGGCTCGAGCAAGCGGCCAAGCCCATATTCGCCCGAAGCGACCTCGCCAAAGGCCGGGCCAAGCAGCTCCCAACCCGAAAGCGCCCGCAGCCGTTCGACATTGGATTGCGTCAGTGGGTGGCCCCACATGCGCGGGTGCATCGCAGGTGCCATCAGCACCGGACAGCGTGCGCACATCGCCGTGGCCGTCACGAGGTCGTCCGCTCGCCCCTGCGCGAGCCGCGCCAGCAGATCAGCCGTAGCGGGCACTACGGCTATCAGGTCGCTATCCCGGCCCAGCTCGACATGGAGCTCCCCCGCGCCCCGAAACATGTCCAGGTGCACCGTGCGCCCCGTCAGGCCCGAAAGGGTGGCCCGACCCAGGAAGTGTAAAGCAGACCGTGTCATTACGGGCTGAACGATGGCTCCAGCGCGAACCAGCAGGCGCACCAAACTGGGAACTTTGTACGCAGCAATGCTGCCGCCCACGCACAATGTAATCCGCTTGCCTACCAGCGGCCCAACCGCCCCAGCTGACATGTCCCCAACTGATATCGCCTCAGGGAGCTCGCCCATTCCGCTCAAGGCCCATCATGGTACGCCGACCTCGGCCCCAGAAGATAGGATTTTTCCTTGGATTTTATGGGGGTAGTGGCCGAGACAAGAATCTTTGCATCGGTAACCGGGCGAACTATGACTCCCGTGTGAAGGCTCAGACGTCCGGGCAAACCCACGTGACGCCGCCACCGAAACCCTTCAGCAGCGTCCCCCCGTGCGCGCCCGCAAAACCGGCCCAGATTACCCTAAAGCAGGCTTATCTGGTAGGATCCGATCCGGTTTTCGCATGGTAGTTACCAACCAGCAGGCCGCGTCCTGGCCTCGGATAGTGGGTCGCTACGCGCTATTCGATGAAATTGCCGCCGGCGGGATGGCGACCATCCACCTCGGGCGTTTGGTGGGGCCCGTTGGTTTCTCGCGCACGGTGGCCATCAAGACCCTGCACCCGCAGTTCGCGAAAGACCCAGAGTTCGTCGACATGTTTCTGGAGGAAGCCCGTCTGGCTTCGCGCATCCAGCATCCCAACGTCATCAGCACCGTGGATGTGGCGACCACCGAGGGTGAAGTCTTCCTCGTCATGGAATACGTGGCCGGAGAGTCGCTGGCCAAGCTCGTGCGGAGCGCGCTCAAGAAGGGCGAACGCATCCCGGTGGAGGTTGCCGCGACGGTCCTAGCCGGCATGTTGCACGGGCTACACGCCACGCATGAGGCAAGAAACGAACAGCTCGAGCCCATGCACATCGTGCACCGAGACGTTTCCCCGCAGAACGTCCTGGTCGGCGTCGACGGCATCGCGCGCATCTTCGATTTCGGCGTGGCCAAGGCAGCGGCGATGCGCTCTCAAGCTACCTCCGACGGTCAGATGAAGGGCAAGCTGAGCTACATGTCGCCGGAGCAGCTCAATAGCCGAGAGGTCGACCGGCGAACGGACATTTTCGCAGCAGGCGTCGTGGCCTGGGAGTGCCTGACCGGTCGGCGTCTGTTCGCCGGCTCAGACCCGGGCGAGGTGCTGGCCAAGGTGCTGACCCTAGACATTCCCTCACCCATCGAGGTGCTGAGCAGCATTCCGAAAGCGGTCAGCAACACAGTCATGCAAGCGCTCGAACGTTCGCCCGATCACCGCTGGCAAACAGCCCGTGATTTTGCGATTGAGCTCGAGCGCACGGTGGTGCTCGCGGCCGCCCACGTGGTCGGCAATTGGGTCGAGCAGAACGCCAGCGAGGCGCTCCAAGACCGCCGGCATCGCGTCGAGGTCGTCGAACGTGCGTCGGTCGACCTGGGTCATGTCGGGCTGCATGCGGCCCTCGCTTCGCCCGGCAACATCGCACAAGCCTCCCCGCATCGGTTCGAACCGCACAACTCCGATCCAGCCGACTTGGTCAACGCCGGCTCCGGAACACATCGTTCGTCCAACCTCACCGTGAGCAGCAGCGCGACGGCGACTCCTCACTCCTTCGCACGTCAGGTCGGCTTGACGGTGCTGTTGGGCGTTTTGGGAGCGGCCGCGGTAGCCGGAGCCTGGTACTGGCAACAGCATCGCATGGGGGATCCCGATTCGAACGTGTCGCCGGCGGCACTCCCAGATCCTCCAACCGAGGTTCACGCCGCCAGTAACGAAAAGGCCGCCCCCCGCGCCGATCTAAAGGAAAAAGACGGGCTGGCCCCCCCCGTGCTCCAGATCGACTCTCTGCCGGAACAGAAAGAGAATGCGGACGCGAGCATGGGCAATGGTGCTGCCGCGCTCTCGCTGCGAGGACCTGGTTATCCCCAGGGTCGACGCGGCGGCAGGCGGGGCGCGCCCGGGCCAGTGCACAGCCCAGCTCGGGTCGAGGCGGCCTCCACGGCGTCGAACAAGCCGGCGCTCGCCCCGACTACGGCGCCAGCCACGGCAGCGACGGAAGCCACGCCGCTCGTACCCCCACCCCCCAAATCGGAATGTGAACCACCTTGGTACATCGACGCCAAGGGTATACAACGCCTGAAACCGAAGTGTTTGTAAGGCGAGGTGCGCCTGGCTCGATGAAGCGCTGCCCCGGAACGGGCCGGAGTACCAGCGCACTGGCGAACGAGGCCTATTTCACGGTATACCCAGTCAGCTGCATGGTGAGACACACTGCGAAAACATGGCGTATCGGAGCCGTCTTGGCTCAGACCGGGAGGCGCGTGTGCGGCGTTGCGCTGCTGCTGGGGACCTGGGTGGGCGTAGCCTCCGCGCAGGAAAACCCGAGCAAGGCCAGTTGCGCACAGGCTTATGAATCGGCGCAGGAGAGCCGAGCGTCGGGCCAACTCCAAGAAACCCGCCAGCGGCTCTCCTTCTGCGCCCGCTCGGAATGCCCAAGCTTCGTGCAGAAGGACTGCGCCAGGTGGCTGGACGAGGTCGATCGAGAGCTACCGAGCGTAGTCCTCTCGGCAGCGGGGCTGGATCGCGAGGCCGCAGCACGAGTGACCATCAAGCTGGATGGGCGTTTGATCTCCGGTGCGCTCAGCGGTGGACCCGTCAGCCTCGACCCCGGGCGCCATGAGCTAGTGGTCGAGCGCCCCGGGCACAACCCCATCACGCGGACCATCATGGCCCAGCAAGGCGTCCAGAATCGATCGATTGTGGTCCAGTTTGATGACGCTGGCGACGCAGGCGGTGGCGGCCTCGAGCGGGATGAAGCCCCCAACGCCTGGGCGCCCCTGCGCCCCTATTCGTACGTCGCGTGGGGCGTCGGAGCAGTCGGCTTCGGAATGTTCGCCGTGCTGGGTACTCTCGGCCGAGCCGACGCGCGCGAGTTGCGCGAAGAGTGCCCAGAATTTACGACCGAAAATACGCCGAACCTGCCGCCTGGCGTCTGCCCGCAATCGAAAATTGACGAACGCAAGTCCAGCTATGAGCGTGAGTTCGTGTTTGCGGACGTGGGCCTCATCACTGGCATCATCGGCGCCGCTGCGGGAACGGCGTTGTTCATCATGTCTGAAGCCGGACCGGCGCCTGCCCACGTCGACGCCGATCTGGACTCGGCGAACGGGCTGCGCTTCGACGTCTCGCCCACTTCTAGCGGTGTGCGGGCTAGCGTGCGCGGCGCATTCTAGTCAAAAGCCCAAGGCTTGCCCGCCTTGATAGACCATGAAGCTCGCCACCCAGGCGAGCGCGGTCATATACCCGAACAGGAAAATGGGCCAACGCCAGGAGCGCGTTTCGCGCTTCACTACGGCGAGAGTGCTCATGCACTGACATGCCAGGGCAAAAAACACCATCAACGACAGACCAACCAGCGGAGTATACGCCGGTTTCCCATCCGCGCGAGTCTCTGCTCGCATGCGGTCCCTGAGCGGAGTGAGCTCATCATCTGCGACTTCACCGAGGCCGTACACCAACCCCATGGTGGAAACGAAAACCTCGCGCGCGGCAAATGCGCCAACGATGCCGACGCCGATTTTCCAATCGAAACCTAGAGGTTCGAGCGCTGGCTCGAGAGCTTTACCAAGCCTTCCGCCAAAGCTCCGCTCGAGCTGCAAGGCCTCGTTCTGCTGCGACTCCACCTGAGCCGTCACGTAATCGCCCGCGGGCAGTGGCGCGCCTGGAGCAGAGACCTGCACCTCCAACTTGGGATAGCTCAAGAGCAGCCACATCAAGACAGTGAAGCCCAGGATGACACCGCCCGCTTCAGTCAAGAATGAGCGCGCCCGCAACCACATCATCGTGAGCACGCTCTTGGTTCCGGGCCAGCGGTAGGGCGGCAGCTCCAGAATTAGAGGCACCGAGCGTCCCCGAATCAATGTCCGCCCGAGCACGGCAGCAGCCAGTAGAGCCACGATCGTCGAGAACAGATACATGGACACCATCAACAGGCCTTGAACCGGCACGAAGCCAAACACCACGCTGGGCGGGAAGAGCGCCCCGATAATCAACGTGTAGACCGGTAGCCGCGCCGAACAAGACATCAAAGGCACGACCAACATCGTCAGCAATCGGTCGCGCCGGCGCTCCATCGTGCGGGTCGCCATGATGGCAGGTACGGCACAGGCGTAACCAGACATCATCGGTACAAAGGCACGGCCGTGGAGACCGACGGCGCGCAGCGCTCGATCCATCAGATAGGCGACGCGCGCCATGTACCCCGAATCTTCGAGCACACCGATGAAAAGAAACAGCAGCAGAATTTGCGGCAAGAATACCAGAACGTTGCCTACGCCATCGATCAACCCGCGAGTCAGCAGGTCACGCATGAAGCCAGCGGGGAGGTGTTCCACCAACAGCGCGTGGAGGCCTGCGAACGCGCCTTCGATCAGCCCCATCGCCGGATCAGCCCAGGCAAAGAGCGACTGAAAAACGACCAACATGATGCCCAGAAATACGGCAAACCCGTAGGCTGGATGCAAAAGCACTCGGTCGATGCGCTCGGTAACCGATGGCCCGCGCCCGCCCTGACCCGCCTGAGGGGCGCCGAGCGTGGCAAGCCGGCCTTCCAGGCATTGATAACGGCTTTCGATGATTTCACGGTCCACATCTCGGTCACCCGCCGCGGCGATGACCTGAGCACAGCGTTGCCTGAGCTCAGGTGAAATGCCGGCCAGCTCGTCCTCGGCATCCAAGCTCGACAGCGCCCACAAGGCCAGTGCTCGTTCGCGCTCGACATTGCTCTTCCAGCCGGCGGGCAGAGCATTCGCGACCGTATCGGCGTCCCGGATGAGAGCGCCCGGATAATTGACGTGGAGTGTGGGATGAGCGGGCGTCACCAGCCGTGTGTCGATGGCCCCCAGGAGCTCCGCAGCGCCCAGGCCGGTGCGAGCGTTCGTCGCGACGCAGGGGACACCGAGTACTTGACTCAATGCCACGGGGCTCGGCGCGCGATCCCCCGCTTCGTCCAACATGTTCAACGCGATGAGCACCGGCACGCGCAACTCAATCAACTGCAACGCCAAATAGAGGTTGCGGACCAGCTGCCCGGCATCGACCACTACGACGACGAGTGCTGGCAGCGGGTTGTCAGCCCAACCCAGCACGGCCTGCAAGGCGATTTGCTCTTCGCTCGAGCGCGCGCTCAGGGAATAGGCACCCGGCACGTCCGCGATCAGCACTCGCCTACCCGACGGCAAGCTCAGCTCCGCCGAACGCCGTTCCACGGTGACGCCAGGGTAGTTGCCCACGCGTTCGTTGCGCCGCGCCAGCCGATTGAACAGGCTGGTCTTGCCTACGTTCGGATTACCAACGAGCAACACCGTCGGCAGCAGCGCCTTTTCCGACGCGGCCCCGGGTGCAGTCGTTGGCCCCGCCGGGGAGAGGCTAGCTTCGCCCCCACCGCCAACCAGGCTCATGGAGCGCTTTTTGCGAACCCCGGAACGAGTGCCACACCGGGCACGGGACGTTCGGTCCTCACCTGTGCCACCTCGACCTGGCGCGCTTCAGCCGCGCGTATGGAGAAGTTACAACCCCGGGCCACCAATTCGAGCGGATCACCGAAGGGAGCCACCCTCAAGACCTCGACCCGCGTGCCAGGGATCATCCCTAACTCCATGAGACGCCGACGGAAAGGGCGATCCCCGCCGACCTTCTCGATCACCACCGAAACGCCGGGAGCCACTTGCTCGAGAGTCATCATCACAAGCGCCACAAGCTATAGTCTAAATGATAACCGTTTTCAAAACCATTCCCCAGCTCCGGCGGCGGGCGAATTGGCGGCCCACGGGCCCATATATAGGACGCCACGGGCACGTCGGGCCGCCCTGTTGAGTGATCGTGAGCCGGAATAGTAAGACGCACGCCGCATGACCCCGCTCACGCCCCCGCCCCGCATTTCAATCGTGATCCCCGTGTACAACGAAGAGGCGATCCTGCGCTCGGCCGTGGTCGACTTGCGCGAGCGCTTGCAACCGCTGGGTTGGAACTATGAGATCATTTTGGCGGAAAATGGCTCGCGCGACAAAACTGCCGAGCTCGCGCGGGCACTCTGCGACAAGTACGCCGAGCTGCAAGCGCTGAGCGTCGGCGAACCCAACTACGGCAAGGCGCTTCGAGAGGGCATTCGAGCCGCGCGCGGCACCTTCGTCGTGTGTGACGAAATAGACCTGTGCGACACCGACTTTCATCAAGCGGCCGTGCAGGAGCTCGAGTCGGGCCGTACCGATCTGGTCATTGGGTCCAAGCTGATCGCCGGTGCCATGGACGAGCGCCCTATGCTGCGTCACGTGGCCAGCATCGCCTACACGGGCCTGCTGCGCGGGCTGCTCGGCTTTCGTGGCACCGACACGCACGGGCTCAAAGCCTTTCGCCGGTCGGTGATTTTGCCCCTGGTGGAGGCTTGTGTGGCCGACAAGGACGTGTTCGCGAGCGAGTTGGTGATTCGCGCCTACCGGACGGACAAGCGCGTGGTCGAAATCCCCATCCGCGTGCTCGAGAAGCGACCGCCTTCCATCAACCTCTTCAAGCGAGTTCCGAACGTGCTCACGAACCTGGCCAAGCTCACCTGGGCCATCCGGGTGCGCGGCTGATTCTGCGCACGTTTGTTGGATCGCACACGTCGATTCGGTCACGCTCCTGAGTTCGCCCCGCGAGGGCGACTGGCACCGATGTTTTGGCAGAAGCTCCCGTTGATTCGCTGCGGCCTGGTGGCTGCCCAGCTGGCGAGCTGCGATGCGCTCGAGGAGGCGCCCGCGCTCTCGAAGCCGAATGGTGAGCTCCAGCGCGGGCAAACCATCCCCGGGGTGAGCGAGCGAGAGGCAATCGGAGCGGTCGCCGAGCGCGTCTCCAGGCAGGCGGACGAGTTTCGCATGCTGATTCAAAGTCAAAGTCCCGAAATCATTTTCAAAGACGAAGAGGCAACTGGCGCAGATCGAGTGATGACGGCACTCCTCGAGCAACGGCTGCACCGGTTGAATCGCTTGGTGCAAAACGAATGGGCTGGGGTCCGGGTGCGCGTCACCGAGGCCTGGGATGAAAACGGGGAGCACGGCGCGCTGAGCGCCCATTACGAGGGGCGCGCGGCGGATATCACCACGTCCGATCTCGATTCGGGAAAGCTCGGTCGGCTCGCATTTTTGGCGGTCGATGCGGGCTTCGACTGGGTCTACTTCGAGAGCACTCACGTCCATGCCTCGGTGCGTAAGTAGGGCGCTCGGCAATTGTTCGACTACGCCCGCAACCCGGGCTCTTGGCTAGAGGCCGTGCCGCGCCTTGGCCCGCGCCATCTGGCGTTGCAGTAGGCCCAGCTCGGCATCTAGGTCGCCGCTAGCCGCCGCCTTGCGCAGCTCTTCCACGACGCTCGCTTGTTCCCGCCGCTGGTGCAACCTTGCCAGCTTCAACAAATTGTCGACCAAGACCGCGCGGGCGGCCGCCAGTGACTCTAGCTCGGGTACGGCCAGGCGCATCGACACCTCACGCCGCAGCGACTCTGGGAAACGATTCACGAACGCCGTAGGGTCGTCCATCGCCGCGGATAACGTGCCCGCTCCTCCCGCGGCTCCAATGGCATTCAGGCCCAGCGCCAGATCGCCGTCGACTGGTTCGAGCAGATCGATGACCGCGGAGTCGTTCAACAGCTCCGGATATTCGAGCAAGGCTCCGAAGATCTGATGACGAATCGCTTCGACGCGACTCGGAGAGCGAGCGCGTTCCGGTGGAGCCGGGATGGCGGGGCGGTCGGATGCAGACTGGCCCCGAGCCACCCCGAGCACTGCCGAGCGAACTGCCCGAAAGCTGCGTGCGTCTTCACCCCCCAAGATACCGAGACGGCCCGCCACTCCATCGGCATGCCGTTCCGCCATGGCCCGAACGGCAGGATCCTCCTCTGCGGCGATCAATTCCCCCACCTCGCGCATCTTGGCTACGCGGGCGACGGCATCATCCGTAGAAAAGCCACTCTGAAGAGCCACGTCGATCAGGTATTCGAGCACCGCTTGTGACCCCTGCAGCACACGCTCGACAGCCTCGCGCCCCCCCTCGCGAACCAGATCATCCGGGTCCAGCCCCTGAGGCAGGCGGGCTACGCGGGCCGCAAGGCCTTCCTTTTGACACGGCTCACGCGCCGCGCGAGTGGCCCGCTGCCCCGCCGCATCCGCATCGAAGAGAAAGGTGACGTTGGCCGTGTAGCGCTTGATTTGGCTGGCCTGCTCGGCGGTAAATGCAGTGCCCAACGGGGCCACGACGTGTTTGATACCGCGCGCATGCAAGCTCACCACATCGAAGTTGCCCTCCACTACCACGCAACGATCGTGCTCTCGAACCGACTGCCGCGCCTGAAACAGCCCAAACACCACTTCGCGCTTGCGATAGATGGGTGATTCTGGAGAATTGTAGTATTTCGCTTGGGGCTCGACCGCCCGTCCCGGGACGTTGCGAGTTGGACCGAGCCCCAGGCGAGCCAACTCCTCCGGTGACGGCTCCTCCAGGCTGCGGCCGCTAAATCCGATTACGCGACCTTGCAGGTCGATGATCGCAAACATCAGGCGGTGCCGAAAGCGATCATAGTGGCCGTCGCCCGACTTGCGCTCGCCGATCAATCCGACGCCCTCGGCGGCGCGCAAATTGAAGCCCACTTCCCGTAGATGTCGGGTCAATCCGTCCCAACCGTGCGGTGCATACCCAATCCGAAACGCCTGCAGCGCTTCGGTGGCGCCGTCCGCGAACTCTGGCAGTAGCTTGCGACGTTTGAGCTCTTCCCTGGCGAAGTGGCCGAGAGGGTGGTCTTTCAGGCAGCGCTCGAAGAACTCGGCTGCGACGGACCCCGCCGTATACAGCTCGTCGCGACGCCGACGGGTTTCCGCCTCTTGCTTGCGATCGATGGCGGCTCCCGTCTCTTTGACCTCGATCCCCGCGCGCTCGGCCAGCTCGCGCACGGCTTCCGGAAAGGTTAGTCCGTCCAGTTGCTGCAGAAAACTGATGACGTTGCCCCCTGCCTGACAGCCAAAGCAATAAAAGAAACCGCGCTCGGCGTTGACGTGAAAGCTGGGGCTCTTTTCCTTGTGGAACGGGCACAGCCCTATGTGGCTCTGCCCCCGACGTTCCAGGCGAACCCGATCGCCGACCACTGAAACGATCGACACTTGGTGGCGTACGGCTTCGATCGTCTCATGCGCAATCACGTTCACCCGGACTAGGTGGGCGGAGCCGGCGCTGCAAGGGCCAGGACCTCGGAAGGCGCCCGGCCGCTAAAGTCGACTCACGAGCCGTCTACCAGTCCCCGGCGGTAACCACCGGGCGTCGCCCATTTCCACTTGGCTCCTTAAGCCTTGGCAGTGGTTAGGCCAACATGATAAGGGCGCCCAACCCCAAACCGCTGAGACAGCGCTCGGGCACGGGAGGAGCGACTCGGAAATGAGCGGCTTGGCTCCACGGCCCAATACGGAAAGCATTTATGGTGAGTCCAGGTACAGACGTGGCGGCGGCACCCTCCTCGGGGCACATAACTCAGGTGATCGGCCCAGTCGTCGACGTGGCCTTCCCGCGTGGCAAGCTGCCCGGGCTGCTCCACGCCCTGACGCTGACTAACCCCAACATCTCCGGCGAAACGGACAATCTGGTGCTGGAGGTGGCCCAACACTTGGGCGAGTCCATCGTGCGCACCATCGCCATGGACTCGACCGAGGGGCTCGTGCGCGGTGCCGTCGTCAAGGACACCGGGGCGCCCATCTCCATGCCGGTCGGAAGCGCCACGTTGGGCCGCATATTGAACGTCGTCGGGAAACCGGTCGACAACCTGGGCCCGGTACAGACCACGAAGTACCTGCCCATCCATCGCCCGCCGCCCGCCTTCGTCGAGCAGAGCACGAGCGTGGAAATCTTCGAGACCGGGATCAAGGTAGTGGACTTGCTCGCGCCTTATCGAAAAGGTGGCAAGATCGGGCTGTTCGGTGGCGCGGGCGTAGGCAAGACCGTGCTCATCCTCGAGCTGATCAACAATGTGGCCAAGGCCCACGGCGGTGTCAGCTGCTTCGCTGGAGTCGGTGAGCGCACCCGCGAGGGAAACGACCTGTATCTGGAAATGTCAGAGTCGAAGCTCGAATCCGGCGAGGCCGTGATCAGCAAGACGACCCTGGTCTATGGCCAGATGAACGAGCCACCCGGGGCGCGCGCCCGCGTGGCCCTCAGCGCCCTCACCTGCGCCGAATATTTTCGCGATGAAGAGGGGCAGGACGTCATCCTGTTCGTCGACAACATCTTTCGTTTTACGCAGGCTGGCAGCGAGGTATCTGCGCTCTTGGGTCGCATGCCGAGCGCCGTGGGATATCAGCCCACGCTGGCGACCGACATGGGAGCATTGCAGGAGCGGATCACCTCGACCAAGAAGGGTAGCATCACCAGCGTGCAGGCCATCTACGTGCCCGCGGATGACTTGACCGACCCGGCACCCGCTACGACTTTCGCTCATCTCGATGCCACCACCGTGTTGTCTCGCGCGATCTCGGAGCTCGGCATCTACCCCGCCGTCGACCCCCTCGATTCGACCAGCACCATGCTCGATCCGAAGATCGTCGGCGATGAGCACTACGCTGTAGCGCTGGGCGTGCAACGCACTCTGCAGCGCTACAAGGATCTACAGGACATCATCGCCATCCTGGGCATGGACGAGCTGAGCGAAGACGACAAGCGCACGGTGGACCGCGCTCGCAAGATTCAGAAGTTCTTGTCGCAACCCTTCTTCGTGGCTCAAGCGTTTACTGGGCTGACCGGCAGATACGTGCCTTTGCGTGAAACGATCGCCGGTTTTAAAGAGATCCTCGACGGCGCGCTCGACGGTCTGCCGGAGCAGGCGTTTTACCTGGTCGGCAACATCGACGACGTCAAAGCCAAGGCTCAAAGCCTCAAGGGCAAGTGACCGTGGCTGAAAGCCAGTTTCACCTGGAGATCGTCACGCCCGAAGGGGTTCAGCTCAGCTTGCCCATCGATGAGCTGACTGCACCGAGCGTCGACGGTCAATTTGGCGTACTGCCGGGTCACCGTCCTATGTTGGCCGCGCTGTCCACCGGCATCATCACGTACACGCGGGGGGCTGTCGCAGAACAGGTTGCGGTGGGCGCAGGTTACGTCGAAATCCATAACGACCGCGCCGTCGTGCTGACAGATCGTTTTTCGATCAAAGCGGCAGTGGACCCGGTGCGCGTTCGCTTGGACCTCAAGGAAGCGGACGAGGCCCTCGACAAGTATTCGGGTGAGCTGGGCGGTGCCGAGCACGCGGAGCTCGTGGCCCGCGAGCTCTGGGCGGCGGCACTGCTCGAATTGTATGGAGATCCACCCCCTCCGACGCTGCGTGGCTTCGACGAGGCGCGCTTGCCCGAAAACTACGTCGAGACGGCCCAATCGAGCCCGAGTGAAGAGTAACGGCCTGAGCTGGCCGTGACCGAGCTGCGCCCGGTCGGCAGCCAGCGCCAGCGACCCCACCTTCACAATCCGCCATCGCCCTCCGCGAGCGCGCGCAAGCGGCGGTTGCGGCTCCTTTCATCGTACACCACGAACGGTCGGTCCATGACCACGTGGCTACCGACCAGAACACGGATGTTCCACAGACCTAATGGGTCGCCGGGCAAGAACGGTAGTGCTTGCTCGAAAACCGCTTCGCCAGGCCGCCAACGCGCCTGCCCCAGCTGTACCTTGCGCGGCCGGGCCCTTCGGCCCTGGCTGTCTTGCACGAAGCGTCCAACACCTGGCATGCCGAGCTCCCAGCGCACCTCGAGTGGCTGCAAAGGTGGTGGGTCGAGCCGCAACCGAAACCCCTGAAGCTGCCGAGTGCGGTCTACCTCCGCGGGGATTTCCTGGCGCTGCTGGACGTGGCCACCATAGAAAATACCGAACTCGGCCACGACCCCCGGCTCAGCTACCCTACCCGGAGCCTGGCAAGAGAGCATGCCTGCGCCAAGGAGCATCAGACCGAGTGCGTACCAAGGCCCCGCCCGGTGTAGAAAGCGAAGCTGCGCCGCGCTCGGCCTCACCCTTCCGCCCCTCGCTGCTGTCGCACCAGTCGGGACATGCGAGCAAAGTCTGCAACACCCAGGGTTTCACCCCGAGCGCCCAGATCGATGTTGGCTTCTCGAGCCAAGGTTTCGAGCTCGACCGCACTCAAGCCGAGGGTGTCTCGCCAAGCATTTCGCAGGGTCTTGCGTCGTTTTTCAAATGCCGCTCGCACCAAGGCAGAGAACTCTTCGCAGAGCGGGCAGGCGGTGTCTTTCAGGGGCTCGAGCAGGACCACCGCGGAATCGACCGCCGGCTGCGGATAAAAGGCGCCTCGCCTCACGATGAAGGCCCGGCGCGGCAGATACACGGCCTGGGCGAAGACGCTCAGTGCTCCATACGTCTTCGTACCCGGCGCCGCGCATAAGCGATCCACCACCTCGAGTTGGAGGAGAAATACGCTGCGCTCCAGGCTGGCGCTCGCCTCCACCGCGCGCCTGAGCAGCAAGCCCGAAAGATGATACGGAAGGTTGCCCGCTAGTGTGCGGGGCGCCGTCATGGACGACAGGAGCTCGTCGAGCGCCAGCTCGCGAGCATCCGCGTGCAATAACGTCAACTGACCCGTCGCGAGCTCGTCCGCGAACTTCTGTTCTAGCACGCGAACTAGGTCCGCGTCCGTCTCCACCGCCACGACCTTCCTGCCCAGTCCGAGCAACGGCGCAGTCAAGGCACCCAGCCCCGCTCCGATCTCGAGCACGCTACCCGCCGCCCCGGGGCAGGCCAGCTCCGCGATTTTGCTGCACAGCGATGCGTCTGCGAGAAAGTTCTGACCCAGAGTCCGCTTAGGGTGCAGCCCGTGCTGATGCAATTGCGCCTTGGCGCTAGCCATTCGGATCTCGCCTTCGCTGCCAGGTGTGGAAAAACGGCTCATCCGGCGGCGTGCGCCAAAGCCTTGGACTCCAAGGGCTCGAGCTGCAAGGGGGGCTCCGGTGGCCCGCAAACCACCGGCCGTATACCCAGGCGCCGTAGGCGGAGCTCAGCCCCGTTGCGCTCGCCCTCGGCACGCAGACGCGCCGCCGTGCGAGCGACACGCCCGAGCATGTCGGGTGAAGCCTCGAGCCCGGGTGCCTCTGCCGCATGCAGCCAATGTAGCCGAGTGCGTGGGCGCCGGACTAGGCTCAGCTTCGGCCCAAGCTCTTTCCAGCGCTCTTCATCGGGCAGCGGTGAAGCGACGTAGATGACCGTTGCGGGCGAACGCCCCCGGGTCAGTGCCAGCACGGTTTCACCGAGCAGAATATCCATCCTCGCGCTTCGCGGTTCGAGACGCGGCGGCCCATGCATGCCAAATGCGGCCAGGTAGGTCCTGAGCACGCTTTCGCGCGGCGATGCGGCGACGACCTTCGAGTCTGGGAACGGGGCGTGCGCGAGCGCACGGGCGGCAAGCGCGGCGATGCGGTCGAGCTCACCCGCATCTACCGCTTGAGATTCCGCAGGCGCCAAAGCCCGGAGGTGCTCGAGCACCTTGATGGCGACCCCCCGCTCATCGAGCCCACTGCGTTCCGGCTCGAGCGTCGCAGGTGTGCTCACCAATCCCTCGAGCAGATGCCGGTGGTGCCCAGCACCGCGCCCGGCGGCAACACGCGAAACGCTGCCGTTCGCGAGCACCGCCAACCCCACTTCGTGCCCGCCCCACAGGTGCTGCCGGGACAACTCGCCCACCTTGTCGATTGCCAAATCCAAGGGCGCGTTCCCCACCCGACCCGCCCAGAGCTCGATGGACGCGTCCAGGATGAACCACACCCTGTCACGTTCGTCGATTTCGTATTTTCTCACCATTAGCTTGCCGCGACGCGCCGATGCCTTCCAGGCAACGCGCTTCAACGAGTCTCCCGCCTGGTGCTCGCGGATTTCGCTAAAATCAGTCGCGTCACCGCCGCGACGGGACGCGCGCAAGCCCATCGACACGCCGCGTGCGCCGGAGGGCGCGCGACGAGCCAGCGGAGCAAGGGCGGGCAGCACCTCCACCCCGAGCGGATTGGAGAACGTCAAAGGAATCTCGAACAGGCCGGGGCTACCCCGCAGCTCGAGCCCCAGGCCGAATACACCGTGCCTCCCCACACGCTTGCCCGTAATCCGAACCGGAACCTCCAGACAGCCACCGGCAGGCACTTCTCCCGAGTCGGGGTCGATCTCGAGCGCTACGTTCGGAGAAGCAATGACTCTCAACTGGACATAGCGCGCTGCGCGCGTGTCACGGTTACGTACCTCCGCGACAAGCGTCAGCGTCTGGCCCTTCATCACTCGAACGCTGCGCCCTTTACCGCGCCAAACCATCTCGAAGCCCGCGGTCCGGACTCGGGCCACATTGAGCAAAGTGATCGCCCGCGCCGCTGACAACGCCACGATGAGCGCTCCCCCCCAGGCCACGATAGCCGGTTGAAACAGCAGAATCCCCGCCAAGACGACCGCCGCGCCGGCGACGGCCAGATCCAGTGCCGAACGGGTGGGAAATAGGCGCACGGGGCCAGCCTACATTCTGTTGGCGGCGAGCGCTACGACGCCCAGCCTTGAGCCATCAGCGCTCGCACGATGGCGGCCGTGCGCTCCGGAAAAATCGGATGTAGCTCCTGCCCGAGCTCATCTGCGAGAGCGTTCGCCGCCTGAGCGGACGTCATCCCAAAGGCCTCCGCGCGCTGAAGCACGGCCTGAGTCACCCGATATACGGAACCTTCCCAGTCCCTGTCGTAGTGCCGATTGATGATGGGATCATTCTCGATGCTGCCATATTGCTCGTTGGCACAGTTGACGATGCCCATGCGATTGGCAACGAAATCGGGCACGTAAACAATCGAGCGTTCTCGGAGCAGGGCCGCGTCTCTGTCTTGATCCAAGAGCTGATTGTTGGCTGCCCCGCACACGATTTTTGTGCGTAGCCGCATGATGCTATCGGGGTTGAGGATACCTCCGAGGGCGTTGGGAGCGAGGATGTCGCAGGGCTCTGCCAGAATTTCTCGGTCACCTGGCGCCACGACTCGCACCTCGAGACGATCTGCCGAATATTGGTGGCTCAACATGCGGGCTGCCTCGGCAGACACCTCGGCCGCCACAATCTTGCTGACGCCACGTTCGAGTAGCAGCGGGACCATGCAACTGCCGACGTTGCCCACGCCCTGCATGGCTATGACTTTGCCGCGCAGGTCCCCTAATCCCAGGTGGTCGACTGCTCCCTCCATCGCAGAGACGACGCCGCGAGCCGTGGCCGGCGAGGGATTGCCGGACCCGCCCACGGTCGGAGGAGCGCACACCACGAAGCGAGTGACCTCGTAAATTTCGGCCATGTCGTCCGGCGTGGTTCCGACATCTTCGGCCGTCACATAGGCCCCACGCAGGGAGGTAATGAAACGCCCATAGTCGTGGAACAGCTTGGCTCGATACGCTGGATCGGTGTGCTGCTGCCCGGGCAAACGAGCAATGACGCCCTTTCCGCCGCCCCACCACAAGCCGGCGAGCGCGTTCTTGCGGCCCATTCCCCGAGACAACCTGAGCCCGTCGCTCAGAAAATCGGCAACGGTCTCGTACGGCCATAGCCGCACGCCACCGATACCCTGACCGCGCAATGTCCGGTGCAAGAATGCACCCATGAGCGCGCCGGTCTGCTCACCCACCTCGAGAAAAACAGCCTGGTGCCGGTCGTAGTCACGGGTGTTGCCGAGCAAGCTCTGACCGAGGGGCTCGAGCTTCGGATGTGAGCAGCGCAGCGCTTCAGCCGGGGAGGCGTCACCACGGGTTGAACGGACATCAAGCGCGTGAACGAACGCCGCGCGGCGCAGCCCAAGCGCCTGAAGCTGCTCGGCAAAGGCATGGGGCGTGAGACTCGAATGATCGACCATGCCGTTCACTTTAGCTCGCCGCAGCTACGTTCCCAATTCGTGGACCATTCCACCTGTTGGCCGCAAGGCCGCTGGTCAGCTCAGGCCACAACGAACGCCGACCAATTCAGCGAGCAGCGGGTCTGCCCCAATGACCTCGCCGAGACGAAACGTGACCCCGGGATGTCGCTGCCGTGCGTCCGCGAGCTGCGCTGGGATATCGCGCGTGGCGTGGCGCCCGGGAGCGAGAAACAAGGGTTGAACGATCACTTCGCGAATGTCATGGCCCACACATTCATCGATGGCCTGTGCCAGGCTCGGCTCGCAAAGTTCCATATGCGCCCAGCGGACAAGCGCCCGATCACCCGCCTGGAGCTGTACCAAACGCGCAAGTTCGACCACGACCGCGTTCGCGAGCGGCCGACGGCTACCGTGGTCGACAATCACAATTGCCCTTTCCAAATGGGTCTCAGGCTCCAGAATCTGCCGTTCGCACGCGATTTGCGAGCGCTCACGGGCGCGGCTATAGTTTGTGGAATGGACATCCTGCACCAGCAACCCGGGTCGGTCCAATACTCCTCGAGCAGCACCCACATTTCGTGCTCGTGCCGCCAAGCGCCCCCAGCTTCACGCTCCAAAGCGCTGGACCCGGCCGCGCAAAAAAGGCTTTTTCTCCCCGAATGAACGACGTCGAGGGTATTAGCCACTCGGTCGCTGTCGAGCTCATTCGGCTGCAGCAGCAGATCGAATCCATCTACCAACTCGAGCCGACGCCGCCCATCGTGCCATTTGTACGCATTGAGCAGGGCGACGCGCGGGAACAACTCATCGTTCGGCAGTCGGTTGACTCGTTGGAATTGATTGTCATGTTGCCGCAAGCCTCGGTAGAGGCTTTGCTGGCCCATGATGGCGTCGAAAACATGGATGCCTACCTGGGGGCCATCGAAGGTATCAGTCACTTCATTCACCTGGCGGAGCGGGTGCGCACACGTTTGCCGACAACCCTGCTGGAGCTGGAGCTACAGGCGGAGGTCGACAAGTTTGCCATCCTCACCGACGGCCCAGCAGACCTGCCAGCGACCGAGCTGCAGAGCTTGCACCGCCGCTTGTATGAAGACGTCCGTTACCTGCACGCCAGCGCGACCGAACGGGGCCAGCGCTATCGGCTAGCCAATGGCCTCGCCGCAAAGCTCTGGTCGCACCTCATCAACGAGGGCCACGGAGCCGCAAATCGCGGCATCCTTCGCCGTTTCTATCGCGCCAGCCAAGCCGAAAAAATCCGCATGGTCCGGGCGGCGTAGGCTGCCCCAGCTTCTAAACGCTACACCGGGCGCACCGATCGGCGGTACCGAACGTCGCGCAATGCGGCGCCCACCACAGCAGCTCGCACCGCAACTTCGTCCTCCAGCTCTGAGGAAACCACCAGCCGATGTGCAAGCACCCCGGTCGCCACCGCCCTCACGTCGTCAGGCGTCAGGTAATTTCGCCCCGACAAGACCGCGTGGCCTTTGGCTGCCCGGAGCAATCCGAGGCTCGCTCGCGGTGAGGCCCCGAGCACGACCTTCGGGTGGTTTCGGGTGTATTCAGACAAAGACACCGCGTATTCGAGTAGGTCTTCTTCCACGTGAATGCGCGCGGCCACCGACTGCAACCTCTGCACTGCGGAAGCCGTCAAGATGCTTCGCGCCTCCGGGGTGGCCACGCCATGAGCCCGCAACATGCGGACCTCGTCTACCCGCGACGGATAACCTAGACGCACTTGGACCAGAAAGCGATCGACCTGCGCTTCAGGCAATGGATACGTTCCTTCGAGATCGAGCGGATTCTGCGTGGCCAGGACGACGAACGGCTGGGGCAATTCGAAGCGCTGACCATCGACGGTCACCTGCCCTTCTTGCATCGCTTCGAGCAGCGCCGATTGAGTCTTGGCCGGCGCGCGATTGATCTCGTCAGCCAGAACGACGTTCGCAAAAACCGGCCCGGCGCGAAAGGAGAAGTCGCCATTCGTCGGGTTGAGCACGTAGGTGCCGGTGATGTCGGCAGGCAGAAGATCCGGGGTGAACTGAATGCGCCGCACGGAGCAGCCGAGCGCTGCAGCGAACGATTTCACCAGGGTCGTCTTGGCAACTCCCGGCACGCCTTCCAGGAGCATGTGCCCCCGAGCGAGCAAGCTGACGAACAAGAGGTCGACCGGCGCCAGATCGCCTATGAAGACCTCGGCGATGGAGCGCCGAACCTCGGCCAGCGTCTGGCGCGCGGCTTCCAGTTCATCAGTGCTGAGAGCGGCTGTCACGCTGAACGTCCTCCTCTGCCTTCATTTGCGCCAGAATTTCAAGTATCCCCTCATGTAGCGCACGTAGGGCTCGATCCGAAACCGCAAGGCGCCTGGCGTTCCTCACCGCTATTTCCCCGGCCGACAGCCGCTCGAGCAGATTCCCGAGGGCATGTAGGTGCGCGGGTTTGAGCACTTCGCGCCGAGCCGCGTGCTCCACAATCTCGCTCGAGGTGGCCGCGCCCGGTAGACCCAGGCGTTGGCGAAGGCTCCCCTCTAGCCCTCGCTTCAGCTCCATCAGAATTAGCGAGCGATCGGTCGACGGAGCTCCGAGGACTGCGAACCGCCCGGCAAAACCGCCCTGGGCTGCCAGGGGGATACCCCTCGCGTAGCCGGGAGGTGCGGGCACGTAGAGTTGCCCACCTGCGAGCCCCGCCCAGATCGCGACTCCAATGGCCGCCACGG
Source organism: Deltaproteobacteria bacterium (assembly GCA_031407405.1). Classification (GTDB taxonomy): domain Bacteria; phylum Myxococcota_A; class Polyangia; order Polyangiales; family Polyangiaceae; genus SZUA-265. The sequence continues at coordinate 71,246 of JANOIG010000034.1, forward strand.
CCGCGAGGGCAATACTCAGCGGCTCAGGCAGCCCGTGTTTTCGCACCTCATCCACCCATTCGAGAACCGCCGCCTGTTGGGCAGCGAGCTCCTCGCGAAGGCCTCCGGATTCACCGTAGGTACCGCTCTGCCGGAAATCACCCGTCAGGAAGTATACGGTTCCTCCACGACGCCCCCAGGTGTCGTCCTCCACCAGGTACGAGAGCACGCCTCGAGCGAAATTCCGATTGCCCGGGTAGCGCAGCATCAAATTGATGAATGCTGAAGGATCGCCCATGGCGAGCAGGCGACCGCACTGCCCCTGCAGCGGACCGTCGAGGGGCACGCCCGAAGTGAGCCCGCACGCTCGAGCATCCCCAATTACACCAGTGACCGCGAGCAGCCCTTCCGGCTCTCCACGAGCCGGCAAGACCAAAAGCCGAGTCAGCTCGATACCGGGTTCCAAACGCAAGGCCGTCGGGTGATTGGTCACGACCTGATCGACACCCCGCAGGGTCGCGTGATCGCTCGGTTCCGCCTCCGACGATTCCGACGGCGCCGGCAAGGCAATCGGTAGATTCGAGTTATCGCGAAGACGCAAGGCGGGGAGAGTCGGGGCATTGGCCCGGTGAATGTGAAAGCGTTCGAGTAGAGAGCCGCCTTTCCCATGGTCATCGATCACGGCGGCCCTGCCGCCCGCGGACAAGAACGCTGCTAGTGGCTGAAAGCGAATCTCGACTTGCGGATGCAAGAAGACCAGGCCATCCCGAGGCTCGAGCGCGGCGTAGTCCAGGCTCGCGATGACGCGAACTCGCTCGCTGCCTAGCTCTGTGCGCGCCAGCATCAGCAACTCACTACACCCTTCCCAGCTTCGGTCGTCCGGCTCGAAGGCGGCCCCCAGGCTTCGGACCAAGCACACCACAGCAAGGACACATCTTGACGCGAAGCGCCAAGGCGCGCAGAGGTCAGCCAATCGACCCATGCGAGACATCAACGGTGATTCTCCGTGTGCCGTGGCGCCCAGTACGAGACCAAAAATGCCTGCAACCTTGGCGGCCAGACGTAACCCGGGCCCCTACGCAGCCTTGCTTCGATGATACCCACCTCGCAAGTAGCCCAGCACATCAGGGCGGATGACGAAAGACAGCGCCCAGGCGCTCGCCGATGGGCATCATTAATTAGGTACACCAGGGACACCGAGTGACGAACTGCGTGACCAAGCGCTCAGTGGAACTTGACCGGACTGGATCCCAGTGTAGATTATCAGTAACCGTATCTAGTCGGGATAATGCCAGTCCGATACGAGAACCCCCAAAAAAAGGCAGCCGATGTTACCGCCGTTCATCATCGAGCAGATTCGCCGACGCGAAGAGGCCCAGCGGAGAAAGAGCGACGCGAAACAACCGCGTCTCGAGCTCCCAGTGGACATATATGAGCCGGCCGCGGAGCCCGATGGTTCCGAGGAAGACCGGCATCGGGGTGTCGTAATCGTAGATCTCTAGCGCTCCAAGCCCCTCCGTCTGCATGCGGTCGTGTGACGTCTAGGTGCGGCAGCGATCGCTCTGCATTTCCGACGTGCAGAGAATGCTGGGTGGTTCCGGAATCTGCATTGTGAGTTTGCGATCGGGACACTAGGCTGCGCCGCTCATGCTGCCCGTGAGCCAGACGAAAGGGCTCGTCATCAAGTCTTTTTGGGGTCTCTTTCAGACCTCTCGCGCCCGAACGAAACCGCACAGGCCGGCTCGCGCGCTCCGTGCGCTGGTCAGCTATGTGTTAGCCATCAACACTGGCTCCTGTTTCGCTCCTGACGACGGGCGAGAGCCTCCTCTCGACCGCATCTACTTCCCCACTGGGCTAGCCTTGAGCCCGGATGGCAACCGACTTTATCTGGCGAACAGCGACTGGGACCTGCAATTCAATGCGGGCTCCGTGCAAGTCTACGACACCGGACGGCTACGAGAGTTACTGCCACGCCATTGTGATTCCGATGCGGACTGCGAGGCCAGCGCCGAACGCTGTGACCTCGCCCCCGCTGCGGACCCCAACGGTGTGCAGCTCGCGGGCAGCCATTGGTGTGTCGATGCAGAGACGCTGGACCCGTGTAGGGGCCTCGGCCTGCAATCAGCGGCGGAGCGCTTGGTGGCGCCCGGATTGTGCTCGGCGTTCGAGAGCCGCGATCCCGAGCTGCTGCTCGGCAGCGTGCGTATTGGGGCGTTTGCCACGGACTTAATCTATCGCGAGAATCCCGCGGGAGGCGGACGCTTGTTCGCTCCCGTCAGGAGCGACGCAACGCTGCATTGGATGGACGTTCGAGGCGGTACCATCGCCGGTGGTCCAGAGCGCGAGCTCGAATGCGGGCAAGGAGCCAGCGGCGAGTGCAACGCCAATCATCGTCGCGGTGACGGAGCGACGGAGGCAACGCCCGAGGGTGAAGGCTTGCCCATCGAGCCGTTCGGCCTCGACGCAACCCTGGACGGGACGGCCGTCGTCGTCACCCACCAGACGGAGGGAAAGGTCTCGCTGTTCATCAACGATTGGCAGCGCCTGGAAGCAGGGCCCGAGCTCGCCTTTGTCTTGGAGGACCTGCCGGCTCTTCCGTTGCACATCAGCTCCATTCCAATCCCGGAGGTCGTTCAGCTCGAACGAGCGTCTGACGCACCTCGACGGCTCGGCTATCAGCCTGGGTTCTGGTTGGCCTTTCGCGGTATTCCCTTCATCCAGCTGATTCGGTATTTCGACGCGGTCGACGCTCGCGACGGGCGGCCTTTCCTGGAGCGTGCTTTTGCGGACCGGCTCACCACGACCTCCTCGAGCGACATCCGCGGCATGGCGGTGGATGCTTCCACGCGAACCGCGTGCGAGGTGGCCTGTGCGCCTGGTGATCTGCCCTGCCTGAGCGCCTGCGCGGGTATTGCCTTGGATGTGTTTTTGGCCAACGCCCCGCCGTTCTCCGGCTCTCTGCTCATCGGTAAGAGCACGTCGGTGCGTCGCAACGAGATCTCGAACGATCGCCTGCAGGTGTCGGACATGGTAGCCGTTGATGAAGGCCCATCGCGGACGGTCATCGGGCACATTACGGACGAGCAAGGGCAACTCCGCCGGCGGGTTTTCGTTGCGTCGTTCGACTCCAGGTCGGTCACCATCTACGATCCCGAGGCTCGTGTGGTAGAAGCTCGCGTGGCGACCGGCCGGGGCCCTACCGCTTTGGCTATCGACGGCGCGAATGCTCTCGCCTACGTGGCTCACTTCACCGATTCGTACGTGGGGGTGATTGATCTGGACCGCCGTCACGACACTTTCGGGACCATCATCCGCGCGCTAGGTCAGCCGAGCGCGCCGCGGGGCGACCCTTGAAGACTACGCTCAGGGTTGGCGCGTTCAGCCGGAATGTTTGGTTGAGTGTCCTCGTGAGCCCACTGCTCGTGGGGTGCAGCGAGGATAGCGAAACGGCGTCGCTGCGCGCCCTGGAGCCCGCGGGCGAGGCATCGGTGCTGTGTCTGGCGCGTGACGCAGACGGGGCTTTCACGCGTGGCGTGGAGCGTTCGGCTTGTCCAAAGCTCGGCAACGTGCCTGACGATGAGCAGCGCCACTTGCACGCGCTCGTCACGCAGCCCGCGAGCGGCGAAGTGGCGTTGGTCAACCTGGCCGTGAACGCCAACGATGCGGTCGTTGATTTCGAGCCCTCACAGCCGGGTTATAGCTTCATGCCAGTGGGCGCCGAGCCCGGGGCCATCGTCTCGACGCCGGGAGGAATTGCTTCTTTCGTTGCTGTTCGCGAGCCGGGTCGAGAAGGCATTTTCGGGCTCCCTTCGAGCTGCATCGGCGCACGACCTCCATCAGCACCGGTCCGAGATATCAGAACCTGGCCTGCCTGCCGGCTGCCCGTGGCGCCCGGCCCGATGGTGCTGCTCAATGATCCCGCGATCGATCACGACATGGATGCCTCAACCCCCGAGCGGCTACGCGGCACCTGCGCTGCGGAGTATGTCGAAGCGGAGCAGCTGGTGGGTCAAGCGCTCGCCGCAGGACGCGAGCAGTGCCCTGCGGATCTTGCGACAGAAGCGCACCCGTTGGGGCGGCGCAAGCTGGCCGTGACGTTGCCCAGCCTCGGGCAGGTATGGGTGATCGACGCCCAGGAGCTCTTGGACCGCGCTCCGGGTAGCTTCGAGCCTTGCAATTTCGAGCGCAGGCTGGCGCTCCAGGTGGAGCTGTCGGATGCAGTGCAGGCGCTTCCCGCGGATTTGGTCCCTAGCTCGCCGAGTTGTGCTCCCGTTGGTTTCAATCACGGCCCGGTCCCCGACAGCTTTCGCCCCTGGCCCGTCGATCTCGCTCTCGATGACCAGCAACGACTGTATATCGCCGATAGTGAAGCGCCCGTCGTGCATGTGGTTGACGTGAGCGACCCTTGCGCACTTGTATCCCTACCGCCGCTCGAGCCGCGATCATTTACAGACCCGAACGCGGTGGTCACCACCCGGCGCGTGGCGGTGAGCCCTCTGACGCCTCTCGGAAAGCGCTTCGTCTACGCGGTGGACAACTCGGCCACACCGACCGCCGGCAGCTTGATGCTCTTCGATGTGAGCCCTGGTTCCACCCAGCGCACCCCGGTAATCCGCGAGCGCTCACCCTTCAACCCGAATGAGCCTCCCGACCGCATCTCGCTGTCCCGAGATGTGGCGGATGTGGAGTTCGTGTTCCAGGACTTCCCAGAGCCGGACGACGGCATTGCGATCGAGGGCGTTACTTGTGACCCCGACCCAAGCCTACCCACGGACCGCCCCGAGGCCCTGTATCGCCCCAGCCCAGCTGCGTCCTCAGGCGCACGCAAGTTGCGTGGCACCTTTGCCTTCGCCGCGCTCCACAGTGGGCAGATCGCCGTCGTGGACATCGAAGACCTGGACGGTGCCTGCCGGCGTCCTGTTTCCGTAAACCCCGGACCCACTGAAGACATCTCTGGCTGCAAGAACGATGACCCCGACGTCCAGCTGCTGGGCGGTTACCAAATTGCGATCGACATCCCCACCGTCTCGGACGAGCTGAGCTGCAATGTCGTGGCGCCACATCGCGTACGAAGCGGCTCATTTTTCACAAACGCATCGGGTGCGCGTTCCGCCGGTCTCGTCGGCTTCCCGACGCTCACCCTGGAGACGGGTCGTTCGGTGGCGACCGACCAGAGCAGCGAGGGGCGAGACCAGCCGAAGATGCTCGCAGCCCGTCACTTGGCCGGCCAAAAGTCGGATCTGTATGTCGGCCCCCTCATCTACGAGACTGACACCATCGCCAGCAACCTCTTGCAGGTAGACCCTGAAGTGGCGGAGCGCAGCGGCTTGCTGCTCTCGTACGAAGAACCGCGCGCGTTCTCACCCTCGGAGGATTTCACCTCCACCTACGAAGGCGTGGTCCGCGCCGCAGCTCAGGCCGTCCTCGTGCTGGACGAAGCGAGCGGCCTCGGCGTGATCAACGAAGGCTTGAACGCCTCGTTTTGCGTCGCCGGGGTTCAAGATCTCGAGCTCACCCGAGGCGTGGGCGCGAACCTCGGCGTGACCTCGAGCGTCGAGCAAACCGCTTTTGCGCGGCGTCACTCCGACTACGCTCAACTAGTCGGCGACCTGGCGGAGAGCAACGACGCTTATTGGAATGCACCCAACGCGGGCGCCGAGTGCGGCCGCGAGCTCTACCAAAACGAAAGCGACAACCCCACGAGCCTGAGCGGGCGCGCGCTGTGTGAGCAATTTTTTAGATCCCCCGAGGTGCCCGATAACATCAATCGCGATTTTCGCATCCTCGAAGCCAGCGAGGACCGCTTGTTGGTAGAGCCGCGTGGCTTCGACCCCCTGATGAATTCTCCGACCCGGCGCCGTCACCTCATCGAGTTCGCCGCCTGCTGTTTCCCCGAGCCAACTCCCTTTCAGGTGCGGGCGGGCCACCAGTGGGTCGTGCGAGGCTCGGCCACAGGCGTGCCGCACCGAGTGACCGCGGATCCTGTTAGCCAGCGCTGCGTCGCCGATTGCAGCCCCCTCGTTCAGAGGCGGCAGGGTCGTGCTTTTGAAATCTCGTGCTCGCAGAGTTGTTCGACCAGCGCGATCGGGCTCGCCCGCCCCGGAGAGGACTTCGCCTGTGTGGTCGATGACGCCGACGACGGTATCGACCCCGGCGAGCCGGGGTCGGAGTGCATATTTCAGAACCTCACGACCCGCTTTGCCGTTTACCGCGGCCAGCAGCGAAGCGCGCGGGACATGCGCTTCAGGTGGCAACTTACGGACGGCTTCAGGCCGCTCACCATTTCGCTCAGCAGCAGCGTGGATCGCACGCCTTCGGCGCCGCGGTCTCTCGTGCTCGTCCCGGAGCTGAACTCTCTACTGGTGACTGATGGCAGCTCCCGCGGGATCACGTTGGTCTTGCCGCGGACCCCCGGCTTCACGACGCTCTCCATTTTCTAGAGTAAGGAGCATCGACGGCCATGGCTGCGAGCAAGACACCCGTCATGCAGCAACACGCCGAGGCCAAAAGCGCGCACCCGGACGCGGTTCTTTTCTTCAGGCTGGGCGACTTCTACGAGATGTTCGGGGACGACGCCGTGTTGTGCGCCGAAGTCCTCGATCTCACTCTCACGAGCCGCAACAAAGGCAAACCCGACGAGATCCCCATGGCAGGGGTCCCACACCACGCCGCTCACGGCTACATCGGACGGCTGTTGGCGGCGGGGCACAAGGTCGCCATCTGCGAACAGATGGCGGATCCCAAGACCACCAAGGGGATCGTGCCGCGTGCGGTGGTGCGGGTCATCACGCCGGGCACCACCACCCATGATGACCACCTCACGCTGCGGGAGAACAACTGGCTCGCGGCGCTCGAGGTTGACACCGAGCACGTAGGCGTAGCGTTTTTTGACCTTTCCACGGGAGAGCTGAGCCTCGGCCGCGTCTCGAGTGTGGCCGGTGCGCTCGGTGAGCTCGCCCGAGTCAGGCCTCGGGAGGTCCTCGTCGGCATGGGCAACACGCTTGCGAATTCTGCCGAGGTCAACACGGCCGTGCGCCTCGCCGTCGCAGGCGCCCTGGTGAGCCTCGACCCCCCCCTCGACGCGGCAGAGCTCGCGCGGTTGCTTCCGGAAGCTCCAGCGCGCCCCGTTCACCCCCGCATTGCAACGCTCGCTGCCGCTCGCGCCGTGCGATTTGCGCGGGCCTGCAACCCGAGCGCGGAAGTCACTCCGCTCCGCACGACGCACTGGGAACCCTCCGACACCCTGCTCATCGATCCCACCGCTCAGGCGCACCTCGAGCTGGTGACCGCTAGCTCGGGCGATGCTCGCCTTACCTTGCTGGGAACCATCGATATGACCTGCAGCGCCGGCGGCTCTCGGTTGCTGCGCCGCCGCCTGCTCTCGCCACTCACGGACGTGAGCCAGATTCGCCGGCGCCTCGACATGGTAGAGGTCTTCGTCATCCATTCTGCGCTCCGGGATGGGTTGCGGCGCGAGCTAGCCAAGGTGACCGACATCGAACGGCTGAGTGTGCGCGCGACCTTCGGAGAAGCTACGCCGCGGGAGCTCGGAAAGCTGCGCGATGGGCTCCTGGCCGCCAAAGCCGCTGTGGCGTTGCTGGGCGAGCTGGAAGACCCAGCGCTCAAGGAGACGCTGGAAACGCACGGCCCCATCGACACGCTCGACGACCTCACGCACGAGCTGGCTCGGGCTTTGGTGGAACGTCCACCCGCGCAGCCCAAGGAGGGCGCCGTCTTCCAGACCGGCTACGACGCCGAGCTCAGTGAGCTGCAGTCGCTGTGCCAAAGCGGCGCGCAGCACATGGTCGAGCTCGAGACGCGGCTGCGAAGCAACGTCGACATCCCGACGCTGAAGGTGCGCTTTACCCGTGTTTTTGGCTGGTATATCGAGGTTGGCCGGCCTCACGTGCGGCGCGTGCCCGAAACCTGGCAACGTAAACAAACCGTCGCCAGCGGTGAGCGTTACACGCTGCCCGAGCTAGAAGAGCTTGCGGAGAAGATCGAGACCGCCGAGGAGCGGCACCGCTTGCGCGAGCGAGAGCTATTGAACGCGCTCCTCGACAGAGTCAAAGCTCACGGTCAACGCCTCTCCTCGCTGGCCACACTGCTATCTCGTTGGGATTGCGCCGCCGCACTGGCCGAAGTGGCTCACCGCCATGACTACGTGCGGCCAGACATCAATGCGAGCCAGGTGCTCGACATCGAGGATGGCCGGCACCCGGTCGTGGAGCGCTGGGCTGCCAGTGGGCGGTTCGTGCCGAACGACGTCAAGCTGGAGGTCGACGCGCAGCGCCTGTGGATCATCACTGGCCCGAACATGGCGGGCAAGAGCACGCTCCTGCGTCAGACCGCCTTGATCACCATTCTTGGACAGATGGGCAGCTACGTCCCGGCGCGCAGGGCCAGCATCGGTGTGGTCGACCGAGTGTTGTCCCGCGTGGGCGCCAGCGACAACCTGGCGCGCGGGGAGAGCACGTTCATGGTCGAAATGCGCGAGACCGCCGAGATCCTCGCGTATGCCACCCAGCGGTCGCTCGTGATTCTGGACGAAATTGGCCGTGGCACCAGCACGTTTGATGGTCTAGCCATCGCCTGGGCGGTGGCCGAGCATCTGGCACGGGTCGTGCGCTCACGAACCCTATTTGCGACGCACTACCACGAAATGACCGCCCTCGGAGCCGACTCACACATTGCGAACTACAGCGTCAGCGCTCGGGAGCTCGCTGGGGACATTGTCTTTTTACACCGCCTGGTGAGCGGCCCCGCGAGCCAAAGCCATGGTGTCGCGGTAGCGAAGCTGGCAGGCCTGCCTCAGACGGTGCTGGCGCGCGCCCATGAGCTCCTGGCGGATTTCGAGCGCCATGACGGCAAACTGCCGGCACCCCACCCCCCCCGGGCGCAGCCGGCGGTTCCGTGTCAACTCAGCCTTTTTCAGCCCGCCAACCTGAGCTCGGCTGAAAAACGCGTGATCGAGATCCTACAGGCGCTAGATATCGACGAGCTGAGCCCGCGCGAGGCGCTCACGCTGGTAGCCGATCTCAAACATCGGCTTTTACCATGAACGCAGCGGCACCATCCAAAGTCGAAGCTGGCCGAACGGAAGTCGACGCCTTGGTTGGGCAGCTCGAGCGTCATCGGCGTTGGTTCGTGCTCACGGGCGCGGGTTGCAGCACGGAGTCTGGCATCCCCGCCTATCGAAACGCTGACGGCGCATGGCAACATGGAACGCCAATTCAGCTCGAGGAGTTCGTGCTTAGCGAGGCCGTGAGGCAACGTTACTGGGCGCGCAGCTTCCTGGGGTTCGGGCGCGTCGACCGCGCCCTCCCCAATCGCGCACATCACGCGCTCGTTCGCTTTCAGCGGCTGGGCATGCTGCGCGCTCTGGTCACTCAGAACGTGGATGGCCTACATCAAAAGGCGGGCAGCCAAGCGGTCATCGATCTACACGGTCAACTCGCCCGAGTGCGATGCCTGAGCTGCCACACTCTGTTCGAGCGTGCAGCCCTCCAAGCGCGACTGGCCGACCTAAATCAGTGGCTATCAGGCACCCCCTCGACGAGCGCAGCGCCGGACGGTGATGCCGAGATCGAGGCCGATGCATACCGCCGGGTGCGCATCCCGGCATGCTCGTCCTGCGGCGGGATCCTCAAGCCCGATGTGGTTTTCTTCGGAGAAACGGTGCCAGCCGAGCGCGTTGCGCTCGCCTACCGGGCGCTCGGAGAGTCCGACGCAGTACTCGTCGTGGGCAGCTCGCTCATGGTGTTTTCAGGCTATCGCTTCGTGCGCCGCGCGTGGGAATCTGGTCAGCCCATACTGGTAGTCAACGCGGGTGTGACTCGGGCTGATCCGCTGGCGCAGCTGAAGCTCCAGGGTTCCTGTGCCACGCTACTCGACAGCGCCGTCACGTGCCTGGAAGGCTGAGCGGCGTTGCTCGTGCAAGCGGCTCTCGCCTTTTTGGGCAGCCGCTATAAAACGTCGATCCGAACTTCTACCACACCGGCGGCTATCATCCCGAGCTGCTCGGCGGCCCGACGTGATACGTCGAGCACGCGTTTCCGCCCGGCAAAAGGACCGCGATCGTTGACGGTGACGCACACGACCGAGGACGTCGCGCTGTCGGTGCGTGTCACGCGCAGACGAGTGCCAAAGGGCAACGTGCGGTGCGCTGCACTCAGTCGGTCGGGATCATAGGGCTCGCCACTGGCGGTCGGATTTCCCGCCAAGCTGTCGTGATAGTACGTCGCGAGGCCCTGCAGTGTCTGCCGGGCGCTACGCTGAAGGTCCTCATCCGAACAGCCGGCGCTAGAGCTGAGCGGCGCCATTTCGCCCCGAGGCGCAAGCTCGTTCCCCGAGGACCGGCTGGGTCGCTCTCGCGCGCACGCGACCGGCGTCAGAGCGATGAGCGCCAGACCCCATGCGGGAAGCTGAATCGACATGCAGGTTGATACCTGCTGCTCGAGTGCGGGTCAATCTTGGGGTACGCCGCCGGTGCCTTGACCCGGACATCGAGTCCCATGAAACTGGCCCGGTGTCGCCCCCACAATGCGTTGCTCTGTTCGACATGGATCGCACCTTGGTCGACACACACACGGCCAAGCTGTACGTTCGCTTTCAACGGGACCTCGGTGAAATTGGCCGGCTCGAGGTCATTCGGACCAGCTACTGGCTGTTGCAGTACACGCTGGGGATGATCGACGCCGAGGCGGTCGCACTGCATGTGCTCCGAGGTTACCGCGGCAAGACCGATGCGTGGTTGATGCAACGCTGTCAGGGGTGGTTCGAAAGCCATGTGTTGGCGCGAGTCAGTGACGCGGGCCGCGCCCGCGTGCGAGAGCATCAACAGGCCGGGCATTCTATTGCCATCGCAACCAGTGCTGTACGGCAGGTGGCGGCGCCGCTGGCAAGAGAGCTGTCGATTCCCCACTTGGTGTGCTCCGAGCTGGAGGTCAACGAAGGTCAACTGACTGGCGAGTTTCAACACCCATTGTGTTACGGACCAGGCAAAAGGGAGCGCGCAGAGGCATTGGTGCATTCGCTCGGCGGCCGAATGGATCAGGCTGCGTTCTACACCGACAGCATCACGGACTTACCTCTGCTCGAAGCCGTGGGGCGCCCCGTGGTCGTCAACCCCGACACCCGGCTTCGCCGCGTGGCCCGGCGCCGCAACTGGCCCATCGAAAATTGGCTGGTCCCTCAGCGGCTCAGGGCAAGAGCGGAGCCAGATGCGAAAGGGGACCGTTGAGCTGCCTAGCGCTGGTCCCAGGGCTGCCCTAGCGTCTCGAGCGCACGTTCGGCTTCGGGCCGGTACGGATCGTCAGCGGGCGAGAGCCGCAGGTAGGCCTGCCAGTGAGGGATGGCTGCCGCTACTAGACCGAGCTCACGACCGAGCAAGTAGTGAGCTTGCCAGAGCCAAACGGGTGGCTTTGGCTGGGTAGCGCCCGGTATGGCACCCGCTGACCCGGCAAGTAGATCGACAGCGCGTTTCAGGTGCGCCACAGCCTGAGCGCCATTGCCCGCAGAGCTGAGCAGCTTGCCGTAGCGGAAGTGCCAGGTCGGATTGTCCGCGTCACGAGCAATCGCGTCCTCCCAATGGCTGAGGGCCTGCGGCATGCGCCCCAGGTCCGCGTACGCAACCGCAAGATCAGCCCGAGCTTCATGACGAGACGGCTTGAGCTCGAGAGCGTGGTCGAGATCTCGAATTGCATCCTTGACCGCACCTTGCTTGAGCCGCAAGCGGCCACGTTGCCAATAGGCGTCCGCGAGTCCTTTGTCGAGCTCGAGCGCCTTTTCGAGCGCCGACTCTGCATCACCGTGGCGCCCCACCTCACCCGCTACCCAGCCCACATACAGATGGTATACCGCTCGAGTCGAATCCAAGCTGACGGCGCGCTCTAACCGCTGGATGGAGTCCACGAAGCGGTCCTGCTCGAACAAAGCCCGGCCCAGGCAATAGTACGCTTCGGCGGACCGAGGGCGCGCTTTCAACACTGTTTCAAGGAGCTTTTCCGCGGCAGCACTTTGCCCGCCCACGACGCGTCCACAGCCGACGCGGATCTGCAAGTCGATGTCGTCGGGGGTTTTGACAAAGGCCGCCTCGTACTCTTTTAGCGCCTCCTCGTTCCGACCCGACTCCTCGAACAGGCGCCCGCGCTCGATGGCCAAGCCGGGGAAGTCCTTGTCCGTTTCACCGACGCTCTGAAATGCCGCCAAGGCTTCCTCGAAACGGCCGAGGCGCGTCAGCGCCACAGCACCCAAGAAGCGCGCGCGAGTATCTCCCGACTCGAGCAGGAGCGCCTTCTGAAATTGAGCGTAGCCCTCGGCGTATTCGGCGCGATTCACGGCGATCTCACCGAGCGCTCGGTACAAGGGGCCGCTGGGGGGCAATTTGTCGCGAGCCTCGGAGAGTGTCTGCTGAGCCGCCGCGAGCTGGCCGAGCTCCGATTGTAGCTTGGCCAGGGCAAGATAAGCATCCACGCCATCGGCACGCCCTTTCCCGAGCTCGATGGCGGACCGATATGCGAGCAGCGCCGCGTCGTGTGCACCGAGTGCTTGCTCGGCCTTCGCCATCCAATAAATCACCTCCGGGCGCGTCTTGTGCTCTTGTTGTAAACGCGCGAGGATGACTTTGGCTTCAGGCACGCGCGCCAGCTGAATCTGACTCTTGGCGATACCGAGCTCTGCATACAGAGAGATGGGCTTGATGTGTGCTGCCGCCTCGAAGCGGGCAAGCGCTTCGGCATGGCGCCCAGCAAGATGTAGTGTCTCTCCCAAGCCAACCAGGGCTCGAGGGAAGTTGCGATCGATGGCCAGCGACTCCTCAAAGGAATGCTGCGCGGGCCCACTGCGCCCCTGACTGAGGTGCAACTCACCGAGTACGCAATGCGCGAGCGCCGCCTCCCCTGGCGACGCCTGGGACAGAGCCCCCTTCATGGCCTCCACCAGGCTCTCGGTCCCACTAGCCCCGGCATCCTTCCCGTTCGAGTCTTGCAGGGCGCGATGCGCCTCCAACCTCAAGACGTGAGCACCCACGTGGCGTGGGTTGATGTCGAGGACGCGCTGCACCTGCGCGAGGGCCTCGGCTGATTTGCCCAGACCCAGCTGGGCCTGGCCAAGGCCGTAGGCGGCCCGGGCGCTGCCTGGGCTCGAGCTGGCCAGCTCCGCCCAGCTCTGAGCTGCCCGCTCCCACTCGGCGTTTGCTAGCGCGAGCTCTGCTAGCAGCTGGCGCGCGTCTGGGTCAGCACCCAGTGACTCCAGCGCGCGCTTGGCTTCTGGATCTCGAGCGACGACCGCGCGCGCGGCGCGCGCGAGTCGATGTCCAGGCGCGTCCGACTCGGGGTCCAGCTGATCCAAGGCGATCTTGCCCGCCGCTTCGAGCTTCGGCAAAGGTCCGAAACGCAACGCAGCGGCGTAGTGGGCAAACGCCGCGCGCGCCGCCAGCGGCTCGAAGCGCGGAGCTTGTTGGCGGGCCGCATCGAAGGAGCCTAGCACCGCCCGGGCCGCTTCCAGCGTGTCGGCGCCCATGCCCTTTCGGCCTTCGGCAACCAACTGGGTCAGCAATCGTTCGTGCTCCCCCCGTTTCACCTGATCCAGAATGAAATGTATCCCAAATGGACCGAGAGCTGGTTTCAAAGCCAGTGCACCGCCCGCAACCGCAGCCGTGCAAATGGCCAGAACGGCCAGCATGCGTCGCGTTCGGGCACGCGAGGCGTTGGTGCGCGCGGGGCCTAGCTCGAGCGTAGCCCCCATCGCGTCAGGATCGACGCCGTGCGCATGCACGGCTGCAAACGCCGCGGCGTGGGCCGGTGGAGCGCTGCTGCGCTGGGGCACGGCGCGAAACTCCATGTCATCGACCGTCTCCAGCAGGGCGTCGGCATCTGGCCCGCTCCCAGCGATGTCGACCTCGCCATAGCCCGCGCCCGGACCTGACCGGACCCTTGCACCGCCCGCTTTCGAACCAATCCCGCCGGCAGGCGCGCCTGCCGTGTCGCCAAAGCCAAACGCGTCACCGGCGGCTCCGAAAGGATCCCCTCCGCCTGCTGCCGAACCGAAATCTGCTTCGGACCCTGAAAAAGGGTCGTCGTCAGCACCCGGGGCTCCGAAAGCACCAAACGGTTCGCTGTCAGCTGACTCGTCGCCGAAGGCACCGAGCCCGGTATCATTGCGCTGCCTCGAGGCAGCGCGTGGGGACTTGGCCGACGGCAGTGATTCGCCGACCAGCGGCAGGTTTGCCTCATCCCAGCCGTTATCAGCGAGCGACGGCAGTGACTCACCAACCCCGGGTAAGTCCACCTCGATCAACCCTATTCCCGCTGCCCTCACTTCGGGCAGGCCGGCTTCCCGGGCCACGGGCAAATCGATCCGCCCGAAACCCGAGACGCCGTGCGCCAGCACCTCAGGTAGTCCGGTTTCACTCAGCGTGGGTAGGCCTGCGTGCAAGACATCCGGCAAGCCTGCACCGATCACGTCGGGCAAGCCCGCGGCCAGCACGTCGGGTAGCCCTGCCTCTGGCAGCTCGGGTAAGCCCGCAGCGAGCACATCAGGCAGGTTGCCACTACTCAGGGCAGGCAAGTCCGGTCGACTCGGAGCGAGCGCTCCACGACCGACCGCAGGCAGGTCCAGATCCGAGAGACTAGTCGCGGCGTCACGGAGTGGCGTGGGGTTCGGCGAGTTGGCTTCTGCATTCGGTATGCGAGCCGGCGAGCGCGGGGTGGGAAGGCCCGGATCCGCCAAACCGCGAGCGGCGATGGCGGGAAGATCCAGCTCGTCGAGACTAGACGGCTTGGGCTTTGGCGGAGCGCGCCAATCTCTCGGCGCCGGCCGACCCGGGGATCCCAGTCCCGGCAGGTCCTCTCCCAGGTCCTCGAGTCGAGCGGGAAGGTCGACCGTGTCTTCTGCTTCGGTACGGGGCGCTTTGACCCGCCGCGGCGGCGGGAGCCGAATGGGAGCGGGAGCAGGCAAGTCGTGATCAAAATCGAGCTGCAGGGAGCTGGGGGTCGGCCCCGCCGCGCCCACGGAATCGGTTCGGGCGTGCCCGGCCACGGGTTGGGGCAAGTCGGTCAGACTCAGTGGGACGCTCGGCTCCTCCAGCGATTCTGGGGGAGCGCTGGCGAGCGCTTCCGCGGACAGCCACTCAGCCTCCGGCTTCGGAACGGCAACGCCCCGCGCGGCGCGCACCTGGCCGACTGCCGGGAGATCGGCAACAGGATCGCGAGCGCCGGGCAGCGCCGGGAGAGACGCATCGTCGAGCGCCCCGCCCTCGCGAACCAATCGAAACATTTGGGCAGCGGGCGGATTTGGAGGGTCCGGCTCGAAGGGATGGGAAAGCTCCACCGCTGGCGCGCCACTCGGCTGCTGCGAGCTGGCATTGTCGGCCGCAAACGGGTTGGGGCGCGGCATGCGAAACGGCTTGGGCTTGGGCGGCTCCGGCGCAGACGGCTTGGTGAGCATGTCGAGCTCCGCAGCTGACACTCCGATCATCGTTCGTCCCAACCCATCGCGGGAACCTGAAGCCCTGCCCAACTTCCGCTCCAGCTCGACTCCGCCACTCGTGAAGCCGGTGGGTGCCGGCGTTGGAGCCGTGCTCATCTCGGTGGCACCCATAGCCGCTTCGACCTGAGGTCGATCCTGGGCGGGAGGTTCGACCTTGAAGCTCGTGCCGCACTTCGGACAGCGCATCTTCAGGCCCTTCTCCGGGACGCGTTTTTCATCCACCTGATAGGGCGCCTGACAGCCCAGGCATTCGACTTTGAACATTCGCCTCTTTTGAGTTGGTCGCGCAGCGTCACGCCGTGCCAAAAGTATATACGCCCAGAATCCGGGCTTTCTGAGCCTGACCGGTACACTTGCGGTGACCTCGCGTGGCAAAACGTCGGGCCTACATGCCCGGACAGCGCATACATGGGCGCCCGACGAGCCGGACTTTGGCGCGCAGTGCTTCAAGTTCGCGGAAAAGCACTCCAAACTGAGTTACAAGGACACCAGCGCCCGACCGATGCACATCTCGCTTTTGCCCACGTCCACCCCTCCCGAGGCCGGCCCCCGCCAAGCACTGCTGGAAAGGAACCTGGTCTGGTTGCGCGAGGAGTTGGAGGGGTCTCTGCTCCCCGAGCAGAAGGCTGCGATACGGCATCAGATCGGGTCATTGGAGCAACTCGCCGGGCGAGATTCGAACGCGGTCCGGGAGCTGCTCGCTGCGGTGAACTCGCTGGCCAGCTTTAAGGAACCCCTCGAAGCTCTAATCATTTTGATCGAGCGGCACCGCTCGTTCAAGAATTTACCCACACTGCTCGAGCACCTGTGCCGTACCGCCGATTCCGCTGAGGAAATGTCCCGGGCACAGCTGCTCTCGGCTTGGTTCTCGATTCTGCACGCTCGTGACGACACGCGTGCATTGGCGGCAGTGGAGAGCGCGCTCGAAGCGTCGCCCGCCGACCCGGCCGCGTTGCTGACGCTAGAGCTACTCTCCCGGCGACTCGGCAATACCCTTCGCTTGCGTCACGCCCTCGAAGGGCGACGTGCAGCCACCTCTCACCCCCTATGGTCCCAGCTTTTGAGCCTCGATCTGGCGGACAGCTATGCGTCCACCCGGGAATACGAGCGCGCCAATGCCCTGCTCGAAGGCCCCATCACGACGATCAGTGAAGTTACTTTTCAGGCTCTCGACCGACGCGCGGAATGGGGACGAGCCTCCAAGCATCCCGAATGGGAAATCGAGGCACTGCGGGCTCAGGCCGCCCTCATCATCGGGGCGTTGAACGAGAGCACGCCGGGCGCCGCGGCACGAGTCCCTGCGTCGATGAACAATCCCTCCCGCGCGGTCGCCACACTGCTCGATTTGGCTCGACTGGAGCATGAACAGGGGCGGCACGCTGCGGCGCTGGTCAGCCTGGAGCGGGCATCCACTCTCGCCCCCAAAAGCGCGGTCGTTGCCTGCGCATTGATGCAACAGGCTGAAAAGGCCGGGCGCCATGCCATCCTGGAGGCGGTCGCGCTCAGCGAAATCGAGGCCAGCCCAACTGTGGCCGAGACCGCTGCGCTGTGGGTGCGCGTGGCCGAATCCCGAATGACTCGAAACGAGCCGGGCGCAGCCATCGAAGCCTTGCAGCATGCGCTCACGGTGGATCCAGAATGTTGGGTTGCGCGAGCGCGCGAGCTCGACCTGTTGCGCGGAACGCGCGACGCCGCTGGCTACGCCCGAGCGCTACAGCGCGTCGCGCTGACACTCGGTGACCCCAGCGCCCAACGTCGCTACTGGCTGCTCGCTGCCGATGCCTGGGCTCGGCAAGCTCAGGATCGCCCAGCGGCGAGCGCGGCACTCGACGAGGCTGAAAAAAACGGCGTCCCTTCCGACGTGGTCCGCCGCGTGGAACGAGCCATCGCCGGAGCCGCGGGAGATGCGGCATGGTACGCAGCCGCCACGCGCCAGCTGCTCAATACCGCGCTGGGCGACCAAGAAAAAGCAAGCCTGGGGCTCGAGTCCTGGCGCCTCGCAACACTGAGGGGTGATCACGAAGAGGGGCAGCGACTCCTCGATCTATTGGATACAGTGCCGGAGGGGCGCCTGGCCGTACGGGTGCTGCGCGCGTACACTCCCATGTTCAATGGGAATGGCGACGCGGCTGGCGGGGCCATGCTGTCGCTCGCAGAGCTGCAAGTCGACCCGACGCGCGCGGCCGCTCTACATTGGGCGTTAGCGCTCCGCCATGCTTCTGCTGGAGAGGGCGCGAAAAGTCTGGAGGTCTTGCGAGAGGTGCATGCGCGGCAACCTCAGGTTGCGGCGGTCGCGGGCACTTTATACGCGGTGCTCGCTCGCCAGGCGGCCGGTGCCGCTCAAACCTCCGAAGTGCTCAGGGCCACCGCCGGGGGCGTGGCGGAGGACGCGTTTGCTGCATCTCTGTATATCGAGGCTGGCATTCGCAGCTGGCAAGCCGGTGAGCGTAGCAGTGCCGCAAAGGACTTTGAGTCGGCAGAGCGCCGCGGCGCAGGATGTGCCTGGGCTCTGTCCCGGTGGGTGAGGCGCGCGGCGGTTGACACTCTTTCCCTGGTCGATGATGCGCAAACTGCGGAGCCGACGGAGCGCCTCTTGAATGCGCTCCAACGTACCGCCCAGACCGCGACGCCGACGTTACGCCAACTGAATGAGCTCGGTTCGGCCCTACGCTCCGTCGGAGTGCCTGCTGCGCCGTGCGGGGCCGACCCGGCCTGGGAAGCGGCGCTGCTCTTGGCGTTGCTGCTTGGACACCCTCTCGCGGGGCGCACCGATGCGAGTCTGTTGGACCGCTTCGCAATGCTCAATTCCGACTGCAGCCGCCTCGCAGATGCCTGGCGATACCTGGACTGCATCGCCCAGGCGGAGCCCTCCGCCAAGTCCTTGGAAGAGAGCACGCGCAAATGGTGCGAATCTAGCCCCGGTCTACCCGCGGCGTTGGAGTGGACCGCGGCCACTCAGCGTGGCGTGGACCCAAAGCGAGAGTGCGAGGCACGGCGCCGTCTGTCCCAGCTCGTGACAGGGCCGGTCGCCGAAGCCTGCGCGTCGAGCGCGGCTTTGGTGGCTCATCTGTCCCAAACGGAACCAGCTCCACTTTTGACGGGAACGTCACCCCAGCTGCGGATGATCAATCTCGAGACGTCGCCGCCAGGCTGTGATCCACGACGGCGCGCGCTCGCTCTCGACGGGGTAGCGGAGCTCTTGGAGGACGGCAGCGATCCGATCGTTAGCCTGCTCAAGGGCTACAATCAGCTGGCATTCGGCGATGCCGCAGGCGCCGTCACTTCGTTTCGGCGTTACGTCGGGGCATTTCCCAATGACCCTAGCGGGTGGGAGGGGCTGCTCGCGGCGGCGCGGCATGAGAACGATCCCGCGCTCTTGGCAGAAGCCACCGCTGCATTGGGGAACACCAGCCGCGATCCCCCGCACGCTGCGCGCTTGTTCGAGGAAGCCGCCAGCATCTTCTTCGACCCACTGAATGATCCCGAAGCTGGAAAATCCGCCCTGGTTCGAGCCGTGGAGCTAGATATCAGCCGCAGCTCTAGCTTCCAGCGCCTATTTGACCTCATGCTCGACAGCGCTGACGCCCCGGGTCTGCTCGCGCTCATTGCGAAACGGCTTCCGGTCGCCAGCGCGCCCGACGAAATCGTGATGCTCAACTGGGAACGCGCACGGCTCCTGCGACAAATCAACGACACCGAAGGGGCGCTCGCAGCGCTGGACGCGGTCCTCGCCCGTAAACCCGACCATATTGGCGCTCTGGCACTTTGCGGAGAAATCTACGTTACGACGCAGCGCTATTCAGAGGCGGCTAGCAAGCTGGCCGAAGTGGCCGCCCGCAGTGACGCCCCCGCGGCACAGCGCCTGACGAGTGGACTTGCCGCGGTTGACCTGTTTGAAAATCAACTGAGCGCGACGCGTGAAGCTTTGCAGGTTCTCCTGACTTTGCACCGGGCGGGCCTGAGCACTCTTCCGGTTCGCGAGCGGCTGGCTCGGTCGGCTGCGAAAGGTGAAGCCTGGGATGATGCCGTGGTCGTCCTCGAAGAGCTCATGTTCGAGCGCAACACACCGGAGGAAAGGGTCGAGGCGGCCCGCTTGGCGCTGGCCATTCACCGGGACCGCCGACATGACCCGCTCGCGGCGGGACCCGCTGCGGAGGTGTTGCTCAGCATCTTGCCCGATGATGCCGAAGCTCTCGACCTCGCGCTGAGCGGCTCCCTCGATCCCCAGTTGACACACAAGCTCCTCGACATGGGTCGGAGCGCGCTCATCAGTCGGCTCAGGCTCCACCCCATTCAGATTGATCTGCTCAAGCGCGTGGCCCGCATCGCCGAGCGAAGTGGCGACATCGAGCTGCGCCAGACGACGCTGGGCGCGTTGGCCTTGCTGGGCCACGGTTCAAACAGCAGCCGCGCCGAGCTCGCGACGCTCGATCAGCGCATCACCGCGACGCCACCGGTAGCGATCAGCAAGGAGGCTTTGGCGCAGCTTGCGGACCCCGAAGACCACGGCCCCATCGCAGAGCTGCTGGCCCAGGTCGCTCCGTACATCAGCGTTGCTCTCGGGCCTACCCTGGGCACGTTCCAGGTCACCAAGCGCGAGCGCATCTTGGCCAGCTCCGGCCTACCAGTCCGCAACGAGGTTGCCGCATGGGTTGGCGCGTTCGCCTTGGACGACTTCGAGCTCTATTTGTCTGCCACGGCAGCAGACCGCGTCACGGCCCTGGCGACCGAACCGCTTTCCGTGATCATTGGCCCAGGCGCGACCGCGCCACTCGGATCGTTTCAACGGCAGGGGCTCGCGCGCGCACTTTACGCGCTTCAGCGCGGGCTCGGCGTCCTGGTGCAGCTCGAGGAAGCTGACGTTTCAGCACTCGTTGCTGCGCTGTGCAACCTGGCAGGCTTTGCGCTAGATGCGCCAATTTACGCCAGGCAACGGGATTTTGAGCGGCAACTCTCGCGGGTGCTGCCGCGCAGGCTGCGCAAACTGTTGCCTGGCCTCGCCCAAGCGGTGCGCGATGCTGAAACGAGTGTGCCGACCTGGGTAGGAGCTGCGCTCGGTAGCCTGGATCGGGCGGCCGCGGTGGCGACCGGGGACGTATCGGCCATCCTCCCGCGCGTGCTCGGGTCACCTCGCCTGACGGGCGCGGAAGCAGTGCCACCGCCGGACCGCGCGCGTCGACTGCTGAGCTTCGTTTTTTCCGCCGAATATGCGACACTGCGGCAGCAATTTGGGGTCAGGCTTCGATGAGCGACGCGGGCAAGACGCTGACGGTGGTCGCCGCTTCCTCGCTCGAGGCGCCCCACTCGACCGAACGTCCCGTCGTCGCCCCCGGTACAAGCTCCCCCCCATCACCACTGGCAAACGGCGGGCTACGGGCCCCGGCGGCTCTGTCGCAACACGAGCTTCCGGACGAGCGCCCCGCGGCAGAGCACCTGGCATTGCACGGCGTCAGCGCCGAGTGGGAGCGCCGCGCCAGCTGGCTCGAGGCTGAAGCCAAGGCGCAGCAGGACGCTGGGGCGCGCAGTCGCTTGCTGCTCGCCGCAAGCGAGGTCCGTGCCATGCTCGGGGCTCGAGCAGACGCCCGCCGCCTGGCGATACAGGCCGCGAGCCAGACGAACTGTGCGCCCTTCGCCACGCGGCAGGCCCGTGCGCTCTATCAAGTCCATGGTGACTCCAGCGCCGTTCTGAAGAGCTTGCGAGACGAGAGTCGGTCAGCGAAAACACCGACCACTCGAGCGCACGCGCACTACCTCACGGCAGAAGTCCTGCGACTACTCCATCACGATGAGGTTGGCGCCGAGCCTTGCCTGGAAGCAGCGGAACAAAGCGACCCGAGTGATTACCGAGCAACGCTGCAACGCCTGCTACGGCAGCTCTCTCAGAGCCAAAAACCGCCGGAGATGCACTGGCGCCCGGACGAAGCACAGCGAGTCCTACGACATGCCACCGGGCAGCTCCGGCAGTTGCGGGGCGCGGAGGCACCACGGGCCGGCTCCCACGAGCTCGCCGCGCTGCTATTGGTCGAAATACAGCGCGCTCTGCGTCGTGGCAGGCTGACAGACGCGGCCGATGCCATTAGCCAGCTCGAATCGGTGCCCGGTCTCCGCCCGGCTGCGCGCTGGCTCAGCACCTTATGGCGCGCCGCCACCTCGACACGACCGGCAGACACGCTTTACATGCTGCGCCTCTTCGTTCGGGAACGCCCGGGGCGCGTCGAGCGCCGGGCCCTTGCCGCCTGCGCGCTCGCAGCCGGCGACTGGAAGGTGATGCGAGAGGCCCTGGATGAGCGCCCTCATCCGGATGGGGCCACGCCTCGGCAGGCGGATGTCGACGCGGCCAGCGCCGTTCGAGCCGAGGCACAGCGCCCGGTCTTTTCGAGCGTTGAGCGGCTGTCGCTAGCTGCTCTGATGGGCCAACCCGGCGATGCGAAGGACGCGCAGCACCGGCGCCCCGCCGAGGAGCTCGCGCTCGTGCCGCTGACCTCTGCCATTCAACGTCTGACCACAGCCAACCCTGATCTAGCGGCAGCCACCACCCCCATCGAAGCGGAGTTCGCGCTCGGCCGCGCTGCGGCGCACATGAACAGTTTTTCGGAGCTCGATCCGGAGCGAAGCCCCACCGATACCGGAATATGGCTGGCGCTGTTGAGACTCGAGCGAAGCCGCGAAACGAAAGACTTCGGGCAGCTGGCACACGACCTGCCTAAATTGATGGTCCACCCGATCGCCGCCGCCGAGTGTTGCTTCATATCCGCCGTATTTGCTGAAAAAGCTGGGGACATGGCCACCGCTCGCGGGCACTACCAGGCGGCGATGCTTTCGGCCACAGCTCGCGAAGCGGCCGTCCGAGCCCAAAGCGAGCAGGCTGCAGATGGCGCGGCGCTGTTTCGAGCCCTGTCTGCTCACACCAACGACGCCGGGCGGCGTTCCCTACTCCTTACCGAAGCTTTGTTCCGGCTCGGTGTCGAGGCCCCAGAATTTGACGCATTGGCAGATGAAGCGGCGCGCACGGACCCCCAGTTGCCGTTCGCGTTTCAGTTGGCCGAAATTGCCGCCCGCGTACGCGGTGATCGTACGCGCGTGGGGCGCTGGTTGGCCCGGCAACGAGAACGCGCGCGGGGTTCCGGCGATTTCGCTCTTACGTCGATCCAAGAGGCCTTGTTCGTCGCGCAGACCGATCGGCGCGCCGGAGCCGAGTGCCTACGTGGAATCGCGACCCACGGTTCGAACGATCTGGCGCTACAGCAGCTACGCGAACAGTTGGATGACATCCCCGCGCGCGCCAAAGCGCAGTTTCGGCGCGCAACAGCCAGGACGCTCAGCGCGCGGGGTCGCGAGCAGTTTCTGGCCGAAGCCGTCGCCCTACATGAAAGCGTCGGGGACCGTCAAGCGGCGATCAGCGCGGCTCGAGACATGAGCGACCCGCTCGGTGCGCTATGGGTCGAACAGCTGTCGACCGAGGCAAGTGATGTCGAAGCGCTCTCTGTGCACTGGCAGCGTTTGGCCCAACAAACCCAAAACGCCGACCTTGCGTGTGATCTGTACGAAAGGTTGTCTAGGCTGGAGCTGCGGCGAGGCGACCGAGATCAGGCGCTCGCGTGGCAGACAAAGCGGATCGAGCTACGGCCCGGTTCGCTCGCTGCGCGGCGCTTCCTCACGGTCGCCAACATGCTGCCCGGTCGGGAAACCGAGCTCGAACGGCTCGCGGGCGAGCTCGGCGAGCAGTTGGCTGACGGCGACGGGCTGGCCTACGACTTTCTGGCTACACGCCTAAAGATTGGTCGGGGAGCTTTTCAGGCGGCGCGCCCCAACGTGGGTCGAGCCAGCGGGATAGCCACACCGCCGCTCTGGGCTCTAAGGCTCGAAACGGTTTACTGCCAAGCTGCTGGCGATGATCGCACGCTGTTGGCGGTCTACCGGACACTGCGGGAGCGCGCCCATCAACCCCTCGACGTGGCCACCCTATCGCTTCGAGCGGCCGAAGCCGCTTCCCGCCTCGCTCAGCCTGGGCTCGCCAAGGACGAAATTCAGCGCGCCCACGAAATTGCGCCAGGCAACGTCGTCATCTTGGCGGCGCGCGCCGAGGTGCTCCGCAACCACGAAGACTACGCCGATGCCGCCGAAGCATTCGAAACCCTCGCGGCAGCCACACACAGCAAGAGCCAGCAGGTCGAAGCACTGTATCAAGCCGCCAGCATCTGGCTCGACGTTCTGGGCGATCGCAGGCGGGGGACGTCGGCGCTAAAGGAGGCAGCGGCCATCGACTGCCCGCACCCTGAGCTACTGGAAAGGCTTCGCCAGCTGCAGGCTCAGTCCTCTGGCTTCGAGGGCTTGGGTGAGCTCATCAAACGACACAGCGCTGAAGAGGCCGCGGAGGGGGCTGGGGCCAGCGTCGAGATAGCGCAAACCCTCGCGCTCATGCAGACCGGGCAGTGGTCAGAGGCACGACAACTCATCGACGCACTATTGGCACGGCAGCCCCAAAACACCGAAGCGCTCAGCACGTCCGCGGAGGTACACTTCAGAGCTCGCGAGTGGGTCGCCGCGGAGCAGGCGTGGCGTCGCATCCTCGATGGCGGGACGCGAGATCGCTGGCGCCTCGCCGCGCTACGCGGCCTCGCCAGCCTGTATGAAGGGGAGCTCGCCGATTCCGAGCGCACCCGGGCTGTGCATATGGACCTCCTTGCGGAGGACCCGGACGACCTGACTGTCCGACGCCGGTTGATACGCACTTTGACGGGCCTCGGTCGCTCTGAAGAGGCCATGGAGCACCAGCGAGAGCTGGTTGCGCGAGCCCGAGGCGACGAAGAGCGGCGTCAATATCTGCTGGAGCTCGTCGAGCTTTGCGAAAAGAGCCCACTCGGGCAGCGCGAAGCCGAAGCACTGCTCGAACAGGCACATCGCACCTGGCCGGAGAGCCCTCAGGTGCTCAAGGCCGAGGTGGCTCACTACCGGCTCATCGGCGACCACGGCACGGCTCGTGTCATCGTCGAACGCGCCACGAACGCGGCCCGCAATGCCATTTACGCCGGGCGGCTCGAGCCGAGCTTATTTCGCACGCTCGAAGTCGCCGCTCGCCTCGGGGGTGACCCAGATACAGCGCGCGCCGCGCAGGCGGCGCTGGCTGCGGTCCGGGGGCAATCCATTGGCCTGCCCGGCGTGGGCTCCCAGGCTGGCCAGCAGCGTTTCGACGATCTCATCGCGCCTACGCCCCTGAGCTCTGGGTTTCGCAGCTTGTTGTATGCGGCCGGCGCTGCGATTGAACGGGCCTACGCCGTCGATCCGAGATCTTACGACCCGAAGCCGTTGCCGGAACCGTTCGCGTCCCAGGTGCGTTCCGTTGCGGCAACGTTTGGACTGAAGGAGGTACGAGTGGTGGTCTCGGCTCGGACCGGCTGCAACTGCGTGTGCCTATATGGGCAACCGATGTACGTCGTCTTCGGACAGCAGCTTTTGGATCATTCGAGTCCGCATGTACGCGACTTTCTGCTGCTCAGAGCTCTCAAGCTCGCACAAGCCCACGGCTGCGCCATTTCGCGCATGCCGCCCAACGAGCTCTGGGGGGTAGTGGCTGGGTTTTTGGCCTGCTTTGCCCCACCCTGGCAGGCCAATGGCCTGGATGCGCAACGGCTGGTGATGGCTCGCAACAAGATTCGTCCTCACGTGACCGCAACGCCCGAGCCAGCTCTGACCGCCTTGACCTCCGCTGTCACGGCAAACATCGTACCGCAAGCAGCTCAGGTCGGTGAGGCCCTGGGGCGCTGGGCAGCGCGCGTCGCTCTGTTCGGCGTGGGAGACCTTGGCATGGCCCTGGAGAGCCTGTGGGCAGCGGCGCAGCTCGGCCCCTCCATCCCCAAGGACGTGGACGGCCGCATCCGTTGGATCGCAAGTGATGGTACAGCCAGAGACCTGGTGGGGTACAGTGTCAGCGAAGCCCACACTGAAGCCCGTCGGCGTGCAGGCCTCACGGCAGCCCCCCGCTGACCACCAAAGGCGCCACCTTGGCCCCCTTAATAACTCGGCAAACCTCGCGTTAGCCGATACTAGGAACAATGCACGACCGTCGTGGAGAGGGCGTCCCTACCCAGCGAGGTTCGGGGCTCGCGCGGAGCGCCCTCCGTCAATTGCGGAGTGGAGCTCGGGAAGGCGCCCCGGCTGGATTCACTGCCGCGGGTCGGGGGTGTGCGCCAGGCCCCAGTGAGAGCTAGGAACCGTCAATTGGTCAGTCAGGTCGAGAGCACAGACCCCGAGCCAAAGGCCGACGCGAGGGCCCCGGAGGAGACTTTCTACGAGGCTGCCACGTCATGGAGCGGTCTGCCGCTGCCGGCGGAGCCCATCGACGCCCTCGTCGGCACGACGCTGCATGACACCTACGTGGTCAGCCACATCCTCGGCGAGGGCGGCATGGGGCGCATCTACGAGGCGCGGCACACGCGCCTGCCCAACAAGCGCTTCGCCATCAAGGTGTTGCACGCCGATCTGGCGATGAACTCGGACCTGCAGGTGCGCTTTCAACGCGAAGCCGAGACAGCGGCTTCGATCGAGCACCCCAGCGTCGTCGGCACGTATGACATCGGCCGAACGCCTCAGGGTTGGCAGTACATGGTCTGCGAGCATCTGACCGGTCTCGATCTCCATACACATATCGAGCAAGCGGGGCCGCTCGGGCTATCCACCGTGGCGCACATTGGCAAACGGTTGTGCGAAGCTGTCGAGGCTGCCCACAATCAAGGGGTGATTCACCGGGATCTCAAGCCGCACAATGTGTTTCTGGTCGGCGATTTTTCGGCTGGAGTCCCTGACCGACCCGACTTGAAGGTCCTGGACTTCGGGCTCTCTCGCTTCGTCGACAGAGACAGCCAGCTCACCAAGACCGGCATCATCATGGGCACTCCGGGCTACATGTCACCGGAGCAAGCTCACGGGCGACAGACTGATCACCGTACGGACATCTACGGAGTCGGTGCCATTCTGTATGCCGCAGCAACGGGGCGCGCCCCGTTCGCCGAAGAGACGCCCCAAATGACCGTGCTGGCTGTCATGAGCCGCGAGCCAGAGCGACCCCGCGCACTCGAGCCATCTGTATCGGAGGGTCTGGAGGTCGTCATCCAGCGTTCCATGGCCAAAGAGCCTGACCAACGCTACGCCACCCTGCGCGAGATGTACGCTGCCCTGTCCTTGCTGGAGCGTAACTTCGGCGTCAGCCTGATGCCGCCAAAGAAATTGTCCGAACCGTCCAATGCCGAGGAAGAGGGCCGCGGAGCTCGACTCAAGCTAGCCCTGTGGGCCCTGTGCGGTTTTTCGTTGCTGGTCATGTCGGGCATCGGCGCCGTCGCTGGGCTACTCGCGCTCCGGGGCGTCACGATCGACCCGAGCAGCGCTGAGCTCGTGCTGCTCGGGGCGCTGGGAGCAATGTCCACTTTCCCGGCCGCCATGGCCATTCGCCGCGTACGGCGTCACATTTGGGTCAACAGCGCAAAAGTCGTGGATTGGTTGCACCGCCTGCGCGGGCCCGTCATCGCCGCGCTGTGTGCCTACGGCTTCGCCGCCTTGGTCACGCGTTTCGCCGACGAGCTGCTGGCTCGCCCGGGTATGGCCAGCCTGTTCGGGCGCGAGCCGGGTGTAGCCTACCGCGGCTACAGCGTCGTGTTGCCACTGGTTGGGATCCTGGCGGGACTGGCGGCGGCTTGCCACAATCGCTGGTGGCGGCCCCGCCGCATCTGGCGGCGCTGGGTTTTCGGTCCAGTCTTGGCTGTAGGCACCGCACTGGCATCGCTGAGCCTGATCTACTTGGTGCTGGATTATCGAACCGGCGCCAACGCGCTCGGGGTCACCGCAGCCCAGGCCTCGGTCGATGTTGCAACGCCGGCGCCGGCAAAGGATATCGTGAGCCCAAACGCCTCCGATTCCGAGCCCACAGACACGGAAGACGGCTACGGACAACACGCACCCAGCGAGGCACTGGTCGACGCCGTTGCCGAAGGCGCCGACGGTCTCAGGCTGCTGTCCGAGCGTTATCCGCGCGACCCAGCGGTGTTGAAGGCGCTCATGTTAGCCTTTGCCAGCAATGCCGATACGCGTATCGAAGCCGTCGAAGCAGCCCGCCGACTACTCCTCATCGCGCCGGACAGACAAGACGACGCCGATCTGCGCTACATCGTGTCTCGAGCCTCCGACGAGAAGGGCAAGAGCTCGGAGCTGGCCATCGTGGTGATGAGCCAACACATGGGCAAAGCGGGGGCGGATTTGTTGTACGACTTGATGTTGCGACGCCCAGAGCTCGAAACGCGGGCCAAGATCGCGCTCGAGAGCCTCAGACGCAGCAGCCAATTTTCCCCTGCCCTCGCCATCGCGTACGATCTGCGATTTGCTCCGAGTTGTGCTTCGCGGCTCGGTCTGTTGCCGCGTGCTCGAGAGCTCGGGGATGAACGCAGCGCGCAACAACTCCTCGGCCTCAGCCGCAGGCCGGTGGGCTGCCGCAAGACGAGTCGACGACCCTGCCGGGCTCGTTGCGGCGATCAAGCCAAAGTTTTCAGCGAGACCGCCCGGCAGATCAATGGGCGCGTAGCTGCTGGCAAGGCCAAGTAGCGCCTAGCTCACTGTCCTCGCCAACTGGCGCCGAAATCGTCAGAAACCAGCACGGGATACCGCGCGGCCGGGCTATCCGCTCCCGCATACAATAGGACTCGGTCGCCCAGGCCGAGCAATTGCGCCGGAGTTGCCCGCGCATGAGGCAACCCCGCATGCTCTCTGACATCATAGGCAACGACGGGAGGCGTCCAACTTTCACCGTCATCGCGCGATGAGATGACCCGGACAATGCCTCGGTTCGCGACCGAGATCACGGCGACTCCCTTCACCCGGGCCAGCGATAAAATGGCTCCAGCGGTGGGCTCCCCGCGCAGGTCGGGGGGAACTGCAACATCTCGACAGCGCTCCAGATGAGGGCAGAGCCGAAAGGCCGGTCGTGTGCTCTCGTCATCCCGAACCAGGGCCAGCGCGGCCGTGGCGTCGCACGAAAACCCGAGCAGTCGACTGTCGGCGGAGGCCAGGGGAAAGCTCGTTTCGGGCTCCCCGTCGAGCCAAGACTCCACCCGCAGCTGCTCGCCAACCATACTGAGCCGAAAGGCGGCTGCTGTGCCGGGAACGGCGCAGCGACCTGAATTCGCCCGAACCGTCGCGCTGGCCGTATCGACAGCGGACCAGGTCACGCCGCCGTCGCGCGAGCGGTAGGCGCTCAGATTTGCGTCTCTCCCCGTCACCAGCAGATGCGCTCCCTCCGTCGCGCTCATCGCACCGTAGCCCAAGCTCGCGCTGGGCAAGCCGTAGCCCGCGGCCGGAGCAGCCAATCCCACTGGATGAGGCGCGGCCCGAGCATTCCGCGACGGTTTGACGAGCTCGGCGTAATTCGTACCTGCAAATGGCCAAGCCGCTCGAGCCAGCGCTTGTAGCGGCGCACTCGTCACCCTCAAGTCCTCGATCGACAACGGCGAGGGCAGACCGCCCTGCGCCGTCGCAAACTCTCCAAACTCCTGGGCCTTTGCCTGATGGAAGCGTCGCCGGGCCACCTCGTCCACAAAGGCCTCCAGCGCAGGCACGCAGCTGGCAAACGGACGCGCCTCGGGCGGCGAGGCCACGAGGCGGCGGCGAACGAGTCTCCAGAAATCACCGGGACGATCCCTGAGCAACACGGGTCCGGTGGGGCCCACCATACAAAGCGCGTAATTTGCGAACTCTGTCGCAGTGCCATGCAGGCGCCAATACGCCAGTGCTCGCGGCACCAGCGCTTGGATGGCCAGTACCAGCGCACCAAGCCCTAGAAGATGACGCAGGCGGATCGGCGTGACGAGGCGGGCCCTTGGCGTTGGCTCCAGCGGCGCCACCTTCGACAATCGCCGCCCGACCGGACGGTCATCGGCCATGGCGTGGAGCGGCAGGCGCACGCCGAGTCGCTGTGAACCGCGGATCGGAGCTCGAGACGCCAAGGGCATTGGGTCAAATCTAGCCAAAGCGCCAATAACCGGGCAAATTCGAGGAGGTGCGCATCGCGATCGTGACCACCTCTTATCCGCTCCACGAGGGGCAGGCTGCGGGTCATTTCGTACGCACCGAAGCGCACGCATTATGCGATCGTGGGCACCGCGTTCTGGTGATTGCGCCGGGCTCGAAAGCAGGTGACGACGGGGCGTCGCCCAGAGTCATACGGGTTGCAGGTCGTGGACTATTCGGCTCACCCGGGGTGATGTCTCGGCTGCGCGAGAATCCTCTTCGCGCCCGGGGTGCCCTCGAGTTTGTGCTCGCGGCGCGCCGCCTGCTAAGCTGCCATGGGCCGTTCGAGCAGCTGATCAGCCACTGGCTCATCCCGTGCGCCTGGCCCATCGGTCTCGGCAAGGCTCAGCAGCTGGAAGCCGTAGCGCATGGAAGCGACGTGCGGCTCTTGTGTGCCCTACCCCGAGCGCTCCGGCAGCACGTGGCTCGCGCGCTCATCCGCGAAAAGGCGACACTGCGCTGCGTGTCGGAGGAGTTGCGCGACATGCTGATCGACGCGACCACCCCAATGCTCCGATCGCACACGCGGGTTGAGCCCATGCGGCTTACGCTGGGAAAACGCGTGGAGCGCGCCGAAGCTCGTGCACGGCTCGGGCTCCACCCCAGCACTCGCTTGGTGCTGGTCGTGTCTCGATTGATCCCAGACAAAAGGGTGGGCACGGTCTTGCAGGCCGTTGCCTATTTGCCGGAGGTGGACGTGGTCGTCGTGGGCGGCGGCCCCGAGCTCGAGCGCCTGCGCCGAGACTTTCCAGGGGTTCGTTTCACCGCTGAATTGCCGCGGCCGCAAGCGTTGGAGTGGATGAGCGCCGCCGATGTCGTGGTCAGCGCCTCGCAGCTCGAGGGTGCGCCCACGGTAGTGCGCGAGGCGCGCGCCCTGGGTATCCCGGTCGTGGCTTGGCCAGCCGGCGACCTGCCCAGATGGGCAGCCGAAGACGCGGGGTTGTGGCTCGCATCAGGGCTGTGTGGCGGCACACCGGGCCTCTAAACACGTCAGACCGCGTCGAGCCCAGGCCTCGACCACCACCGGACGCGTCCTGTCATCCACGAGCGCGATCACACACCCGCCACCCCCTGCACCGGTGAGCTTGGCGCCCAGCGCTCCCGCTTGGATGGCCCAGCCGCAGGCCTGATCGAGCCCTGGCGTCGAAACCCCAAGCTCGACCAAGAGCTGGTGGTTTTGGGTCATCAGCCGACCGAGCTCGGTAAAATCCCCCAGGCTGATGGCTTGCCGAGCTCGGCGCGCGAGGTCAGCAATCGAGTCGATGACGAGATCAACGCCCCGCCGATCGGCCCGCCGTCGCTCGGCGACGGCCTCCACCATGCGTAGCGTGCTAGCCCCCGGCTCGACGAGCGCCACTGACACCTGCATGGCGCCCCCAACAGCGAGCGGACGGGCCCCCTCACTGCGCGTGAACCACAGGCACCCGCCCTGCTCGGCAGCCGCCGTATCGATACCGGAAGCGTTGCCGTGAAACACATTTTCCCAAACCATCGCGGCGCGAGACACCGCCTCTCCTAGAGGGACATCCGGCGATCCCCCGGTCAACTCTACGACTGCCCGAGCTAACGCGACGCCAAGCGCCGCTGAAGCGCCGAGGCCAGCGCCGGCCGGGATCTGTAATGACGCCTCTGCCATCACGGACGGCGCGCCCAAAGCGCCGAGCAGCGCGCGAAAGGCGAGCGCCACAGCCGGCTCTGCAGAGGAGAGCTTGCCTGCATCGATGGCGTAGTGTTGGCCTCCCAGGCTCAGCCCTGTGCGCTGCGCGAGGCGTACGGAGGCCGTCGCGCCGCGATCCAAACCGAGCGCTAGCGCCGGGCTGCCGTAGACCACGGCATGCTCACCGAGGAGGATCACTTTTCCGCCGGCCGCCGCGGTGGCGCTCGGAGCCGGAGACACTATTGGCCCCGCTCGAGCAAAGCGACCCGCACACCCTCCAACAGCGCCCGAGCCGCCGGCTGGAAACGGGCGGCATCTAGCGCGTCACGCGCTTCGGCAGCCAGCACTTGGATGCGCTGCTCCACTCTCTCGCGCGCCCCACTGGCGTCGATGGCCACCAAGGCGGCGGCGAGCGCCTCCTGACTCGCCATGGAATTCCCAAATACACTTTGGATCCGTCGCGCATCGGCAGGCGCAGCCAGCTCCAGCGCCGTGCTCATCAGCAAGGTGCGCTTGCCCGCTCGAAGGTCACTGCCCTGGGGTTTGCCGGTCATCGCGCTATCCCCGAACGCGCCGATGAGGTCGTCCCGAAGCTGAAAGGCAATACCTAACGGCACGGCAAACGCTTCCATCGAGGTGTTCTCCGGCGGGTCAGCGCCGCCCAGCACCCAACCCAGCTGTATTGGGCCGAGCACCGTATAGCTAGCCGTCTTGAGCCGGTAGACCTCATCGAGGTTCTTGCCATCCCCCAGCACATCGAGCTTTTGGCCCACCACCGCGTCGAGCTGCATCTGCGCAAACCGGTCCAACAACGCCGGCCACTTTCCGCCCGCTGCGCCAGCGCTGGCCAGGACGCGGGTCGCCAGCGCCAGCGTATAGTCCCCCGAGAGCACCGCGCCGCAAGCCGCCAGGTGCTCGGACGCGAGGTGTTGTTCGAGCGCCGCGTGCACCGCGGGGCCACCCCGGCGCACTCGATCCCGGTCCATCCAGTCATCGTGAATGAGGAAATACGCCTGCAACAGCTCCACCGCGCAGGCCAAGCGTAAAGCGGGCTGCCAGGCGCCGTGTCCGGCGCCCACGCAATGGCCCACGACCACGAGCGCCGCACGCAACCGTTTGCCACCCCGCAAACACAACGCTCGAGCCGCCTCTAGAGGACGCGAGACGGCTTCGCCGTGACCGCAATGCTCAGCCCGAGCTTGCTCCCAAATCTCGTTCAGCTCGCGGTCCACGTCGCGGCGCACGGCGCTCAGCAGCTCGGGAAACGACTGGGGACACGCGGGCACCGGGTCAACCTCTACCTGATCCGCCACTGCCGGCTGGCCTGACGGTCCCCGCGGCGGATTCTTCTCTGGATTGCCACTTGCTTCAACCCTATGGGAATGCAGTCCGGAGTGTCAACCCGGGCCGGCCCGACCCATTCAGGAGGCCCATTCGCGTGAACCAGATCTCCAAACGGAAAGACGAGCACCTCGACCTCGCGACCCATGGCAACGTGGGGTTCCGTAGCAAGACCACGCTGTTTGAAGACGTGCAGCTCGTTCACGATTCCCTGCCCGAGCTGAGCCTGGACAACATTGATCTGCACGTCAGGATCTTGGGCAAGAAGCTGCGGGCCCCGTTGCTCCTGGCGGGCATGACGGGTGGCACCGAACGGGCGCGGCACATCAATCTGGAGCTCGCCTCGATCGCCGAAGAGCGTGGCTACGGCTTTGGGCTGGGAAGCCAACGCGCCATGCTGAAGGACCCGACGCTACTGAGCACGTATCAAGTTCGGGCCGTGGCCCCCTCGACGCTCGTGCTGGGCAACATTGGAGCCGTGCAGGCGGCTCGCATGACCACGCTCGAGCTCTCGGAGCTGGTGGGCGCTGTCGGCGCCGACGCCCTATGCGTACATCTCAATCCAGCCATGGAGGTCGTGCAAAGCGAAGGCGATCGGGACTTTCGTGGTCTCGAAGAGGCCTACCGCCGGCTGTCCTCGGAGTTAACGTGTCCGGTGCTGGCCAAGGAAACCGGTTGCGGCATGTCGGGTGGGGTGGCCCGGCGTCTGGCAGCGTGTGGCATACGCGACGTCGACGTATCAGGTGCCGGAGGAACTTCCTGGGTCGCCGTCGAAACCGAGCGCGCGAAGCCCGAGGACCGGCAGCTCGGCGAGAGCTTCTGGGACTGGGGAATTCCCACTGCCGCCAGCCTGCTGCTCGTTGCGCCATCCCAGTTCCGAACCGTCATCGCGACAGGGGGTATCGCGACTGGCCTGGACGCTGCCCGGGCTCTAATTTTGGGAGCCCACGCGGTGGGCATCGCACGGCCGGTGCTGCAAGCTCTGGACCTCGGTGGCAGACAACACGCCATAGACTTCCTGGTGGGCATCGAACGCGAGCTCAGAACGGCTCTGCTGCTGATTGGAGCACCTAGTGTCGCCGCCGCGCGCTCGGCCCCACACTTTTTGACCGGCGAGCTGCTGCAGTGGAAAGCTCTTGCCAGCTAATCCAAACGCCACGGCGCCGCTTGGTTGGCGCAGCCAGAGGAAAATCGAGTGAAAAAAGACAAACGTGCGGTGGGCTTGTCAGTCGCGCTCGTCATCGCCTCGAGTGTCGCAGGCTGCGCGCCTCGACAGGCGGCAACCGCCGCAGCCCGAGCGGCCCCCGCACCGCCACCCGCTCGAGCGCTCGTGCGAGACCCCGCGCTCACGACGGGGGTGCTCAGCAACGGCCTCACCTACTTTCTGCGCCGACACGCGCAGCCAGAACAACGCGCATTCTTGATGCTCGTCGTCCGAGCGGGATCGGTGCTCGAGGACGACGACCAGCGCGGGCTCGCGCACTTTGTCGAGCATATGGCGTTTAGCGGCACACGCCGCTTCCCCAAAAACGAGCTCGTGGCTTTCTTCGAGCGATCGGGCATGCAGTTTGGCGCCGACGCCAACGCTTTTACGGGCCTCGATCGGACCATATACATGCTCCAGGTGCCCACCGACTCGCCGACGCTTTTGTCCAGCGCTTTTGACGTGCTCGAGGACTGGGCCAGCGCGCTCAGCTTCGCTCCCGCCGAGGTGACCCAAGAGCGAGCCGTGATCGAGGCGGAATGGTTGCGAGGTCGCAATGCGGGCCAACGCTTGCAGGAGCTGGCGCAGGCATTCCTGCTACCGGGCTCTCGTTATGTCGAACGCCGCCCGATCGGTCAAAAGGACATCATTCTTCACGCCCCGCTCGAGCGCATCACCAGCTTTTATTCAGATTGGTATCGCCCGGACAACATGGCGGTGATCGCCGTAGGAGACCTTGATGTCGCGGCCACGCTACAGGCGATCACGACGCGCTTCGGGGCGTTGAAAAACAGCGGGCCGGGGCGGCAGCGGCCGAGCACACAGCAGCCCCAGCTGGCCGAGACGCGCGCGTTGGTGATCAGTGACGCGGAAGCTTCGAGCCTCGGGGTCAGCGTCACAGTGAAAACTACCGCTCGCCCCTATCTGACTGAAGCCGACGAAAGGCGGCGCTTGCTCGAGGGGCTGGTGGTTGGGATGATTAACCGGCGCCTCAGCGTGCTCAGCAAACAGCCCGACGCTCCATTCTTGTCGGCGGGAGGCGACGTGGTTCGGCTCACCCCGGTGACGGACGCTTACCAGGCGCATGCCATGGCGAGAACCGGCCATGCCGAAGCGGCGCTCCGTGCGTTATGGGGCGAGCTCGAACGAGTCCGCCAACATGGCTTTCTGCCCGGTGAGCTCGATCGCTCAAAGACGGACGTGACACGCCAGCGCGAAAGGGTGGTCGCCGCCTTGTCGACCGCGCCAAGCCGCGAGCTCGCGCTCCGCGCGGCTGAAGCCTTCGTGCAGGAAGAAGCTCTGCTCGGACCCGCCGGTGAGCTGAGCATGGCTCAGAGCCTACTGCCGGGTATCACGCTCGCGGACGTCAACCGAGCGGCACTCGAGTGGCTGTCCATCCCCGACCGGTCGCTACTATTAGTAGGGCCGGCCCGCGACTCCCTGCCCAAGGTCGCCGAGCTCCTGGCGGCGCTGCACGCCGCCGAAAAACTCGTGCTCACGCCGTACGTGGACCGGGTCAGCGAGGGTGCACTACTCGCCGCGGAGCCCAGTGCCGGATCGATCGTGCACGAGGCGGTCGTGCCCGAGATTGGTGTCATCGTTTGGACACTGTCCAACGGAGCAAAAGTCGTGCTCAAGCCCACAGACTTCAAGCAAGACGAGCTGCTCGAACAATCCATCAGCTCGGGAGGTCACTCGCTGGCGAGTGATGCGGATTTTGCGGCCGCGGCGCTCGCCACGAGCATCGTGATCTCGAGCGGCGTGGGGTCACATGACGTGGACGCTTTGGGCAAGCTGCTGTCCGGCAAGGTCGTCAGCGCTTTTCCGTGGATTTCCGAGCACGAAGAGGGGGTGCGCGGCAGCGCCTCGCCCAAGGACACCGAAGCCTTGCTGCAGCTGATGCACCTGTATCTGACGGCGCCACGGCGAGACGAAGGCGCGTTTGCCACGTTGCGGAGCCAACAGCGTCAAGCCGCGGAGAACCGTGATCTCAACCCGCTTGCCTATTTTGGCGACGCCATGTCCAAGCAGCTCTACGACGGCCACTTGCGGCGCCAAGCGCTGTCAGTGGAAATGATTGATGCGTTAGATCTGGATGCCGCGTTGAAATTTTATCGAGAACGCCTGGGCGACGTCGGTGACTTCACGTTTGTGTTTGTTGGCAAGCTCGACCCGCTGAGCCTACGCCCGCTCGTAGAACGCTACCTGGCGAGCGTTCCCGGCAGCGCACGCGCTGACAGATGGCGAGACGTGCGCGCCTATTTACCGAAGGGGGTCGAGGAGGTTCGCGTGCGCCGTGGCCAAGCGCCAAAGAGTCAAGTCGGGCTGCTGTTTCACGGCAATGCGGAGTGGTCAGCAGATGCGGAGGATGATCTCAGAATGTTGCGCGGTTACCTCGAGACGCGGCTTCGCGAGGTGATTCGCGAAGAAAAAGGCGGCAGCTACGGCATCTCCGTCCAGGGCGGGCTATCGCGGCGGCCCCGTTCTGAATACATGCTGTCGATCGGTTTCGATTGCCCCCCCACACGGGTGGACGAGCTCAAGAAAGCGGTCTTCGACGTGATTGCAGAGCTCAAGACCAAAGGCACCAGCGCAGACACCGTGCAAAAGCTGAAAGAGCTGCGCCGCCGCCGCTTCCAGACCGCGTTTCGTGAAAACGGCTTTTGGCTAGAGGCGCTGGTGGACCACTATAAGTTTGGCACGGATCCGCGCGCGATCCTCGATCTGGAAAAGAGCACAGAGCGTGTCAGCAGCGCAGCGTTGCAGCGCATCGCCAAGACATATCTCGATGAGCAGCAGTACGTCGACGCGGTGCTGCTGCCCGAGTGAGCCGCGACGCCGGTGAACCCGCGCCCCCGGCTTCCAGCCCGCGCGTCAGCGGCTACGTGGTGGCGGCGGCGGATGCGAGTGCGAAGGGCAGGATCGACCGGCCTGGTACTGCAGCATCGAGAGCTCCTGATACAGCCCCAGGGCGACAGGGTTCCCCGGGTCCTTTCGAAGGAAAGCGATCACACTCGACAGCGCGCTGCTCGGCTCCAGCTTGTGCTCAGCCACACTGAGCTTGAGTCGCATCAGCTCGACCAATTCCGGCGAGTCCCCTGCCCCGACCTCCAGCTCTTGGGCGCTTCGAAAAGTCTGTTTAGCCACACTGCAGTTTAGCTCGAGGCTTGCGCCAGAGCCCATCAGCAAGCAAACTTTGACGGCGCCAAACACTGCCGGATCCCTGACATGTATGTGAAGGTCTGTGGAATCACCCACCTGGACGATGCCTTGCACGCGATTTCCGTCGGAGTCGACGTGCTCGGTTTCAATTTCGTACCCGAATCAAAACGCTATTTGGACGTCGAACAGGCACGCCCCATCATCGAACGAGTTCGAGGTAAGGTGCTCTGCGTGGCCGTAGTAGCCAACCTCACGCTGGGCGAGGCCGCCGCGCTCGTCGGTACGCTCGGAGTTGACCGACTCCAGTTGCATGGCGACGAGTCGCCTGAGCAACTCCGCGCCCTCTCTCCGAGAGCATTCAAGGCAGTGCGTGTCGCGTCAGTGGGCGATGTCGAACTGGCCAGGGCTTTCCCGGGGCATCCACTCCTCGTCGACGCAAAGGTGGATGGCCAGCTCGGGGGCACTGGGACGTGCATCGATTGGCCACTCGTCACGCCCCTCGCCGCATTTCGCCCGCTAATTCTGGCGGGAGGGCTGACCCCCGACAACGTAGAACGCGCCGTTCGAATCGTCC
The DNA here is from genome assembly GCA_031407405.1 of Deltaproteobacteria bacterium. GTDB lineage: Bacteria > Myxococcota_A > Polyangia > Polyangiales > Polyangiaceae > SZUA-265. The sequence continues at coordinate 108,701 of JANOIG010000034.1, forward strand.
AGCCGTGGGGGGTAGATGCGGCAAGCGGAGTGGACGCCGCGGCGGACCCGCGGCGGAAGGATCCGGACAAAGTTCGCCGCTTCGTGCAAGCGGCTCGGCACGCGTCTGAACAGCACCACACTGTCCAGTACCACACTGTCCAGTTCTGACACCCGGGCACCTTTTACAATTCGACGTCGAACTGTTCGATGCTTAGCCCAGATGCCGAGGCATCCACGATGGTCGCATGGGCGTACCCGGTGGCTGGTGACTCACCCACTGACCCCACACTGACGATTTGCACGTCGCCCACCTGACGCCCAAAGGGCACGTGGCTGGCTCCGCATATGACCAGATCCGCAGGATCATCACCCATCAACGCTCGAAGCTCGGTGTCTTCCATGTCCGAGCACATGGGCTCCGTGGGGTCGACCGGGGAGCCGTGCACGACCACGGCCTCTTGCCCCGACTCGAGAGGCAAGCGGGCCGAGGTGGGCAGCTTCCCCAGGCGAGCGATGATGAGCTCACCCAACTCCCGCTTGACTTCCCTCAGGCGCTGGACGCGTGCGCGCTCCTCAGCGGTCGTGGCCTTGAGCTTGCTCGGGTCAATCTCATATAGGGCCCGATCGGACAGCCCCTGCACGCAAAGCGCACGCCGTTCGATGAGCAGCTTCCACGTTTCCAGCGGGGCCGGCCCAGGAAAAAGCGAATCGCCGCACACGACCAGTTGGTGAAATTCACGCGCTTCGGCATCATCCAGCACGCGCCGCAAGGCGTCGGCATGACCATGGATGTCGGATATGCACAGAAAGCGCATGCCTCGTCCTATATCACAATTTGCGGTGGCCGCGGCCCTTTCCCAGCGGCCCCCTTTCCCAGCGGCCCCGTTTCCCAGCAGCCCTGCTGGGTCCCCCGCCCACGTTGGGTCTACCGGCGAGCTACAGAGGGCAAAAATTGCATTCGCTGGGCACGCTCGGCGGCTCGCCCGCTATCTTTCGGAAGGCCTCGCACGACGACTGGGTCAAAGCGCGTAGGCACACGGTACCGTCGTGCACCAGAGGGTAACAACCGGAGGGGAATGCGCTTGGAAGCTCGGTGCCCTCGCACGACAGCTGACAGGCGCGAGTCGACAACCCGCACTCGTCGCAACGCAAGCATTCGATACGCTGCTTGGACGCAAAGAACACGACCGCATCCAAGTCCTCTGCCACTTGACCGCAACCGCCGATATCACCCGGGGCCGGCGCAAGGCAAACCAGCCCGCCAACCACCAGGCCCAGGCGCCGGAGCACGCCTTTCACAGCACCACCTCGTGGTCGAAAAATAGGCCGAGCTGAACCGAGAGCATCGGAATGGCGGTGACGCTGGTCTCCTCAGTAGCGGCTCCAAAAAATACGCTGCCGACCAACTCCGCCATGACACCCAGACCGAACGCGATGCCCAGATTCGGCCCGACCGCCGCTTCCAAGCCCCAAGTCGTGTCCGGCGCCACGACGACGGGCATGCCCAAACGGCCACGTAACCCGAGCCTGGGCGAGAGCCTAGATTGGACCAAGTACGAGGGCGTCACGCCAAACTGGCCAATGCCATCCAATGCGACAATTCCGCTGACGGCCGCACCGTGCTGAAAGCTCGACCCTGCCGCAAAAAGGGCACCTAGCATGAGATCGAGATAGGTTGCGGAAAGAGACAAGGACTCGGCGTCGTCGCCAAGCGGACTGGCCAGGCGATACGGGTTATTGAAACGCAGCCCGCGGCCGACAGAAAGGGCGGCGAGCCCGTGCAGGCGGGACCTTGAAGCGTCGTCAGCTCGAGCACCAGGTGCTGCCGCCTGCGCCTGCGCTCGAGTGGCCCAGAATAGGTGACAATAAACCATCAAGCAGACGACGAACCGCATCAGGCGCCCCGACGCCATAGCCCGTTCGAACCCACGCTCAGCGTTGACAAGCACGCTCGACGTCACCCGGCTCTTTGGGAATACCATCACTCAGCACACGAACTCCCTCGCCCTCGATGAGGACGTCATCCTCGATACGCACACCGATACCCCGATAGCGAGCCGCTGGCTCGGGCGCATCGGCTGCGAAGTAGAGCCCTGGCTCGACAGTGATGACGACGCCGGCCTCCAGAGGCCGGGGTTTGCCTTGATCGAAGTACCTGCCCACGTCATGCACGTCCATACCCAGGTAGTGACTGGTCTTGTGCATGAAAAAGGGCTTGTAAGTGCCCTCGGCCTCGACGGCGGCCGCGGTGCCGCGGACAACGCCGAGCGCAACGAGGCCTTCACAGATCACTCGAGTTGCCGCTTCGTGAATGCGCTACAGAGTAACGCCAGGCCCGGCCGCGGCAATGGCCGCCTTCTGAGCAGCCAAAACCACATCGTAGATCTCACGCTGAGGAGCGGAAAATTGGCCGTTGATAGGAAAGGTCCGCGTGATGTCCGCGGCATAATAGCCGAGCTCGCAGGCAGCATCGATCAAGAGCAGCTCCCCTTCGCGCATCTGCCTTCCATTCTTGACGTAGTGCAACACCGTTGCGTTGGGGCCAGAACCCACAATCGGCTCGTACGCGACACGCTCACTGCCTCGGGCACGAAAGACTCCACGCAACAGCGCTTCAATCTCGTATTCGTATACGCCCGGCGCAGACTTCGCCATGGCCGCGAGATGCGCCTCTCGAGTGATGGCCACCGCTTGCTCCATGAGCGCCACCTCGGTCGCCTCTTTGGTCCGCCGCATTTCATGAATCACCGTTGCGGCGTCCACCAACGCGGTGGGGCAGCCTACGCCGCGGCGCGCTTGACGCCGGGCCACGAGCAGCGCCTTCGTCAGCCGAGCGTCCACGAGCGGATCACCACCGAATCGGCAGAAGAGGCTGGACCGATCGGCAAGCAGGCGCGGCAGTTGTTCGTCCAGCTCCAGAACCGACATTGCCTCGGTCACGCCCAGTGACCTTGCCCCATCCACACCGAGACGCACCCCATCCCAGACCTCGCGCTCGGGATCTTTTGGGTTGACAAACATGACACTGCGCGGATTGTCGCCCCCCATCAGGACAAGGACGGCATCCGGTTCATCGAAGCCAGTCAGATAATAAAAGTCAGAGTCCTGCCGAAACTCATACGTCACGTCGTTATTTCTGAGGGTTGGCCCAGCTGCGAACAGCACGAGCACACCCTGCCCGATTTCTGTCTGAACGCGCCGACGCCGCTCTATGAACGGTGAAAAGTCAGCCATGCCGAAGTCTATAGCGCCTTTCGCCGATCTGAATCCCCAAACCGCCCTCGCGGGCGCACCCCGCCGGCACACTCTCGCGGCCGTCCAAGGGCCAATGCAAAGAGCCATGACCGGACGCCGAACCCACTCGACCAGGGGCAAACAGGCCGAACCAAGACGAAACGCGTGCGCAGCCGATACGGCGGACTAGAAAAAGTGGATTTGACCGGCGCTTCGCACCGGGCTACCACGGCGCCAGTCGATCCCCTCCGACACCTCGGGCGGTTCCACCCATCAACCCTTCCCATCAGAGATGCGGACCCAAGACATACCTGGCATCGGCCAAGTCGCAGCCTCGAGGCCGTGCCCCTCGCGGCCGTGCCATTTGAAAATGGCCGTACAGGCGGGGCTGCGGCATTGGGGGCGTCGTGCGTAAAGGGCCACCCGACGATGAAGGCGCTGGGCCCCGTTCCAAGCCAAGTAGCGGGCCGAGCCGTGGTCCGACCGACGGCGTCGTGTCTGAGCTCCTCAAACGGCTGATCGAAGCAGGCGCGAAGAACTTGTCGGCCGAGCCGATGCGGCAGTTGCTCGCGGAGATGAAACTGCCAAAGGATGCCCTCTTGCATCTGCTAAGTCAGCATCTGCTGATTCAGCTCGAAGAGACCAAGCAGAATGTCTATCGAATGGTCTCTCGAGAGCTGAAAGACCTCATGGAGAGGACCAACTTGGCCGACGAGATCGCAAGTGCGCTGACCCGACTGTCGTTGGATGTGACCATGCAGGTGCGTTTTTCGTCTAAAGAAGGCGAGGCACCTTCGGTGCGAGTCAAAGTAGTATCTCGTGACGACGACGCCAAGGCAGGGGAGCGCTCTGCAAGCGACGAGCGCTCCGAAGCCAATGATCATCGGGCGGGCTCAAGGGAAAAGTAATCGACGTGACAATCACCGCAGGATCCGAAATCGACGCATGGTGCACCTCGTGCCGCATGACTCTCAACCACCGAGTGGTGGCGATGGTTGGCGGAAACGCCAAGCGAGTCTTGTGCCTCACATGCAATAAACAGCACAACTATCGCCGCTCCAAGCCGGAGGCCAGAGCGGGCGCAGCCAAGGCGCCAAAAAAGCCCGGGCCAGCCCCCAAGATGAGCGGCACGGTCCGCGAATGGCAAGCGACCGTGGGCGACAAAGACTCGACCGAGTTCCTGCCTTACTCCATCCACACCACCTTCGAGGCGGGTCAGCTGGTAACTCACCCGAAATTCGGGTCTGGTTTTGTAAAAGAAACGCTCGCGTCGCAGAAGCTATGCATCTTGTTCAAAGATGGCCCGAAGACTCTCGTCCACGGGCGGTAGCTAGCTAGAACGAACGCAGCTACGACGAACGCAGTGCTTTCAGCTCGGAGGGGGTGAGGTGGCGCCATTGGCCCGGGCCAAGCCCGTTCGCAGAGAGTCCGGCAAAACGGCTCCGAGTCAGGCGCATCACACGGCAACCGGCGTGCTCGGCAAGGCGCCGGATCTGGCGGTTTTTGCCCTCGTGTAGCACCAGCGAGAGCCAGGTGTTGCCACCCTCCACCCGCATTCGTTCCACGCGAGCGGGACGGGTCTGACGCCCTCGGATCTCGATACTCTCACGGAACCGCTCGAGGTGTGTGGCGTCGACCTCGCCTTTGACCTTGAGCACGTACTCCTTCTGCACTCCTCGACTCGGGTGCAACAGGGCGCGCGCGAAATCGCCGTCGTTGGTGCACAGCATCACGCCACTGGTCTGATAGTCGAGCCGCCCGACGGGCACCACGCGACAGCCCACGCCTGCCAGATAATCGCGGACCGAAGGGCGCCCCATGGGGTCTTGCATCGTGCACATCACCTGCCGGGGTTTGTGAAAAACGACATACGTCAAAGGCTCAGCCGAAATGCGGCGCCCATCCACTTCGATTTCGTCACGCAGTGGGTCCACGAGCACGCCCTGGGCCTCTAGCACCTTGCCACCCACTCGAACGCGCCCTTCCTGAATGAGCTGCTCAGCATGCCGGCGTGAGGCCACCCCGGCACGAGCCAGAACCTTCTGCACTCGCTGCTTCTGCGCCGGCTCTAACTCGGGTGACGCGGACTTCCGCCTCGGGGAGGCGCGTTCCGTCACGGCTCGTCTTCGTCCTCTTCCGGATCCGCGACCGCCTTCTGGGCGTTCGCTCGCGCGGTCACCTCATCCCGATTCCAGCGGTCGACACGACCATCATAATCCACGTCGACGCCCATGCGTTCGAGGTGACCCCCGGCATAAATTTCCCAAATGTCCGGGTTACCATCGCCGTTCGTATCGCGCTGAACGCGACTCAGCTTGCCGCGCAGGTAATAGCGCTTTTCGTTGGGCGTACCATCTTGCTTCCCGTCGACCTCGACCTGAGCAATCCGCCCTTTGTTGAAGCGAATCCAGGTGTCGATTCTACCATCGTAGTCTGAATCAGCCTGCTCTTCGACGGCTTCCCCCTGATCGCTGTAGCGCCGAACCAGGTCTTTGGTGCCATCTAGATTGGTATCCACTTCCCGGCACACGAGCACACGGCGCCGCTGCTCCGCTTCCCCGATCACGCGGTAGACACGCCGAATGCTGGGTTGGAGAGCACCCGTACCCACCGATTCGGACACCTCGCGGTCGGTCCTGCCCTTGAACTCGCAGCGAGAGCCATCCTCCCCAGAGTTGTTGGCGCGACTGTTCACTGCCGACTTGACCTCCACACCCTCCCCGCCGCCACAGCCCAAAGCCGCAGCCATTGCCAACAGACACCCGCCCGTGCTCACGGAGGCGACCAGACTCCGCGCCTGGATCATTTTCCTCCCCCACGTGGCGAGTTGGGAAGTGGCGAGTTGGGAGCTGGTGAGCCCGGCGCTTCATCAGGAGCATCCGACTCCGGTGTACCCGGGGCAGTATCGACTTCGGTAGGAACCTCCCCCACGCCGTCTTCTTCACGGGTGGGAGCCTGCACCTCATCCCTCGAGGCCGGCACGTACTGGTCACGGCACACGTCCACCGTCGCTCCGGGATCAGGGCGGCCATCACCGTCCACGTCCGAGTGGATCAGAGGGCACTCGGCTGCGCGTTCCGCGGGATACTCCCACCACTGGTCCACGTAGTCGTCACCGTTCGAGTCTCGTTCAGTGCGGGCGACCTTGCCGCTCACGTAGTAGTGCCAGGTATCCAGCTTGCCGGCTAAGGTTGTCGCGCGCTGCTGTTCCGCCAAGACTCCCGCCCGATACAAGGACACCTCGTCGACTCGGCCATCGCGGTCGTAGTCACTTTCGCGACGTCGAGTGTTGCCGGTCTCATCCAGATACACCCAAGCGTCCACCGTCCCATCGAAGTTGAAGTCCAGGCTGCGGCAACTCGGACGCTGTCCTTCGCTGACGGTGGTCCGATCGGGACGACCATCCCCGTTGACGTCTTCGCCGACCGCGTCTCCACTGCTGGTCGGACAGTCCTCATGCAGAATCCGAGTGTCGCGTGGAGGGATGATGGGGCGCCCATCGGCCCCAAGGCCTGAATTGGCTGCCCCGCAGCCGACCGACAGGGCCGAGAGCAGAACCCGTCCGAACCAGCGCTCTCGCCAAGTATTTTGTCCCATTTGCGTTCTCGACCCCTCCAGTCCGACCAGTCGGCGCGTCACTGGGATCGGCATGGTGAATCCTATGCTCCCGTAACACCCGTGACAAGGTGACCACCGACAGCTTGTCCCGTCCTTGTGCGAACCCGCCTAACATAACGGCGGGTTGCGTCTCCTCTTCAGCGCGCTGGCGCGCTGGCAAACAGCCTTTTTGACGCGCCGCGCATCGCCCCCGCGCCGGTACATAAGTATTGGAAATAACCCAATTAATTACGACGTAGCCGGGCAAGTTAGAATTGACAACATATGTATGGGAATCTATTGTAATGAGTGGCAAGTTCGGCAAGGCAGCGGTGAATGTCACGGAAAAAGATTTCCACGACGGTCTATATAACGCCGGAACAGAACGAGCGTCTGCACCTGCTCCATGAGCGGACCAAGGTTCCCGTCGCCGTCTACATCCGTGAAGGTATCGATTTGGTGCTCAAACATTACGAGCACGCGCTGCCGGGTCAGATGAGCCTGGATACCGAGCCACCTCCGCCCCCCAAAAAGTGACTAACGCCAGGCTCCGCTCCAACTCTCGCCCTCAACTACTCCGATCCGTGGCAAGAGTTGTGCTAACCCGCGCGCTGTCACTCACAATGAACTCGGGATGCCGACCGACCCAGCACTAATTCGCAACTTCTCGATTATCGCACACGTCGATCACGGCAAGAGCACTCTCGCCGACAGAATTCTCGAGCTGACCGGAGCGCTGACCGCCCGGGAGTCGCGCGCGCAATTCCTCGACAAGATGGATATCGAGCGCGAGCGCGGCATTACCATCAAGGCCCAGAGCGTCCGCCTTCCTTACAAAGCGAAGGACGGCCGCGAGTACCAGCTGCAGCTCATCGACACCCCTGGGCACGTCGATTTTTCATACGAGGTGAGTAACAGCCTCGCCGCGTGTGAGGGCGCCTTGCTCGTCGTCGATGCCACTCAAGGCGTACAAGCTCAGACAGTGGCCAATACCTACCTGGCTCTCGAGAAAAATCTCGAGATTATCCCGGTGATGAACAAGGTGGATCTGCCGTCCGCGGATGTGGATGGCATGGCCGAGATGGTAGAAGAGGTGATTGGGCTCGATTGCAGCGGGGCCGTGCTCACGAGCGGGAAGACGGGCCTCGGAGTGGCCGAGTTGCTCGAGGCAGTGGTCCACCGCATTCCGCCGCCCAAAGGTGACCCGAAAGCCCCCCTGCGGGCCCTCATCTTCGACAGCTGGTACGACAGTTATCGCGGCGCCATGGTGATGGTGCGGGTCTTCGACGGTACGCTCAAGTTAGGGGTCAAGATTAAGCTATTTGCCACCGGGCGCGTGTATGAAGTGACCGAAATGGGGTGTTTCACTCCCCACAGCACGCCCATCAGCGAGCTCGGCCCCGGCGAAGTTGGCTTTTTGGCCGGCAACATGAAGAGCGTGGAGGACACCAAAATTGGCGATACGGTCACGACCGCCGTCAATCCCGCGCCCGAACCGCTGCCGGGCTTCAAGGAAGTAAAGCCCATGGTCTTCGCCGGCTTCTTTCCGACCGACTCGGCGCAATATGAAGAGCTGCGCGATGCCTTGTCCAAGCTGCACTTGAACGACGCTTCGTTTGCGTTTGAGCCCGACACGTCCGACGCGCTCGGCTTTGGTTTCCGCTGCGGCTTCCTGGGCTTGCTACACATGGAAATCATCCAGGAGCGGCTGGAGCGGGAGTACGATCAAGATCTGATCACGACCGCGCCTAGCGTCGTGTATTACGCCACGACCAAAGACGGTGAGCGTCGGCGTGTGGACAATCCGTCAAAGATGCCCGACCCGGGCAACCTCGATTTCGTCGAGGAGCCCATCATGAAGGTGACGGTGCACGTCCCGGCCGACTACGTCGGGCCCGTGGTGGCGCTCTCGGAAGAGCGGCGAGGCAAACAGCTGGGCATCGAGTACCCTACCAAGGGTCACGTCGTGATCACCTATGAGCTCCCCTTGGGAGAGGTCGTCCTGGATTTCCATGACCGCTTGAAGAACGTTTCGCGCGGGTATGCCAGCCTCGACTACGAGCTGGTCGGGTATCGTCGGGAGGATTTGGTGAAGCTCGACATGCTCGTCAACGGCGAGCCGCTCGACGCCTTGAGCATCATCGTTCACCGCGCAAACGCCGTCCACCGTGGCCGGGCCCTCGCTGCCAAGCTCAAGGAGCTCGTGCCTCGCCAGCAGTACGAGGTCGCCATCCAAGCGGCACTGGGCGCCAAGATCATCAGCCGTGAAACGGTACGGGCAATGCGCAAAGATGTGACGGCGAAGTGTTACGGCGGAGACATCAGTCGCAAGCGCAAGCTGCTCGAGAAGCAAAAAGCCGGCAAGAAGCGCATGAAGAGTGTGGGACGCGTCGACGTGCCCCAGGAAGCATTTTTGGCCGTTCTGAAGCTCGATTAGTCATCCAGAGTCCAACGCTCACCGACGAATTTCTGCGGCCCCTGACGGGGCAAGGGCCGCAGAAATTCGCGGCGGATGGCTAACCTTTTGACTCGAGAGACCCCTTTTCTTGGGCCGAATCTTCGATTCGGTGCACTGAAGCCTGATGGGATCCTTTGATCATCCGTCTGGTGGAACAAGTTCGTTAGAGATGCGGGGCTGCGGCTGCGCTCGACTCAGCTGCTCGGGAAACAACAAGCGTAGCCAACCGAGCGCAACGAATCCGACGAGAACGGCCCACCAGAGTGTGGCGAGCCGAATCAGAATCATGCACGCGGTGGCTACCGGCTCGGGAGCGCCCGCCACGTGCACGAGCTGCTCGTGAATCATGGCCTCTGTCACACCCAGCCCGCCCGGCACGGGGATCAGTGCGCCGGCTAACGTGGCGGTGGCGTAAAAGAACAAGCTGAACGAGATGGCAGGGGATTGGCCAAAGCCAGCGAGTAGAACATGCAGCGCAACCCCTTCGAGCCCCCAGCCGATGATGGAGAGCAAGACCGGCCAAGCGAGCGCGCCAGGCGAAGCTACGATGCGCAGGCTTTCGTAGGCACGCAGAAGCTTGGGCGCCCAGGCGGCCAACCGCGGGCGGCGCCCCAGCTCGCCAAGCAACCAGAGCGCAGGGCGCTGCCAGATGATGGCCACAAGCCCAATGCCGACGGCCGTTGCCCCCAACACGGCCCAATACAACCCGCCCGCAAAGCCGAGGCTACCGAGCACCACCAGCACGACGATGGCAATCACGTCTGTCAAGCGCTCCGCCACGACGATCGGAGCGGTCCTCTCCACCGGCACAGCGTGCGTACGCGCAAGCACCGCGCTCTTGAAAACCTCGCCCAATTTGCCGGGGGTAATCGTCAACACGAAGCCGGACAAAAAAATCAGGGCGCTGTGCGCCCGAGGCACATGCAGCACACCGAGCCGCCTCAGGTAATATTGCCACTTGGCGAACCTGAGAACGTAGTTTGTGGACGCGAGCCCGAGTGCCGCGGCGAACGCGGACCATTGGAGCTCGCTCAAGACGGCCCGGATCTGGTGATATCCCGAGTAGCCAACGAGGCCGCCATACAGAAGCACCCCCAGCAGAACACCGAGGAGCAGGCGCCTGAGGCCCAGCTTCATGCTGAGGCTCCGCCCGCGATGGACTTTGCCCGCCCCATGGCCGGCGCCTGACATGAACTAACTAGCGAACGAGTCATTGGGGCCGTGCAAAGCCAGCAGTTACCGGGCAGGGCGAGCGTGTTAGTTTCCGCCGACTCGCGCAGCGGGTTTGTCGTATACGTGTCCCGAATGCAACGTCCTTTTGAGTGCCCGCTGGCAGCACCCCCAGAGCGTTTTTCGCAACATCTCGACAGCCGCAACCGTAGGATACAAGGTGCATCGTGACCGCCAAAGCGGACATTAAACCCGAAAGCGCCGTCGAGCTGCTTCAGGCCTGCGCCTCCGCCTGCACCCGGCTCAAACAGCAGGTCGCGCTGGTGGTCATTGGTCAGGACCAAGTCGTGGACAACATGCTGGTAGCGCTCTTGGCCCGCGGCCACGCACTACTCGTCGGAGTGCCCGGGCTGGCCAAGACGCTGCTGGTGTCTTCCATCGCCCGCTGCCTGGGGCTTTCATTCGGCCGTGTCCAGTTCACTCCAGACCTGCTCCCCGCGGACATCACGGGCACTGACGTGATGAATGAAGTCGAGCGGTCCGGCCACATGCATCGGCAGTTGAGCTTCATGGCGGGCCCCATTTTCAAGAATCTGATTCTGGCGGATGAGATCAACCGAACACCCCCCAAGACTCAGGCGGCACTTCTACAAGCGATGCAAGAGCGCTGCGTCACGGTCGGCGGAGACACCCACGCCCTGCCGAGCCCGTTTCAGGTCTTCGCCACACGCAACCCGATCGAGCAGGAAGGAACGTACCCCTTGCCGGAGGCTCAACTCGATCGCTTCCTACTCGAAATCCACATCGACTACCCGAGCGAGGATGAAGAGCGCCTGATCGCTCGCCGCACCACGGGCAGTGAGCCACCGGCGCTCGAAACTGTGATCGCACCCGACGAGGTGCGAGCGTTCGGCGCCTTGGTGCCGCAGATCCCAGCCACGGACGAGGCCGTGGACCTTGCCGTAGCCTTGGCGCGGGCATCACGCCCTGCAAGCAGCACGGCCAGCGCTGACGTGCGCCAATACGTCAGGTACGGTGCAGGCCCGCGCGGCACCCAGGCACTCGTGCTCGCCGCCAAGGCCCGCGCCCTGCTGAGGGGCGATGCGGTTGCGGACGTCGACGACGTACTGTCGGTGGCGGGCCCTGCGCTCCGGCATCGGCTCGTGCTCGGATATCGCGCTGAAGCCGATTCGGTCACTCAGATTGACCTCGTTCGTGAGATCGTGAAAGAACAGCGCAGCCGGCTCGGCCTGTGACCGGCCCCTACCCTCCCCGACGGACGATGCCACTGCCTACCCTCCTACCCAAAATGCTACCCGGAATGGCGTTACTCATGAGCAGCCCCAGGTCGCTGAGCCGAAGGTGGGCAACGCCGGAATGTCCGGCGACGATATCGCGTTACCCGTCTGTCGAAGCGTTGGCCACGAGAACATGGATTGCGATTTTATGAAGAAACCGCTGCGCGCCAGGGATTTGCGGCCGCTCTCGAGCCTCAGGGGGTGGAGTCGTTTCAAGCCGCGCGGTCGGCACGCGGGTCGCGACCTGTTGTTGAAGGCTCGAGTGTTGGCGGCGTCGCTCTTTGGGGCATCACTATTGGCAGGCTGCACTCAACAACTCATCCCCAACACAGATATTGAAGACACACCGGAGAACCGCGAGGTGGTCGCGTTCTGCGAGCTCTATCGCCACGCCGTGGAGCACCGAGATATCGACAAGCTACTCAGCCTGGCGCACGCCGATTATTATGAGGATGGCGGGAACGTCGATGCTACCGACGACCTGGACTACGCGGGGCTTAAGGCGTACCTGGAGGCCGAGTTCGTCCGGGCTCGCGCGATTCGCTATGAGATCCACTACCGTCGAGTCATGAAAAACGAGCGAGACGGCTGGGATATCGCATACACTTACAGCGCTAGCTACAAGCTCCCGGACGGCGAAGCCGAAATGTGGCACCGCGAAGTCGCCGAAAACCAGCTGGTGCTCGTGGCAGCCGGCGAAGGGTTCAAGATCGTCTCCGGAATGTAATCCTCCGGTGCACTGTTTGGCACTGGTTGGCCCAGAAGGGCGCTGGGCCCACGGCGCGCTTCACGGCAGCGTGAAGTCCTCGAACATCCGGACAATTCGCAATCCGGACGGTGTAGGCCCGAGAATGAACTCGATCCGCCGACCGAAATGCCTGGGTCCGACGAGCTTGCGACGATCGCGCGTCGTGACCACGGCCAATAGCTCACCGCTGGCGGGCGCCAAAGCAAATCGGCGCGGGGGACGCAGGCGCAGCAGCTCCTCCGCTGTGAAAAACCCCAGCTCATCACTCCGGTAGGGAGAGGTCGCGCCGCTAAAGCCATAATCGAGCCTCTTGAAGCGTGCCGCCCATACCTTCGGCACCGGCTCTGGTGTGCTTCCAGGGCCGCTTGAAATGGTGGCCTCGTCCCCCAGCAGCTCAGCCAAATCCCGGGTAGATTCACGACGGACCGCGTCAAAAAAGCGCTGCACCACGCGTTGCGCTGCGCGGCGCGCCCGAGGCGCCTCCAAGACTACCACTCCGCCGGAGGTGTCGGCTTCGGGTGCTGCGGCTGGCCACACGACGCGTGAGGACTGCGCCGGACCGCGTGTCCCCACTGCAGGCGCTGGCGAATGCTGCACTGTGGGTCCGCAGCGAAGGCCAAACCCCGCCAGCCCAATCAGCGGCGCCAGCCGAAGCCACAACCGGGTCACGACGCGTCAATCACAATGGGTCGATCGCGGGCGGATCCGAACGGTTAAGGGTGACCATACAGCCCGACTCGAGCCGAGACCACTTGTCCGGCAACGCATCCAATCCAGAAGCCAGCACCGAGCAGCGAAATGGATGCAATGACGCGCCCGGTGGCCCTTCGGGAAGCAACGCCTCGAGCTCCTCTGGGGCTTCAAAACGCCGATACATCATGGTGCCGGTCCGATGCAGGCTCACCAAATGCTCGCCGTCCGAGACGAACCAGTCGAACGCCGCTTCTGGCTGACCCGCGCGCGCCAGAAGCTGACCAGCTCGCGTCAACGCGGAGCTCAGAGCTTCGCGAATGACAGCAGCGGAAATGCGGTCGCGATCCAAGCCAATTGCCTCGTCGAGACACGACAGGAAAGAATAGAACATCGCCTCCCCGTCGGTTTCACCTCGCAAGTTGCAACGCAAGAACTCCGGCAGCCGCTCCAAGAGTGGGGTCCGAATCTGATCGAATCCCTCGATGGTGCCACGCTGCGCGAACAGCCAATCCCGATAGCGGAATGGCGGAGTATTCTCGGTCCGCAGGGCGCCGACACCGGGCGTGCGAATTTGCGCGATCAACAAGCCTGTCGACACGTCGTTCAACGCGGCGATCTCGATGACCTCCCGATCGTCCAGCGGGCGCCGCCTGAGCAGCGCCTCACCTGATTGGTAGAACCCAATTCCCCAACCCAAGGCCTTGCCGTGAGTTTCCACCCGGAGCAGGTGCGCATACTTCTTGGCAGCGACACCGCAAACGTCGGGACGATTACCTACGAGGGCAAGAACACGCGACATCTTCACCCAAATGATAGCACGTCGACGTCACCACATGACGGCTCGGGGCGAGAGTTTTTCGTAACGCAGCTCCCATCCTCTGCTCGGGTCAGCAGCGAGTGTCGGTATTCATTCTTCCGAGGGCGCGGGAACGTGCGACGGGGCGGGCGTGTCACGCGACCTTTCAGTTGTGAAACTCGAAGGGGCTTAACTGCGCTTTATGCACCCGAAGGTTCCCCTCAGCGCTCCAAAGGCCCAGTGGCCGGCGCTCACCGGCGATGATTGCCAGTTCGCTCCGTGAGCACGAGTGCTAGCCTGGCTTGATGACCGACGAGCGCGTCTCAGCGGAAAAAGCCCCGTTTGGGCGCGGTTCGCGCGCCGCGGCAACCCGTGTGGCGGCTCCGGTCGCCCAGAATGTGTTGGAGCTGATCGGACAAACCCCGCTCGTGCGCTTGTCCCGGATTGAAGCGGCTCCCGGGGCGAGCGTGTGGGGCAAGGCCGAATTCATGAACCCGGCAGGTAGCGTCAAAGACCGGCCTGCGCTGTTCATGATCCGCGCGGCGGAGGAAGCGGGTCAGCTCCGGGCGGGGGCAACGCTCGTCGAAGCGACGAGCGGCAACACGGGCATCAGCCTGGCCATGATAGCCGCGGTGCGCGGTTACCGCTGCATCCTGGTCATGCCCGAGGACATGAGCCTCGAACGGCGCCATATCATGCGCGCCTACGGCGCCGAGATCGCTTTGACCGCCGCTGCGGACGGCATGATCGCGGCGGTGCGCCACGCTGAGAGGCTCGTCAAAGATACACCGGGCGCGTTCATGCCCAGCCAGTTCGACAACCCGGCCAATCCAAGCAGCCATTACCTCGGGACGGCTAACGAAATAATCGAACAGCTCGAGGGTCGAGTCGATGCTTTCGTGGCGGGCGTGGGCACTGGGGGCACCATCTCGGGGGTAGCGCGCTGCCTTCGGGAGCGACTCGGAAAGGTGTTGATCGTTGCGGTCGAGCCCAAGGGCAGCCCCGTTCTCAGCGGAGGCCGGCCCGGGCTGCACGCCATTCAAGGCCTGGGCGCGGGCTTTGTGCCATCGATCCTGGATCGGGACATCATTGACGAGATCGTCACGGTTTCGGACGTGGCTGCCGAACGAACCGCACGGCGCCTGGCCCAAGTGGAAGGGCTACTCGTCGGCCCTTCCGCGGGCGCGAACGTCCATGTCGCGTGCGCGGTGGCG
This sequence comes from Deltaproteobacteria bacterium, assembly GCA_031407405.1. Classification (GTDB taxonomy): domain Bacteria; phylum Myxococcota_A; class Polyangia; order Polyangiales; family Polyangiaceae; genus SZUA-265. The sequence continues at coordinate 123,890 of JANOIG010000034.1, forward strand.
CAACGGCTTCGTGCCGGAAATGTAGTCACGATTTTATGCGACTCGGGCGAACGCTACCTGTTTTGATGCGCCGCTGCGGGCCAGCCGCAACGCGTCGCGGTCGGCCGCCCCGCACGGTTGCCTTGCTGCGGACCGGCTGCTATGCGCAGGGCGCCATTGCGCTCAGGAATCCATGGTGACCTCCCGCTCTTTTGACGTCCCGGCTCGGACCTCGCTGAATCAACAGCAGGGTCAGACGTTGCCGACCTTGGTCGCGTTGATGCAGCGCCTGCTCGCACCAGACGGCTGCCCGTGGGATCGCGAACAGACGCCGCAGTCGCTGCGCCGATACGTGCTCGAGGAGGCCTGCGAAGTCATTGATGCGATCGACTCCAACGACCCTTCTCTGCTCGAGGAGGAGCTCGGCGATCTGCTGCTCCAGGTGGTTTTTTTGGCGGAGATGGCGCGCTCCGTTCATGGCTTCGGACCCGACGACGTGGTCCGAGGCATCTGCGAAAAGCTGGTGCGCCGGCATCCCCACGTGTTTGCGGACGCTGCCGTCTCCAGCGCCGACGACGTGGCGCGCCAATGGGAGAGCATCAAGGCGCAGGAAAAGTCGCGGCCGCGCGACCTTCTCGGCCAGGTGCCTCGCTCGCTGCCACCGCTCGAACGAGCCCATCGCTTGAGTGAGCGTGTGAGCCGGGTCGGGTTCGATTGGCCCGATGCTTCCGGGTCGCGCGCCAAGGTGAGCGAAGAGCTAGCGGAGCTGGACGTCGCCATCGAGCAGGGGAACAACGCCAACATCGAGGCCGAGCTCGGCGACCTGCTGTTCGCAGTGGTGAACCTCGCCCGCCACCACCGCATCGATCCCGGCGCCGCCTTGCAGCAGACGAGCAACCGTTTTAGCGAGCGGTTCGCCCACGTCGAACGCCGCGTGAGGGAACAATGCGGCGATTGGCCCAGGGATTCGGAGGGCAAACCCACCACCGGTATCCCTCTGGACCAGCTCGACTCGTACTGGGACGAAGCAAAGGCCCGCGCAACCAGCGAGAAGACACCATGAATCCGTCGAAGCTGCCCGTCATTCCGGCGCCGCCCGCTGCCCCGCGCCATCCGAGCTCGAAAGAGCGACACCCCGTGGCGCGATTGCCCGAGGACTTTCATGACCTGCTCGGCCAGCTCGGTGAGCCCAGCTTTCGCGCCGATCAAGTCTTTCGTTGGATCCACCAACATAGCGTGTTCGACGTCGAGCGGATGACCAATCTCAGTCGCCCTCTGCGCTCCCGCCTCGCCGAGCTCGACATAGCCTGCCCGCTCGACGAGGTCACGGTGCAGCGCTCGACCGACGGCACGCGCAAGCTGCTGCTAAGGCTGCGGGATGGCATGGCCATCGAATGCGTGTTGATCCCGCAAGGCAATGGCGATCAGGGCAGTGACGATCAGGGCAGTGACGATCAGGACGATGACGGGGATGACGACGATGCTTCGTCGCACCCCGAAGAGCGCCGCAGTCGCCCCATGACTTTGTGTGTTTCCTCCCAGGTGGGCTGCGCGATGGGTTGCGTCTTTTGTGCGAGCGGTCAGGCCGGATTGAAACGCGGCCTCGGCGCCCACGAAATCATTAGTCAGGTCATCATTGCGCGCCGGCACCTCGACGCTGGCGAGCGGATCAAGAATCTGGTGTTCATGGGTATGGGAGAGCCCCTGCACCACTACGCGGAAACCGCTCGTACGATTCGTTTGCTCACACACCCGTTGGGAGCCGCCATGAGCCCCCGCCGCATTACTGTGAGCACTGTCGGCTTGATCAGCGGCATCAAGAAGCTGGGAGAAGACTTCGGCGGGAAGGTCGGCCTCGCCATTTCTCTGCATGCTCCGGACCCTGAAACGCGAAGCCGTATCGTTCCCATGAACCTCCATCAGCCCTTGGACGAGCTCATGGCTGCCTTGCACGCCTATCCGCTACCCAAGCGCCGCCGCATTACCATCGAATACACGCTGATTGATAGAGTCAACGACCGGATCGAGCATGCCCGGCGCTTGGCCACCACACTCGCGGGCCTGCCCTCCAAGGTCAACCTCATCCCGATGAATCCCATCAAGGCATCAACGTTACGCGCCCCTTTGCCCGAAACCGTCGAAGCGTTTCGGCGTGAGCTGGCGCGGCTGCGTGTGAGCTGCTCGGTGCGCCAGACCCGTGGCGACGACGTAGACGCGGCCTGTGGCCAGCTGGCGCTGGCTCAAAGCTAAAACGGCCCCCGGCCGTGCCCGAAGTTTGGCCCGAAGCCAAGAAAAAGGCCGCCAAAGTCGAGCTTGGTAGGTAGAATCGAGGCACTAGTACGCCGATCATCAATCGAGGCCCTGGCCCGAGGGTAGAATGTTCAAGAAAGTACTCATTGCAAATCGCGGTGAAGTCGCGCTGCGCATCATGCACACGTGCCGCCGGCTCGGCGTGCGCACGGTGGCGGTGTACTCCGATGCCGACGCCGACGCACTTCATGTGGAACAGGCTGACGAGGCAATTCGCCTGGGTGAAGCCCCGCTGCAGAAGAGCTATCTCAACCGCGCGGCTCTGCTCGAGGCGATACGCTCGAGCCAGGCGGACGCCGTGCACCCAGGGTACGGCCTACTGAGTGAGAATGCCGAGTTCGCCGCCGCGGTTCAGAGGCAGGGTGCCACCTTCATCGGCCCCGCGCCGGCCATTCTCGAGACCTTTGGTGATAAGGTAAAGGCCCGTGCGCTGGCACGTTCGCTCGGGGTAGCTCCCCCGCCGGGTACCGACTCCGCGGTCAATCCGAACGATGCCGCGGAGCTGCACTTCGCTGCCGAGGCCATTGGTTTCCCGCTGATTGTGAAGGCCGCGGGGGGCGGCGGTGGCATCGGCATGCTCCGCGTCGATGGCCTTGCTGCGCTGGCGGGCGCAGTCGCTACCTGTGCACAGCGGGGCCTCGCGGCGTTCGGCGATGCCCGGGTGTATCTCGAGCGCTATCTCGAGCGGCCACGGCACATCGAGGTCCAAGTCGTGTGCGCCGGCCCCGGGAAAGCCTGGGCACTCGGCGAACGCGAGTGCAGCGTGCAGCGTCGCCATCAGAAGTTGATCGAAGAGTCGCCCTCGCCGGCCGCATTTCTGGCGGGCTCGGCGGCGGCCCGGCAAAAAATGTTGGCTTCGGCGTTGGAGCTCGTCACCTCCCAGGACTATGTCGGGCTTGCCACGGTAGAGTTCGTGGTCGATGCGGGCGGCACTCCATTTTTTCTGGAGGTCAATCCACGTTTGCAGGTCGAGCACGGCATCACCGAAATGGTCTTTGGAGTCGACTTGGTCGAGCTCCAGCTCCTCGCGGTCGCGGGGGATCCCACCCTGCTGCCGCCTCGGAGCTTCCCAAGTGGGCATGCCGTCGAAGTACGTCTCTACGCGGAGGACCCCGAGCGCGGCTTCATGCCTCAGCCTGGCTTGCTCGAACGGTTCAGCTTCCCCGAAGCGGACGCCACGTTCCGCGTGGATACCGGCTTCCGCGAGGGCGACACCATTACGCCTCACTATGACCCTCTGTTGGCCAAGGTCATGGCACACGGCGACACCCGACAGGCCGCCATCGCTCGCCTCATCGAGGCGCTGTCCCAAACGCGCGTACAGTTGCGCGGCAAAACCGGTCCGAGGCGCAGCAACCTCGCGCTCATGACCGAGCTACTCGGCAGCGACGCCTTTCGCTCGGGCGAGTACACTACCCACTTGGTCGCGGAGCTTGCCCAGGCCCGCGCCGTGTCGACCTGATGCACAACCCGACGTAGTCTGCGACACACATTGCCATGAGTATCGAGCCATGAATACCGAAGAAGCCATCGACGCCGCTCGGGCCTGGATCGCGTCTGACCCGGATGCCAATACGCGGCGCGAGTTGCAAGCCTACGTCGACCTAAAGAATCACGCCGTATTGAATGAAGTGATGTCCGACGCCTTGCGTTTCGGTACGGCAGGGCTGCGCGCAATCGTTGGACCTGGGCCGATGCGCATGAATCGGGCCGTGGTGCGCCGGACCACGGCTGGCGTCGCTCGCTACCTGAAAGCTCAATACGCCACTACTGAAATGCCACCCATCGTCGTGGGGGCCGATGCGCGGCTCTCCAGCCCTGCGTTCATGCGCGAAGCCGTCGGAGTTCTGGCCGCACACGGCTTGCCGGTTCGATTTTTTCGAGAGCCCGTCGCCACTCCCATCGCGGCCTATGTGGCTCGGCGTCTGGGGGCGTCGGCGTGCATCGTCATCACGGCCAGCCATAACCCCGCCGAGTACAATGGCTACAAGCTCTACGGGTCCGAGGCAGTGCAGATCGTACCCCCAGTGGACGAGGAAATCGCCAATGAGATCGCCCGCTCCGCGCCAGCGGACCAGGAATCCATGCTGGACGACGCGCTCGACGGGCGCTATTCGCACGTCCAGCCCGTGCCGGAGGGGCTCTTCGGCGAGTATTTCAAAGACGCCGCTGCGCTGCGCCCCACGGGCGCGCACTGCCGGGACCTGTGCATCGCCTATACTCCCCTTCACGGCGTCGGCGCAGCGCCCGTCGAGCGAGTGCTCAGAGAGGCGGGGTTCTCCAACGTTCACGTCGTGCTCGAGCAGCGTGAGCCGAACGGTCATTTCCCAACCGTGAGCTTCCCCAATCCAGAAGAGGCAGGAGCGTTGGACTTGGTGACCGAGCTCGCGCGCAAGGTTGGCGCAGATCTCATCCTCGCAAATGATCCCGACGTGGACCGCCTGGCAGCCAGCCTCCCCGACGGCGCGGGTGGCTGGGTGCCCTTGACGGGCAATCAGATCGGCATCCTTCTCGCCGATTTTGTGCTGGAGCGAGCGGCACGGAGGCCCAAGCCAATGGTCCTCCAAAGCATTGTGTCGTCCCCCATGCTGCGGACTGTGGCGGCCGCCTACCATGCCCATTTCGAACAAACATTGACGGGGTTCAAGTGGATCTGGACCGCAGCTTTAGAGCTCATGTCCCGAGGCGACTACAACTACGTCTTCGGATACGAGGAAGCCCTCGGCTACTCGGTAGGTCACCTAGTCCGTGACAAGGATGGTATTTCGGCCGCGTTGATCTTGAGTGAGATGGCCGCGCTCGAGCGCGCGCGGGGCAGCTCATTGCGCGCCCGGCTCGCCGAGCTGTATCGGCGCCACGGCTTGTGGGTGAGCGTGCAACGGAGCGTCACGCGCCACGGCTTATCGGGTGCTGAGGAGATCACCGCGGCCATGGATCGCGTGAGCAACAGCCCCCCGAAGCGCATCTTGCACGCTCCAGTGACCGCCGTGACCGATTTCAGGACGGGCGGCGAGCGGCGGCCACGCTGGCTCGAGAACACGAGTCTCGTCGAGCTCGAGCTCGGTGCTCGGGGGCGCGTTCTAGTGAGGCCGAGCGGTACCGAGCCGACGCTGAAGTTTTACGTCGACCTCTGTCAGCCGCTGGCGGGCCACGCCGACGTCTGGCAGGCGGAAAAAGAAACTCGAGCCGAAGCTCGCTCGCTCGCCGAGGCGCTAGTCATGGACCTGGGTTTGAGCTGACGCCCGCACCTCTCCAACCCCAGCCCCGCGTGCTCACCCGGCCTGGGCCCCTTTTGCTCATTCAGTGTCGAATGGCACCACTCGATCCGAGCTGAGCTTCGGGATTGCCTGCCGCACCTCGGTGCCGATGGCGGCGTGCGTCCCAACCACGACGATGACTAGATCATCGAGTGAGATCCGATTTCGGACAGCTGCATTCGCCTCCTCGAGCGTGACGGCGCCGACACTGGCCACAAACTGGTCGTGGTGGCCCCGCGGCAAGTCACTCAGCATTTCATCCAACTGCAAGCCCACGCGCTTGGCCGCGGTATCGCAGGAGAAAGCGTGGGACTGCATCAAGTAGCGTTTGGCCCAACTGAGCTCCTCCTCGGTGACCCCTGATTCCCACCACTCGGTGAGCATGTCGAGCTCGAGCGCCATGCAGGACGCCGCGTCCTCGGCCTTTGGAAACGTCCACATGCTAAACGCCTGGCGACGCCGATCATACCCGAGAGAGGAATACGCCCCGTACGACCAACCCCGCTTCGCCCTCACCTCTTGAGTCAGGCGCGCGGTAAACGTCCCGCCGAACACCGTGTTGGCGACGAGCAAGGCAAAGTAGTCGGTATCGTTCGGATGACTGCCTATCGTCCCAATCAAAATTTGGGTCTGGGTCCGTTCTGGTTTGTCGACGAACACCAGTTGTCGCCCCCCCGACAAGGTCGGATCTCGGGGTGCGTCGAACGAGCGACCCGTCGCCGGGAGCGCCTTCCAGATACCTTCCACAGCGCGCTCTGCGCGCGCGGCATCCACGGCGCCGGCAAAACTGAACAGCACATTCTCCCGAACGAAGTGCCTTTCGAAACAGGCCTTCACGTCTTCGACTCGAATGGCAGCCAGGCTTTTTGCGGTACCGACCACGGTCCGTCCATAGGAGTGCCCGGAAAACAGGCTCCGCAAGAACCAACGCTGCGCGAGTTGCTGGTCGCTGTCCAGGAGCTCAGTGAGCTCCGCGAGCGTCTCTCGCTTGAGCCTTCCGAGCTCATCCTCGCCAAGCCCGGGGGTAGTCAGGGTCTCTTCCAGCAGCGTCATGAAGTCCGGGAACGAGCGCTCGAGCACGGACCCCGAGAGGGCAGTGCTGCCGTGTCCCGAGTCGAGCCCGAGCGAAGCGCCCATGCGATCAATCCTGGCGTCAACCTGATCCGCAGTCTGGCCACCGGCCGTGCGCCGCATGAGCCGACCGCATAATCGCGTCAAGCCTTCCAGCCCCGGAGGATCGTCCGAAGACCCGCTGCGCGTGCAAATCCCCGCGTGCACGAGCGGCAGCGAAGCGTCCCGCTCCAGCAAGATGATGGGGCCATGCATGCTCATTCCGAGCCCTCTCCCCCAAGCTCGTTGGGCATCGCGGTGTCGGGTTGCGTTTGAGGGCGCACGCCGATCACGGTTCGAGAGCGCCTATTTAGGTAACGGCGCGCGACCTCCGTGAGCTCTTCCACTCGAATCTCGCTCAATGCGGCCAAGCGCTCGAAACCTGCCGACGGGTTACCGAGCACGACTTCATAAAAGCCAATCGTCGACGCCTTGCCCTCGTTTGTCGTTAGCCCGGACAGCAGACCAAGCTCGATGCGAGCCTTTGCGCGCGTCAGCTCGTCCAAGCTGATCGGCTCGAGCTGCACCCGGTCGAGCTCTTCGTCCAACACTTCCAGCAGCTGATCCGCCAAGAACCCTTCGCGCGCGCTGACGAAGATCTCGAACAGACCTGGGTCACGCAAAGGCGACAGCGAGGCACGCACGTCGCTTGCCATCTCGCGATCCCGCACCAATGCTCTCACCAGCCGTGAAGACCGGCCTCCGAAGAGCACTTCACTGAGGACGCTCAGTGGCACATGATCTGCGTGTCCGAGGGCCGGGCTGCGGTAACCAATGTTCAGCTTCCAGGTCGGGGTTAGTTTGGTGACCTCTCTGCGCCGCTCCGTCACCTGCTCGGGCTCCGGCTCGATGTGCTGCTCGACGATGGGGGCTCGGGCGTAACCCCCGTACACGTCTTGAAGCTTCTTCAATACGATTTCGGGCTCGACATCTCCGACGATGACCAGAGTGGCGTTATTCGGTGCGTAATAGGTACGGTAAAACTGCCTGCAGTCTTCGACCGTGAAGCCTTCGATGTCACTCATCCAGCCGATCGTGGGCCAGCGGTAGGAATGCCGCTCAAACGCGGTCGACCAGAGCAGCTCGCTGAGCGCACCTTCCACGTCGTCCTCGACACGGTAACGCCTCTCGTTAGCCACCACCTCTTTCTCACTCTCCACCTGAGGTGTGCGCAAGACGAGGTGATCCATCCGTTCGGACTCGAGCTCGGCAACGCGCGCAAAGGCTGGCGCCGGGACGGCGATATCGTAGTGCGTCCAGTCCAGCCAAGTGGAGGCATTGCTCTCCGCCCCAAGCTCCTCGAGCTGGCGGTCGAACTCTCCCGCCTTCAAGGCCTCCGTCTCATTGAACATCAAGTGTTCAAATAGATGCGCTATACCGGTCTTTCCAGGCGACTCGTGGCGAGAGCCAACGTGGTACCAGGTGTGATATGCGACGGTGGGAGCCGCGTGCTCTTCAACCAGAAGGATCGACAAGCCATTGCCCATCGCAAAGCGCTCGATCCGAAGCTCTGGCCCAAACGCGCTGTGCCCCAGGTAATGAACTTGCCGGTCGTCGGAGCAGCCCTCGTTGAGGCGGCGAGTTAGGGCCAAAAGACTCGAACGCGCGGACTCGGCGGCTGAAGACATGGAGGGGACCGGAAGAGTAATGCCATGCTCTCCGGGTCACAATCCCCAATTTTGGCCCCTCAGCCGTTGCCGAGTGCTCTGAATGCCTCGAGCGCAGCGCTGAAATCAGCGGGAAGCCCGCTGTCGAAGCTCAACGCCTGGCCGGTGATCGGATGCTGAAAGCCAAGCGCGCGCGCATGGAGCGCCTGGCGACCTAGCTCGGCCGCGATGCGTTGGACCGCTACATCCCCCACCACACCAGCGGCATACAAAGAGTCGGCCACCAGCGGCGTACCGGCCTGCTCAGACAAGTGCACTCGAATCTGGTGCGTGCGACCGGTCTCGAGTCGACACTCCACCAAAGCTGCTCTTCGGGCATGAAACGCTTCCAGCACGGCGATGCTCGTGACAGCGCGCTTGCCTTCTGCCAGGCGCGAGGTGAACTTGAGGCGCGACCGCGGGTGGCGCCCGTACAGCGTCTGGATTCGCCCGGGCCGAGGCACACCCACGGTCAGCGCATGATAGACCCGCGTGACGGAATGTTCAGCGAGTTGGCGTTTGAGGCCTTCCCGAGTCAGCACGTCCTTGGCAACGACCAGCACTCCACTCGTGTCCTTGTCGATCCGATGCACGATGCCGGGCCGCAACTTGCCGGCTGGGTCGCGCTCGTCTGAAGGCGCGCTCGTAAAGCCGGGTCGAGCCAGTAGCCCGCTCACCAACGTGCCCGTTCGGTGGCCTCGAGCGGGGTGAACAACGACTCCCGCTGGCTTCGCCACGACGATCAGATGCTGATCTTCATACAAGACATCGAAAGGCACTGACGCATCAGGCTCGGCTCGGGACGTGGGCTCCGGACCGGGCTCGACCAGCAGCACTGCCCCGTGCCCTACGGAATCTTTGGGGCGACAGACCACGCCGTCAATCGTGACCCTCCCTTCGCGAATCCAACGCTGGATGGTCGAACGAGAACGCGGCGCTAACAGTCGAGCCAGGACCTTGTCGACGCGCTCGCGTATGGGACCGCTCGCGAGCACGAATCGCTCGGGCATTTACCACATCAGACTTTTGATATGTCCCTTGGCACGCACCAAGATGTCCACCAGCGCTCGGTCATAAAAATTGTGCACATAGAGATCGGGAGCAACACGACTCTTGTAGAGTGCCCGGCCTTCCTCGATCTCTTCGGTCAGAACCTCGAACAGGCTGTCGCCCTCGATGCCGCGAACAATCTTCTCTTCGTTATAAAGTGAAAGATCGCTCGCAATGGCCCGCGCCAAGCGTCGAGCAGCTTCCTCGGTGTCAATTAGCGCCATACTGAGATTATCCTCCGCTTATCACGGTGCTGTCAAAGTTCGACTGCCGCCCCAGGAAATACGTCCAATAGCCCGCTCTGGCGAAGATCTGTGATGAGCTCGCATGCCGGCAGGCCGACGACGTTGCTGTAGGAACCCTCCACGCCCTCTACCAGGAAAGCCCCGATACCCTGCGCCGCATAAGCGCCTGCCTTGTCCAGCCCTTCACCAGTGTCGGCGTAGGCCGACACCTCCGCCGGCGTGGCGTTTCGCAATTTGACGAAGGTCTGCACGGTGCGTGCGGCGAAAATGTCCGTGGTCCCGTCGCTGCCGCGCGCAGGACGACCCACCAGATAGCGAGTAAACACTGTGTGTCGGCGCCCCACAAGTCGGGCCAAAGTGGCTCTGGCGTCGGCGATGTCGACGGGTTTGCCAACGATGCTTTCCTCCACCACCACGATCGTGTCGGCGACCAGAACCGCTGCCACCCCGCCCGGGGCCCCCGGTGGCGGACCTTCGCGCTCCAACCTGGACCACACGGCCCGGAGCTTCGCGAGAGCGATCCGCTCCAAGTACGCGAGGGGGCGTTCCCCGGGCTCCACGTCCTCGACGATAGGGCTGGGTAGCACCACAAATGGTAGGCCCAAGGACGACAGAATTTCGCTGCGCCTCGGTGAGGCCGAACCGAGCAAAAGTGGACAAGTCTGCTTGATCACGCCGCGACAACTACACCGCGGGAGGCCATTGATCTAGACTCGTGTGGAGCAGTTTTTGGTCCGGGCGCTGTCCTGGCCTCAAAAAATGCCCGCGTCGAAGCTAGAAGACGCGTTCGTTGACGTAAATCTGATCGCCCGCTTGCAGCGGTATGTCCGGGGACTGGCCCTCGGTGATGGAATCGAAGCTCAACACTACCGTAGTTGCGGCGCGGTGCTTGTCCTTGCGGGTCAGGTTCACCCGCTCTCCATTCGCGATCGCATTCAAGCCACCCGCATCGCTGATGACCTGCACCAAGGTCATGCCGGTGGTGAGCGGAAAGCTGCCCGGATTTCTTACCTGGCCGAGCACGGTGACTCGTTTACTATTGTACTCCTTGACTGAAACGATGACGCTGGGGTCGACCAGAATACGTTGGTCTATCAGGCGCTGGCGCACCGTGCGTGCGACTTCCTGCGGTTCGAGGCCCTGCACCTCGATGCGGTGCACATAGGGGAAGTCCACAGTGCCGTCGGAAGCGACTTGATAGTCCTTCGGCAGATCTTTCTCTCCTACCACCTCGAGCGTGAATAGGTCACCGGGCCCTAGCGTGGTGCTCTCGACCGGAGTCGGCAGTTTCACCCTGGAATTGTCGACCCTGGGGCCACAGCCCAGCCACCCGGGAACAAGCAGCACCAAAACTGCGAACGCGACCTTGAGCCGCCGTACCCGTGCCACCGCGCACCAGATACGCTTCCGATTCATAGAAACCAGCGTACGCCGAGCCAGGCTTCGATGCGATTGAACGCGAAGTCGTCGTACGGAAGCTCGGGCTCAGCCGGATCGTTGTCGACGGGAATGCGCTGATCGGTGAGCGCTGCCGAATAACCCAGCGTGGTATTGATACCGAAGGTGTCGCTGGTTCGGTACTCGGCAAAACCCGTGAGATTTAAGCGGTTCTCCGAGAAGGCGCCGGTCTGCCGGACCGAATTCGAAAAAAAGCTCTCCGGACGCTGCAGGTGGTTCAACGAGCCGTCCACGCTGACCAGCACGTTCCCGCCAAAAAAATAGGACGCTTTGACGTAACCTGCGTCAATCTGTACGTAGTTGCCCAGATACGCTGTCTGCGCGTCGCGTCGGTAGCCAACGCTGATGGAAGATAGCCCGACCGCAGCCGCTTCAGGGTCGAGATCCGGACGCGGCAAAGGATACCAGGTTAGTTGAGCGGTCCCCACCGCGCTATCGAACTCCGAGTCCAGATCGAAAAATAGAGTTTTCCACCCGGCCATGACCAAGGCCGCAAAGTGATTGGTGATCAAACCGTTGACCCCGACCTGAGAGCTCAGCGGTGACCCGGGCGGTTTGACGCGGCCGCCGTCGGGATACTCGACGAAACCGTACTCGCCCGCATAGAGCAGCGCCGTGCGCGGCAGGAATAGCCAGCGCCCCCGGAGCGCAATGCTGTGCCCGACACTGGAAAAATTCGAGAAAATGTCGTCCTCGAACAGTATGAACGTAAGGTCGTAACCCAAGCTCCACTCGAGGAGCCCACCACCCGGGCGCCACTTCACCGCACCTCCGGCCCGGAAGGTCGAGCGCTCAAAGCCAGGCGGGGCCGCCGGATCATTCACTGGCTGAACTGATCGATTGTATCGCGCGTGGAGCCCCAGACCCCACGGGCGCTGGGGCAATATGTCAACCAGCACGCCGATGTCGCCGCTGATGAAGCGGTTGTCCGATACTTCATCCGCGTACTGCGAGTCCGTCGCGATGAACTCGTTGTAGCTGGCCGATACCGACGCCTCCAAATTGACTTTGGGTGGCGCGGGTTCCCCTTCCTCGTCGGCCATACGCTGCGGACCCAGCGTCGAGAGCGTCAACGAAGGAGTGACGCGTAGCCGGAAGGTCCCGACCTTCGGCTCATTGAACACACCGGTGGCCCCAAACGACGACCCGTCGGGCCGCACAGGTCGAAATTCAGGGGGGATCAACACCACCGACCCGGCGGGTGTCACTTTGCCCGCGGACTGAAAGAAGTTCGTGTCGTAACCGAGCTCCCCCGCGACGCCCGGATGCAGCTCAAAATTTCCGGCGCGGACGCCAATACCACCACCGAAGCGCCGATCTGAGAGCCAGGGCTGGCCCGTACTCTGTGCGAGGACAGTCGACGTCGTAACGACGGTAAAAGCAAAGCCTACGGTCGCGGAAAAGGCGCGCATCTTCATCGATCACTAAGCAAGGTACTATCAGTCCACGTAGCGCTTGGCCGCATTCCAGGGCTAAACCGAACAACAGGCGCCTTCCGGACTACTCTATCGGACTACTTATGCTGGGAAGCGGTGGCGGATACCAGTCCAAACCAAAGTCGGTCTCGGCGTCCGGCAGATTGGGATCAATCGAAACACTGACCTCAGCTTCGCCAATAAAGCCGGTCTCTTCACCGACGCATTGATTCGACTCGTTCACCAATACCCGAACTCGGTCGTTGAGCACCTCGAGCACCGTAAACTCATGCCGAGAGCCATCTGCATCAGCGCGCTCGACTGCGATTTTGAGCGCGCCCAGCCGATCTTGCGCCGAGCGGGACGCCACATCGACCTGATTCAGCTTGTCGCTCAAGCAGAGGACCCGCACGACATCCCGATCCTTACGCGCGGTTTGGAGCTGCTGCAAAATCGACCGCGCCGAACCTTCGATGGTTGCCACGAATTCTCTGCCACGCGCGAGCCGCGCCTCCGGGGACAGCACAGCAGCGTTGTCGCCCGACAGCGTCGTAGGCGGCGACAGGTCTACGGAGCGCCCGGTACCCACTTCGACGTTGGCTCGCGGCAACTGTTGAGCAGGCAACTCCTGAGCAACGGCATCTCGAACCAGCGCGCCCCCCACTCCCGTGAGCAGAGCCGCGATCAGAACCGAGCTGCAAATGGCCGCCGAGACGCCTCGCGGCTCACGCCGCCGACCGCGTTCTACTTCCTGATCCGCGCTCACAATGCCTCCCTCATATTGCATTCTCTCTTGAGCTTTACCTGGTGGCGGCAGCGTGTCAATGACACAAACTCAATCATTCCCAGCTCTTCGGCCCCCGGCCTGCGCCCCCCCCAGAGGCCATTCGCTGAACAAACGGCTGACCTTGATGGAGCGTTAGATGGTGAAACACTTTCGCCATTACATTGGGTGCCGACCGCCGACGGAGCATTCACGAGCGCGCAGTGCGGCGCGCTGACACCACCTGTGTCATTCGTGTCACCAAGGTCAGCCTGTGCCGGAGCCAACAGCCTGTCTGGCCATTGCCCACATCGACGGCGCTATTGCTTGACGAACGACACCGGCACCTGAACGACGGCGGCGCCCCCCTGGGGGGCGGCAAATGTCGCGGAATTCGCGCGCGCCTTCACGCAATCCACGACCGAGGAGGGCAGGTTACCTGTTTTTGTCGCCGACACGCTAGCGACCTGACCGGCGGGGCCAACCTTGATGCTGAGCGCGATTTTGCCCTCGATGTCCGGGTTCTCGGCCAGACCTCGATTGTAGCAATTGCGGAAGCCCGCGCGCATTTGCGCCACAACGCGACTCGCGTCACTGACTGCCCCACCAGCGACGGAGGGGCCCCCGACGTCCGCGTTGCCGCGCGGGCCCTTGACGGCTGCTGTCGCGCCGCTACCCGTACCGCCGCTCTTTCCCGAAGCACCGATGCTGGCGAGCCCACCACCGGCTGCTCCAGGCCGAACCGTCCCGCCGGCACCGCCCAATTTCAAACCCCCCGGGCCCGCAGAAGAAACGCCCGCTTCCGAAGCGGCTGCAGCGTCCAGAGCGCTCGTGGGGACCTCACCGCTTCGGAGCACGTTGGCGGTAGCAGGGCCTACACCGGATAACGCAGCCAACGTGGCCATCTCGAGCGACTCGAGCTCATTACTCAAGGCGGCGGCCTGAGTCTTGGTCAAGTGTTCTTTGGCACCATCGGGGGCGGGTGCTGCCTTCTCTGTCGGCTTTGGCGCCTCCGCTTTTGGTGCCTCCGCCTGCGTCTCTTCAGTAGCAGGAGCCTCCTCGGGTTCCTCGACAGGCGGGGGCGCGGGGAGCGCCCGGATCGTTTCGACCAGCGCGCTCACGTCCACGTCGTAGTCGACCACCGGATCCAACCAGTCCGAGTAGATGGCCCCGATGGCACAGAAGTGAACCAAAAACGAGAACGCTGCGATGACCGTGGTGGGCCAGTCCACAGACGCCGCCCCACGCGTGACGGACACCGGTAGCTGCGGCCGTGGCTGAATCGGCGGGGGAGCGACGAATTGAAACAGGAACGTGGTGTCGCCAACCACGACCTTGCCGCGCGAATCTTCGGTCAGCTGAATCTGGTGGCCGCCTTGACTGCCCGGGCGAGCCTGACCACGCAGCACATTGAGGTCAGATACACCGGTGGGCAGCGCGAGCCGCCCCTTCATGGTGTCAGTGAAATTGAGATGGTAATCCGAGCCCACCAACTCAAACAGACGGAAATTGGCGGGCAAATCCCCGCCAGGAATGACGAACATGTTCTTTTCGTTCGCCCCAACCGTGACGGTCGTGCGCTGCTTGATGATGCGCTCTTCGACGACCCGGCCCCCCTGAATCAGACCGATTCGCAACACCTTCGGCCCGGTGCTCGCCACCGCCCGCATGACCGCGGTCATTTGCCCAGGCTGCGCCCCAGCGGCGGGTGAGCCAGCAGTTGCGGGCCCTTTGGAGGTCCCCGCGCCCGCGGAAAGCGGCGACTGCTGCGTCATGCGTGTGTTCTCACTGCGTTACTCATTAGGACGGTACAGCCAGCGTAGCTGCCGGTTACGGCAGCGTCCACGAATCTACCCTGACCCTCGGCTCTACGTCGAAACGTCCTTGTTAGATCGTCGGATAAGAGCGTTCCAGTCTTCACGAAGCCGACGAGCGTCTGCCTCGGCCGATTGCCCGATGAATGAACAGGCGAGTGCACCTACACAGCCCCCCGCGAAGGAAATGAGGGGACCGGCCCAAGTCCGGACGTCACTGCTCCCAAGCAGTGGCGCGGCTTGCATAAGCGCCACCAGCGCCCCCACCGAGAGAGCGGCCTTGCCACAACTCCGGGGCAAGAGCGCCGGTTGATCCAATTGGGACCCGAGCTCGAGGGTAGCTTCGTTGAGATCCGCGATGCTAACGCGAAGATCCGGGGAGGTGTCCGCTGGCCCTGACTCACTGAACGGCCCCGGCCGCCGCGCTGGCTCAGCGAGCAGAGGTGCGGCCCAGCGCGCCAGCTTTCTCAAGGCCTGCAGGCGCCGGTAGCTGAAGCCTACCAAGGCGGCCACGATGCTCAGGCAAAGGAACGTCCCCGGCATTCCATGGCCGTCAAAAGGGCGAGCGATAGATAGCCTCTTCGATGCGTTGCAGGAAGGGTTGGCGCAACTCCGCGAGTGTCATCTTGGGCTGAATTCGACTCACATCCACAGCTGCGATGGGCTTCTGAATGCGACCGACGATGGTGACCTCGCTGATGGTCACTACCCGGCCTTTGCCTTGCTGTGCGTGAGCAACCGACTTCACGACGCCCGATGTCGCCAAACCCCAGAGCAACATGCCCCAGAGCAAATGGCCCAATACCACGCCAAACCCCGTCTGCCGGTAGCTTCGACGCCTCATCCCTGGTCTCCGGTCGAGTCGCCACTGGGCGCTGCTGGCTGCTCTTTCATGGCTTCAATGATGGCCTTCTTGTTCTTGGCTCGAGCAATCAGCTCATCCACGTCGTCGCCCGCACCGCGAGCCGCTCGCGGCGAGAGCTTTTTGAAGCGCTCGAACGCTTCTATGGCGTGATCGATCGCTTGCTCCTCGTTCAGCCCCGGAACACTGGTCGAGAATAGGTACACGAGCCCCAGGTTGTAGTGCGTCTGCGGCAGCGAGTTGTCCTTGCGCGACACCCACGTCAGGTGATCCAGCGCGTCCTTGGGCTTACCCAAGAGCCGATACGCGTCACCCAGGTTCAAATGCACGAGCACATTCGATGCGTCATATTTCAAGGCTTCTTCCAGAATTGGGCGAGCCTCGGTGGCGTTGCCTGCTTCCAGCATATAGGCCGCCAAATGCAGACGCGCTTCGACCAGGTCAGGGCGCAACGCGAGCACCACGACCAGCTCGTCGATCGCGGCCTTGCGCTTCCCCTGCTCCTTGAAAATGAGCGCACGCAAGAGGCGCGCGTCGGCGTTGTTCTTGTCTCGCGGCGGGTTCTCTTGGCCGTAGCCATCCAGAATCGCCGTCAGGGTGTACAGGGCCAGGTCGAGGCGGCGGGCGCGATAGTGGTCTCGGGCTAGCGTCACCATCGCAGGCCGATAGTCAGGATCTTTCTTGAGTGCCTTCTGAGCCAACTCTTGTGCGGAGGTAGAGTCACCGCGAGCCGACATGACTTCGGCCAGTGCCGCGAGCACCGCTGCGCTTTCGGGATATTTTGCGGCCAGCCCGCGCGCAAACGTTTCCGCTTCCGCCGCTCGACCCATGCTGAGCAGCAAGCGAACCCGCGCCGAGATGGCGGGGCCGAAATCGGGCTTGATGGCCAGCGCGGAAGCGTAGGATTCGAGCGCCCGAGCCATTTCTGAGCGCCGTTCGTGCACCACCCCCATGGCAACATGAGCTGGGTACGCCTGAGCGTCAGCCTTGATCGCTTTTGAAAACTGTTCCCCTGCCCCCTTGAGGTCCCCGGTCTTGAATGCCTCCAGGCCTGCTGCGTAGGCGCGGGCCGCCTCGGGTGACATGTCGAGGCCGTCCCCGCGCGCTCCCCCCGCAGGCTCCGCGCCCGTACTTTCCGCTGGCCCGCCCTCACTCGACGCGTTGGCCACATCGACCGGTGTCTGCGCTGGAGTGCCGGAGCAGCCAATGAAGAGCGCAATGCTCGCCATGGCGGCGGCGAGGCGGGTGGACCATCTTGCTCTGTAGAAGGCGTGCATCATTGGGACAACTAAGGCAGCGCTGGTGGAGCCGGAGGGGGCATGCCCTCGGGCTTGGGTGCGGTCACGAGACCGGGCCGCAGCCGAAAGAATAGCCCAGGGCTATATTCGAGGCTTTGCACGCGACCCGTGTACTGCTGCAGCTTGGCCTCACCGATCACGTCGGTAAAGAAGGCGAGGCGTTGAATGGCCCGCACCACGGCCGGATTAGAGACGTTGTAGCGCCGTGCCAAGGTGATCGCGTTGCCGTACCGGTCCACCATCACCTGGTCGGCGCTGTCCAGCTCACGGTCTCTGGCCTCGCGCCAGCCAGTCTCCACCCGCATGCGCACGGCGTCGGCCTGCTCCTGAAGCTCCGGGCTGTCACTGTTTTCAGCGCGTTGCAACAAGGCCTCGGTCTTCTTGTCGAACATCTTCAGCGCGGGTGCCCGCACATTATACAGGCCCGTGCGCAAGGAGTCATACAGCGACCCCTGACGAGCAATTGCCGCAGTTGCCCACTCCGGTGACGCGTAGTCGTCCACAACCTTTTGCAGGGCGTCATAGTGAACCTGCGCCTGGATGGCACCCTTGCGGTATTGGTCGAGGACCTCCACCGTAGTCCCCGCGAAACGATGGTGGCCAGCGTCGTAGTCGAAGCTTTTCTGGACCACCTCGTCCAGTTGTACATAGGCGGCCTCGGCCGCAAATGCGGCCTGACGCGAGCCCAGCGCGCCGCTGGATCCGTCCGCCTTGGGTGGGACCTGCCTGCGAAACACTTCGAAGGCCTGCTTGGTCGTGTCCCACCACTGCTTTTCGCGCGCATCGCCGCCCGCGCGTTTGGTCTTGGCGACCCAGTACGCGGCCTCGACCGTGAACTCGTTGGCGACGGGATTCTTGGCGTTGGCTTGGTGGTAACCATTCATCGCCGCCTCCGCGCGCTCGCGTGCATCCCGGTTGGCGCCGCGATCCGGGCTCCGCGAGTCCCACTGCTTGAGCGCTGAGCTCGCGATGACGAAGTCCGCCTCCGCCAGGTCTCTCGGTGAGGCTCCCAGCCGAGCGAAATTCTGGCGGGCTCGGCGCATCCCCTGCTGGTCCGAGAGGCTCGCGGCGAGCGTGAGCGACTGCCGTGCCGCTTCCCGGCGATCGGGCTCGGCGAAATGCTGGGTCTGGCTGATTTTCTCGAAGGTCGCGGCCGCCTGGGGGTAGTCGAAAAAGAGCACGTAGGAGCTGGCCAGCGCGTCGAAGGCCATTTTTAGAAATTTGACGCGCTCTTCGTATTTGGCTGGGTCCGGCGCTACCGGTGGCTCGGCTTTGGGGTCCCCGTCACGAACCAACGCGAGCTTCTTGTCGTTGCCATACCGGGCGATGAACAGCTCATACATCTCGATGGCCTTGTCGTACTCGCCCACTTGCTTGTACGCATAGGCGCCGTTCATGGCAGCTTCTGGAGCTTCGTCGCGGTCCGGTGCTGCGTCGAGTGCCACCTTGTATGCCGCCGCGGCTTGACGCCACTTCTTGTCGCGTTCAGGCCCGTCGCTCATTTTTTCGGCTTCTTCGTAGATCTTGCGTGCGTCGAGGTACGCCACGCCTTGCTGTACGGGTTTACGCAACGCCTCTTCTTTGGCCAGGGTCTCCGCATCAAAAGCGCAGCTCTTGCCTTCTGCGAGCTCTCGGCTACGGGCTGCGTCGCCTTCGAAGTTGCTCATGCTGATGAGCTTTTCCCAGGCCTTATAGCCCCACTCGCTCTTACCGCAGTATTCGGCCATCATGGGCTCAAAGCGTTTTCGCGCCTCGCCGAACTGGCCATACACGAAATAGAACTCGGCGGCCTGAAACGCGTACAGCGGGCCGTTCCGCTGAGGGTCCTCCTCGAAGACGATGCTCTGGTTGTAGCCATCGCGATCGACCACGGCGCTTTCCACCGGCGCCGGGAGCGGATCTTGCACCGGCCGCCGCTCAGCACCAGAGCCGAGGAAGCGCACCGACTCACGCGGCTCGACACCACGCGCTCCTCCACTGTCGGCGTGCTCACGATGGGCGTCCTTGAGCAAATTGTCGGACATGCTCACCAGGTAGTACGCCGAGGGCTGAAGGTACCGATCGTCTTCGGTCGAATCTCGAACGTCGATTGCGGCCGAGCGAGCCTCGGAGACCTCGGGCTCCGTCGGCGTCCGCCCCAACGTCACCTGCAGCACGACCGTCCAATACCGCGCGTCCGCTAGCCAGAACCGGCTCTCGTAGCTATCCAGAGCCGCGGGATCCTGGTCGATGTAAGCCGCCCAACCCTTCTCCGCCATGCGATAGCCGCTGATGGCCTGCTCGAGCAGGCTGCGCTGCTCTTCCTCGCTCGACGCCTGCTGTGCGCGACCCACCAAAGTGCGAGCTTGGTTGGTGTGATCCGCAGCCGCGCGCTGCAGGCCCCGCTTGGCGAGGCTCTCGGCTTGTTGTATGGCCTCGGGGTCGTCGCGGTTTGCGTTCGTCCATTCGGTGGCCCCCACATAGGCGGCCAGCTTGGTTCGCGAATCCAAGGCCTTGCGCGAGTATTCGCCCCGCACGGAGGAGCCATCGGGTGCCAGGCGGGCCAACTGATCATACAACGTAGCGATCCTGTCCTGGATTTTCGGCGCGTCGCGATCCATCGGAAAGCGCGCGAGCGTGAGCTCCATCACCGCTATCGCGTTGCGGTTCTGCGTGATGTCGATGAATTCCTGGCCGAGCGCTTTGTAAATTTCGACGGTCCATTTCTTATCCTGGGGGATCAGGCCCGGGTCTTGGACGCGCCTAATGGCAATCGCCATTTTCTCTTCGGCAACCACAGGGTCGAGCTCGACGTCCAGCACGTCGCTCCGAGGTATGTTGGGGTCGCGACCTGGTGGTCCCTCAAAGTCCACGTACGTGAGCGAACCGGCAATGTATGTGTAGGCCTCCGCGCGAAAGTCTGCTCCCGCATCGCCGGTTTCCGCTTCCTGCTCGTCAGCGTAGTGGAGCAAATTGACGAACCAATCCACCGCCGTGTGGTAGCGTTGCTGCTTGAAATAGGTCCAAGCTCGCTTGTAGAGAGCCACACCGTATAGTGGCGGCTTCTTGAACTCCATGGATTGCTCATAGGAGCTCATGGCCCGATTCAAGCTGTACGGGCCGCCTTGGTCCAGCTGATCGAAATGATAATTGCCAAGTTGCCACCACGCCTCAGCGAGGTAGCGCGGCTCTTGACCGGGAGGGGTTTCTTGAGCGATCGCCTCACAACCCGCGTACGGGTCGACGAACGTTAGCTCTTCACGCTTCAGTCCGGCGCCGCCCCCCGTTATATTGCGTTGCCTTTCAGTCAGCTGATCCAGCGGAATGGGGTTACGATTGTACCAGTTGGTCCAGAACGCTTCGTCATGATCCTGGGGCAATGGTACGACGGCGATTTTGGATGAGTCAGTAGCGTCAGACTGCACCGGGTAACGGTTGGAGCAGACTAGAGAGCGCCACGCCTGCTGGCCCTCGTTCATGCGGCCGGCATCCGTGTAAGCGTGCCCCAAGTAATAGGCGACTCCGGCGAGCTCGGTGTACTTGGGAAAGGTCTCGATGATGCGCCGGTACAGGGCCATCGCGGGCTCGAGAGCTTGGCTCAAATTCGCGTCGGCATCCCCACGCGCTCGCTCCTCGTACAGCGCTGCGAGGCGGAACATGGCATCTGGAGTGGCCTCTGGATCAGCATTGGAGCCCGAGTAGCGAGCCACAAAGATTTCGAGCCGCCGTATCGCCTCATCGCGCGTTTCTTTGAGCTGCTCTTGCTCCCGTCCGATCTCCTGATCGAGTGCCTCGAGGATGCGGCGGCGTTGCTCTTCATAGTGATGGCGAACGACTAGTGTCAGTGTCGACCGATAGTCGCGGGCGGCTGCTTCATACGAAGCCGCCTCGCCCTGGAAGCGCTCCAGCGCTTTGACTTGCGCGTCAGTCGGATCTGGCAGGGCCTCGAGACGACGAGCACGCCGGACCACCGGCGCCGGTGCGGGCGCCGCCGCCTTTTCGGGCTCCGTAGCCCCCGCTCGAGCAGGTGCGGCGGGCTGCGGCTCCGGAAGCTTCTCCGAGCTGGCCCGCGCGAGTTCGGAGCGTCCTCCGGCTCCCACGCCGTTTTCCTGGGCCGCAGCATCCCCCACCCATGAGCCCCCCGTTCCTGGACCCAACGCCACGAGACCCAAAGCCAGCGACAACCCGCCCCACCGGGCGACCCCCACACCACCCACCCAGCCGAGCCTCACCAGGCGCCGTCCCTTCACAGCGCCTCCGCTGCGTCGTCGAACACTTCCCGGAGCTCGTCGTCCAGATTTTGCTCTTCGAGAGCTTTCTGACGCTGCAAATTTCGCAGACGAATCTGCTGCTCTTCGCGCAGCTCCCAGGCTTGTTGCACAATCCCTACGTCCGCGCGCAGCACGATGCCCTTCAAACGATCGCGTACGCTGGCGAAATTCTTCATCGCCACTTCCCCTACGAGGAGCCGCGCGTGCTGATCTAGCGCGTCGAGCCGCTGCGTGAAGACTTCAATCCGCTCGCTCTCTTCGTCGACCAGCCGCCTCAACTGTTCCGCCCCAGCCGCCACCTGGGCTTCCAGCGCTGCCAACGTCACTCCAAGCCGGTCTTCCAGAGCGCCCGCATCGGCGAGCACCGGCGCTACGGAGCGCGCGTAGTCGAGAGACTTTTCAGTCTGACGTCCCCCCCCCGAAAGTAACGCGAGCTCGCGGTCCAACAATTCCCGAAAGCGATTTCGAACGCGCTCGTCCTCTACATAGCGTCGGTCGCCAAATCCCACTTGCACTCGGCCCGTGTCGACGTCCTCGCGGTAACTCTCGATGCGCTCGCGATAAACCGCCAAATCTTGCTCGTTCGCGTCCACCTCGGCCTGGAACCTGGCACGGCTCCCAGGATCCCGCGTCACTCCGTGTTTATCAGCGTCTTCCAGAACCTGCTTGAGGCCGTTGATCACGGCTTGAAGCTTGTCCGTCTCCAGGGTTATGCGCTGCACCGACTGAGAGGCACGATTCCAAGTTCTGGTCCCCTGCTCCTCCCGGCGCAAGAAATCGGCCGGCGTCACGGGCACCAGCGCCAGCCGTGCCATGAGCTGCCGGCGTTCCGCACGCACTTGACCCAGCTCGCCCGAAAAAGCAGACTTGTCCACGTCCTCCAGCCCAAGCGCAATGAGCCGCCGCGCCTGCGCCAGCTGATTCACGAGGCCGACGCCTCGCTCGAGCCCCGCCTTCAGCTCCGGAAAGGCGCGCGCCCGACTCGGGGCCGCCAGCACCGCATTGAGCTTGCTGGCCAGCCGCCGCGAGCGCCGGAGCACGTCGCGAGCCTGCGTGACGTCATCGATGACCGCAAACACTCGCTCGCCCCGCGCTTCCTCGCGCACCCACTCGAGCACCAAGTCAGGTAACTTCGAGGCACCTACCGCGATGCCCTCCTCGACCAAGGTATCATAGTAGACCGCAGGATCCTGAGTTGCCGCCAAAAAACCCTCGACGCGCTCGCGTGACGGATCAAATCGTTCTCGGACCTCCTGGTATGCGTCCAGCGCCCGCTCGAAACGCCCCGAGCGCAGCATCAGGTCCGCTCGCAAGAGCGAGCCGTCCGCAACATCGAGCGTATCGGGCGATGCCACCGCCAAGAGCTCTAGGGCGCGCTCGGCTCGCTGGTAGTCCCCTACCCTGACATATACCCATGCCAGCTCGAACAGCATCTCGTAGTAGACCGGAGACGTCCTATCCACCTGGATGTACGCTTCGGCAGCGTCCAGGTAACCGTCCGACTCGTAGTGCAGGCGGCCAATGGCCATCCACGCCAAATCGATCACGTGTCGATGCACCGCTGAATCGGCAGGAAGCGCGGTCACTTTTCTGAACTGGGCGATGGCAGAAGCGAAGCGTTCGGCGCCGCCGGGCAACACCAGGCGTGCCTGAGCTTCCGCGCTGTTGCCCGCGCCCGCCGCGATCAAGGCCTGTTTCACCAGGATCCCGCCGAGGACGTACTGCGCCTGATGGTAGTAACTCGAGCTGGTCGCCACGGACCCGAGCACGCTCACGGCTGCAGAGAAATTGCCCTGCGCAAAATTTAGCTTGCCGCGGGCGTAGTCGAACGAACCCGTGGGATCGACCGCCGAGACCCGAGCCGCCTGCTCGCGGATGGCGTCGAGCGAATCCACTCGCCCCGTGTGCAAGGCGACGTCGACGAGACGCGCCAAGCTACGACCCGCGTACGTGTCATAGGGTGCCTGATTGGCGAGATCCAACAGCTCCGAGTATTGGCGGCGCGCCGAGAGCAGTTGACCCGACTCGAAGTAAGACTCCCCCAGCAAGAATAGTCCGTCCGCATGCGCGTTCGGACTCGCCTTACCCTGACGATAGAGCTCGACCACCTGGTTGAAAACGTCGATGGCCTGGTTGTAATCCTTCGTGCGCAAGGACAAGTCGCCCGCAGCGATCAGCTGTTCCGGCGGATGCGTCGGCCTCTGCTTGGCGTTGAGCTTGGAGTTGAGAGCGAGCATGCCCGCGCGCACGCCCGTCACCTCCCGCTGCGCTTCTGCTCTGGCTGCATCGGAATCGAGCGCATGAGCGGTCGAACCGAGGCAGAGCGTGAGGAGCACACCCAAAGACGCTCGAGCACGGCCCAAGCTAGGCTGCATCAGCGTCTATTCCTCTCCACCCATTGCTGCTGGCACAGCGCCAGTGTCCGCCGGCGCGGGACCGGGACCGGGCGCCGTCACATCGCGCAGTCGCTCCAGATAGCGAACCGCGGGGCGCTGCTCGAGCGGCGTGGTAACGCCACCTTTTTCCCAGGCAATCACGTCGAGATCGACTTCCTTTCCCTCCGTGACGCTAAAGGAATGGCTCTGTTTGACCTCAAACTGGTAGCCGCGCAAATACGAAAAGACGCCGTAGCCATGGCCTCTGAGGCGCAAGAGCACTTGCAGCGTGTGGTCACCTGGAGTGATCGAACCCTTGAAGATTGGAATCTCCTTCTGCCCTGATAACGCGCCGGTGTCATCTTGCTTGTTGTATTGGACGGCGCCGTCCAAAACGAACAGGGCTCGGGTGAGCCGAAACGCCCCGCTCATGTCGTTCTGAAAGCGAATCGACGCGCGAGCACCGCCCACACCGCCGGACAAGATTGTGTCGCTGAGTAAGCTGAGCCGAGTGTGACTGCGCCGAATCTGCTCCTTGAGCTCGTCGACGCGGGCTTCGAGATCTCGCAGCCGCACGGCATATGTAGCCCCATCGAGCTTGGGCTGAGCCGCAGGCGCGGTGTTGGGTGCTGGTGCGTTGGGAGTCGGACTCGGCGCGCCCGTGGGTGCCACTGTTGGCGCTGGGCTCGCTGCCGCGCCGGGGCGGGGCGGAACCGTCGGCGTGGCTCCAGCCGGTGCCACCGGGGGGACAACAGGCGCAGCCGAGGGGACAACAGGCGCAGCCGCGGGAACGCTGGGCGGAGGTACGGCGGCGGGCGGAGCATCCGTGGGTGCGGCACGCCCGTCCACCGCGGCGAGCAATGCCACCAACATGCCGAGCGCGACAACACCCTTCGAGAGTTTCATGACCAACCTCCAGACCACATTACGCGCCCGCCAAAGGCAGCCTTAGGGACGAGCACGCAAACATATCCAACTTTTACATCAGCTTGGGGTGCATTCGGAAGCTCAGGCTCAGATGCCTTTCCCCCAACGCTGACAGCCCTATCGCCCAGCGCAACGTTTGGCGGAAGCCGCGGCCAAATGCCACGGCGGCCATCGACAAAACACTTCAATATCTGGACGTCCAAGGAAACGTGGGAAGAAGTCTCGCTGGGAGCACTTCGCACACTGCCCGGCGTGCCCGGCGCCCGGGCTCCAGAAATGGTCCGGGTTTGCGCTCGCGCCCCGCGCCATTTCCTGGCACATTCGGGCGCCATCGTTCGGGAAGGCCAGATGCACGGCGCGCTTACGCGACGTTGGAAATGGCCGAGTAAATACTCATGCTGCTGCACGGAAAATTGCCCTCCAAAATATCCGGCCCCCGCCGGAGCGGGTCGGCGGCCCGGGGCGTGAGCGCTTGCTTCTGCGCCTATTCGCTCGGGCGGCTATATCTTCCGCGGCTATCTCGTCCTCTGCGGCTGTCCGGCGCTTCTCCCGTTCACAGCGCAGCGCGTCATCGGCTCAGCGAGATCAAGCCATGGGAAAAAGCACGGTGACCCCAGCCGAGGTCAGCGATGAAGCGCTGATGCTGCGTTACCAGCGAGGGGACCGCAGCGCTTTTGCGATGCTCGTGCGCCGCCACCAAGTCAATGTTTACAATTTCGTGCTGCGGGAGCTCGGCTCGGCGCTGCCCGCAGATCAAATTGCCCAGGAGGTATTCTTGGGAGTGGTCCGCGAGGGGGCGCGGTTCAACTATGAGACGCGGTTCGCGACGCGCCTGTTTTCAATCGCTTGCCGACTCGTTCGCCAGGAACGCGACTGCACACCGGCCCGGCGCATTTTGCAAGGTGAGCCAGGGGGCCCCGAAAGTGGCATGTCCGGCCTTGGCTCCGCTGGGGACACTTTGGAGGACTCAATCGTGCGCGCCGTGGACGACTTGCCGGACGAACAGAAGGACGTTTTCCTGCTGCGCGAAGTGGCAGACCTTCCATTTTCCGAGATCGCCACCGTCACGCAGCAATCCGAAAACGCGGTCAAAGTTCAAATGCAGCATGCCCTGCAGCGGCTGCGCGTGGCCCTTCAGAATTTCGACGAGTACCGGCGCGCGTTGCGTTAGAAGCGCGCATTCTAGGTTTCGCGGGGAAGGAGCGGATGAACAGCGACAAGTTCGACCGAGTGGTGCTCGATCTGCTCTATGGGGAGCTGGACGAGCTGACGAGCGCGGCGGCCAAGCGACATATGGAGCAGTCAGCCCGAGCCCGGGAAATCTACGCTCATTTCAAGGCAACGCGGCAGCTCAGCGTGTTGCCGACGCATGCGCCACCGGCCGACTTCGAAACTACCTTGCTCGAGCGAGAGCGGGGCGCTCTCGCCGAGTTGCCCTTTCATCACCGCATCGGCCGCATCGTTTCCATGCTGGCCGGGTACGCCATGCGGCCCCAGCTGATCATGGGGGCGCTGTTGCTCTTGATGATTGGCTCGAGCTTGATGTTCCTGCGCGCCCGACCCGGGCAACACAGCGCCGTGCAAGTCACCGAACGCGGCGCCCCTGAAGCGGATGTCGACCTGGTTCTGCCGCTGGCTCCGCCCAACGAGCCACGAGCACAGGCCCATGGCGTTTTCCAAGCGGCGATCGGGTCAGCCACCGGAAGCCCGTCCTCGTCGAAGCCACAGGAGGCTCTTTCGAAGCTCACTCCCGCGGGTCAGCCCGGTCCCGTGGGTGCGCTCGCCGATGCCGATGCCGGCGCTGGGCTCGATCCCTTTGACCAAGCCGTTGCCGTTTATCGCGCGGGAAAATATGGCGAAGCGCAACGGCTTTTCGAACGGATCAGCCGCACGGGGGGGCAGCGAGCTCCAGAAGCCGCCTTGTACTCCGCCCAGGCGATTCGCAATGCTTCTGGCTGCGCCCTCGCGGTCAGTCGATTTGACCGAGTTCGGCTCCGGTTTCCTGGATCAGGCTCGGCGTACGAGGCGGCCTGGCGCGCGGCCAAGTGTCTGCATCAACTCGGAGACGTCGAATCAGCGCGGCAGAACTATGAATCCCTGCTGCAAGTCGCCAGCCATGCCGAGCAAGCGCGCAACGCCTTGCAAGCGCTCGGCGGAACCTCGATAGCCGTCGGCGGCAATGATTCGACTGCTCAAACTGAGACCACGGCGGATGTGTCCGCGGACACCCAGGCTCTTCATCGGCCAAGCCCAGCGGCTCTGGAGGCTGAGGTTGGCGACGAGCGCGAACGGGAAGACGGCACCCCCGCGGAGCGAGCGGCGCCGCACGTGCCCGAACCGAGCGCACTCGGCGTAGATGCCTCCGTACCTCACCCGCCAGCGACCGAATGAGCACACGCCGCGTGCGCCGAGCGGGTCATGGCTACGGTGCCCCAAGGGTGTCGGCGGCAAACAGCGCCACCACCTCATCACTCGAGCCGGTCACTGACTTCAGCACATACCTTCCGCCTACCGTAAAACCCTGCGTCCGCAGCACCTCTCCCGGCCAAACGGGCTTGCGAAACTGCCCGTGAAAAGCCACCAGCCGCGCCGCATCTCCGCCGAGCGCCGACCGAATGAGGGCCCGGGCAGCGAAGCCGTAGGTCGCGAGCCCATGCAGAATCGGGCCGCGCTCAAACCCCACCAAAGCGGCGAACGCCGGGTCTACGTGTAACGGATTGGTGTCACCCGAAAGCCGGTAGAGAAGGGCTTGCTCCGGTGAAACCGTTTCCTCGAAAGTGAATGCGACGGGTGCATCATTGGGGATCTTCGGTAGCGCGCTCTTCGGCGGCCGAGGCCCAGCGAAACCGCCTTCACCCAGGAAGAACAGGCTCCATTCGGTCTCGAAAACGGGCTGGTCGTCCACCAGCGTCCGCGTTTCGAAGGTGAGCTGCGCCATCCGTTTGAGATCATAGATGCCCGTGATGACGCCCGTCGTGGACAGCTCCCCGGAGGGCGGTAAGGGGCCACGCACACGGACCGATTGCCCAGCATGTACCAGTCGGTCCAGGCGCCCGCCTGAACGGCCCAGCAACTCGCTCAGGACCGGATACGCAGGCACCACGCCGAACGTGGGCAGCACCTTCGGTCCCCTGCCCTCATATACGTAGTCCAGCTCGTCGTGCTTGGCGCCCACGCCCAGCGCATACAAGACCAACGTCTTCCAATCGTAACGAAGCTTGAAGACGGCACTCTCGGCGCCCACCGATTTCGGATCGAGACTCATCGCTTTTGACTAGAACGCAGCCGGGGCGTGACCGCAAGCATCGACTGGGCTGGCTTGGAGCGAATCGAGACACTGGAAGTCGCGCCCGCTCGAGGGTATCAGACCGTCATGGCCGCGGCAGAGGGTCTGGTGGAAGCGGTGGCTCGGGAGCTCTCCCGGTCGGGCATCGACCCAGCTGCATGGGCCCTCGGTTGGGCGCGCCTCGTACCCAGCCTGGTGTTGGTGCCTGCCTTTGGGCTTCGCGCCTTGCCGGTCATCGCGCAGGTCCTGTTCGCGTTGATCCTCGCAGCGTGCGTGGCACCCGCGTTAGTACCTTTGACATTGGCCGAGCAGCCCTGGGTCGTTGCCATGCTCGTGCAGCTAGCGAGTGGTTTGCCGGTGGCGGTGAGCGCCGCCGTGACCCTCTGGGCTGCCAGCATGGCGGGCAATCTCCTGGACGAGCTGCGGGGCGCGACGCACATGCAGTCGACGTTCGTCAGTATCGAGGGGCCTGCCACCCCATTGGGCATACTATTGTCGCTCGCTGCCGCCATTGCATTCCTGAAGCTCGGAGGTCCAGCGAGGCTAGCCGAAGCACTCTCGGCGGCGGAGCCTCTGACCGAGCAGAGCCTGCGTGGTGTCGCGATCGCTCTGGCACAAGGCATTCAAATCGCCGTCTTGATCAGCGCGCCATTCATCGCCGTAGTGCTATTTCTAGAACTGTTTCAGGCCCTGATCTCGCGCGCGGCTCGCCCGGCTCACTTGGCGCCCAGCCTGGCACCCCTGCGTTCCATCGCCCTGCTCGCCATCGCGGGGCTGCTGCTCGATCGGTTGCTCGAGGGCCTCGTGTCGTGGATGGACACCCGCTTGCCGTCGGGATGATCCCCGCTAGCGGGCGTGGTAGGCGACCGTCAGAGCGAAATTGATCATCGTGACTCGGTTGGCCAACGATGCCTCCTCGCCAAAAGCCAGAACCTCGGGCTCGGAGGGCAGAAACCAGGTGGCCAACCGCAGCGTGCCACCCACTTGCAAAGCCTCGCTCACCCCGAAGGTGACCCCCGTCGCCAGCCCGAGGCTGAGGCCTTCCGTCGCGATGTTGGCGCTATCCGAACCGATGATGTTCACAGTGCGAGGGGCCGACGCAGTTCGAAAATTGTCACTGACGACGACCAGACCCGTGGAAACACCGGACCATATTTCGAGCGCCCGCCCGTGGGTGAAGTAGTATCGCCCGATACCTTCCACGAGGAAATAGCGCCGCGAGTGATCACGGGGAAACGTCGTGTCCTCCCGAGGCACATCCTGGGCGGGCGTGAGGCCCAGCGTGATCCCGGCGCCCAGCGCGAACGAAGGGCTGGCTCTAAATAGAGGCCACGCATCCACGGCCAGGCTCAAGTCCCCCCGGTCACAACCGGCCTCGCCGCACAGCTCGGCGTCGGGCAGGGTAAGAATGCCGATGCCAAACTCCACCACTCCGTACGGGCGCGAAAACTCACGATCCGTTCCGGCCGCAGAGCTGCCCACGACGGCCACGGGGGCAGGGCTGCCGACGGAGGCCACGTCCGCAGGGCTGCGATCGGCTGCAGCGGCCCCGCTGGCCAGCGTTAGCCCCCCGAGCAAGAGGACCATGGCCAGGGACCCGACTTCCGGAAAACTCCACGTAATCCTCATCGGACGGGCCATCCATGCCAACTTAGCATCGAGCTCATCGCGCGGGTTGGGCGAAAATGGACAGAGCGTGAACTGACGACAAAAACAAGGCCCACAAATAGTTCAAATCGCGCTATGAGCGAGGCGCACGGGCGAGGAGTCTGCGACACACGCCGTGGCCCATGGAACGAGACGACGCCGAGGAAGCCACGCCAGAAACGCCGGAGAGCGCACCGGACGGACGGCAGTCCCACATTCAAAAGTCCCCGCTACAGAGCAGCGGGGACGAGGGCTACCAAGTCCGTTTGCCGATGTTCGAGGGTCCCCTCGATCTGCTGCTGCACCTCGTCAAGAAGCATGAGCTGGATGTCCTGAACATTCCCATCGCTTTCATCACCGAGAAGTACACCGCCTACATCAAGCTCCTCGACGAGCTGAACATCGATGTCGCCAGCGAATACCTCTTGATGGCGGCCACACTCGTCCACCTCAAAAGTCGCCTGTTGCTGCCTAATCCTCCCGACGAGGACGCCGATGAGGGTTTGGATGACTCCGACCTGGACCCTCGTGCTGAGCTGGTTCGGCGCCTGCTCGAGTACCAGAAATACAAGCTCGCCGCGGAAGAGCTGAGCCTTCGCAACGTACTGGGGCGAGATGTCTTCCCGCGTGGCAGCAGCGACGAGGTCGCCAGCGGTCAACCTGCCCTGGAAACCGTCAGCATGTTCAAGCTGCTCGACGCGTTCCAGGCAGTGCTCGAACGAACGCACCAAAACAAAGACCACCAAATCGACTTCGACCGCTTCTCCATCACCGAAAAAATAAGTGAGCTTAGCGACCAGCTACTACGCGTCAAACGGCTAATTTTTCATGAAATCTTCGGCGAGCGTTCGAGCCGCGCCGAGCTCATCATGACTTTTCTCGCGATCCTGGAAATGACACGCCTGCGCATGATTCAATTGCGCCAGGAAGGTCCATTGGCAGCCATTTACATCGAGCTCAGGGTAGCCGACGACGAAGTCGCCGCCGCAACACCGGATCCAGTGCCCGATGAAACCCAAACTTTTGGGGACTACGAAGAGTATGAGTAAACGGAAAGTCCGCAGGCAGCCGCTCACCAGCGAAATCAAAAGCGTCTTGCGCGCTCCCGACGAGGCGGAGCAGGGCTCGGATGACGCAGAGGCGGGAACGGACTCGGAGGATCTGAGTGAATCGGCCCAAAGCGTGGTCCATTCACGGCAGGACCTTGACCAGGCATTCAATGGCCGCGGTAACGGCCACGACCTGACCGGCGATCAAGCGGACGACGGTCTAGCAAAGCGCAGAGAAATCCCCCACCTGCAGGCGCTGGAGGCCTTCAGCGACGACGGCCTGGACGAGATCGGTTTGAGCGATGTCGGCTTGGGCGATATGGAGGACGAAGAGTTGCCACCGTCGCCGCTAGACGGCGCCGAGGCGGACGACCCTGAAGCCTTTCTCAGCGGGCTGATTGAGGCGTTACTGTTCACCAGCCAAAAACCTCTAGCGTTGAAAGACATCGCGCGCTCGGCGGGTATCGATCGGCCACGGGCGAAAGAGTTGGTCGATCAACTCGTCCGGAACTACGCCCCCCGCGGCCTCTGCATCGAGGAAGTGGCGGGCGGTTTTGTGATGCGCTCTTCCCCGCGCTACGCGCCCTACATACAAAAGCTGCTGGCGCTGCGGCCGATCCGCTTGTCTCGCGCACAGCTAGAGACGCTCGCCATCGTTGCTTATCGTCAGCCGGTCACCAAGCCCGAGGTGGACGACATCCGGGGTGTCGACTCAGGGCAGGTGATCAAGGGCCTCCTCGAACGAGCCCTGCTCAAAATCATGGGCAAAAAAGATGAGCCGGGGCGGCCCATGCTGTACGGCACGACCAGCGATTTCTTGGAGCTCTTGAATCTCCAGTCGCTGAAGGACCTGCCCACGCTGCGCGAATACACGGAGCTCAGCGAGGAGTCGCAGCGAAAGTTTACCGACGAGACGGGAGAAACCGCTCCGAGCGGGGCCGCGGCCTCGAGTTTTTCGGATGCCGCGAGCAGCGCTGCGGGCGTGAGTCACGGGGATATGGACGCTGTTCAAGGAGACGATGGCGATCCCGACGCTGACCGCTCCCACACAGACCGCTCCCACACAGACCGCTCCGACACGGACCGCTCCGACACGGACCCCCCCGACACCGAAGATGATCAAGAAGCGCCGTTCGAGACGGGAGCGGCGCGCGCGCAGGCCGACGACGACCCAGACGCCCTAGACACGGATCAACCGAGCGGCGCCGTGTACGACACGTCGAAAGAGGATGACGCCGACGAGTCCGATGAGGACGAGTCCGATGGGGACGACGAGGATGACGAGGATGACGAGGATGACGACGAGTCCGATGAGGATGACGACGACGAGTCGGACGACGATGACGATGACGATGACGAGTCGGACGACGCGCGCTGATGCCCAACCGGGCGCACGCGCGTCGGTAGTCGTCTAGTCGAGTCGCTGTACGTCGCCTTCGGGTGGACCCAAGCTCTTCAGAGGCCGAAAACGGGCCCGGGGCCCTTCTTCCCTCGCGGGGTCCAAGGTACCCCCGGATCTTCTCCCCAAATCCACCCTGCTGAAACCACCCGGACACGCGCAGAGCCGGGACACGGCACTCCGCGACGCGAGCGCAGACTGTTTCCCCGTCGAGCCCGATGTTTGCCCCAAGACGAGGTTAGCGGCAGGTTAATGCTGCATCTTGGCAATTTCCCATCAATTGCCTCGCAAAACGCGAGGCTACGCACGGAAACGCGACCGTCATTCCAGCGTCATGGGACTCGATGCGGAGCAAGCTCCCGCCCGGTGCAGCCTGGACGTATTGGCGGCGACGTGGGGGGTGCGATCCGGGAGCAACACGAGCCTCCCCCCCGATGCGTAATGCCTCAGCCCCGGGATTGGTGGTGCGCCCCGCCGGTCGGATGTGCGAGTGTACGCAACTGTATTCTCGAGCCGGCCCAGTGGCACCCTGAGTGTCACGCCCACGTGTCACCCACAGTCAAATCATGGATACCGAACACCGCGTTCTTTCCGCAGACAGGGTTCCTTCCGCAGACAATGCTTCCTCAGACAACGCGTTGCATGCGTACGAGGCTGCGCGCCCATTGCCCTCGCCCCCACGCCAAATCCCGTGGGGATACGGACGCGATCGGGTAACGGCAATCGCGGTCGATCCCGATCGGCTCTTCGTCTATTGGGAAGTGCGCGACGAGTCGATTGACCAGGCGCGGGGACAACTGGGGCCCGCTGGCCCGCGTGCCGCCCTCGTCTTGCGGATCTACGACACGAGCGGCCGCATTTTTGACGGTGCGAACGCGCACAGCTTTTTTGACCAAGATGTCCACCGCAACGACCGCCAGTGGTTTTGCGAGATTGGTAAGCCATCGTCCAGCGCACATGTGGAAATGGGTCTGCGGACTCATGACGGACGTTTCTTGAAAGTCACGCGCTCCGGGCGAGTGGATTTCCCGCGTGCCGAGCCCGCTCCCGGGCGCAATTCGGAGTGGATGCGGGTCGTCGCCTCGACGGGCGACATCCTGAGCCGCGAGACCGCGAGCGGCTCTGCCGACGACATCGGGGGATCCACCGGGAGCAACGGGCAGTACGGCGGGCCCGGTGCAGCGGAGCGGTTCGCTGGGGGTGACGCCAGTGTAGAGTTGCTGTCGTCTTTTGAGCACCACCAGGTCGAACCGTACGAGCTCCGGCAGTACGACTTCGCCCGTTTCGAAACTGACACGGGGTGGCAGTCTGACTCGAGCGACCCCACGACCGTCTATCGGACGATCACGACCAGCTGGCAAGAGATGGGACTGGGCACTTGGAGTTGGGAAACAGGTCCGAGCGAGAGCTCCTGGCAAGCAGGGCCGTTCAGCTACCCCACTGAAGTGATTGTGCCGGTTGCCGAGAGGTTCGACGGCCCAACGCTAGTCTATCGCTCGGGGGAACAGGTCCGGGTCCTTCACGGCCCCTGGCAGGTCATCATTCGCGGCATCCGCCCTCATTCGAGCCGCCAGGTGCTGGCACGTTGGGAGGTGCATCGGACCTGGGTCAGTGTCGCGAGTCGACCCGGCGAGGCTCCCGCCCTGGGTCTAGCCGGCGCGCGCACGGGTGTTCCGCTTGGTTCCAGCCACGCGCTCTCAGCCAGTGAGCTCAGGCTGCGCGGCTCTTCCGAGGTGTTTTTTCTGGGCGCCAGCGAGCGCCGCCTGGGCGGTGCCAGTGAGACCCGCTTCCTGGCTGCCAGCCAGTGGATCGCCCGGGGTGCCAGCGAACGCCGCCTGATCGGCGCCAGCGAATGGCGCCTCGGGGGCGCGAGCGAGCGGCGGCTGCTCGGCGCAAGTGAACGGCGGCTGGCGGGCGCGAGCGAGCGGCACATGGCGGGGGCAAGCGAACGCCGCCTGGGTGGTGCCAGCGAGCGGCGACTGGGCGGAGCCAGCGAAACCCAAACGAGTTGGGCGCAAAATCTCGCAAGAGTGAAGGAGAGCTAAAGTGGCAAACGGATATTTTTGCCTGGTCCTACACGCTCACTTACCGTTCGTGCGGCACCCCGAAGACAAAACGGTGATGGAGGAGCGTTGGCTATATGAGGCCATTACCGGGACTTATCTCCCGCTGATCCAGATGTTTGAGGGCCTGGCCAGCGACCGCATCCCGTTCCGCTGCACGGTGTCGGTGTCACCACCGCTCTTGAGCATGCTGACCGACGACCTCTTGAAGCAGCGATACGCCGAGCACCTGGACGACCTCATCGCGTTGTCGGAGAAGGAAATTGTTCGTACCCAGGGCGAGCCCCATTACCGGAACCTGGCCCAGATGTATCGCGACCGTTTTGGCAAGCTGCGCCACACCTGGCGCTGCCATGACGGCAACCTGGTGCGCGCCCTCAAGAACCTGCAGGACGCGGGTTTTCTCGAGGTCATCACGGCCACCGCGACACATGCTTATTTCCCTCTGATGGATCGCAACTGGGCAGCCATGCGCGCCCAGGTGCACACGGCGGCCGACCTATATGAGAAGCATTTTGGGCGGCGTTCGCGCGGCATGTGGCTGGGTGAATGCGGCTACGTACCGGGCGTGGATGAGCTGCTGAGAGAAGCGGGCATTCGCTACTTCTTCGTGGATACCCACGCGCTACGGTTTGCCGACTCACCCCCGCAAAACGACGTGTATGCGCCCATGTTTTGCCCCACGGGCGTAGCCGCCTTCGCGCGAGACACGGAGTCCTCCGAGCAGGTTTGGAGCGCCGAGCACGGCTACCCGGGCGACGCACACTACCGGGACTTTTACCGCGACATTGGCTTCGACATGCCGATCGAATACATCGCACCTCACATTCACCCGGAGGGCCACCGTCTCTACACGGGTTTCAAGTACCACGCGATTACCCACGCGCAGATGCACGACAAGTGGGTCTACGATCCGGTGGCGGCGCGCGGACGGGCAGGCTTGCACGCCTCTCACTTCCGAGGTGGGCTCGAAAAGCAGGTGGAGCGCCTGAAGGGCGGCATGGATCGCCCTCCCATCATCGTGAGCCCCTACGATGCAGAGCTGTATGGCCACTGGTGGTTCGAGGGCCCGATCTTCCTCGACGACCTATTTCGCCAGTTGCACCACGATCAACACACGATCGAGCCCATTACGCCGGGCGACTATCTGGAGCGGCACCCCGTCAACCAGGTGGCGACGCCCTGCGCCTCGTCGTGGGGGAAAAACGGCTACAATGAACAGTGGCTCAACGAGAGCAACGCTTGGCTATGGCGCCACGTACACGCCGCCGGAGAGCGCATGGTCGAGCTGTCTCGGCGTTTCGGTGAG
The DNA here is from genome assembly GCA_031407405.1 of Deltaproteobacteria bacterium. Taxonomy (GTDB): domain Bacteria; phylum Myxococcota_A; class Polyangia; order Polyangiales; family Polyangiaceae; genus SZUA-265. Next base: position 159,402 of record JANOIG010000034.1, read on the forward strand.
CCCCAGAGCGAAATCGAGCAGCGGGCGTTGAATCAGGCCGTGCGCGAGCTGATGCTGCTTCAATCGAGCGATTGGCCATTTATCATGTCCACTGGGACCACTGTTCCTTACGCGACGCGTCGCTTCAATGAACACGTCATCCAGTTCAACCAGCTCTACGACGAGCTCGGGGCAGGGCGGCTCGACGCGGCGGCTCTAGCCGACATGGAAACGCGCAACAACATATTCCCAGACGTTGACTACAGACTCTACGCGATGTGATTTACTCGGCTTGCCGCGATATGATTTACTCGGCTTTGCCGAGGTGTGATGTGCTCGGTTCGCCGAGGCCATAGTGAAGGAAGACGTCAACGAAAGCCCGAGTCGGCGGCCGGAGGGAAGTACCGAGCACGGACGGCCATCCCGAGCGCTCTCGGTGTTGTTTATCGCGTCCGAAGTAGCCCCGTTTCGCAAGACGGGCGGCCTCGCCGACGTGGTGGGCGCGCTACCCAAGGCGCTGAAACAGCGCGGCGTCGACGCACGCGTCGTCATGCCCCTGTACGGGGGTGTCGCCTGGGACCAGCAAGAGCGTCTGGATGGGTCACTCGCCGTGCCCATGTATTCAGGTCTTGTTCGAGCCGGTGTGCGGCTCGGGTGTTTGCCGGGCAGCGACGTGCCGGTGTACTTCGTCGAACACCACCGTTTCTTCGATCGACCCTACCTGTATGGCCCGCCCGGCGACGCCTACCCGGACAATCTGGAGCGATTCACGTTTCTCTCGCGGGCCGCCCTGGAGCTGTGCAAAGCCATAGGTTTCACGCCCGACGTCTTACACGCTCACGATTGGCAGACAGCGCTCGTTCCCGTGTACTCCAATACCGTCGAGTGGGGCAATCCATTGCACGGCTGTGCCTCGGTGTTCACCATCCACAACCTCGCCTACCAGGGGGTGCACGAAGCGGGGGCCATGTTCATCACGGGCCTAGGTCGTGAGCACTTCAACTCCGACGAGTTCGAGCACTTCGGCGACATCAACTTGATGAAAGCTGCGCTCCGGCATAGCACGATGCTTTCGACGGTGAGCCCGACCTATTGCCGAGAAATCCAGACGTCGGCGCTCGGTTGCGGCTTGGATGGCGAGCTGGGTAGGCGCGGCGGCGACCTGCGTGGCATCCTCAACGGCATTGACACGTCAGAGTGGAATCCCGCAACTGATCCCCACCTGGCCGCAACTTATGATGCGACCCGGCTGGACCAAAAAGCGCTGTGCAAAGCAGCGCTACAGAAAGAGCTGGGGTTTCCGATCGCGCCGCGCGTTCCGCTATTTGGGCTGATTGGCAGGCTCACGCACCAGAAAGGTTTCGACATTCTGGCGCAATGCTTGCCTCGGTTGCTCGACTGGAACATCCAGATGGTCCTGCTCGGCAGCGGGGACTCCGACGCAGAGGCGTTCTTTGCCGAGGTAGCTTGGCATCGCGGAGATCGATTCCGGGCCGTGATTGGCTTTGACAACGCCCTCGCCCACCGCATTGAGGCCGGCTCCGACTTCTTCGTGATGCCATCGCGCTTCGAGCCTTGCGGCCTCAATCAAATGTACAGCCTGCGTTATGGCACCTTGCCGATCGTGCGGCGGACAGGCGGGCTGGCGGATACCGTCGAAAACTACGACGAGTCGCGGGGCACCGGCACGGGCTTCTGCTTTGACGACCTCACGCCGGAGGGCTTGACCAATACCATCGGCTGGGCGCTGTCGACCTACCACGATCGACCCGGCCATTTTCAAAACCTGCAAAGCCAAGGCATGGCGCAGGACTTTAGCTGGGCTCGCGCGGCGGCAGCCTACGAAGCGCTGTACCTGGAAGCCTACCAGCGCCGGCGGGGGCACCCGTTCTCGTAGCGCTTCGATTCTGTTGAATCGAGACCAATGAAATCGAGGTCGCCGATCAAGCCTCTAGCATGCGCGGAAACCAGCTCTCGATGGTGTCGAGCAGCCCAGGCTCGAGCACATCGACGATGATGTCGGCTACGCCCAGCTCGGACGCGGCGTGTGTCGTCGTGAGCGCGACGACCCGCATGCCGCCGCGCTGCCCTGCCTCGATGCCGGCGGGTGCGTCTTCAAACACCACGCAACGCTCCGCGGGCAACCCCAGCCGCTCGGCGCCGCGCAAGAAGCCTTCCGGATCCGGTTTACTCTGGCTCGTGTCCTCGGCCGCGACGATGCTGTGAAAGCGAGCCTCGAGCCCGACTCGACGGAGCACGCAGTCGATGTTCAGCCGGGGGCTGGAAGAGACCACCACGCACGGAACGCCGCGCCGGGCGAGCAGATCGAGGAAAACCGTGACCCCACCGAGCAGCAAGTCGCCGGCCGTCTGCAGACCCTCTCGATAGAGTATCTCCTTGCGCTCCGATATGCGTTCGACCTCCGCCTCATCCTGCGTCCAGCGTAGCGTCTCCTTGATGGCACGGCGATTCTGGGTGCCAAAGTGGCGCCGGAAATCCTCAGGACCATGCGGATGACCAAACTCTTGGGCTACGCGATCCCAAGCTAGCGCGTGAAGCGCCTTCGAATCGATGATCACACCATCCCAGTCGAATAGGGCCCCCCACGCGGGCCGCCCAGCGCGCACCCTAGTCACGACTCGAGCTGTGCTTCGACCAAGGTCCCCTGGCGGAGGGACGAGACGGGTATCGAGTTGCCCTCGACCCATTTGCCGTCCACCCGCAAGCGGCGCACCCCTCGGCTCAGGCCTGACGGATTTTTCACGACGATACGCAACCGGTGGCCTCTAAATTGGCGCTCGACCTCGAAGCCCGGCCAGTGCCGCGGAATGCATGGATCGATGCGCAACCCATCCACCTCGGGCACGATGCCCAAGATGTGCTGCAACGCCACGAATAGGCTCCAGGAGGCCGTGCCTGTGAGCCACGGCACACGAGATTTGCCTGCATTCGGGCTGCAGCTGGCGTAGGTGGTTTGGCTGTGCACGTACGGCTCGATCTCGCGCAACTCGGCTCGAGTGTTGTACGCTGAGGGCATGTACGCTCGGTAATACTCGTAGGCTTGGTCCCCGTTTCCACGCATGCATTCCGCCATCACGGCCCAGGCCTGGGGATGGTTGAAGATGCCCGCATTCTCTTTGATGCCCTTGTTGTAAACCACGCCGCCCATGATGCTTTGCGGAGTCTTTTCAAAGGGCGGCGCGCTGAGCATGAGGCCGTAGGGCGTGAAGAGAGCCTCTTTCATCGATGCCAAGGCTCGCGCCGCCTGTGCATCGGTGGCCACGCCGCTGATGACAGACCAGACCTGCGTGTTGAGGTAGACTTTGCCTTCCTCCATCGCTTGCGTCCCATACAGCGTGCCGTCCTTGCCCGTCGCCCAGATGAACCACTCCCCGTCCCAGCACACCTTCTGGATCGAGCGCGTGAGCTTCTCCCGTTCCTCGGCAGCCCAGGCCATCTCCTGTCGCAGCCCAAAGCGCTCGGCCACATCGCGGTAAACCGAAAGACCGTAACACACCTGGAAAGCGACCATCACGCTCTCGCCCGTGTAGCCGAGGTTACAGCAATCGTTCCAATCCGCGGCCAACCCAGAGGGTAAGCCATTGCGACCGCTCCGTTCCAGGTTGAATTCGAGCGCGCGACGCAAGTGGCCGAGCACCGTGGCGCTGCCGCGATCGGCGTAGGGCAACACCTGGTGATAAAAGTCGAGCTCACCTGTCTCGGCCACGTACGCGGGCACGGCGTGGAAGAGCCACAGGCAATCATCGCTCCGGAAGCGCTCGGGAGGTGGGGTCTCTTCCTGACCCGGTTGATGATCAAACGAGCGTACGAGCGGCATGGCGCCACCGCACTCGACTTGGCCGGTGATCATCAACTCGAGGCGCTCCCTCATGCCGCGTTTGAGCAAGGGTGTGACGCCCAGGAAGTCTTGGACCGTATCCCGATAGCCCAGGCCGTCGCGTTCGCCGTTGTAGATGAGGGAGGCCGAGCGAGACCAGGCGTAGGTGATGAGCGCGTTGTAGGCATTCCACACGTTGACCATGCTGTCGAACTCGGCGTCGGGCGTCTTGACGTGAACCGATTCGAGCAGCGAGTGCCAGGATGCTTTGACGCGCTCGAGCTCCTCGAGACAGCGCTCGGAGCTGCAGAATTCGAGGCAAGTGGCCGTGCCGTGTGACTCGGGAGTACCGAGCCCCAAAAGGACAATGAGCTCGCGCGACTCGCCGGGTCCGAGCTCGACGTCGATCTGTTGTGAGCCGACCATGTTCTCGCCAGCCGTTTCGAAGTTCGAGAGCACACCGCGAACGACCGCTTCGGGCTGCGCATAGCTGCCGTAATTGCCGATGAAGCGCTCGCGCAAGGTCTCGAAGGCGACCACCTTTCCACCCGCGAACTTCATCCAATATCGACACGACGAGCGGAGATCCTTCGGATCAAAATGTTCGTGGGGGTGCGAAGCAAATGCCAGCATGCCCTGCCGCGATTCGGCCTTGCTCACAAAAAGCGAATACTGCAAATTCGTCAGGTCATTAAACAGGTGCCCGACGTTGGCAAATTCGCAATACGTAAAGACCGATAGGCGGCGCCGGGTGGGGCCAGCGTTGGTGACCTTCAAGCGCCAGTATTCGAACGTCTGCTGAAGGGGGACAAAGTAGGTGGCCTCGGTTTCGATGCCTTTGTACTTGGAGGTGATGACCGTGTATCCGGTGCCGTGGCGGCAGGTTGACTGAAACTCGTCGAGCGGCTTACCCACAGGCTGCCAGCTCGAGCTCCAATAATCACTGCTGTCTTGGTCGCGCAGGTAGAAATAGCGGCCCGGCTGGTCCAGGGGCACCGCATTACCTCGGAGCCGCAAGATCCGGTGGTGCGCCGCGCTACGATAAAAGCTGTAGCCGCCAGCGTGATTGGTGATGATGGCACCGTACTCCGTCGAACCGAGGTAGTTGCTCCACGGACGCGGTGTGTCCGGTCGATCGACGACGTATTCCCTGGCCGCATCATCAAAGTGCCCGTACTGCATGGGTCACTTATAGCGCCCATCTCGGGCCGGGAGCGCGTACGAAAGCTCACCCCTGGCGCAAAATATCGAAAGAAAAACGACCGATTGGCGCAACTTTGCAAGCCTGCCCGCGAACTCCGAGATCACGGTTGGGTAGAGCCCCGGCTTCGGGACGGCAGTTGGAGAGCTAGGAGCTGGGATCCACGAGCGCGATCCCCACACCGCCGAAATTTCCCATTTGTTCAAGCTGGGCTGGAACGTCCTCCAGACGCAACCGGGGCCCCAAGATGCGTTCGAGGGGGACTCGTTTCTTGGCGATCAGCTCGAAAACGTCGGCATAGGCGCCAGCCGCAATACCGTGGCTACCCAAGAGCACGAGCTCATTGGCTATCACCTTGCCCATCGGCACGGTGACCTCGCTAGGCTCACCGACCATGAGCCCTACCTGGACGTGGCGACCGCGTTTGCGCAGAGAGTCGAGCGCCTGGTTCAAGGTCAGGGAGCTGCCCAGCGCGTCCATGCTGACGTCCGCGCCGCCTTGGGTCGCCTCGACCACTTGCGCCGCCACGCGCGGCTGAGCGCGCGCGTTGATGAGCACGTCTGCCCCCACGCTTCGAGCCAACTCGAGCTTGGCTGCGTCGATGTCCACCGCGACCGACCGCGCCCCCAGCGCCTGAGCAATCAGGATGGCGCTCAAGCCAACACCACCGCAGCCAAAAACAACGAGCGTCTCGTCCGCTTTCAGCTGAGCGAGCTGTACGAGCGCACGATACGCCGTGGTAAAACGACAGCCCAAGCTGGCCGCCAGCTCATACGACAGGCTGTCGGGGAGCCGCACCACATTGCGCTCGGCGTAGCGCAGCCCCACGTACTCGGCAAACGAGCCCCAATGGGTGAAACCAGGTTGAAACTGCACGTCGCACACCTGAGGATCGCCACGACCACACGGCGGACATGCTCCGCAACCGCTCACGAAGGGCACCGTCACTCGCGCGCCCAGCTCGAGACCATGGACTTCGCTACCGATGGCCACGATCTCACCGGCAAGCTCATGCCCGGGCACGTGCGGCAGCCGGATATCTCGGTCATGCCCCTGCCAACCGTGCCAGTCGCTACGACATACGCCGGTGCTCTTCACGCGAACGACCACCCCATCGGCGCTGGGCGTCGGGTCGCTGACCCGCTGCACCGCCAGCGGCCCGCCAAACTGCTCGAAAACTACTGCTCGCATCGTCTTGTATCCTGAAACGGTTCCATCGTAAACGGCCCAAATTACGCAACAAATCGCGACGCAGGCAAGGCGGATACCGGTCATTGCAGAGCGGTCCTGCCGGGCGGCGGCGAAGCGGCTCAGAGCGGTTCGCAGAGTTCCTCGGACCCCTGATTGCCGGTCAGCTGGCGATACACGCTCGAGACTTCGCTCAGCGGCGCCAGGCTCGCGTCTGGAAGCTCCGGGTTACACGTGATCTGTAACCTCGCGGCCCGCTTGAGCGCTGGGAACCCCACCTCCACGAGGTTCGCATTCTGTCGGATCTCGATCTCTGCCGCCTCGTTCAAGGCTGAGAAGCCCGTGAGGCGCAGCAGATTGGAATTGCCGGAGATCGTGATCGGGCCGCCGTCCATGCGTTCGATGCTGGGAAAGAAGGGGCCCTCCGCCAGCACGTCGTTGAACTGCAGGGACACTCCCGTGCTCACCGTGACGTTGGGGAACGCCGGCAAGCGGACCAGGCTGGCATTGCCGATGGCCGTGAGGCTGCCCAGCTGAACACCGCTGAGCGCGTCGACCTCCACGAGCTCGGTGTTGTCCCACAAGTCGAGCGCGGCCAACGATTCGAGCAGGAGGCCGGCCAGGTTCTGGAGCCCCGTGTTCTGCAGGTACAGCTTCTCCAGCGTGCGCAGCTGGCTCAAACCCGAAACATCGCTCAACTCCGGCACGTCGATCAGATACACCACGCTGGCGTTCCTCAGGTTGCTCAGGACATCCAGATTCCGGAGCGGCATTTCCCGTAGCTCGAAGTGCTCCGCCGACACGAGCGGGCGGAGGACGGAAAGGTCGGTCAACGAGGGCGCATTCTGAATGTGAACCAGCGCCGCCGCCGGAGCGATGCTCAGCCCGGTCAAGCTCTCGAGCCGTGAGTTCGCTTTCAAGCTGACGCGGCTCACGGCCGAAAGGCCCTGCAACCCGTCCAGGCTACCGAGCGAATTGCAGTTCACGATGTGCAGTTCACGCCCGATGTTGCGCAGCCCGCTGAGCTCCGAGAGCGAGGGGATGCGCAACCCGCCGAGCGTCAGCGACATGACCGACTCCAGGTTCTGCAGGCCATCGAGCGTCAGCGAACGCTCTTCCGACTCGCCACAGAAGCTGTCGGTGCCGAGATAAGGATTGCAGCCGATGGTCAGCGGCCCGAGCACCCGGCGCAGCGCAGCGAGCGGCCGCAGATCGAGCCGCACGCCGTCGGGTGAGTCGATGTACAAAGCGCCGCTGATTTCTTCACAACCCTCCAACTCCGCGATCTGCGCCGGCGTGGAAACGAAGGGCAGGCCGCGTTCGTCGAGCGGTACGTCGCAGCTGCGTCCGGCGGGCGCGGGCTCCGGCGTGCCCAGCGCGCCGCCCGGCGGCTGAAACGGATTCTCCGCGTCCAAGTTCGGCACGGCGCCGGACGCCTGACAGAAGCCGGCGCTGCAGGTGAGCCCGCCGAGGCTCGCGCAATCGTTCTCTTGCTCGCACGCGACTCCGCACACACCGCCGGTGGCCGGACTGGCCGCGAAACACACGGCGGCGCTCGCCAGATCCGTGCAACTGTCGATCCCCATCTCGCACGCGCGCGTGCATACCCCCCCGATGCACGAAAGCCCTTCCCCACACCCGGTGGAGCAGGACTCGAGAAAGTGTGACTCTCCCCCCAGCACCGGTCCCGAAGAGCCGGCATGGCCCCCGCATCCGCCCAGACCCGCCAGCGCCAGTGCCAGCACTGCGGCGCACGGCAGCAATCGCCATCCGTGCCGTCTTCCCACTACCGCTTCCTGCATGATCGCTACTTTGACCGGGGCCGAACTCTGGCGGAAGATGACCCAACGGTCATCCCCTGGCCACCCGTGGCGCAGAAAAGCCTGGCGGCCCCGCGGCCAACGCCAGAGTAGAACGCCGCAGCTCGGGTCTCGTCACAGCCGGTGCATCGGGGCAGAAGGCTCAGTTGCGGATGGTGATCGACTCGAGCACCCGGGAGAACTCGGTTTCGGACGTGTCTTCACCCTGGGTCGGGCCCGACATCGCGATGATGAACAGGTAAGGGCCGCGCGGTACGAACCAACTGCGAGAGAGCACGTCGTACGAGGCCCCACCGCCGGCCTGCGCGATGCTGAAACGGGCCCGAACTTTCGACGCCGGCAGCCCCGAGACGACTGTCTGTTCCACCTTCCCTTCCACTTGGAATGTCGGGATCGTCTGCTTCATCCCGCCAACGACCGCATTTCCCACGTCGAGCGGCGATGCCCCCTGCAGGTTGCCTAGCGGCCTCAGCAGGACCTTGATGCTCGGATTGAGCTTGTCCGTCGGCTCCGGGTACTTCGACACCAGCACCAGCGAGGGGTTGGCCCGCGTCCTCACGAGCTCATCGAGTTGCTGATTGCCCAGAGTGACGCGCTCTCGATTGGCTTGTTCCATTTCGACCGTCGCGAAGTGCCAGCCCGATGGTTTGATCAGACCAAAACCTGCCACGTCACTCTGGAAGCGATCGGACTCGACAGCAGCGGTGGACGTGGCGGGTGCTGAAGACGAGGGCGCAGATGGCGGCGCGGAGGACGGCGACTCCCCAATCAGAGGTGGCGAAGCAGCCAGAGGTGGCGAAGCAGTCGGAGGCGGCGCTGACACACAATTGATGGCAACGGCCACGCTGGTGATGCAGAGGACCATTTTCGCGGCCATGGCGATGCCCCTGCCGACACGTCCCAAATGAAGGGGCCGCGCCTCAATCGACAAGTATCTCACCACGTGAATTTCTCCTGATCGGAAGCCAAGCGCCGAATGCTCGCAGGAGCCGCCACCCGCCGTCAAGCCTCGACGCGCGCTCATCGATCGGCTCGAAGAGAAGGGATTCGTGCGGCGGGGGCGTGACGGAAATGACCGGCGGCGCGTGCTGGTCGAGACCGCGCGCGCGCATCGGCAAAGGCCGCGCGCCGTTCAGCTCCACGTTGGCGTCCGTCGCCAGGCTGTGCTTTCATCGCGGACGATGCTGAAGGTCCAGGCGTGTTTACGTTCTCGTTGCCGGAGGACGTTCATTACATTGGCGGCGTGTCGAGGCAATTCACAACGCGAAACCCAAGGAGATGTCGAGCCTAGGTAGGGTGCCTGAAAATGACACCAGCTCGGCAGTGTTCTTGGTCGTTCCCGTGAAGTAGATGGCCCCCAGGCCGAGCCGTAGGGAGAAAAGCGTCCATGACCAGTGGTAACCTGCCAGTGCGCCCAGACCAAACACGTCCACGTCCACGTCCGTGTTGTCTGGCGGAACATCATTCACGGTGAGCGGCAGGTACAGCGCCTGAGGATAAAAGAACCACCCATTGTACAGCCTACCCGACGGGAAGAACTGCATACCCAACCCTGCGGTGTAACCCTCGAACGCGGGATCCGACACGTACTCACCGAGGAGGTTCAGTGAGACACCCTGCGAGAGTCCGATGCCAAGGTCCAGGGTGAGATCGCCCATTGCCATGGCGATCGGGTTGAATAGCAGCGCCGCCGAGTGGCGCTTTCTCTTGGAGCGAACGGGAGACGGCGCAGGCTCGTCTTCCACCGGGTCGGTGCCCCACGCGGCGTCGCCACGCGCGGCGCGGGGCGGTGCCGATTGCCAGCTGCCCGGCGGTCGGGCTCGCGCGGTTGCTGGAGCGTCCACCTTGGTTTGGGCGGTGGGCGAGAGGCCTGGCTTCTGCTCTGGAGGCTGCCCCTGCCCCGACGTCGGGCTTGCGCTGGACATTGTCGATAGGAACGCCAACAGACCGACCACAATGGGCCCAGTCCAGGACAAACGCTCGAGCACACTTGGCGTGGCCCACCGGAAAGCAGACACGAACCTCTGGGTTAGAACATGCATGATCCACTGATACGCCAGGCCGGTCCATTTGCGTTTGAACGTTCTTGCTCAGCTGAGAGCAGCTCGGGGACTGACCACAAACGCATACTCCCGGCGTGGCCGTTCGCCCTTGTACGTTCTTGCTGAAATCGTCATTGGTCGACCGCCGATTGCGCAACCCCTCGGAGCCGAGTTATTCTCGGGTGCATGTCTGAGTGGGTGGACCGCAGGTTCTGGCTCGAGACAGACCGTCCCGGTGAGCGCATGGCCGCGGGCAGTCCGTTGCCGGGTGTGTACCTGCTCTCCGCGCGTCAGTCGGACCGATCGTGCGTGGAGTATCATTCCGATTTCCGGGTCTGCTTGCTCCAGCCGGGCCAGCGGGGAGTGGGGGCACGTTATCGATGCCGTGGGCAACATGGCGCCGGTGCCGGAGAGATCATGGCATTCGAGCCGGGAGACCATCACGTCACGACCCAGGTGACGGGCAAAGTCAGCTTCGATGTCGTGGGTATTTCCTTCGAACGGCTGCAAGCTGCCGCTCGAGAGCTGGGTTTGCGTAGTGAGTTTCATTTCAAGTCGGCTCAAATCAATCAGCCCGAGGTGGCGGCGTCGCTGCAGCGCTTCGTGCTCTGCGCGGCCGCGGGCGGTGACGCCCTGGAGCTCGAATGCCACTACGCGGCGCTACTCAGCCGCTTGATCGAGCATTGCGGGGAGGCACACGCCCCGTTCAAGAGAACCGATTTTGTTCCGCACTTTGGGGTTCGCAAGATGCGCAACTATTTGCGGGAAAACTTTGTGGAGAATGCGACCTTGGAGGACCTGGCGCGGGGTTCGGGTTTGAGTCGATTTTCTTTCGCGCACGAGTTCAAGCGCCATGTCGGGTTGCCTCCCCACCGTTACCTCAAGCTTCGACGGGCCTGCGAAGCGCGCCGGCTCGTCGAAAAAGGCGTTCCCATTGGGGAGGTGACGTTCATGCTCGGATATACCGACGTTCCCTTCCTGACCCGTACGCTGAAGACCTATTTTGGCGCCACTCCGGCGCGTTGGCGGGACGCTTTTCGAGCCAACAGCCCCGTCCGAGGGTAATCGCCGGCCATGAGCGAGTGAGCTACGCGAGGACGTAGAAAGGTGGCTGGCCGGGTCCAGCGCGCTTCTCTCATGCTTTTCAGCAAGAAGCGTCCTCGGGCGAGTGTAACGTGCTTGGAGTTGGGGGGGGCGACAGGGGTCGGATGCGATTGGGGCAAGAACGTACAAACGTAATTGGCTGAACCCAGCGTATGTTGATCGTCCTGGAGGCCCAGCGTCGAAGCCCGCAAATTCTGGTCGCAATAGCAACAAGCCGGAGCCGAGCGAAACATGAAGAAGATTGTCTATGCGATACACCTGCTGATACTTGTTCTGGCCGCAGGGTGTGTCTCGTTCCCTAAACAAGCCTTCGACAAGGGCGCCAACGCGAAGGTACAGACCATCGCGCTCTTGGTCGTGCCACCACCGTCGGATTTCAGGGTGGTCAATATCGGTGGCACGGGCGCGGCCTTCGGATTGATTGGTGCCGCGATTGAATCCTCGGAAGAGGAGCAGAAGTCCGAGGAGTTCACCAGTGCCGTTGCTGAGCAGCAGCTTGCATTCGGTCGAAGTATGACTGAGGCGCTCACTCGCGAGTTGCAGAGCGCCAGCTATCGTGTGGTGCTGCTCGATCAACGCCCAGTCAAGAAAAGCGAGACGGACCAGGATGCGGACTACTCGAGCATCCACGCGGACGCAGACGCGATTCTCGACGTATCCTTCGTTCAAGCTGGATACTATGCGCCGCAAGCCGACTATCTGCCTTGGCTGCGGGTCAGCGCTCGCCTCATCGCCTCAAAAACCAAGCAGCGTTTGTACGCCCAAGAGTTCAGCTATGGAGGCCAGGTGGTCACCGTGGAGAACGTCGAGCACATCCCTGGCCCTGAGAAGTATGCTTACGGAAACTTCGACGCCCTGATGGCAAAGCCCTCCGAAGCCTGCAGTGGGCTCCAGGCTGGAATCGAGCCGGTCGCACGCCGCGTGGCGGACCAGCTGCGTTAGTGGCGACGTACATCGCTTCGATGGCAACGGTGCACTAGCGCCGCTTACCACAGAATCGTGAAGATCCGATCTTCACTCGAGCCCAGGCTGACTCGAAGAGCGGAGCTGGCCGCGTCGTGACGAAAAGGTAGCGCGGCGCCATCGCCTAGAGCCGTACCCGACCGCACGCTCTTTGGCACACGCTCGCTGAAGGCCAAAAACTCGCCCTGGTCCTTCATGCGAACCGTGCAACGGTGCTCTCCGTCCCACTGCACGGACACGACCGCCGCCGGGCCGTTGAACTTGTCTGCGAGCCCGAGGGCTGCCCAGCCGCGCTGAATCGGCACCAGCCAGAAGATCTCGAACTGGCGCTCAGAGAGCGTGAACGATTTTTCGCCCAGCCGATCGAGCTGCTCGAGCCGTTCAGCGTTGTGAGCATAACACGCAAAACGTTCGCCCTCGAGGCCCGGAACGTCGCGCGGACTGAGCGCACCGGACACCGCCTCGGCGTGACCGGCGGAGTATAACGCGTGAAACACGCCCACGATGCCCGAGGCGCCGTTGCGATTCCAAATCTTGAGCGGCACCGGCTGCCGAGTGGGATCCACGCACAACGTGTCGGGCGTTGGCAGGCCGGGACCATCCGCGCGAAGCACCGTGCCGTCCGAACAGACCAGCTTGCGCAACAGCGCAAAATCATGCTCGCCCGGCTTGTCAGAAACATACACGGGACCGCCGGAGATGGCGCGGCCCGCGGCGTGAAACGCGCCAAAGGCGTGGCCGCTCTGAAACATGTCCCAGTCGGGGTGCATGAAATGGCCAAACCAGAGCCCCACCTGAGCGTTGGCGTACAAATGGGAGGAATGCGTCTCCGGGCGTGTGGGAAAGAAGTCGATCGAGGTGCGTGTCAACGTCGAGCCGGGCGAGCCGTAATAAGTCTCTTGAGCGTTGGCCATGCAGTTGATGATCTTGCCGGCAAAATGGCGCTCTACGCTGCCCTCCAACGCCTCGCGATAGGCGCGTGTCAACCGGACTCGGCCCCCCTGACCCACGCCCAGTGCCTCGAGCACCGCTTGATTGTCCACCTTGACACCATCCACACCCTGCTCAAAAAGCGTGCGATGGTAGTCGTCATAGAAACGCCCGATGTGCGCCTCGGGTACCAACCCCACCAGAGCCCCCCACCAATCCTCGTTGAAACGAGGTGCGTGGGCCATGATGCCCTCGCCAAAGCGCCGAACCTGCTCGAGCACGCCGTACCCGGGCAGTGCCGCGCCGTCGACTCCCCCCCAGTAGCCAATCACGGCGTGCCAGACGAGGAAGGTCTCGATGCCAAAGTCGCGCTTCGCCTCGCGGACGCACGCGGTCAGGTCACCGTTGAATTTCTCGTTGGCGGCGAATGCCGTGAGCCGGCGCTCGCCCGTCGGCATGAAGCGGGTGCTCTGCCAGCCGTCGTCGAGAATGACGAAACGCGGCGACACGCCCCCGGCTTTGAAGCGTTCGAGCCCGGAGCGCAGCTTGTCCGCGCTCACCTCCTGGTAAAAAGCATCCCACGTGCACCAACCAAAGTGATCGACGAAACCCGGGAGGGGCTTGGCCACGCGCAAAGCGCCGGTGCCCAGGCGCGCCGCCACCGCCTTCGCCCCCGCCTCGAGCAGCGCAAACGGCTCCGCGCCGGCCCCGACGAACAGCGCCCGCCCGCCTGAACCGGGAACGTGCGGATCCCCGGTCTCGCCCAACAGCTCGAGGTGGCCGTTGGCATGACCTCGTAGCGAAAAGCGCCAGGGGTCCTCCACCAGTGGCACCACCAGCAACCAGCTCCCCCCTTCGAGCTCCGCGAGCAGAAATTGCGTTTCGGCGGGCACATCCGCGAGGCTGGACCCCGCCGCGGGCTTCATCCAAAACGGCTCGTAGCGATGGCACACCGTATAGCGCCGTAGGCTCGGGATCCGGCCTGCCGAAAACACCAGGCGTGACCCTGTGCGCGCAGCCGTCGCGCGCAGAAACAGCCCGACACCGCTGGCGTCTGGCTCCGGGTTCAGTCGGGGGTCCAACTCCGCCATCAGAATTTGCCCGGCGCCGATGATTTGGTTGCCGACGAGGCTGGTTTGCATCGCGGGGGAGTCTGCCAAGATAGCCCGGGATTGTCGAGAATGCCCGGCCTGACCGGCCCGCTCCCGCGAAGCTGTGCTAGATCGCCAGGCGGTCACTCGGCAATCCCATGCCTATTGGCCTGTATCGTCCACGGAGTGCTCCATGATCGTGTTACGCGGCATCAACAAGTCCTATCGGTCTGGCGATGCCGCGCTCCATGTGCTCAAAGACGTCGACCTGAAGATCGCCGAGGGCTCGTTGGTCAGCATCATGGGCTCGTCCGGCTCGGGCAAGTCGACCTTGCTGAACATCCTTGGGCTACTCGATGACTACGACGGGGGCACCTACCATCTCGCCGATACGCTGATTCAGAACCTGGGGGAGCGACAAGCCGCCAAGTACCGCAACCGCTTCATTGGATTCGTCTTTCAGTCATTCAATCTCTTGGCTTTCAAAACCGCCCTCGAGAACGTCGCGCTGCCGCTGTACTACCAGGGCGTACCGCGCAAGGAGCGCAATCGCATCGCGCTCGAGTACCTGCGCAAGGTGGATTTGGAGGACCGGGCCACACACTTGCCGAGTGAGCTCTCCGGAGGTCAAAAGCAGCGGGTGGCCATCGCGCGAGCGCTGATCGCAAAGCCCAAGCTGCTGCTTGCCGACGAGCCAACCGGTGCGCTCGACTCGGCCACCTCTTACCAGCTGATGGACCTGCTGCGCAGCATCAACCGGGAGGGGATTACGATGCTGATCGTCACGCACGAGCAGGACATCGCCGAACGCACTGACCGGGTCATCGTATTGAAGGACGGGCGAGTCCATCGAGATGGCACGTGAGCGTCGACACTTGGCACGAAGTCGTGGATGTGCTGCGGCGCAACAAGCTGCGCAGCAGCCTGACAGCGCTCAGCGTGGCCTGGGGCATCTTCATGCTGGTATTGCTCATCGCCGCCGGCAACGGCCTACGACATGGCGTCGAGCACGACTTTCGAGATGACGCGACCAACTCGATTTGGGTACGCCAAGGCAAGACATCCCTGCCCCACGCTGGCCATGCTCCGGGCCGACCCATCAACTTCGACGATACCGACATCGACGCGCTCCGGCGCGAGCTCCCAGGCATGGAGCACACGAGTGGCCGCTACTACCTGCGGGGCGGTATCTTTGTCAGCCGGGGTGACAAGAGCGCCTCTTTTGACATTCGCGGCTGTCACCCCGGCCACCAGTACCTGGAGCGAACCATCATGCTGGCGGGGCGTTTCATCAACGACCTGGACGTCAGCGAGCGGCGCAAGGTGGCGGTGATTGGCCCGGCCGTGCAGACCGCGCTGTTTGGCAAGACAGACCCGCTGGGCGAAATCATCAACATTCGCGGGGTAAATTACAAAGTGATTGGCGTGTTCGAGGACCAGGGCGGCCAGGGTGAGCTCCGGCGCATCTACATCCCCCTCTCCACCGCGCAGCTCGTCTACCACGGCGGCAACCGCGTGCATCAAATCATGTACACGACAGGCGCCGCCAGCTTGGACGAAAGCCGAGCCATGGCGGATCGCACCCGGCAGGTGCTGGCTGAACGCCACCATTTCGACCCCGAGGACCGGCGAGCAGTGCAGATCAGCAACAACTTGGTGCAATTCCGCAAGCTGATGGACATCTTCGACTGGGTGCGCACGTTCGTGTGGGTGGTTGGAATCGGGACATTATTTGCGGGGATCGTCGGGGTGAGCAACATCATGATCATCTCGGTGCAAGAGCGCACGCTCGAGATCGGCATTCGCAAGGCGATCGGCGCAACCCCGCGTTCCATCGTCATGATGATTTTGACCGAGGCGTTGCTGCTCACGTCATGCGCCGGTTATATCGGGCTGACCGGGGGGGTGCTTTTGGTCGAAACCGTGCGGCGCCATCTACCCGAGAACGACTATGTCAGAAACCCCTCGCTCGACGTGCGCGTGGCGCTGGTGGCCACGGCGCTTTTGATCGGCGCCGGCGCATTGGCGGGGCTTCTGCCGGCACTAAAGGCGGCTCGCGTCCGACCGATTGTGGCGATGCGCGATGCTTGACCTCGACACCTGGCAGGAAGTGTTCTCCACGCTGCAAAAGAACGTCCTGCGCACGGCCATGACCTCGTGGGGCGTTTTCTGGGGCACACTCATGCTGGTGATGATGCTGGGCTTTGGCAGCGGCCTCGAAGACGGCGTCACCAAGAACATGGTGGGGTTCTCCGCCAACAACGTGTACGCCTGGGGCCAGAACACCACCCTGCCGTATGCGGGGCTGGCGCCCGGGCGTTGGATCCGCTTCGACCTGGATGACATGGCCGCTCTGCGTCGGTCGGTTCCCGGAATCGCCGCAGTGGCTCCGGGTATCGAGCTCGGTGGCTGGCGCGATGGCAACAACGTCAGTTATGGAGAAAAGACGGGCAACTTCGGGGTCAAGGGTGAAACCCCCGCGTTCGCCCAAGTCGCCATGGACCGACCGTATCTTGGCCGGTTCATCAACGAGCTCGACATGGCAGAGCGGCGTAAGGTGACCGTGATTGGTGAGGGCGTGCGCCGCATGTTGTTCCGCGACGAGCAAAATCCCATTGGCGAGTATGTCCGTGCACGCGGCGTGCACTTCCAGGTAGTGGGGGTAATGGACTCCGAGCAACCGGGAGAAGAGGGTGAGCGCAACAATAGTACGCTGCTGATACCGTTCACCACTTTTCAGGCCGCCTTCAACACCGGCGACCGGGTTGGCTGGGTGGGGATACGGGCCGCTCCAGGCGTGAACCCTGACGAGCTCGAGCGCAGCATCAAAGACACCATCGGTGCCCGCCACCGCGTACACCCCGATGACCCTCGGGCCGTGGGCTCTTTCAACCTCTCCAAGCAGCACCACCGAGTCCAAAACCTATTTCGTGGCGTTCGGGCTTTCGTCTGGTTCGTATGTGTTGCTACGTTGCTGGCCGGAGCGCTCGGAGTCAGCAACATCATGCTCATCAGCGTCAAAGAACGCACTCGCGAGTTCGGTGTGCGCAAGGCGCTCGGCGCCACGCCCGGGTCCATCGTGCGCCTGGTTCTACAGGAAGCGATCGTGTTGACGGTTCTGGCCGGCTATCTGGGGCTCGTCGCCGGTGTGCTCGGCCTGGAGCTCGTGGCCCGCTTTGCCTCGACTGGAGACGGGCCGATGGGGGCGCCCAGCATCGATTTGAGCGCCGCGCTCGTTGCCACCGCGGTGCTAGCGCTCGGGGGTATTCTGGCGGGCGTCGCGCCCGCCCGCCATGCGGCTCGTATCCACCCCGTCGTCGCTCTGAGGTCCGAATGATCCGCCGCATCGTCCCCGCCATCATAGCGCTCTGCATCCTCGGTGGGTTCGGCTGGACGCTCGCGTTCCTGTATCAGAAGTCCAAGGAAGAACCGCTGACGTTCAAGACCGCCAGCGCCGAGATCAGAGATATCGTCCAAAAGACAGTGGCGGCGGGGGCTATCGTGCCCCGCCGAGAGGTCAGCATCAAGCCGCGTGTGTCCGGTATCCTCGAGAAACTCGCGGTGGAACCGGGGCAGTTCGTCAAGGCAGGTGACCTGATCGCGGAAATCAGGATCGTCCCGAATGTGGTCAACGTCAACAGCGCCGAGTCGCGGGTAGCCGCGGCGCGCATCAGCTTGAAAAACCGTGAACGGGAACATGGCCGGCTGGAGCAGCTGCGGAAGCAACAGCTCGTCGCCGAGGCGGATTTCAATCGCATCGAGCTCGATTTTCGGCTGGCAGAACAGGAGCTCAATGCGTCGATCAGTAACCTGCAGCTGATCAAGGAAGGAGCGATCCGGGGGTCGGGCAAGATCTCAAACGTGGTGGCGTCCACGGTCGAAGGCATGGTGATTGAGGTCCCGGTCAAGGAAGGCTCCTCGGTCATCGAAACCAACAACTTCAACGAAGGCACCACCATCGCCTCGATCGCCGACATGCAGGACATGATCTTCCAGGGCTTTGTCGACGAGAGCGAAGTGGGCAAGCTGGAGGAAAGAATGCCGGTCAGCATCGTCATTGGGGCGCTCACCGGGCAAAAGTTCGAGGGTACCTTGGAATACATTGCACCCAAGGGCACAAACAAGGAAGGCACGATAGAGTTCGAGGTTCGTGCGGCCCTCACCATTCCTCCGGGCAGCTTCGTACGCGCCAACTACAGCGCCAACGCAGACATCATCCTCGAGCGCCGACACCAGGTGCTCGCCATCAACGAACGCGTCCTGTCATTCGAAGGGGGCAAGCCCTACATCGAAGTTCAGAATGGGGCGCTCGGTTACGAGAAGCGTTTCGTAAAGCTGGGCTTGAGTGATGGAGTCCAGGTCGAAATTTTGGACGGCCTCTCTGCCGCGGACATCGTGAAGGTCCCAGTCGCGGTCAGCGCGGCTGCGCCTCCCGGGTGAATGCGACGCGGCAGCGATGAGCCTCCGCGCACGTTTGCCACAGTCGTCTCGATTATCTACAGCAGCCGTACGGTCCACAAACTTGGCTCTCGCCTCCCGTTTTGCTCGCGGCAGCCGATTGGGGCCTTGGCACATAAAGTGCAACCGTGGCTGGCGACGCACCCGACCTGTGCAGGTGTCCGGCGCGTCGAATCCACGTAATGTGCCGGAGGCCAGGCAAATTGCCACAGCAACCCCAGTCCGACAATGACGCTGACTCCCTGCCGCCGATTTCCGCGGCTAGCGCCGCTGGCATTTTTAAAGAAGGGTCTCGATTTGGCACCTACGTGATTGGCCCCTGCATTGGCCACGGCGGCATGGCGCGCGTCTATCGCGCCGAGCACGAAGGGCTGCAGCGGCAGGTTGCCCTCAAAGTACTAGTTGACAGCGCCGCACCTGGCACCGAAGGCCGCGCGCGGTTCTTGCGGGAGGCGCGCATCGCCGCGGCGATCAAGCATCCCAACGTCGTCAACATCTTCGACGTCGGGTTGCAAAATCGCATTCCCTACTTGGTGATGGAGCTCCTCGTCGGACAGGACCTGGAAGCGCTGCTGCACTCACACGGCGCACTGGGCGAGTCGACCATCATCGACATTTTCATTCCCGTCGTCGCTGGGCTGGTAGCAGTTCACGACGCGGGAGTGGTGCACCGCGACCTGAAGCCGGGCAACATCTTCCTCTCCCAGCGGGGCAACGATGAGATTGAGCCCAAATTGTTAGACTTTGGCATTTCCAAAGCAGCTAGCGGGGACAACTTGCGGGTGACTTCAGCGACTCGCAACCTCTTGATGGGGACGCCGCTCTACATGTCGCCGGAGGCACTGATGGGCGGGGACATGACCGCCCTTTCCGATCAGTACTCGCTGGGCGTCATGCTCTACGAGTGTGCCACTGGCATCAATCCGTTCATCGCCGATACGGTGCTCGAGACGGCGCGGCGGGTCACCTCGGGTGACTACCCACGGCTAGCCGAACAAGCGGTAAGGCCCTCCCGGCGGCTTTCCAGCATCATCGAGCGCGCCATGAGCATCGATCCGAGGCAACGTTTCCCAGACATGCGCGCGCTCGGACAGGAGCTCTTGAACCTGGCGGGGCAGCGCACCCGGATCACCTGGTCGTTGACGTTCAATGACGTCGCGGCAGCCGCCCGCGCCCAGCACGCGCTGGCCGTCGAGGACACCCGCTCGGCCATCGTGGGGCCTGACGGCGCGGCGGCCCGGCGCAGGCACTGGCCCATGGCTGCCGCCGCGGTGATGGGGCTGGTTGCACTGGCCGCGCTGCTGACTTGGCCATTGGATCGGGGCGTAGGGCCCCTGGAGCAGCGCTCAGCGCTGCCGGCGCAAACGCCCACACCGCTCCCATCCGTTTCAGCTCCCGAATCGGTGGTGCTGCCAGTGCAGCCCACCCGCGATCGCGTCGCCGCCCGCGAGGCCCGTCCGGAAGCGCCCGCGCGTCTGGAGGAGAGCACCGGACGCGACCCTTCCCCAAGCCTCTCGAGATCACGATCTCGCACGCCCCCGCGTGCGACGGGTTCAGCGCGGCAAGGCGCCAATACACCCGACTGGTTGATACTGCCGACCCATAGCTCAGGCGTTCGCCCCCACAGAAAAGCGGTGCCGATGGGAACTAACGAAGCGCCGATTTTCGACTGAGCACTTGCCGCCAAAGGGCTTCAGCCTGACAATTCAAGTAACGGACCGGCGGTGATGGCCGGGTCACGGGCATGGCCGAAGGTTGCGACGGGAACGCCAAACGCGTGGCAGATGGAGACGAGCAGGTGATTGTTGGCGCCGGCCGCCTTGCCCTGGCAGACGACGTGACGCCCGCCCTTGAAGCCCCCGCCGGCCAGCAGCGTGGGCACGCCCCGAGAGCTGTGACGAGACGGATCCCCCATGTCGCTGCTGCAGAGGACGAGTGTATCGCCGAGCAACTGCCTTTCAGCCAGGCGCTGCAGCAAACGCGCGACCTTAGTGTAGCTGTAGTGGTTCTGCCGCGCCAAAGGTAACCAGCTTTCAGGGCGGCCCGGTTGGCCCTCAGCGCGGGCGCGATAGCGGTGGGACACATCAAAATGAATGTCCTCGGGCATACCTTCGACCAGGCGCGTGCGACTGAGATCGCTGAGAAACAGGGTGGCGAAGCGCGTGATGTCACAGGCCATCGCCTGCACGATCAAATCCACCTGCAAGTCGGTGATGGCATCGAAGAACCGGGCCGCGCCACTGCCTGCTCGCACGCTTTGAAAGGCAGGCGGCGGAGCGGGCACGGCACACGAAGCCTCGAAATGTGTGAGCCGCCGCTCGAGCTCGCGCTGGGCCGTCAGATGTTGATCCAATTTGCGCGCCTCGCTCGGGGGCAGCCGCGTGGACAATGCCTCGAGCTGCCCCTGGAGAAAATCGAGACTACTGCGCTTCTGCGCGCGTTGCGCTCGAACCCTGGCGGCCGCGACCGGATCGCCAGGTAGGATCAGCTCACCGAACAGGGCGTCATGCACCTCGCTCGGGTCGATGCGTTTGGGCACCGGGCGCCCACCGGCCATGTACGAGATGTTCGAGCCGATATCCGTCTGATGCGCGCCGACGCCCAGAACCAAGGAGCTGTGCGGAGTGGAGGAGCCGAGCCGCTGCTCGACGGCGAGGAACTGATCGAGCGAGGGCCCATCACCGTCCGCAGCGCTGCCGGTCAGCATGACTCGAGCGCCCTCGTGGCCCACCGTTCCCGCTTCGATGCCTGCGGCCAGGTCCAGCCCGTCCACGACCAGGATGCGGTCCCGAAAGCTTTGACCAAAAGCCGGCGCGTCATCGAACGGCTGCAAGCTGCAGTGCTCATACGCAATGTCAAAGCCCGGACCGGGCAGCCAGAGCTCGCGGGCGATGCCGTGGGGAGCGTAGACGCCGATGAAACGCCGCACCCGCGCAGGCGGAGCGGCCACGGACTGTTCGGGCGCTGCCTGCGCCACCCCAGAGCGCAGCAGACATCGCAAGAATGGGGCGACACTCAGACCCAGCAACCCCGCACCAAGAAATTGCCGCCGCGTGCGCCGCCCTGCAGGCCTCGACGACGCCCTCATGGCGTTGCCTCTGGAACGCCGCGCTGGACGAAGAGCGGGCTCTGGATGAAGGCCACCAGAGTCTGGAACAGATCTCGGCGCTGGACCTCGGGCAGCCGCTCCCGTTCCGCCAGAAACGCCGCCTCGAGCGCGGCCTCCCCGTGCCCGGTGAAGAATCGAAATGCTTGCCGAGCGAAGCACTCGTGCGCGCGGGGGTTTTGAGCCAGCCAGCGGGCAACGTCACGGCTATCCAGAAACGTCTGCGGCCCTTCTGGCCCGCCGTAGTCGGTGCGGGTGTCCACCGGTCGCCGATTCTCGTCCCGGCGCAGACGGCCGACAAAATCAAAATTCTCGAAGGTGTAGCCCAGCGCATCAATCGTCCTGTGACAGCTTCGGCAGGTGGGGTCGTTCGCGTGCTGTGCATGGCGCTCACGCGTGGTGAGCCGCGGATCCGGGGGCGGAAACGTCACCTGCAAGCCGAGCTCGGTCGGGCGAGGCAACTTCACACACAAGAACCGTTCGAGAATCGCCTTGCCCCGCAGCACGGGCGCGGTCTGACTCTCATGCGAATGAACAGCGAGAAAGCTCGGCTGCTGCAGTAAGCCGAGCCTGGCGCTGCCCGTGAGAGAGACTCGGCCGTAATGATCGGCAGCCGCGGCCGGCGCGAGGCCCTCAAAGGCGTGCAGAGATGCCGGAATCACCGTGAAGTTGGCGGCCAGCAATTTGTCGAGAGAGGCCCCTTCGTACATGAAAACCTCATCCACGAAGGCGTCGGTTTCAGCCAGCAGACCCAGACGTAGTTGGCGATCATCCGCCACGGGTTTGGTCAGCGAAGCGAGCGCGTCCAACCCCAACCACTCGCGAACAAAACGCCGAAACTGAAAGCGCGTCTGCGACTGCGCGAGCAAGCGCCAGGCGTGGCTCGCGCGCACCTCGGCTTCTGCCAACCCCCCCGCCGCGCCCGCCAGCAACAGCTCATCGTCCGGCGGACCCCCGGTCAACATGTAGGCCATCACGCTCGCTACCTCCTCCGAGGTCAGCTGCTGAACACCTGCAGATTCGCTTACGCCGAGCTCACTCACGTACAAGAGCTGGGGAGCGACCAGCAGGGTGGCGATCACGATCTCTACGCCTCCAGAAAAGCCCGCTTGCCCAGCGCCCACCTCAAACAGCTTCAAGCCCGCCTCCACCTCGGCGGCTCGCCCCGGCCTACGATAGGCGCGCCGGGTAAACTCCGTCACGAACTGTCGAGCACAACCGGGTGCAGCGGGCGCGCAAGGTACGAGGGCCGCAAGGCGCTCGCCTACGGCGCGCCGAGCCAGCCGAGCCGCGAGTTTTTGTGCTTCGGAGATGTACAGTGGATCTACCCCCTGGCGGCCGTTCGACGAGAAGCCATCGAGGAGCACGTCTTCGGGAAAACTCTCCGGCAGCTCCACAGCGAACCCCAGCAGCCGTGACAGGGTTTGAGCGTACTCTGCGTTTGAAAGCCGCCTCAACCGCGCCGGCAAGAGCCCAGCCGACTCGAGCGCCGGGGAAGGACCGACGCTCGACGGCGCCGAGTGCACCGAGGGGGTCGACAACGACGACTGGCAAGCGACCCCCATCGCGCCGAGCGCAAAGGCCAGCGCCCCGAGGAGCCGGCGTGACCGCTTCATGGGCTCTTCCGCGCCATGAAGCGCACGTCGTCCAACCAGAGCTCGACCGGTTGATCTGCACGGCCAATGGCGAAGTTGATGGTCAAGAGCTCTTTGAGGTTCAGCCGCGACGCCGTACCCCAACCCTGTTGGGCAAACGCCGACCAGGGGATGGTGTAGGGGGCCCACTCTTCTGTGAGAAAGACGAACGAGCCGTGGCTATCCCAACAGCCCCGCTGGCAGCGGCCCTCCTGCTCGCCCGGCACGGTTTCCGGAATGCCGAGATTGACTCGAATACGGCCGCTGCCGCGCGCCATGAACGCGAGCCCCTCAAAAGCTTCGGCGTTGAAGGGACACTTGATCCCGTCTTCAGGCGTATACCGGATTTGAAACCCGAGCGCTGCACCCCAGTCGCTGTACCCTTCGACCCGGAAGTGAAGGGCGTAATTCGAGCCGTTGAAGCCCCCGCGCTCTGCCGCGTAGCTCTCGGGAACCTGTTTGCCCTCGGGTGACCCGTCGTTGGCCATGTACCAGACCCCGCTGCGCTCAGGCACAGGGCGAAGAAAAATGGAGTCTTGCTCAAAGTCGGCGAGCAACGGGTCCTGATCCAACGCCGGGACGCCCTGACAACGCCCCACGTTCTCCGTGACCACGCGAGCGCCGACGGAGTCGCCAAACGCCGCGCGTTCTCCACCGAAAGGCTTGTGCTCCGCCGGGTTCGACGCTGCCGGGGGTGCCGCCCGGGGGGCGCAGGCCAGCGCCGCGATCAAGCCAAGCGCCCATCCAAGCGACTGCGTCAAGGGGCTGACCAGGGTCGATGATCGAGTCTGCATGCACCCGAGCATATAGCTCCATTGACCCGACGCGCGAGCGCGTCTTTGAAGCTAGCGGGCGGGGCTTGTTCCGGCGTGCGCCTCATTGCACGTGAGCACGCCGTCGCCATTGCGGTCTCGGCGTGCCAGCCGACGGTCCGCTGCGCGCCGGGCCTCTACCGGAGTGACCCGGCCGTCTCGATCTGCGTCCCAGCGCAAGACACCCGCGCTCAGGGCGGCGCCCGGCTGATGGCCTGTCTGAGGGAAATAAATGCGCTTCAGCTCGGGCCGCGTCAACCGCCCATCGCGGCTGCGATCGAGCCGCTGAAACCGATGTTGAAGCATGCCCACCTCTTGCAGTGCGAGCCCTCCATCTCGATCCAGATCTAACGCGGCAAAGCGCTGCTCGAAACGCCGCTCTCGCCAACGGCCCGCGCCCTGCTGGGCTTCGAGGGGTGTGACGACTCCGTCCGCGTCGCCGTCCAACCCATCAAACAACGTCAGCGCGACGGCGTGCGCCTCGGCCGACGTGATTTCGCCATTCCGATCGGCGTCGCTTTGCACAAACGAGCACACTCCAAACCGAGTGGGCGCGGCCTCGCCCGAGCAATCATGGCCGTACGCGGCCCGCGCAGGGGCCAGCCCCCAAGCCACTCCGATTGCGGCCGCCAACCAATGCTTCGTCATTTACCTCGGTACGCCGAAGCGAGGGAGATTCCACCCTCTTTCGAGGAGGTTCTGGGCGTTTGCCCAGGCCTCTGGACCTTGGCTCACCTGCCGCGTTACGGTCGCAACCCGGCGGCCCCCACCACACCCTCACGAATTCGACACATGTTCCCCTATGCGCTTCGACGCCGCGGCCGAAAACCTCGCACCAGCCCGGTGGCCTCCAAAGTCCACGTGCGCGGCGCTCCACGCCGCTGGGGCCGACCACTGGCGTGGGCCGCGTTGGTGACCTTGGTGGCATCGGCTTTGTACTTCTCGATGGGAGATCGAGTGAAACAGCCCACGCCACAAGGCAGCCAAGGGCAGGGAAGTTCGAACTAGGCTGCGCCGGCACTCAGGGCGGTGCGCCCTGTGCGACCCAAGCTTGAATGAGCTCGTACTCAGCGAGAGTAAGGCAGCCGTCAGTGCCCAGCTCGCCGTTGCACGGGGGATTTGCGTAGTTCGGAGGCATCATGACCCCGGGCACTTCACTCCCCACACGCTCCAGCATGCGTTCGTAGACAAACTGCCCCCTAGACCCCACTTTCTGTGTGACCTCGTAGGCGTCATCCACGTCCGCCGCCCCATGTCCGGGCTGATAGGGTGTCTGATCCATGCTGTGGCACCCCGAGCCGGCACACTTCATCAGCAAAATGGGGTGAATGTCGGCGGCAAAGCTGACGGGCGGACCCATGCCGGCGCCTCCCAGGCCAGCATCAGAGCCACCCCCCTGCGTGTCGTCAGAACAACCGAGCGCCAAACTCGCGACCATCAGGATCGCCATACCGTTTCCGAATCTCGACATTTCACTTCCTTACGATTCAGTTGACGCGAAGAGCTCGCGGCGCCTCCCCGCCGAGCCTCCAGACCTTCACCTCGGACTACACTGAGCCAACCAGGTTTGCACGCGATTGAGCTCCTCGACGGTCACGCAGCCAGGGTCGCCCGGCCCCGCCCCATCGGCGCAATCGTTCGGGGGAGGAGCGTCGCTCGGCGGCATGCCGCCGCCATTGATCCTGCCGACGAGGTCTTGACCGAGCCTTACAGCATCGGCGTAGGCTGCCTCGAGGTCCGCACCGCCGACGTTGTGGCCCGCGTAACCGTCGGTAGTGTGGCAGGGGCCGCACCTCTGGGCAAAAATCGGCTGAATGTCTGCGGCAAAGCTGACGACCTCTGGACCGCCGCCGTCACCGCTGGCGTCCGGGTCGCCGGCATCACCCGCGTCGAGGACGCCCGCATCGGGTTGAACGGGGACGCAACCCGGGCTGCCCGACCCGCCTCCGGTGCCTCCGCCCGCCGCGCCGGAGGAACCTGCCATGCCGCCGGCACCCGAGCGCCCTGCGCTACTAGCGCCCCCTTCACCCCCCACGCCAGCGGAGCCTCCCCCGGCTGCCATCGTTCCCTTTCTCGGAACGTTGGCGCCATCGTCGTCGGAGCAGCCGCTGACCGCGATGAGAGGAATACAGAGCGCGAAACGCGTAGGGAGCTTGAGCATGGATTGACCTTTTACCGAAGTGACGTGCCGGAGGCTAGCCGCTCGGCGCGGGCCAGCCGTGCACTGTTATACACGGCCAGCACATCGAGCCTTCGTTTCCGACGGGTTACTCCACGGCGCCTTGATCAAGCCAGGCTTCGAGCAGGTCGGCGTCGGCGACGCTCAAGCATTGCCCGGTGCCAAGAGCGCCTTGCCCGCAGGCAGGCGGCATGTTTCTGATCGTGACCGCGCGAATGACGATCCTTTCAGAAACAGGGGCTCCTTGCAACATGAGCTCGGTCGCCGCGAACGACGCCGCCTGATTATTGGCTTGGGCAAAGGCGCTACCCGCCGCGCCGCCGGTACCGCCAGTACCAGCACTGCCGCTGCCCGCCACGCCACCGACACCACTCGGCGACCCCGCACTCCCGCCGGCAGAGGCGCCCATTCCGCCCCGTCCGCCCATGGACATGCCGCCGGTACCCGCCGTGCCGGTGCCCGCGCTACCCGCCGAACCACCCCTGCCGGAGCCGCTTTGGCCCTGCAGAGGATCGATGCCGGTGTCGGGACCGCCATCGTCCGAGCAAGTCACGGCCCCAACCACACACGCGGCACTCGCCGCAAAAGCCTCCAACCGATCCATGAACGCATACCGCTAGTCTCCAAATTCTAAAGGAAGTACGAGGCGCGCGGCCCGAAACCTCGTGCCGCACCGACGCGAGAGTTAACCCAATCCTTTTAGAACGCGAAAGCCTCCGATCCATCAGAAAAACCACGGGGGTGGCACTTTCCCAACCGCCGCTTGGCGAGAAGCTAAACGGCTCGAGAAAAGCACTACCAGCACGCCTCGTTTGAGGCAGTGACGCAAGTTTCCGTTGCAGCCAATGGATAATAATCTATAGACACCACAATTTATCGCGCCTGGCACTACCGAAGATACCGGGGATGCTCGGCGGCGATTTCGGACATGGCCGCGCGCATACGCCTCTGTTGAATCCCAGGACGCCTTGCGGGAGGTGCTCGACGCGAGCAACCGGGCCCACCACGCGAGTGCTGACCAACGCCGGCGGCACGGCAAAGCAGGCGTCACAGAGGCATTCAATGGCTGCGCCTACGAGCGCAGCTGCTCAGTGTCCGAGCGTTCGGCGAACGTTAAGAACGCACAACGATGTCGATCTACATTGACGAGATACGGCGCGAGTTTCGCGTGACTTGACGCACTCGCCTCTGACCCGTGTTGCGTCGCGCGCTTCACCTCCGCCGCGCGAGTTTCGAGCACGGAACCACTCGCAAGTGGACAAACTCATCAATAGCCCGTCAGCGCGGCAATGAAGGAGCGGTCAAACGTGGGCGTATACTGCGCCTCATGCAGACAAGCTATCGACTGGATGACGTTTCGAGCGACACCTTGCTCGTCAATCTCAAGCGCTTGGTCGGCGGCTCGAACGAGCTCACCGCGCATCTCCTGGCCCACCTTGCCGAGGGGGAAGCGCGCGGAATTTACCGCGAGGTGGCTTGCTCGAGTCTGTACACGTACTGCGTGTATGAATTGAGGTTTTCTGAAGACGAGGCGCAGCGCCGCTGTCGCGCAGCGCGAGTCGCCCGACAGTTCCCTGTGATTTTCGAGATGCTCGCCGACGCTTCGATTCATTTGACCGGCATCCTGCTGCTCGCTTCCCATTTGACAGGTGACAACCATATCGAGCTGTTGGCCCGCGCTCGCTATCGCACCACCACAGCGAACGGACGTCACATCCCCGCAGCCGTAAAGCGAGCCGTGTGGGCTCGCGATGGCGGACGCTGCACCTATGCCGATGTTCGTGGCCAGCGGTGCCGCGAAACCAGCCTGCTCGAGTTTCATCACCGAGAGCCCTACGCCAAGGGCGGCGCCGCGAGCCTCGACAACGTCACGGTACACTGTCGCGCTCATAACCAACTCGCCGCCGAACAAGACTTCGGCCGAGACGTCATGGAGAGCAAGAAGCGCGGCGAGCCTACCGAGCGCACCCACAGCAAATGCCCGATCAGGTTGTCCGATGTCTGGACCGGGGCAGAGGCCATCGAGGGCTATCGAACGGGATGCAGCGCACATTTCGATCAGAAGTCCAAAGTTGGATCTCTTCCGCACCTCGCTTCGTTGGGGGGGCGCAAGCGCAACACCGCTGCGCACGGACGACCCGCGCCAGCACGGAACAAGGTTAGTTGCACCGCCCAACACCACAATGCGCTGGCTCTTTCGGGGCGGGTCGCCGCGCCAAACACGCTCCCCTAAAAGCGACCGCTTTTCTGGGGGTCATCGGCCCGCGCGGCCCACCTGAACACCACCGTCGCCGATGGGCCGCCGCCGTTCGGCTCATTGGAACTGCACGGGGCCTACATCCGCTGGGGTCCTAGCTCCAGTGCCGCTAGGGAAGAACGCCGGATTGCCCTGCTCGCCGTACGGATTGGCGCCCCAGCAGAACAACTGGCGATCATCCCGCAACGCGCAGCGCCCACCGTAGGGCACGAGGACGTTTCGTCTATCCCGATGACCTCGTGGATCTCCCGCACCCCTTGGCAAACCGCACGACAAGATTGCATCTAAGTAGCAATAATCTACCTTGAACACAATCCCGCGGGGCAGCGCTATCGGCTTTGGCCCGGTCGCGCTAAGAGGGCGCAAATGATGAGCGGAGAGCAGCAGGGCGCCCGGTTCGGCAGGGGTATGGAAATCTCGGGGGAGGCGTCATGACGCAGCTGACTCGACACTCGACCCCCTCGGGCCCGCGTTGGGCGCGAGACGGTCAGTTTTTGGCACGGGGTTTTCGCCTCGGTCTACTGCTCGAGCTGTCACCCGACTTCGTGTCGCCGTTTCTCGATAGCGTGGCCGGCACGGAGCCAGCGCTGGGCCCGCTGTTAGCTCCGGTCGAGAGCGACCATGAGGTGTGGGCCAGCGGCGTCACGTACAAGCGGAGCCGGGAGGCGCGCACGCAAGAGTCCGCCGTGAAGGATGTTTACGAGAAGGTCTACAACGCGAACCGGCCAGAGTTGTTTTTCAAGTCGCCCGGCTCACGCGTGGTGGGCCATGGGATGAACATTCGCATCCGCAGGGACAGCCAATGGAATGTACCGGAGCCAGAGCTCACCTTGGTGCTCAACCGCTCGATGGAGGTCATCGGGTACTGCGCGGGCAATGACGTTTCGTCGCGCGACATCGAAGGGGAAAATCCGTTATATCTGCCGCAAGCCAAGCTTTATGACGGCAGTTGTGCCTTGGGGCCCGCTATCCACCTGGCCACCGAAAGCGGCCTGCGCAACGTGCCGATTGAGCTGCGCATACATCGGAAGGACCGCTGCGTTTTTCAAGGCGAAACGCGCAGCTCGGAGATGAAACGCTCGCTGACTGATCTCACCAGCTATCTGGGCCGTGAGCTCAGCTTTCCTCAAGGCGCGTTCCTGATGACGGGCACGGGCATCGTGCCACCCGACGGGTTCAGCTTGCAGCCCGGGGATGTCGTGACCATTCAGGTCGCCGACGCCACGCTCGAAAATGAAGTCGCCGCGAGTTGATCGAAGGAACGATAATGACACTGGAACGCATCTTGGTCGCGGGACGCTGGCAAGAGGAAGCCTCGCCAGAGGGACAAATTCAATCGTGCAATCCTCGGACGGGAGAAAAGCTCGAGCCACGTTTTCCGGTTTCGGGGGACGCCACCCTGGCAGCGGCGCTGAGCGCGGGTAGCGAGGCCGCGGACAAGCTGCGCGCCAGCGACCCGGAGCGCATCGCGGCCTTCTTGGAGCGGTGCGCGGACAACCTGGACGCAGCCAGCGATGCGCTCGTCGAAAGCGCCCATCTGGAGACCGGGCTTGGGCGGGAGCCACGCCTTCGGAACGTGGAGTTGCCGCGTACCACGAGCCAGCTGCGCCAAGCGGCGCAGGCCGCTCGACAGCGCTCGTTTTGCGAAGCGCGCATCGATACCGAAAACGACATTCGTTCCCTGCGGGGCCCGCTCGGCGGCCCGGTGGCAGTGTTCGGGCCGAACAACTTTCCCTTCGCCTTCAATGCGGTCATGGGCGGTGACTTTGCCGCGGC
Organism: Deltaproteobacteria bacterium; assembly: GCA_031407405.1. GTDB lineage: Bacteria > Myxococcota_A > Polyangia > Polyangiales > Polyangiaceae > SZUA-265. The sequence goes on from JANOIG010000034.1 coordinate 189,780, forward strand.
CATCGCCGCGGGCAATCCCGTCATCGCCAAGGCTCACCCCGCGCACCTCAGCACGAGTCGGCGGCTGGCTGAAGCCGCATCAGAGGCGGTGCTGGCCATCGGTTTGCCACCGGCGACGGTTCAGATGATCTACGCCTTGCCCCCCGAGCTGGGGCTCGACCTAGTGGCGCACCCAATGCTGGGCGCCAGTGCGTTTACCGGCAGTCGACGCGCGGGGCTGGCACTGAAGGCGGCCGCCGATCGCGCAGGGAAACCCATCTATCTCGAAATGTCGGCGGTCAATCCGCTCTTCGTATTGCCGGGAGCCCTGCGCGAGCGTGGCAGCGCCATCGCGAAAGAGCTCGCCGCGTCTTGCACGCTGGGCACCGGTCAGTTTTGCACCAAGCCCGGGTTGAGCGTGCTGCCGGAGGGAGCCGCTGCAGACGCTTTTGTGGCGGAGCTCGAGCTGCTGCTCGAAGCGGCTCCGAAAGGTACGTTGTTTGGTCCGACGAGCGCCGCCAGCGTCAGCGAGGGCCTGGCAACCTGGCTCTCCCACGGCGCGCAGCTCGTGTGCGGAGGCAAGCCGAGCGGGCAACCCGGGTTTGGCTTTGAAAATACCCTGGCGATCGTCTCGGGTAGCCAGTTCCTCAAACAGCCGGGAGCGCTACAGACCGAGGCATTTGGTCCAGCGCACCTGTTGGTGTTCGCCGCCGGAACCGAGGAAATGGTGGCCATTGCGCGCGCGCTCACCGGCAGCCTCACCGCCAGCATTTATAGCGATACTCGCGGCGAAGACGACGCCATCGTGCGTGTGTTGAGCCCTAGCCTCCGCCAGCGCGTCGGGCGCTTGCTGAATGACAAGATGCCGACGGGAGTGGCCGTGTCGCCCGCCATGCAGCACGGGGGCCCCTTCCCTGCCACGGGTCACCCCGGTTTTACGAGTGTCGGGATGCCCGGCAGCATCACGCGTTTTACGGCGCTGCACTGCTACGACCAGGTCCGCCCACAGCGCCTACCCCCCGAGCTCAGGGACGAAAACCCCACGGGCGACATGTGGCGCTGCATCGACGGACACTGGTCTCAGGGCAACATTAGCTCTCAGGGCAACATCAGCCCGCGAGCTTCTTGATGGCCCGAGCAATGTTGGGCGCGTCCAGGCCCTGCTGAATGAGTTGCTCGATGCCGCCGCCCTGCCCGCGCAGGTGCGTGCCCACGCGTGCGTAGCGGGGGCGGTGGCCGCGCTCGAGCAGCCAGCTGCCATAGCGAGAGCCCAAGCCAGTGTTGACGTTCTGGCTCTCGGCCACGAGCACAAAGCCGCTCTTGCCGACTTTGGCCAGGCTCGCCTCGTCGACGTGGTTGAGGGTGCTCTTGTTGAGCAAGCCCACGTCGAGCCCCGACGCCCTGAGCTCGATTACTGCGTCCAGCGCCAAGTGTAACACGTCCCCGTAGCTGACCACCCAGCCCGCGCTACCCTCGAGAATCACGTCGTCGACCCCGGGCTGAAAGCGGTAGCCAGCGCCGTAGCGGGGTTGACCTTTGGCGTCGAGGATGTCCGGCAGCGCGCAGCGCGGAGAAAACACGAAGCGCAGGCCGGCGTCGGCAAACACCCGCGCGATGAGCGCGCGCATCTGGTGTTGATCGGCGGGGAAGTAGAGCCGCGTGTTGTCGTCGGGACCGAGGCCGCTGTCGGCGAAGAAGTTATTGACTCCGAAGTGGCAAGTATTGTCCAGAATTTCAGCCACGCCCGCGTGCGAGAAGTGAGCGAGCACATTGCACTCGTTCAGGCGCGCCATCGAGATCTCCGAGACCACCATCTCGAGAAACGCCGAGAAGGTCCCGAACACTCCCTGATAGCCCGGCTCCGATCCAAAGCCCGCCGCCGCGGAGAAGTTACCCCGCTCCATGATGCCCGCGGAGACGTACACGTCCGGACAGCGCTTGGCGACATGATTGAGGCCACAGGAGCCCGCGAGATCGCTGTCGATGACCAGGGTGCAGGCCCGCGTCGGCTTGTCGAGGCCGTCCAGGACGTCGCACAAGGCCTCGCCGAACACATTGCGGACGCTGGCACGGGCCGCCGAGCTGCCACGCAAGGTTGGCAGCTTGCCGACCGCCTTGGCTTCCTCGAGCAGGCGCACGGCCTGGTCGTGGCCTCGCGCGCGCAGGTAGTCGATGGCGAGATTTACCGGGATGGCGTCGTGGCCTTTGGGGTTGCCTTCGAGGCCAACGATGCCCGGCGCCATGCGGCGCCGACTGAGCAACGCCGCGGGGCCCTTTGTCGAGAATAGGCGGCGCATTGCGCCGTACAATGCCTGCAGATCCTCGGCATCCACGCTCTGCACGTTCAAGCCATGGCCGCTCAAGGTCTTCTGCAAGTCGTAACCCTTGAGATATTCACTCGGGTGCCCGGAGATGGTGACGTCGTTGTCGTCGACGATGAGCTTCACGTCGAGCCCGCGTGCCACAGCGAAGCGAGCCGCTTCGGCGCTGTTGCCCTCTTGTTGCGAGCCATCGGACCCGAACAGCACGACGACCTTGTCCGTCTCACGTGCGGCGATGCCGTTGACGTACGGCCAGAGGTGGCCGAGGCGCCCTGACGAGAACGTCACACCCGGCGTGAAGTTACGCTCGGGGTGACCCGGTAGCTTCCAATCAGCTTCTCGGTAGTGAAGCAGCGACTCCTCATCCAGGTGCCCGTTGAGCACGCTCATCAGGTACTGAATGGCCACACGGTGGCCGGCCTCGTCGTAATAGTGAGGCAGGATGCGCGCGCTGCCTCGCATGAAGCCGTCTGCGATCAGCACCTCCGGCGTGATGTCGTAGGCGCCGCCCGTGTGCCCCCCAAAGCCGCGCCCGTGCGCCAGCGCGGTGAAGAACACGATGCTGTCGCGCACCAGCTGAATGTTGGCGGCCAGCTGCCGGGCGGCCGCTGGATTTAGCGACTCCGCCGAGAGATCGAGGGTGAGCGGCTGGTACGCGCTGAGATCGATGGGAAAACTCATACAGAAGGCTCCAATAACAGAGGTGCCGGGTGCAGTTCGCCGGTTTTGGGCGATCTGTCAAGGCTTCTGGGCCGGTGGGTTTGCTGGCCTATCTCCCGCTGTGGAATCGTTTTCAGGTCGGCCGGCGTCGGGAGGGTGTTTTTCCGCGCGCGGGCCCCGCCCCGGACTCGCGCGCGGCGCTTCGCTTGCTTGCTCGGACACAGGGACCCCTCCCGCGCGCGGAAAAACAC
>JANOIG010000071.1:0-9193 GCA_031407405.1 Deltaproteobacteria bacterium
CTGTTTTCTCGCTCGTGGGAGGGGTACCTGTGTCCGAGCGAACGAGCGCAGCGAAGTGAGCGAGTTCGGGGAGGGCCCCACGAGCGGGAAAACAGACCTCACGCCAGCGCCGCGCCGTACTAACGAACAGCGTCGTCAGCCGTCGACACCGCGTAATCGATGGCATCGACGAGTGCCTTCCAGCTGGCCTCGATGATGTTGGCGTGCACGCCGACAGTGCTAAACCGCCGCCGATCGATCTCGTGCTCGATCAGCACGCGCACCCGTGCCCCCGCGCCATCCCCGGAATTTACCACGCGCACCTTGTAGTCGGTCAAGGTCATGCGCCCCAGCACCGGAAATGCACCATCGAGCGCCCGCGCGAGCGCCTGACTCAGTGCATCCACGGGGCCATTGCCCTCCGCGACGCACAGCCGCAATTGCCCACCCACCTCGAGCTTCACCGTGGCCTCGACCCACTGAATGGCCTCAGTGTCGCCCTCGTGCGCGCGCGCCGCAGTGCCGATGCCGTGCACGCGGTAGTAGGTGAGGTCGAAGGCGGGTTTGGCGAGGCCCAAATGCCGACGCACGAGCAAATCGAAGCTGCCATCGGCCGCCTCGAAAGAGTAACCCTGGTGCTCGAGCTCCTGCACGTCGTGCAAGACCGCAGCCGCAACGGTCTGATCCCTGAGCCCGGGGTACCGCTGCTCGAGCTTGGCGAGCAGGCTGCTCCTACCGGCCATCTCCGAGATCAAGATACGGCGATGGTTGCCCACGCTAGAAGGCGAGACATGTTCGTACGTCCGCTCGTTACGCTGCATGGCGCTGACGTGGACACCGCCCTTGTGAGCAAACGCGGCCGGCCCCACATAGGGCTGATTATCCGGACCCAGCCGGTTGATACGCTCCCACACGATACGGCTGAGCTCAGTCAAAAGCGCCAAGCGCCCTTCCGGCAGGCAGCGCAACCCGAGCTTGAGCTCACAGTTGGCGATGACCTGAGTCAGATCAGCGTTACCGCAGCGCTCACCCACGCCGTTGATGGTGCCGTGCACTTGAATGCAACCGGCCTGGATGGCGGCCAAAGTGTTGGCAGTGGCGAGCCCGCCGTCATCGTGCACATGGATGCCGAGCACCGCGCCCGGCAAGGCGCGCTCTGCCTCTTGCACACCCAACACGATCTGCGCGGGCAGCGAGCCACCGTTGGTATCACACAGTATGATCCGCGACGCCCCGGCCTCGTGCGCCGCACGCAACGTGCCGAGGGCGCACTCGCGGTTTTCCCGCAAGCCGTCGAAAAAGTGCTCGGCATCATAAAACACCGGGCGCTCGGTGGCGCGGCGCAAGAACTGGATCGAATCTGCGATCATGCGCAGGTTGTCCGCTTCCGAAACGCGCAGCGCTTCGGCGATGTGCAGGTCCCACGACTTACCAAAGATGCAGGTGACGTCGGCACCACTGTCGGCCAGCGCCCGCAGGTTCGGGTCTTCCTCCGCGCTGACACCACCGCGCCGGGTCGATCCAAAAGCGCTGACCTTGCCGCGGGCCAGGCCGAGCCGCTGAACTTCCTCGAAATAAGCGCGGTCTTTCGGGTTCGAGCCCGGCCAGCCCCCTTCGATGAAGCTGACGCCTAGCTCAGCGATCTTCTCGGTTAACGCGAGTTTATCCGCGAGGCTCAAATCCACGCCGAAGCCCTGCGTTCCGTCGCGCAGGGTGGTGTCGTAGATTTCGAGAGTCGGCACGGCGCATTGGACTCTGCCGCCCTTCGCTCGTCAAGAAACCCCCGCAGGGTACGCACTCGCCACCGGCCTAATAGCCGAGTGAATCGAAACACTTGCACGTAACGCGCGGGACTGAACATGATCCCGGCGTGGGCGAGAACGTGTCGGAGAGTCGCGGCGTGGCCGCGCGCGTCGCTCGTTGGCTGGTGCAGAAAGAGCGCCCCGACGAAGCGGTAGCATTACTCGCAGCATGGGCTGCACGCGGGCCGAACGACACGGCTGGCCAAGGGCTCTTGGCTGAGGCGCTGCGCATCAATCCGGCCGCCAAAGCCGCTCAACAGGCGTTCGAGCGCATGGAAGGCATCGGTGGTCAACACACCGAGCTCGAGGCGGCGATCGAGAAGTTTGACGCCATAGAGCTCGAACGCCTGCAAAAAGGCCTGGAGAGCCCGACCTTCAAGCGCGCTCAAATCGGTTTCAACAACAACATCCGCGCCAAGGATCAGATCTTCCACATTCAGACCGAAGACTCCGGGCTCAACGCTCCGCATGTCATCACGCACCTGTTTGCGGACGGCGGTCGCGTGGTGAAGAGCCACAAACGCAACTACGCTGCCGCCATCGACACCGAGGCGGACATTGGCGCGTACGTGCGGCAGCTGATGAAAGCCCAACATCTGGAGATGGTCTTCGCGCTGCGCGATGGCCGCTTCGACGAAATCTTGGCGGGCAAGGCCATGGGCGGGCTGGAGCTGCTCGAGCACTACCCTGACGTCGACCTGACCAAGGTGGGCGCGCCCGGCAAAGGCGGGCCGTCCGCAGAGGCACGCGTCGCACAAGCGCAGGCGCAAACCGCGCGCAGTAAGACTGCCGAGGTTTCCCAGCTCTCAGACGCTCCCGCAAGCGCCACAACCACCCCTGCGGCGCCTGCAGCGCCGGCCGCACCGGTCATGGCGCGAGTGGACATACCGGAGCCTGTGGCGCCTGCCAAAGGCACCCCTCCGCTACCGCCATCCCGAGCCCGTCCGAAGGTCAGCGCAAACTTCGCGATGACGGTAGCAGCAATACCCGCAGCACGCCGCGCACCGGAGCTGTACACCTTGCACGTGCTGCGCAGCCTGGGCGGGGGGCCCGGCCGCTACGCGGTCGGTCGCCGAGATACGGTGATTGGTGCCGCGGGCGAAATCGCGCTGCCCGGGGAGACGTTCTGCCATCCGCGAGAGGCGGCGCTAAAGTATCGGGACGGGCGCCTGTTTGTCGAGCGGCTGGACGGGTATAACGGTGTGTTCCTCCGCATCCAGAAGCCGGCCGTCGTGAGCTACGGTGAGGAGTTCATCGTCGGGGATCAGCTGCTGCGCGTGGAAGAGAACCCGCAGAGTGACGATGCGCCCGATCCGGATCCAACCTACTTCTATTCGTCACCGCGCTGGCCATCCGCGTTTCGAGTCGTGCAAATTTTGGCGGGTGGGGCCCGTGGGGCCTGCCTTTTGGCGCGTGGCAGCACGCTGCAGGTGGGCTCGGCCATTGGCGATCTCATTCTCAGCGGCGACCCGCTCGTCGACGCGCAGCATTGCCTCGTGGAAGAGCAGGCGTCGAGCATCGTGCTCACCGACCTCGAGTCGCGCAACGGCGTTTTCGTGCGCACACATGGCCGGCAAGAGCTGGTCAATGGCGACGAAATCGTCATCGGCCGCACCCACCTCGTGGTCGACATCGAAGCGCAGAGGTAGGCTGGGTTTTGGGGTTGGCTGAATGCTGACAAGGTAGTTCCAGGCGTGGAGGTCGTTTCGGTCTCCAGTTGCCGGGAGGGTTTGGCGCAAACCCTCCACCCGGTCGTAGGGACCGGGTCCCCCCACCCAACAACGCCCGCAATCCTGCGGGCGCTGCGCGCGGGGCCCCAACCCAGTTTGCGTATGGCTCTGAGCGTCTTGCCGGAAGGCATAAGGTGATGACCGCGGAAGCTGGGCGAGAGCGATGCGTCATCCACGCTTCGCGAAATGGCCGACCGATCCTTACGAGCCGTTTCACGGCATGACCAATCCCGCTCGGCGCCGAGCCTTCGCCCACACGGCCTCGCCCGAGTAAATGAGCAAGGCCAGCCAGATCAGCGCGTAGCCAACCAACTTGGTCTGGTTGAACGGCTCGTGCCAGAGCGCTACGCCGAGCCAGAGCTGCAGCGTGGGCGAGATGTATTGGAGCACACCCACGAGAGACAGCGGGATGCGGCGCGCTCCAGCGGCGAAGAGCAAGAGCGGCACCGCGGTGAGTGGCCCCACGCACACGAGCAAGGTCTGAAGCGCCACCGAGCCCGTCAAAAACTCGCTCTGGCCGTGGCCCCCGAGCCACACGAGGACGCCCAACGCGAACGGCAACATCAGCAAGGTTTCGAGCATCAGGCCTTCGAGCGCCCCCAGCGAGCCCGTCTTGCGCAGCGCCCCATAGCTGCCGAAGGACACCGCCAAGCCGAGGCCGACCCACGGCGGCCCCCCGAATCGCAGTGTCAGCCACAGCACCCCCGCGGCCGCCATCCCGAGAGCCAACCACTGTCCGAGGCGCAGCGCTTCCTTCAAGAGCAGCACACCCAAGACCACGCTGACCAGCGGCGTGATGAAGTAACCCAGACTGGAGTCGACGACCCGCCCCGAGTCCACGGCCCAGATGTAGATGAACCAGTTGACGCTGAGCAGGCTGGCGCTGGCCACCGCGCGAAGCAGGACAGGTCGCGACTGAACGACACCGCCAAGCCAAGCCCAACGCCGTTGGACGCACAGAATACCCGCCAAGAAAATCGCCGACCAGACCACACGGTGCGCCAGCACCTCGAGCGGTGATGCAGTGAGCGCCTTGAAGTACAGCGGAAACAACCCCCACGAGCTGTACGCCCCAATGATGCACAGCACACCGGTACGCCGCGCATCACCGGGCCTCGGCTCGCTTCCGGTTTCGCGCATGGCCCGGCCCCGGTGCCACGGGCAGCCGGGCTGCGCCAGCTGATCGCGATACTTTGGGCCCGACCCGCCGTCAATCCTGCGTCGGCCCATCGGCGGAGCCCGCTTTCGACCCCCAAAGCAATTGACAGGCCAGCGATTTTCCGATTATCCGGCTGAGCCCCAGGCGCTACCCGATGCGGCCGCGCTGCCTCGGAGACGACCCTGCTCCGGGCAGCGTTCCTGTCGAGAAGCCGAGTGCACCGGCGCGAAGACCCGCCGCCCCACGAATCGAAACTGATAAAGCCATGACCGACCTCAGCAAATACCGCAACATTGGCATCTTCGCTCACGTGGACGCGGGCAAGACCACTACGACCGAGCGCATCCTCAAGCTCACGGGCAAGATCCACAAGATCGGCGAGGTGGACGAGGGCAACACCACGACCGACTTCATGGTGCAAGAGCAAGAGCGCGGCATCACCATTCAGTCGGCCGCCACGACCTGCTTCTGGAAGGACTACCGCTTCAACATCATCGACACGCCGGGCCACGTGGACTTCACCATCGAGGTGTACCGTTCGCTCAAGGTGCTGGACGGCGGCATCGCGGTGTTCTGCGGCTCGGGCGGTGTGGAGCCCCAATCGGAAACCAACTGGCGCTACGCCAACGATTCGAAGGTCGCCCGGGTCATTTACGTCAACAAGCTCGACCGGCTGGGCGCCGAGTTTCCCCGCGTGGTGAACCAGATCAAGACCGTGCTAGGCGCCAAACCGCTGGTGATGCAGTTGCCCATCGGCGCCGAGGGTGACTTCGTGGGCGTGGTCGATCTGCTCACGCGCAAGAGTTGGATTTGGGACGACACCCTTTTACCCGAGAATTTTGTGGTCGGTGAAGTGCCCGCCAACATGCGGGAAGACGTCGACAAGTACCGCGCCGAGCTGATCGAGATGGCCGTCGAACAGGACGACGAGATCATGGCCGCCTACCTGGATGGCAAGGAACCGAGCGTGGAGGAGCTGAAGCGCTGCATCCGCAAGGGCACCATCGCGCTAGCCTTCTTCCCCACCCTGTGTGGCTCTTCCTTCAAGAACAAAGGCGTACAGCTGGTGCTCGACGCGGTGGTGGACTACCTGCCCGACCCGACAGAGGTCGCGCCGCAGCCCGAGATTGACCTCGAAGGCAACCACACCGGTAAGTACGCCATCGTCGACGCCACCAAGCCCTTCCGCGCGCTGGCCTTCAAGATCATGGACGACCGCTTCGGCAACCTGACCTTCACCCGCATCTACTCGGGGAAGATCCAGAAGGGCGACAACGTGCTCAATACCTTCACCGGCAAGAGCGAGCGCATCGGCCGCATGGTGGAGATGCACGCCAACGACCGCACCATGATCGATTCGGCCCAGGCCGGCGACATCATCGCCATCGTCGGCTTGAAGAACGTGCGCACCGGCCACACGCTGTGCGACGAAAAATATCCGGCCACGCTCGAGCCGATGGTGTTCCCGGATCCGGTCATCTCGGTCGCCATCACGCCCAAGGACAAGGCCAACAGCGAGAAGCTCGGCAACGCGCTCGGCAAGATGGTGGCCGAAGACCCGTCCTTCCACGTCGAGGTCGATCAGGAGTCGGGCGAGACCATCCTCAAGGGCATGGGCGAGCTACACCTCGACATCAAGGTCGACATCCTCAAGCGCACGCACGGCGTGGAAGCGTCTGTGGGTGAGCCCCGCGTGGCCTATCGCGAGACCATCACCAAGACGGTCGAAGACACCTACATCCACAAGAAGCAGACCGGTGGCTCGGGTCAGTACGCCAAGATCGAGTACCGGGTCGAGCCCATGCCGCCAGGCAGCGGTTTCGTGTTCGAGTCTGACGTGGTGGGCGGCAACGTGCCGAAGGAGTTCATTCCCGCGGTCGAAAAGGGCTTCAAGAGCATGCTGCTCAAGGGTCCGCTCGTGGGCTTCCCGCTGCTCGACGTCAAGGTCACGTTGCTCGACGGTGGCTTCCACGCGGTCGACTCGTCACAGATGGCGTTCGAGATCGCGGCCAAGGCCGCCTATCGGCAGACCATGCCGAAGGCGGGGCCAGAGCTGCTCGAGCCCATCATGAAGGTCGACGTGTATGTGCCCGACGCGAACGTGGGTGACGTGATCGGCGATTTGAACCGGCGCCGCGGCATGATCAACGGTCAGGAACCGACGGCCACCAACGTGCGCATCCGGGCCGACGTGCCCTTGAGCGAGATGTTCGGCTACATCGGCGATCTGCGTTCGAACACGGCGGGCCGCGGGCAGTTCTCGATGGAGTTCAGTCGTTACTCCTCGGTGCCGAAGAACATCCTCGAGAAGGTCAAAGAGCAAGTCAAAGAGCGCGAAGCCGAGCTCAAGAAGTAAGGCTTGAAGCCAGAGGGGGAGTTGACATGGGATGAGTCTGGGGCCGGGCCTGCGCTATACGGCGCTGCTCGGCGCCTCGGGGCAATGAAGGTTCGGACCGCGTCCGCGAGGCGTTGGGGGAGATCCTCAGAGAGTACAGGCTATCCAGCAACTGCCATTGTACCAGCCGCTGGCGACGCCTTGCTGAGCACGGCGTCAAGCGTCCGCGTCTCGATATACTGGAACGCCTGCGGAGCACGCGTCGGGAGGCCAACCTTTCCAAGACGTAGCGGTGACTCGCACGCCTGAGCTCGCTCGAGGACGTACGCGAAGCCCTCGAGCACACCAGCGAAGTAGCCAAAGAACTTCGCTCGCTCAATGCCGCCGACGCTGCTGAAAGCATGCCAGAGCACGGTCGGGGATCCGCGCTCAACACGTTGGATCTCTGCAACGCCGACTACGGCGCAAACCGGCGCCGTTGCGTAGATGACAATGTGCGTAACGAGACGGCCGAGCGGACGCCTACGAAATTCAACCTGCTTCTCGCCCCGCAAGATGCGCTCGGCGAACTGCGGGTGAATCGACATCAACGCGGCACAACGAGCTGAGTGGCTATCCAATCGACCGCCTTTCCGTGAACTTGCATGAAGGACTGGGGAGCTCGCTTAATGATACCTGCACGCTTGAGCAGGTCAACCTCCCAACGCGGTTTCAGGGTGCGCGCCAATCGAAACAGCACCGCCAGAATGGGCTTGGCAGACATCTCCTCAATCTCGGCGTACGAGTAGACGGTGCGCGTTCCTACGAAACGGGCAACCTCGAGTGGGTCCGAACTGACGAGGGTTCGCTCGACAACCCCCACAGCCGAAACGGCTTGGTTTGTTCCCGAGCGATAGAAAAGGATTGCGTCTCCAGACGCGATCTTTCGGATCTGCGAGTGGCACAGGTACGCCTTGCGAATACTGTTCCCAAAGGGATGTGACTCGGTTGCCAGCAGAAGCTGCTGCTCAAGTTCTGGAAACAGCAACTTGTGATACTGGGGACGGATGGGCACGACGAAAACTTGCGCGCCCACCAGCGTCAGGGCGTGGGGCCCATACTTGACGTTGTATTTGAGCGGATCAAGGCGCTCCGTCTCGGGTTCGGGCTGTCGAAGCTTCTTCAACAACACGCGTTCTCCCTTCGAGGAACCACGTATGTCCTCGAACCCGAACTCCGTGAGCAACGTGAAGAGCTCCTGTTGCTTCGGAAACGCCTCTATGAAAACGCTTTGATATCGGTTCTCAACCAGGAAGGCGAAAACGGTCTTGAGGAGCAGCTCCCCATAGCGGTGGCCTCGGTACTCGTCAGCTATTTTAAATGAGCAGACTTTGAGCACCTTGCCCGGAAACCCGTAATCGTTCGGAAACTCGTCATTTACGATGCAAAGGCCCCTGTACTCGCGACCTGTCTGAATAACCCACGTTTGCCGGTGCTCACGTTTGCATCTGGCTAACCATTTGTCGAAGCCCGGATAATCGACTCTGAACGAAGTGAAAATGGGGTCGGTTTCATCGAGCTCGTGCGCCAATTTCGCCGACACAAACGGCGGAGTCTCAGGCAATGCGGGAAACAGAGCCCGCACCGTGACAATTGCGTCTGCGACGGTGAGCACCCGATCGGCCAATTCAACGCGCCTGGCGCGGCGATGGATGCCGTCATCCTCTGTGACAAAGTAGTCGACTGCATTCGCGTCCAGAGCGGACAGTAGGAGGAGATCTATCTCCGAGTTGCTTCCCGGGACGGGTGGTCCGAGCGCAGCCAGCAGACGAGTAGACATTTCTGGTGGCCGGGGCAGCTCCGGATACTTTCCGAGGAGAAGCGTTCGGGTGGCGGCGCGCTCCGGGTTGCGATCGCCTCGAAGCTCACGAGTAGATGCTGGATGCAGCATTGGAAGATGGCTGCCCAGGGCGAGGACGTTCAACAGTGCCACGACCGAAGGCGTTCGAGCCTCTACGTCACCTGCGCTCGTAGGCTCCGCAGGAATGACGATGTTCGTATCGAGGAGGAATCGCATACCCCTGGTCAGCATAGGTCCGACCGAGCGCCGCCGCAAAAAATGCGGCGTCCGCTAATGCGAGTCAAAGAGCGCGAAGCGGGACCCCCTAGCAACCGCGGGGCGAGGTGACTGCCGCAGCGGCCAGGGCGC
>JANOIG010000076.1:0-12662 GCA_031407405.1 Deltaproteobacteria bacterium
CCGGCGGCCCAAACGAGGTCCACCTCGAGGCCTCCGCGAGCGCGCAGCCCTTTGACGGAGCCGCTCGGCCATGCCGCAGGTAGCGCCGGCAAGAGGTGGATTTCGCCGGTGTGCGACTGGAGCAACAGTTCACAGATCGCCGCCGTCGCGCCGAAGTTGCCGTCGATCTGGAAGGGAGGATGAGCGTCGAACAGGTTCGGAAAAGTGCCCCCCTGATTGTTGCCCTCCGTTCCAGCGCCGCGCTGCTCGGCCGCCCTCGTACCGGGTTTACTCAATTGGCCACGCAACATCCGGTGCGCATGGTCTCCGTCGAGCAGGCGCGCGTGAAAAGCGATCTTCCAGGCCATCGACCAGCCCGTGCCGGCATCACCGCGAGCCAAGAGTGACTTGCGCGCGGCGGCAGCGAGCTCGGGCGTCTGGGTGGGTGAGATCTGGCGGCCCGGGTAAAGCCCAAACAAATGCGAGACGTGGCGATGTGTGTCCTTGGGATCGTCACGATCCTGCATCCACTCCTTCAGCTGCCCCCATCGACCGACTTCGGGCTTGACCAGCCGGTCACGCAGCTTGGCGATCTCGTTGCGAAAGGCTTTGTCGTGACCCAGCACGTCGGCGGCCTCCACCGTGTTGTTGAATAGGTCCCAGATGATCTCCTGGTCATAGGTGACGCCATCTTCAATCGGTCCATGTTCGGGGGACCAGCCCTGTGGAGCGACCCATCGACCGTCGGGCAGTGGCTTCAGGGAGTCCTGCCAAAACTGGCAGACTTCCTTCAGCATCGGGTAGGCCGTCTCACGCAGAAACTCGAGGTCTTGCGTGAAGGCGTAGTGCTCCCAGAAATGGCGCGCGTACCAGGCGTTGCCGACCTTGTTCCAGACGTAGGTGCTCGCGCCGAATGGGTTCGACTCCGTCCGCACCGCCCAGCCGCGCACGGGCTTGCCCCGCGCAGTGAGAAAGCTCTCCTCGGGCGGCCGTGTCCGTTGTCCGATGATTTCAGGCTCCGCGACGGCGGGCGACGCCCTGGCGAGATTTCGTGCCGCGATCGCCGCGACGTTCTTCCGATACATCGGAATCTGCGCCAGCACGAAGTCGAAAAAGGGCTGCGCGGACTCGCTCAGATTGCCGGGCTCCGCTGGCCAGTAGTTCATCTGAAGGTTGATGTTGGTATGATAGTCCGAGGACCACGGCGGGTTGAGGCTATCGTTCCAGAGCCCTTGAAGGTTGGCCGGCAGCGAGTCACGCGAAGACGAGAGCAGGAGGTAGCGTCCGTACTGGAAGAACATCGCCTCTAGGCCGGCGTCACCGCCCGCGACAGTGTAGCGCTCGAGCCGCTGGTCGGTCGTGAGCGTGCGACGCTCCCGAGGCGCTGGCCCGAGGTCGAGCTTCACGCGATCAAAGAGCGCGTGGTAGTCCTGCTGCTGCTCGGCGAAGAGCGCGGCGTAGCCGCGCGCCGCGGCGGCGCTGACCCGCGCGGTGACGCTTGGCAGCGGGTGCTCACCTTGAAACGCACGCTCATGATCGAACACGTAGCTCGTGCCCGCAGCGATGACGAGCGTGATGCTGTTGCAGCCGGCGAACGTGATTTTGCTGCCGGCTGCGCCCAGCGCACCCCCGTCGGCCAGGATTTGCACCTGAGCGGCGTAGTCCATGACGTTGCTGCTACTCGGAGGCGGATTCGCCCGCTGCGTATTAGCAGCAGAAGGTTGCACCCAGCCGGCAAGCGTACCGGTGGAATACAAGCGGCCATTGCCGACCCCTAAACGTCCGCCGTGGCGATCAGTCAACGCAACCGCGCCGCTCAGGTGACCGGCCTTGTCCGCCGACAAGCGCACGACCATGACGTGTGCCGGGTGACTCGCAAAATACTCACGGTGATAGGTCACGCCTTGCCGCACATAGCTGACGCGTTGCACGCCTTGCTCGAGGTCGAGCTCGCGGGAGTAACGGCTCGCGCCCTGCTCGTGGCCGGGGAGCTCTATGAAGATATCACCGAAGGGTTGATACGCCCCGAGGGCATGCGCGTCGCCAACCCACAAGCTAATCTCGTTGAATTGGATGCGCTCGCGAGCGATCCCACCAAAAATCATTGCCCCGATCTGCCCGTTGCCGATCGGGAGGGCCTCGCGCTCCCAGCCTTTTGGCGTGTCAGGCGCAGGCTTGTCGTAGCGAAGGGTGAGATCGGCGGCGCCGGCAACGGACACCCAGCCGAGGGCGATGAGGAAGCTGAGCGCATGCGGTCGAATGGGTTGCATCGGGGGGACCAGCATCGGGGGGACCAGCATCGGTAGGACCAACCGGCGGAAAGTCGTCACTGTTCGGGCAATGCCGAGCGACGAGTACCACGCCTGGGCGAACGAGGCACGACGCTTCGAGTTTCGGTGGAGCCTCGGACTCCAAGCAGAACTGAGAGGTGCTCACGCCGCCATCATTCCGCTCGAGCGTAAGCTCGCCCGAGCATGGCCGATTGACACTCGATGCTCCGTCGCACAAGATTGCGCGGATGATGCGCATGAGCGCGCTCGGGAAGTGGTTGGCGTGCGTCTGGATCGCCACGAGTGGGACGCCGCGCGCCCACGCTGCGGGATACCCTGTGCCGCGCGTGCTCGAGCGTGGCGGACGTCACGCTTTGCTGGTCGACGGGCAGCCCTGGTTGATCCTTGGGGCGCAGGTCAACAATTCGAGCGCTTGGCCCGCGGCTTTGCCCAAGGTGTGGCCGGCGGTGGCACAGCTGCAAGCCAACACCCTCTTCGTGCCCATCGCATGGGAGCAGATCGAGCGCGTCGAAGGGCGCTTCGACTTTTCCTTTCTCGACACGCTCTTGCGTGAGGCGCGCGCGCGCAAGCTGCGGCTCGGGCTGCTATGGTTCGCGACCTGGAAAAACAACGGGCCAAACTACGCGCCCGAGTGGGTGAAGCTCGATAACGGGCGCTTTCCGCGCCTGGTGACGGCGACGGGCAAGACGCTCAACTCGCTTTCTCCGCACGCCGGCGCGACGCTCGCGGCTGATCGCGTGGCGTTCGTGCAGCTGATGCGCCATTTGCGCGTGGCGGATGCGCAGCGAACCGTGATTTTGGTCCAGGTTCAGAACGAGCCCGGCACCTACGGCAGCGTGCGCGACTACTCGCCGGCTGCGAACGCGCTGTTCGAGGGGCCGGTGCCTGCCGCGTTGCTCGAGAAGCTCGGGAAGAGCGCGGGCAGCTGGCAGCACGTGTTTGGAGCCGATGCGGAGGAGTTCTTCCACGCCTGGTCGGTGGCCCACTACATCGGGCAGGTCGCTGCGGCCGGCAAGGCTGAATATCCGCTGCCCATGTACGCGAACGCCGCGTTGCGCGATCCGTTCAAGCCGGGCAAGCCGGGCGGGTACGCGAGCGGAGGTCCGACGGACAACGTGCTCGACATCTATCGCGCGGCAGCGCCGGCGCTCGACCTGCTCGCACCCGACATTTACATGCGGGAGTCGCGCAAGTATCAGCGGGTGCTGGAGCTCTACGGGCGCCCCGACAACGCCCTCTTCGTCGCCGAGACCGGCAATGATCGAGCCTACGCTCGTTACCTGTTTCTAGCATTGGGGCGTCAGGCCATCGGTTTCGTGCCGTTCGGCACGGATTTTACGGGGTACTCGAACTATCCGCTCGGCGCGAAGGCGACCGACCCGAGCATGATCGAGCCCTTTGCGGCGAACTATCGACTGCTCGCGCCCTGGGCACGCACCTGGGCGCGTTTGAGCTTCGAGAGCCAGGTTTGGGGCGTGGCGCAACCGGACGACAGCGAGACGCAGGCGCTCGAGCTCGGCACGTGGCGGGCAGATGTCAGCTGGAACGAGTGGCAATTTGGCATGAAGAGTTGGTCGTGGGCCGGCAACCTCGAGCCACCCGCGGGCAGGGAAATACCGGACGGTGGCGCGCTCATCGCACAGCTCGGAAGCGATGAGTTCCTGGTCACTGGGCGAAATGCCCGCGTATCGTTCGCTCTCGGCAGGGGGCTCGAGGCCAACGGGGTGATTCTGGCACGCGTCGAGGAGGGGCACTACGACGCCGCCGGGAAATGGGTGTTCGAACGCGTCTGGAATGGCGACCAAACCGACTATGGGCTGAACTTCACCACCGTGCCCGCGCTCTTGCGCGTGCGACTGGCGACGTACTGAAAGCTCACGTCGGGTAGCCGTGAGCCGCGCTGCTCACCCGGGTCGCGGAGTATACCGTTTCCAGCGATCCCGACGTGGCGGACGCGAGCACGGAGCAGGTGCTGTTCGAGTTGTCCCAGCCCGAACAGAATCACAACGGCGGCGACCTCGAATTTGGCCGGGATGGGTTCCTGTACATCGGCCTGGGCGACGGCGGAGGCGCGGGCGACAACCACGGCGCCACGGGCAACGGGCAAAACCTGAATACGCTGCTCGGTAAGATCCTGCGCATCGACGTCGACGGCACGGGCGTTGGGCCCAACTCGGCGTACGGCATCCCCGACGGCAACGTCGAAAGCGACGCCGCGCTCGACGAAATCTGGAGTTACGGGTGGCGCAACCCGTGGCGCTTCAGCTTCGACGCCTGCACGGGTGACATGTACATCGCCGACGTCGGCCAAGACGAGATCGAGGAAATCGACTTCGAGCCCGCGCTCACTTCCGGGCGCAACTATGGTTGGCGGCTCATGGAAGGCGACGCCTGCTATAATCCAGGATCCGGTTGCAACGCGAGTACCCAGAACCTCACGCCCCCCATCGCCAGCTACGACCACGGCGTGGGCCTCTCAATCACGGGCGGCTACGTCTATCGCGGCCGTGCAATCCCGAATCTGCGGGGTAGCTATCTCTACGCGGACTACGTCTCCGATCGGTTTTTCGCGCTGCGCGTGAACGAGGGTCGGCTCGCGGGCAGCCTCAGGAGATCACGGGCGACCTGAACCCGGGTGGCCAAGCGCTCGGCGTGTCTTCGTTCGGTCAAGACAACGCTGGAGAGCTCTACGTGGTGTCACTCGGGGGCTCCGTCTACAAGATCGAAGCCCGGTAACTCTTGCGCGGAACGGGGGGCCGGGCCTGCGGCGGACGGCGGGGCGCGGCCCTTCGGGGCGCTGGGGACCGAGATGTCCCCCTGGGCGCTCCGCTCGGCCCGTCGCGTGGCATTGACATGACGGAAGCGTTAGAATGCAGTTTCTCTGCGAACGGGGCTTGCCAAGCGCCGCCGCAGCGTCGAAATAGGCGTATGAGTCCCCGCAAACCCACAACATCGAGCGACGAATCCCTGCACACCCAGTCCGGCATGGCCTCCGCTCGAAGCGTCATGGGCCGTCCGCTGGAGCCCTGCAGCCACAGGCCGAAGACCGGCTTTTTTCGTGATGGCTGCTGCAATACGAGTGAAAGCGACCTGGGCGCCCACGTGGTCTGCGTCCGCGTCAACGAGGCCTTTCTCCAATTTAGCGCGGCCAGCGGCAATGATTTGAGCACTCCAGCCCACCACGTGGGCTTTCCCGGCCTCAAGCCAGGTGACCGCTGGTGTCTGTGTGCGGCGCGCTGGAAAGAGGCGCTCGACGCCGGCTGCGCTCCGCCGGTCTTCCTCGCCAGCACGCATGAACGAGCGCTCGATTACGTGTCCATCGAAGAGCTGGGTCCCTACGCGCTCGATCTCAATTGAGCGCGTAGGAGCGCGAGGCGTGCGACCGCGGCCGGCGCCGCGGGTCACGGAGGGCAGGTGATGACGGGGCCCGGAGTGGCCATCACCAAGGGTTTCGGGGGCACCGGGGCGACGCCAGGGATTACCGGGGCCACCACAGTGCCACCCGTTGCGCCGCAGCTGATATTGGCGCCGCCGAGCTGGAAGGCCTGCGTAAACGACGCGAAGAGCCAGAACTTGCCCGCCGACACGATCGCCTTGTCGGCGAGCTCGGCACCGCTCGAGCCCCACTGACCCTTCGCCGTGGGGGTCAGGTTTCCCAGGTGGACGCAATTGGTTTGGCCGACGAGCGAATAGATGCCGGCGACGAGATCCACGCTGCCGTCCGCGGGTGCGTCACCGAAGGAGGTGTCATTGGGCGTATACCCGTAGACGTAATGCGTCTCGGCCTGGGGTTGAAGCGCCGAACGCCAGGCGCCGCCCGAGCCGAGATACGGATAGACGAGGACGAGGGTGACCGTGCCCGTGGTGCGGTTGATCGTGACGGTCGTGTTGCCCGGGACGTTTGGCGAGCCCGGCACGACGCACACCGGCAGCCCGATGCCTTTGAGGGAAACGTTGGGAGCGACGAGAGCGGGGCTGGGTTCGACGATGACGCCTCCCGTGTCGGGTTGAGTGTCCAAGTCGAAGCCGATGCTCTGATTCGTCGAAAGGAAAAGCTGCAAATCGCCGAATTCGTCAGTGGCCGTCGCGAGCGCTTCTTGACGACCCGCGCCGGCGATGAGCGTAGAGAACACTTGCCGGCCCTGGGGATCGAGCTCAGTCACCAGGATGTCGCCCTCCGCGTCCGCGCGAATGTTCGCCCCCTCGACGTCTTGGCTACCGGACACGTTCGCCACCACGAAAACGCCGCCCGTGGTGGACGCTTGGACCAATTGGGGCGCCTCGGAAGTGTCGCCCACCGCGAAGGTGCGCGGGCTCGTGGCGACGCAGGTCGCTGTGCTGTCGCTGCCCGCTCCGTCACACACGTCGCCGTCCTCGGCGGCGCCGCAACCGCCGAGGATTTGAAGGGCGAACAATGCCGCGCATGAATAGTGAAACCGCATCATGGACTGTGCTCTCCTGTTTTAAGGGCGACCGAAGCTGGTGGCTCTGTGTCGATGGGTGACAAATGTTGCTGGCGACTTGCGTTCCAGGGCGGATCCTTGGACGGACTGTCAAGCAATGAGTGGTGCACCCATAATAGCAGTCGCCGGTCTACGACGTAGATGAATCGACGATCTGTGGCGGACATTTGACGTCCGCCATCGGCAACGAATGATCTGTGGCGGACATTTTGACGTCCGCCATCGGCAGTGTCGTTGACAGCTCCGCGATGTAAAGTCGGCCTTCTAGCCACCGATCGAGCAAGTACCTTCGACGCACTTGCCGATTTTTCCATTGCCCTGACAGGCGCTACCGTCAGGGAGATCGGTGAACACGCAGCCTTTGAGCGGATCGCACGAACCCGCGCTGCACGGATTGTCCGAGGCGCAGCTGGGCACGTCGGGGGCCGAGGAGAGGTGGACGAAGTGGGCGCCTTTTGCGAGCGGGCCGTTTCCGAAATCGATACCGCCTTCGGTGAGGAGCGAGAGCTGAATGGCGTCGTCAACGGGGCTGACCGACACGGCTTCGGCAGTGTCGTTGCCCGGGCCGCCGTAGGTGCCTCGAAACAGGATGTCGCCAGAAGGCGAGAGCTTGGCGACGAAGACATCGCGGCCTCCCTTGGAGAAGAAGCGGTCGGGGCCGATATCAAGGCGCTGATCGAAATCTCCGGCGATGACGACGTTCTCGTCGCGGTCGGCGCCGAGCGCACGCACTACTTGCTCCCCGGGGGCGCCGGAGGAGTAGCGCAGCTGCACCGAGCCAGTTTCGGTGTCGATGAGCACCACGAAGGCGGCAATGCCTTCACCCTCTGCGGGCACCTCCACCTCGCCCTCGGGTGTGCTGATCGAGAATGGATGGTCGGTGCCTCCGCCCCACCAAATCCCGGCGGATGTGGCCAGTGACACCGCCCCGGCAAGGGGATTCGGCGCGGGCGCCTCTAGCAGCGCCGTCACCAGCCCGCTCCGGGTCTCGGGAGCGAGCTCGAAGGAGGGAAGGGCGCGGGCTGCCGGCGGCGGGGGTGGGGGTGGAGGGGGAGGCGGTAGACAGGTGATGATCGGTGCCGGGGTGCTCACCAGCAAGGGTGCCGGGGCTGGGGCGACGCCGGGGGTTACCGCCGCCACGGCGGTGCCGCCCACTACGGCGTCGGGCGTGCTGCAGCTGATGTCGGCGCCGCCGAGCTCGAAATCGTCGGTGAATGACGAGAACAGCCAGAACTTGCCGGCGGACACTATCGCCCTGTCGGCGAGCTCGGCACCGCTCGAGCCCCACTGATCCTTCGCAATGGCGGTCAGGTTTTCCAGGTAGATGCAATTGGTTTGGCCGATGAGCGAATAGATGCCGGCGACGAGATCCACGCCGCCGACGGGTGCATTACCGAAGATAGTGGCATTGGGCGTATATCCGTAGACGTAATGCGTCTCGGCTTGGGGTTGAAGCGCCGGACGCCAGGCGCCGCCGCTGCCGAGATCCGGATACACGAGGACGAGGATGACTTTACCCGTGGTCCGGTTGATCGTGACCGTCGTGTTGCCCGGAGCGTCTGGCGAGCCCGGCACGACACACACCGGCAGCCCGACTGCCGCTGCGGCCGAGATTGCTGCGCTTGCAAACTGCTGAGAACCATTCGGTGCAAGGGGGTTGACCGGAGCGATGACACCGATCGGAGCGAGCGGATCGATCACGCCACCTGGATCAAGCGGGGGGCGGGGATCGAGCGTGTCATCAGGATCGGGGATGGGATCGATGGGAGTTGGGCTGATGTCGATGCCTCCAATTTCCCGCTTGCAGCTGGAGCTGCAGCCGTCCCCGTCGCGTTGGTTTTCGTCGTCACACTCCTCGTCGGGGTGATCGACCCGGCCATTGCCGCAGAAGCCACACGGGATGGGACCATCCGGCGTCTGGAAGGTACAACCCGTACCCGGCGGCGCGGAGCAGAACAACGTGTCGCCGTCGAGCCCGCAGCGTTGAACGTCAAACTCGAAGCCGATGCTCTGATCTGTCTGCAGGAAAACTTGCAGGTCGCCCGCCTTGTCGGTGGCGATGGCGCGCACCTCTTGGCGGCCCGCGCCAGCGATGAGAGTCGAGAACACCGGCAGGCCTTTGGCGTCCAGCTCGGTCACCAGGATATCGCCCGCGGCGTCCGCGCGAACGTTTTGCCCAACGACGTTTTGGCTACCCGATACGTTCGCCGCCACATACACACCGCCGCTGCTGGACGCTTCGACGAACAGGGGCACTTCGGAGGTGCCGCTCACCACGTAGGTGCTGGAGCTCGTGACGACACAGGCGCCCGCCCGGCAACTGCCCGCTCCGTTACACACGTCACCATCGCCGTCGCATGCTGTGCCGTCGGCGACGGGTGTGAGGGCGCAGCCTCCGCTTTCAAGGCTGCAAGAGCCCACCTGGCACGGGTTGTCCGAGCTGCAATCGCGCGCCGGGCCGCCTTGGCAGACTCCTTTGGCGCACACGTCGGCGTCGGTGCAGGTGTTGCCGTCGTCGCAGCTCGAGCCGCTTGCCGGTTTGGTTGCGCACTTGCCATTTTTGGGGTTGCAGCTCGCCGTGTGACACGGCTTGGACGTGCTGCATTCCCGAGCGGTTCCCTCGCACACGCCGGCGACGCAGGCGTCCGCGCGAGTACAGGCGTTGCCGTCGTCGCAGCGCGGGCCTTCTAGCGCCTGGTGCACGCACGCACCGTGCCGCCAGCTGTCGTTCGTGCAGGGGTTACGATCGTCACAACGGTCGCATGGACCTCTCAAGAATTCATACAGGTCGCCCAATATGCCGAGCGCCCAACGCGGCTTGGGTTCGCAGCCCGGCGGCGTGGGAGGATGGTGGCCTTGCGAGGACGCGGTGGCGGAGCTCGTGAGAGCTGGCTCGCTCGCCCCGGACAGTGCGTAAGAAACCAGGCCCAAGATGAGGCCGGCGGTCAGCAGAAGGGGAATATGAGTCTTTGGTCGCATGGTGCGCTCCTCATGGGCAATACGCGGATCGGCCGCGCCTGGGTGCAGGCGAGCCTTCTCCGAGGTGATAAGCAACGCGGACCTCGACGTAGTCCGTCGAAAGTCGCGCAGGTGGACCGGAGCCTGTGTCGGCTACGGGCCGGAGCTGAAAGTTGAGCGTGTTGCCGCTCCGGCCAGCGAGTAGAGCCGCGGGACCCTCGGCACCGAAGGTCCAGCACAGTGGATCGGGCTCGGTGGCGGGAGCGTCGTTGCTCGCGCCCGGCTCACTCCAACCCAAACCGTTCCAGGCGCTCACGCTGGCGCCCGTTGTCGGCGCTGCGGTGCCGTTTCCGCCACTGAGCGCGGCCATGCTCACCCGATCGAGCGTGACGTCCGACGCGGATGGATCGGCACCGGGGCTGGGCAACCGCGAGGCGGGGGCGAGCGCTTCGAGCGCGAGCCGCACACTGTGAGCGGGAGCGCCAGGGGCACGCCAAATCCACGTGTCGCCGAAGCGTTGCACGTCGCGAACGCCGCCAAACAGAACGCCCTCTGCTCGCTGTTCGGCGTAAGCAGCGGCATGCGCGCTGCGCGCGAGCGGGCGAACGGCTCCGGGCAAAGGACTGACGTCTGCCCAAGTTTCCCCGTCCCACTCCCAGCTATCGTCGAAATCGACCAGTCTGTTGCGACCTCCGAAAAGCACGGCCCGGCGACGCCGAACGTCTTCGGTGAACGACGCGTTCCTGCGCGGTGCGGGTAGCGCCCCGGAGGGTTGATGGCGGAGCCAGCGCTCCCCATCCCAGCTCCACGTGTCGCCCAGAATCTCTCCAATGGCGGGGGCTCCCCCGAATAGCGTGCAGGTCGGAGCGGCTTCGGGGCTCGCAGGTGGGTCGCAAGCGAAGCCATGTTCGGCGCGCGCGCAGGGGCCGAGCTCGCTCTCGCAATCCGGGGGTAAGGGCGTGACCACGCGCTGCCAGGCGTCATCCCAGCTCCAGAAATCGGCAAGCGCCGTAACCGTGCCCTCAGGGCCTCCACCCAGCAGTAACAACAATTGTCCGTCGTGACTCAGGCCGTGATCGCGGCGGCCGCACGGAGCGGCCGCGTCAGCCGCGCACGCCGCGGCGCTGCCGGGATCGACCAGCTCCCAGACAGCCGGAACCGAATCAGAGGCTCGAAAGCTCCACAGATCATTGAAGGGGGGCGCGTTGTCGGCTCGGCCACCAAACAAGAGCAGCTGGCCGCGACTGGCATCGTACGACAGCGCGTGGGCCCGGCGCGCGGCTGGGGCCCCAGGCGGGCTCAGCTCTCGCCAGTCGGAGCCATCCCAGCTCCAAGTCTCCGCTGACACCGTGCGGGCTCCCCCGGTGCCCAGCTCGCCGCCAAACAGGATGATGTCGTCCGTCTCCGGCAAATAGCCGAGAGCGTGACTGTTGCGAGCTCGAGGCCCCGAGCCAATGGCGGGCCCCGCCGGTCGCCAGGTGTGCTGGGCGCCATCCCACTCCCAGGTGTCACCGAGCGCCTCGACGTCATTCTTGCCGCCGAAAAGGACCGCCTTGCCGCGCGCGACGTCAAACGCCATGGCGGGTTCCTGACGCGCCGGTGGTGACGGCCCCGAGACGTCCAGAGGGATACCTGTGTTGCCCGACAGCAACAGATCGGGGGCGAGCACCGGGAAGCACAAGCTCGGGTCAAACGAGAAGTCACACTGGCTGCCACCGAACAGGAGCAGCTCGCCGGCATTCGGATCGTAGACCAGCGAATGATCGCGAACGCCCGCAGCGAGCGGCGTCTCTTCGGTCCAGTCCGCGCCGTCCCAGCTCCATCGATCCGCCAGCGCCAGGGGAATGCCGAACACTGCGTCAACTGACCCACCCCCCACGAGCACGACCTGGCTGCGTTCGCCATCGAAGGCCATGCTGGGCGCTTCGCGCGCGGCGGGCGTGATCGGCGTATCGATCTGCTGCCAGCTCGCGCCGTTCCACTCCCAGGTCTCCGACGCTTCCGGAGATGGCTCGATCAACGAGCTCACGCTACGGCCACCGAATAGAACCGCGACACCTCGGCGGGCATCGTACGCGAGCGCATGTGACCGGCGGTTACTCGGTGCATCGCCGCCGCGATTGGCCTCGAGCCAACGCCGCCCGTCCCAAAGCCAGGTGTCGCCCAGCATCGCCGACGTGGATTGCCCGCCAAACAAGAGGATCTTGCCGGACGCCGCGTGATAGGTCATGGCGTGGCCTTCTCGCGCGACGGGCGCCACGCCGAGCGCGGGCTCGATCTGATGCCAGCTCCGGCCATCCCATTCCCAGGTATCGGCGAGCGACTGCCCATTGGCCAGCCCCCCAAACATCACCACCCGCCCGCGCTGGGCGTCATAGGCCATCGCATGGCGGCTACGCGCGGGTGGGGACGCCGACCGGAGCTGTTCCTGCCAGCGCAGCCGGGCGTAGGTGGAGGTGCTTTGCGCGTCGGCTCGGCCCCAGGTTTCGCCCGAAATCTCGACCCCCTCCTCGTCCGGATTGAGCACCTCGGGAGCGCTGCCCCATTCGAAGCCGGCATGCGGGTTTTCGAACGGGCTGCCCGGACGCTTGCCGCCGAGTGTGGCCACCCACTCGCCATGGGTGATGGGGAGGAACGCCGACACGTTGCCGCTGCGGCTCACGTGCGCCGCATACACGTCGACGCGGTCGACGTCGCTCAAGCTGACCTCGAACTCGCCCGCGGCATCCGGCACGGCCCGACCGAGCAGCCCGGCCACCGAAGGCCGTGAGCTGACCAGAACCTCCGCGACGTCGAGCGGACGTTGTCCACCAGGCCCCGGCACGAGACGACCGGCCACCGAAAAGCTGGGCGCGCCTGCGGTGTGCTCGGCTCCCCACGGAACACGGACGTGCACGGTCTGGGTGAAGTCGACGGCGCTCGAGGGTGGGGTCAGCGTCAACGCCAAGCGCACGGGCAGCTGCTCCGAGCG
>JANOIG010000137.1:0-48408 GCA_031407405.1 Deltaproteobacteria bacterium
GGGCTGTTGCACTGGCTGGCGAGCAATCGCGCACCGCGCTCGAGCGCGCATTTCTCATCGCTGGCGCCGCTGG
The DNA here is from genome assembly GCA_031407405.1 of Deltaproteobacteria bacterium. Taxonomy (GTDB): domain Bacteria; phylum Myxococcota_A; class Polyangia; order Polyangiales; family Polyangiaceae; genus SZUA-265. Next base: position 74 of record JANOIG010000137.1, read on the forward strand.
CCTGTTCACTTTGCTCTTGGCCATCATCTGGGCCATTCACTCAGCCGCCCGGCTCACCGCGCCGCTGGGAGAGCTCACGGCGACCGCGAACGAGATCGCCTCGGGCAGGCGCGGCATTCGCGCCAGCATCAACAGCGGTGACGAAGTGGAGGTCCTGGCGGCGGCGTTCAACCAGATGCTAGGTGCGAACGAGGACGCCCTGTCCAAGCTCGAAGTCACGACCGAGCGTGCGCTGGCCGCGGATCGCCTCAAGAGCGAGTTTCTGGCGAACATGAGCCACGAAATCCGCACGCCGATGAACGGCGTGCTCGGCATGAGCAAGCTCATCCTGGCCATGCCCATCACGGGTAAGTTGCGTCGTTACGTGGACACGATCGATGCCTCCGCGACGGCGCTCTTGACCATCATCAACGACGTGCTCGACTTTTCCAAGATGGAGGCGGGCAAATACACGCTATTGGCCACGAACTTCGAGCCGCGATTGGTGCTGCAGGAGGTGGCCGAGCTGTTGGCGAATCGAGCGCACGACAAGGGCATCGAGCTCGTGTTGCGCATGCACAATGACTTGCCCAACCTGCTGATCGGTGACCCCGATCGATTTCGGCAGATTTTGACTAACCTCGTGGGCAATGCCATCAAGTTCACCGAACAAGGGGAGGTGTTCGTGGACGTGTCCGTTGCTTCGCGCGAGGAAACGGACGTCGTGATACGTGTCTCGGTCGCCGATACGGGCATTGGCATCGCTCAGAAGGACTTGCCAAAGCTGTATCAAGCATTCTCTCAGGTGGATGGCTCGTTGGAGCGGCGACACGGTGGCACCGGCCTCGGGCTCACGATCAGCAAGAGCCTAGTGGAGATGATGGGCGGTGAGGTGAGCGTAGAGAGCGAGCCCGGGCGAGGCAGCACATTCAGCTTCACGGCGCGCCTCGGCGTTGTCCTCGAGGAACGCGCCAATTCGAGCTCGCTGCGGGTAGGGTCTGGGCAACGTATCCTGGTCGTGGAGCGAAGTGTGCGCACGGGCGAGGTCATCGCGGAGTACCTGCGGGCGTCGCAATTCGTCGCAGAGGTCCGCCAGAGCGGGCAGCAAGCGCTCGACTGCGTGAGAGCGAGCGCCCCCTTTGACGCCGTCGTCATGTGCCTCGACGTGGGCGACATGTCCGCGTCGAAGCTGGTTGCCGCCATTCGAGCCGAGCCGGTGCTCGAGCACCCACGCATGATACTGATGACGGCCCGCGGATCGACGGCCGCACAAGTAGATACCTGCGAATTCGCCGCCGAGCTGCAGAAGCCGGTACGTTTGACGGAGTTGTTCGATTGCCTCGAGGACTCGGGTTCAAAGGTCCAGCGTCCGTCCTCGCGGGCCCCGGGCAGAATCGCGACAAACGCCCCACCCCGCCGCGTGCTAGTGGTGGATGACAACGAAATCAATCGCTTTGTGGTGGTCGAGCATTTGGAACAACAAGGTTATGCTACAGACGAAGCGGTAAACGGCCAGAAGGCCTTTGAGAAGTTCAAGTTGGGCAAATATGCGTGCCTTCTCATGGATTGCCAGATGCCTATCATGGACGGTTACGCCGCCAGCCGCGCGATTCGGAGCTTCGAAGCGCAGGCGGGCATGAAACGCACGCCAATTGTCGCCCTCACGGCGCACGCCCTAGCGGGTGAGCGCGAACGGGTGCTCGCGGCGGGCATGGACGATTTTCTGACCAAGCCGTTTCGGCCTAGCCTCCTCGCCCGCACCTTGCAGCGCTGTTGCCAGGACGACGTCGCGAACGACCGCGGAGCCGCGAGCGAGCCGCCTTTAGGACCCGCTCCCAGCGAAAGCGCCGGAGGCAATCCGAGCCCTCTCGCGTCGAACGGTGCTCGCGACCTGAACCCACAGGCGCTCCGATCGGAGAAGCTCATCCGGCTCTTTTTGAATCGAATACCGGGGCAGCTCGCGGAGCTGGAGGGGTCGGTTCTGAGCGGCGACGCAGCCCTGGCTCGGGCTCTGGCGCACAAGATCAAGGGCAGCTGTCTCTCGCTGGCTGCCGACCGCATGAGCGAAACAGCGGAGTCGATGCAGCACCTGGCCGAGCGGGGGGACCTCGCGGCTGTAACCGAGGAGCTCGACCAACTGCGCCTCCAGTACGACAGGCTCGCCGAGCTTCTGAAGGACGAGCTCGCGGCACATGGGTGGTGCTCCCGGCCTCCGGGAGACGCGCGGGGTGGAGTGTAGGCGGGGCGAGGCGTGTCTTAAGATTTTGAACGCAGGGTCGCAAACTTGCCTGGGATCCCTGGCTGCCAACGGACTAGTAGTATGCCGACTCCATTGAAGCGATGGGTAGTTCGAGGCCCGGATGGGGCGAGGGCCTTGAACTACCACAGCTTGCCATGACTCTGATTCGGCTACCTCAATTTCATTGTGCCATCGATTCAGTAGAATCGATGACACGGAGTCAAGATATGGATCGAGGGAGCTTCTCGCCATGAAACCCGCGGTTCGGATGGCTCGACACCCTAGCGCTTGGCTGTGCCTGATGGCGCTTGTTCCCGCGGCGGCCCGGGCGCAGAGCGCCGCTGAAAAGCCGGCCGCGGCCGAGCTCGAGCTGGCAGAGCCGGACGGGTCTCATCTGGTGGAAGACGTGCTCGACGTGCAGGGCATGTCCGAGCTGTCGCTCGAGCAGCTGATGGATTTGCCGGTCGTTACCGCCTCCGGCAAGGCGGAAGAGCGCTCGCTTGCCGCGGCCAACGTTTTCATCGTATCGCGGGACGACATCGCGCGACATGGGTATCGCTCGCTTGGAGAGATGCTGCGGCTCGTGCCCGGCATGTATCTCATCTACGATTACGTCGGTTATTCCGTCGGCGTTCGCGAGGTCACGGGCGGTTATCGCGGTGGCACGCGCATCGTCAAGGTCATGATTGACGGTGTCCCCATCAGCTTCCGACCCGACCTGGAGGCCTTTCTCGGTCCCGAGTTCATTCCCGTCGAAGCCATCGAGCGGGTCGAGATTGCCAAAGGTCCGCTGTCGGCGCTGTACGGCGCCAATGCCTTCTTGGCCACGGTGAACGTCATCACGCGCGAGCCCGAGGAGCGAGAGGTGCAGGTCAATCAGCGCTTCTGGGTGACCAACGGCAACCCGGGGTGGGGCAGCTCCGCGCTGGCCACGCACGCCGGCATCGACACGGCGCTGCTGCTCTCGGTGAGTTATGACCAGATCGACCGCTCGGGTGTGCTCGCGAGGCAGACCTATGAGTTTCAGGATCTGAATAGCATCGCGCTCACTGAGCCGAGCAAAGACGACGTGGCACGGCCCGGTAGCGTGTTCGGGCGCTTCTCGTACTACACCGACCATTTCGGCGAGTTCAAGCTCGAGGGCGGCTATCAAGCGCTCGACTCCAAGGCGGAGTATCAGCTCAATTCGCTCGTGACGCACCGCTCCCGCGTCAACGTGCACAATACCTGGGCCGCGTTGCACTGGACCCACACGGTCGACACGCTCGGAGTGCGCGCTGTCATTGCAGGCTCTGAGGGGCGGCCGGAGGACGAGTACCAGCTGTTTCTGACGAACAACCCCAACCAGAGCTTCGCTCCCCGTTTTGACTACACGGCGCTCAATGCGCTCGGCGAGGTGAGCTATGATTTTGGGCCATGGCTCACCGGCGAGCTCGGCGTGGACACGGAGCTGCGCCAGGAAGGTGTGCTCTACTATCGTCAGACCTTTTACAACGAGGAAGGGCGCGAGGCGTTCGAGGTGCGCGATCTGATTGACGTTCGCGATCCGACGAGCCACGACTACGGTCAGGTTGGGTCGTACCTACAACTGCGGAGCGCACCCTTTACCGAGCTGCCAGATTTCCGCCTGACTGCGGCCGCGCGGGCAGACTGGATTGACTTTGGAAGCGTTGCGTACAATGCCCAAACCAGCTTCCGCGGCGCGGTGGCCTACCGTTTCAGCCCAGGGTTCACCAGCAAGCTCATCGTTGGGCGCGCCTTCCAGACACCCTCCGGCACCCTGCTCTTCGCGCACGGGGGCTTTGGCAATTCGCAGAACCTGCAAGGTACCGAGCGCCTGGATAACCCCCGCGCGCTCAGGCCCCAGGTGGTGAGTAGCGCGGAGCTGGTGGCCAGCGGGCAGCTCGGCGACTTGGCTTCGATCGAAGGCAGTGTCTTTTATCAAGACCTGGATGATGCGATCCGTTTCAACCAAGCGGGCCAGTTGATCCTGGCTCGAAATAGCGGGCGCGTGGCTACGGCCGGTGGCGAGCTCGTCCTCAAGCTGCGGCTCGGGCCTTTCCGGCCCTATGCGACAGTCAGCGCGACACGGCAGCTTTCGGCGGAGCTGACGCGAGACTTGGCGGGCATCACCAGCTTCAGCGGCTCCCCCTCGATGTTTCCGCGCATATTTGGTTACACCGGCTGCGACGTCGACATCTTGCCGGCTCTGCTGCTCTTGAACGTGGAGCTGTGGTGGGCCGGTGCGCGCGGCCCGTCTCAGGCCAACTACTATCAGAACGACTCGCGGGTTTACACGCTGCCCGCCTACCAAGTGCTCGATATCACGCTATCCACGGGCGCCCTCCCGCTGCTCGGCCCCGATGTCGGGACTCGCCTTTCCGTGTCGGGGCGGAACACGCTTTCGGCCGACTACATCGAGCCGGGGTTCGCGGGGGTGGACATTCCCCAACCCGACACCACGGTGCTGTTCCAGCTCCAACAGGCACTTTGATACGTGCGGCGCGTCGCGTGGCACGGAAAAGGTGTTTCCGCTTCGTCTCCATTATTCAAGGGTTAGATAGAAGTGCCGTTTGAATGCGTGGTTGAGGGTTTCAGGGCGCCGCGCAGAGTTGAGCACGGGGCTTAGGCGTATCGCCACAGGAGTGCATTAAAATGATTGCCAAAAGTCGTTATCTAACATGTCTGCCACTACTCTTCTTGGCCTGTGCGCCAGAAGAGACAGACGACACCGTGCCCATCCACATGGGGGCCACGTTCTCGAAGACGGGCGTTTCCGCGGTGGGCACATGGAGCGACGCTTTCCGCTTGGCTGCCGACGACGCTTCCGAGGGCTTGCGCATCGCGAACTACCCCACGGGCTCGCGCCTCAGCTTTGACACGCTGGTGGCCGACACGAAAAACGACGTCGCCATTACGGTGGAGCGGGCCACTGAGCTCGTGCATGAGCAGGGGGCCAAGCTCATCATCAATGGCACTTCCTCCGACACGGGCGCGCTGAACAAGCTGGCCTACGACGATGACACGACCAACGACTTGAACGTGCCCATCGTCTGCGTCGCCTGTAGCTCGCCGGCGCTGCACAATCCGACCGGGACGCATATGGACCCCGTGGTCCAGGCCGCGAATCGCAACGGCGAGCGCTGGATGTTTGGGCTTGCCATGTCCAGCTTGCCTCAGGCGAGCGTGCTCTGGAACATCCTCGTCGACCAAACGCCGGTTGGCAACCTGCCCGGTGATCTGAATGGTGACGGGATCGTCAAGATTTCCACCATTGCGCTCGACGACGCGTTTGGCACCGGATTTCAAAATGCGATGGAACAGGTGGTCGACGGCGCGAGCCCGGATGCCATCTTCGAGAAGACCCGACACGCGAAAGACGCCGACCTCAACCAGTACGACTGGAGTGGGGCCGTCAATCTACTCACGGACGCGATCACCCAGGGGGAGGGTGACGCGGTCCCGGTCCCCGACGTGGTTGCCGACGTGATTATCGAGTTCACGTTTCCGCAATTCTCGCTCGCGCTCGTCAAGGCATATTCGAGCGAAATTCCGTTCTTCCATACGCACAGCATGCGCGAGCGCCCCGTCGTGCTCTCGGCTGAAGGGCTCCTCGAAGGGCAAGAGGGCACGTCGTATTTGCCGAGCGACGGCGAGTCCGGGCAACTCTTCGACGAGCGCTTCACGCAGAACGTCGAGATCTCGCGGCAGAGCCAGTGGGATTCCACGGTGTACGACGGTGCTTTCCTGTTCGCGCTAGGCACGCTGGTGGCGAGCGAGGGGTTGGAAGATCCGGCGAGCGTGACCGGGGCCGCGATTCGCGACGCCATGCTCGGGCTGAATGACCCGAACGGTGAAGTCATCCGCGTCGGGCCCGAAGAGTTTGCCAAGGGTGCACGCGCCATCGCGGAGGGCCGCCCCATCAATTACGAGGGCGCTTCCGGCCCCTGTGACTTCGATGCCAACGGCCGCGCCAAGAACCGGATTTCACACTGGCGCGTCGACGACAACCAAGCCGCGGATGTCGCGGTCTATGACTGCGTCGCTGAAGCCACTTGCCCAAAGATGTAACGTAGGCCTGCCTCACAGCGCGAGCAGGATCTTGGAAACGTCGTAGAGCACGTCGCCGCGGCCCGGGACCGCGGCGGCGCCCGCGCGGGAGCGCACTGCGGGTGCCCGCGCGGTCTGCACTGCCACGAGCGCGTTGTATGCGTACGCGGCCAGCGTGCGCAGGTTGATGACGTCATACAAGTTGTACTCGGCGAACCTGTGCAACGCTTCCCGGTCACCGTCCCGCCCGCGCCGAAAGAGCCAGCCCGCGTCCCCGCCGTCGAGCCCAGCCAGGTGATCCGGACGTGCCAGATGTAGGCCCGACAAGCGCCGTTCGATCGCCTTCAAGCCGCCGCCGATACCGAGGCGCCCGAGCGCGTGCCGCAAGTCGAGGTGAGCGACCGGCGGCCGCCACTCCGGAAAAGCCCGGCGCAGGATAGGTACGTCGAAGGACAGCCCGTTGAACGTCACCAGCATCGACCACCCCTGCGCGAGCTCGGTGAAGCGCTGCAGATCTCGACCGGCCAAGAGCAACCGCGGCCCGCGCCGATCCAAAAAGCCGATGGCGGAGATGCCCGCGAAGCCCACCACGTCGTCGCTGGTCTCGATGTCGAGATAAGTGGCCTCTGCACCAAAGCTGTGAAACAGCCGCCAGTGCTCACGCGCTGGCAAGAGCGCGGCCAAAGCATCGATGTCGCGCGCGTCGAGCGCGCAGCTCGCCGCTTCGAGGGTCCTACGCAACGCTGCATCGGCCTGCCCGGGTAGCCGCCGCCCCGCCGAGCCATACTCCGCCCAGTGCGAGACGCCGGCTTGCCACAACCCGAGCTCACGCCGCGGACCGAGCCCAGGAGCGAGCTGGAATGTGGAGCTGATCATGGCGCCCGACGACCATAGACTGAGCGTATGATCAGGTAAAGCGATTGCGCGTCGAGGTTCGTGTGTGACAGCCCTTGACACTGATCCTGGCTCGAGCCATTAAACCTATAGGTTAATTAACCTTAAGGTTTAATACGTGTCACCGGATCGACTTACCGCGACGTTTTCAGCCCTGGCGGACCCCACCCGGCGCGCGATTCTGGCGCGGCTGGCCTCGGGCGAATGCTCGGTCACCGAGTTGGCAGAGCCGTTTGAGATGAGCCTGCCCGCCGTTTCAAAACACCTGCGCGTGCTCGAGCGGGCGGGGTTGATTGCGCGTGGGCGCGAGGCTCAATGGCGGCCCTGCCGGATCGAAGCGGGCCCGCTCGAAGAGGTGGCCGATTGGGCCGAACGCTACCGGCACCTCTGGGAGCACCGGATGGACCGCCTAGGCAACTACCTGCAGACACTGACAGCCAAGGAGAAAAAACATGCGCGTAAACCAAGCCGTAAATGACGCCACGTATCAGGTCACGACTCCTTCGGATCGCGAGGTCCGCATGACGCGCCTGTTCAATGCGCCTCGACAGCTCGTGTTCGAGGCCATGACCCAGCCCGAGCACGTGAAGCGCTGGTGGGGCATCCTGGGTGACGAGTACTCGGTGCCCGTGTGCGAAATCGACCTGCGTGTCGGGGGTGCGTGGCGTTTCGTCAACCGGTTCCCGAAGGGCGAGTGTGCGTTCTACGGCGTGTACCGGGAAATCAAGCCGCCAGAGCGCCTGATGTTCACGGAAATCTTCGAGATGTACCCCGACACCGAGTCGGTCGTGACGTCCGTCTACACCGAAGAGAAGGGTCAGACGCGAATGACCGTCACGGTCCTGTATCCGTCACTCGAGGTGCGTGACGCGGTCATGAACAGCGGCATGGCCAAGGGCGCCGGCATCAGCTACGATCGTCTCGCAGACCTCCTCGGGGAGCTACAGCGTTGATGCGCCGCGGTGGATGGTTTTGAAATACGATGCGGGCCATTCAAATTGCCAGAGCGGGTGGGCATGAGCAGCTGCGTGTCGTGGAGTTGCCGTGCCCAGAGCCCGCGCCCGGGCAAGCTCGAGTCGAGACTCGAGCCATCGGGGTCAACTATGCTGATTGCATCGTGCGCATGGGTTTGTACGCGTCCGCGAAGGAGTACGTGGGCTGGCCCATCACGCCGGGTTTCGAGTTTAGCGGTACGATAGACGCGCTCGGGGAGCAGACACAGGGCCTGGCTCTCGGGCAAGACGTGTTCGGTGTGACGCGTTTTGGCGGCTACGCGACTCAGCTGGCCGTGCCCGCGCATCAGCTGTTTGCGTTGCCGCGCGGCTGGTCTCACGCGCAGGCGGCGAGCTTCCCGACCGTGTTTCTGACCGCCTGGTATGCGCTGCGGGAGCTGTGCAAGCTGCGGCCCGGGATGCGCATCTTGATCCACTCCGCAGCAGGTGGCGTCGGTTGCGCCGCGACTCAGGTCGCGGTGGCCTGCGGCTGCGAGGTCGTGGCCGTGGTGGGGGCACCGCACAAAGTACAGGTGGCGCGCGCTTCGGGCGCGGCGCACGTCATCGATCGCACCGAGGAGCGCCTCGAGACGGCGCTCGCGGCGCTGGCTCCCAAAGGCTTCGACGTGGTCCTCGACCCGAACGGCCCCGACACCCTGGCTCAGAGCTATCGGCACCTCGGCCCAGGTGGGCGGCTGATCGTGTACGGCTTCCACACGCTGATGTCGCGCGGCAAAGATCGGCCGAATTACCTGAAGCTGCTCATGGGCTACCTGCGCACACCGCGTTTTAACCCGTTCGACATGAACCAACACAACAAGGCCGTCCTCGGGTTCAACTTGTCCTACTTGTTCGAGCGTGGGCCGCTGCTCGCGGAGGCCATGTCGGAGCTCATGTTTTGGGTCGACGCGGGAAAGATCTGGCCGTTGCCCCTCACGGAGGTTTCTTTCGATGACGCGGCACGAGCCCACCTCGCGCTGGAATCAGGGCAAAGCGTCGGCAAGCTGGTGCTGATCCCGTGACCCAGCAAGCGACGAAGCGTTTCACGCTACAGGCGAAACGGATTCTTCGGGCGCTAGAGCGCTGCGTAGGTGTGCTCTGACGCGCAGCGGCAGCGGTTTGCCGGCGGCGCTGCGACAGCATCGATGCCACAGCCGTGGCGATGATGCCGCCCAGCATGGCCGGCGCGCGCGGTGAGCTCGACGGTCGCTCCTCGTTTCGCAGGGGGGACGGCTGGCACCGCCATTGCTATTCGAGGGGTCAGAAGAAAACGTACCCGCTTCTCAAATTCGCGATCTTGCGGCCGACCCGCGCCGCCCTTGCCGTTGACTTAGTGAAAGGCCACGCAGCTCAATGAAGAAGCAGAAAATCAAGTCCGATCAACGCTCACTCTCCGCGCGTAGCGGCCGCCCCGCCAAACCATCTTCCAACAAGGCTTCCTCGCGCTCCCGTCGGGCGGCCACTCCAGAGCTGACAGCGGCGCTCGCGGCTTCAGCTGCGCCGCCGTCCGAGCAACGGCGGAAACAGTCCCCAGAAGAGGCGGTGCCACCGAGTGAACCCACGAGCTCGGTGCGACGCATCGATGCGGCGGCCGCAGCCAAGTACCAACGCGTGTACGCGGCGGCCCGAGTGACGGGCACCGACGGGCACATTCAACTCGATGAACAGCGGTTCGCGCAATCGCTGGCCGAGCTCGCGGTGGACCCTCTCACGGGACAGGACTTGTACAGCCTAGCGCTGATGGCTGCCGCCGATGGTGATACTTCGCTCTTCGAGCCAGACGTGGTCATGGAGCTCCGAGCGCCATGAAACGTGGCTGCGCGAACGCAGCCTGAGCCCCGCGCCGGCCTCGGTGTCCGCAACCATCGAGGCCGAGCGCGGTGGCTGCGCGAGGCGGCAGCGTACGGTCCTCATTCGTGAGCAGGCGCTGAGTGCCCCGAACGTCTCCGGAAAGTCAGAGCCGCGAGCTGGGGCAGTGAAGTTGGGCCGGGCCCACTCTTTACGGCAATCCACGACACATCGGGGCATTCAGGACCTCGAAGCCCATTGCCAGGGCAGCCGTTGCTTGACGGCCATCATTGGTGAGTAGACGATCGAGCCCCTCGAGCTCCATCACGGCAAGGTGTAGCCGATCCAGCGTCCGACAATGCGCGACTTTCTGCGCGGTTTGAGCCTGACCGCGCGCTCGCGCGAGCGCAGCCGCTGCGAAAGGCACGACCGCAAACGGCTGCATCGCCAAGGTCTGCTCGAGCACCGCCTCGAGCCGCTGAGCCCGCGCGCGAGTGAGTAAACCCGAGAGCCGCCGCCCGTGGATCTGAACACTGGCTTCGAGCAGGCCCAGCTCCGACACGACCACGCGGACCTCGGCCGCAACGATCGAAGCCACCTCGGCTGATTCCGGCTCGCGAAAGAACAACTTGAGCAGACAGCTGGTGTCCAGATAAAGACTTGAACGGCTCACCCGTCGCGATCCTCAGCCAACCAATCGTCCGTGGAAGGCTTCACCGGCTTGCCCTTCCAGAAGCTGGAAAGCCAGCGCACGTGAGCAGCACCATCGAACTTTGCGGCACTTTCAGCGCGCGCTTCAAACGGCAGAAGCCGGGCAACCGGTGTACCGTCACGTGTCACTACGAGCTCCCCCTCAAGGCGCAGCGCCTGCTCCGCCTTCGGCCAATGCAGCCGAATGTCGCGCACGCTTATCGTCTTCATCCTGCCAGTGTGTAACATGTTTCACACCGCAAGGCAACCCGCCGTTTGCTGGCTCTTCGAGCTCATGACAAACATGAAGTTTTCCGGTCGCCTCTGGCAGTGCGGCCGAACGTGAATCACTGGTTACGAGTCACCACAGAGCTCGAAGCTGCGTGAACGACCGCCCGTGGCCAGGGCTTCCGTGCTACGTTTAGGGTCATGGATCATGCCGACGCCAAACGTTGGCTCTCGCGCTTTCGCTTGGCCGAACAGGTCAGCGACGACGCACGTCGGCGAAGGCCCAAGCCGACCGCCGACGAGTCGCTGGTACGCGCGCTCGAGATGATGGCGTTGGCGGATGAGCACGGCATCCGGAAGCCGCGTGGCATTCCGGCCGAGGACCTGGCGGTGTATCTGCGATGGGGTCGGCTCTGCTCCCACTACGTGAGGCCGGTACGGGGATGACCGAAACGGGGCTGAAGCGAGCGCTGGCGGCGCTTTCGCGAGCGCTCACCGCGGTCGGTGCCCCGTTCATGATCATCGGCGGAATTGCGGTGGTGGCACGTGGTGTTCCTCGCCATACCGACGACGTGGACGCCACCGTGTGGGGACCGGGTCTCGACCTCGAGGTCCTGCACCGACAGCTGGCGGCGGAGGAGCTAGTGTTTCGTATCGACGACGGGCTCGCGTTCGCAGAGCAGAATCAGATCTTGCTCTTGATCCATGCGCCATCCAAGGTGGAAATCGATCTCAGCCTGGCGTGGCTGCCGTTCGAGGAAACAGCACTAAAGCGCGCGCCGCGCGAACGACTGCGCGGAATTGTGGTACCCGTCGCACGCGCTGAGGACATCGTCATCTACAAAGCCCTTGCGTGGCGTGATCGGGATCGAAGCGACATCGTGCAACTCATGGCCCTGCATCGAGATGATATCGATCTGGAAAGAGTGCTTGGAGTGGTTACGCAGCTGGCCGACGCAATGGAGCTCTCCGAGCGAGCGCGTGAGCTCACGCGCTTGCTCCGACCCGGGCAGTCCTAAGCGCGGACGGCGGCTTAGCGAGCTCGGCGTGCGGGGAAAGGGTGACGTGCCCCCGGCTCGGGCGCAGGCCCGAGCCAAGGTGGGCACCCGCCGCGCGCACCGAAGGGAGCACGGCGGGACGTGAAGTGACGTGGGACTAGGGGGCAACCACCGACGACTTGTCGGCGCGTCGGCGGCGCAAGAGGGCCCAGGCGGCCGCGATGCCCACGAGCGAGAAGCCGGCTCCGGACGTCTTCGTGGGTGTTGCGTTGATGGAACAGCCGCCGCCAGCGCTGGCCGAAACGGTGTCGTCATTGCCGGCGCTGGAGCTTGCCTCGGCTGTGTTCCCGACGGCGTCGGTGGCTATGCCTGTCGTCAACACGTTGCGCGAGTCAGCGTCAGCGCCCGAATACGAGTAGGGAGGGGTGCACAGCTTCGCCGGGTTGGCAGGCTCGCAGCTGGTTTGTCCGTCGGAAGACGACGAGCAGGTGCCGGACCCATTGTCGTCGCACGTCCAGCCTTCTTCGCAGCTCGCGTCACTCGTGCACGCGGTTTGCACCATGACGCAGGAGAAGGTGCCCGTCGGCTCGCAGGTGACCTCCGTGCTGCACGTGCCATAATCCTCGCGGCTACACCCGGGGCTCGAGCAGCGCTCGGACTCTTCGCAGGTGAAACCGGGACCGCAGTCGCTGGCGGTGGCGCAGGGCAGGTACCAGCGCGGCGTGCACATCTTGACGGTCGTGGTGGTGCAGCTCGGCGAGGCTTCGTCTGCGGCGACGCGTTGGCCGCAGTCGCTGTCGGGGGGGCAATCGGGGTCGGTGGGCGCCGTCCCCGTGTCGCTGGCGCAGTCGTAGATTGTCTGGTCGGCACACACCATGCCCACGCCGCAGTCTGCGTCGGCGTTGCACGGCGCTGGCGCGCAATATTGAACGTCCTCTGCACTGCAGGGAGTGGGCTCGCAGCCCTCGCCCGATTCGGGCACTCGGCAGCTCAGGTCACACGCTCCCTGGGCCGTCTCGCAGGTGAAGCCCTTGCTGCACGTTTCGTCGCCGCAGGCCTCCTGGGCGAAGGCTGGGCGGCTCGACAACATTTGGCTCGCGAAGAGCGCGGCCGAGAGCGCGAGGCTGACGCCGGCGGCGCGCAGCCGCGGCGAGCGAATACAGAGTTTAAGAGGGTTTTGAGTCAAGTGATGCATGGTCTTCTCCGAGAGTTGCGGGTTTGTTTTGTTGCGCTCAGGGGGCATCCAAAGCGTTGGGTGCTGGCCACTGTGCGTATTGAATTTCGATGGACCCCGAGCGTGGGTTGGCCGGGTCCTTGGGTTGCGGTACGTCGACCTGTCCCCAGAGCCCGCCGCGGAAGCTGTCCGCCTGCAGGTAGGCGTCCACTTTCAGGGACCGAGTCGAATAACCCTCGGGCAGACTGACCGTGAACGTCCCCGACAGGGCCTCGAGCGGCAGGTCTTGCACGAGCTGTGCAAGGGTAGGCGAGTTGGCGCTGAGGGTCGCCTCGAATTCTTCCGTCAGCGCGCCCCCACTCGTGTTCAGGCGTACGACCACCTCTATCTCCAAGCGATCGGGCTGGCAGGTTGCGGAGGTGAGCGGCGTCGGTGCCTCAGCATTCGGCGCGCCACCGCGCCCGGCGTTGGCTGAACCCGTTTCAGACGGCGTTGCGCTTTGGTAGTGCACGAACGTGACCTGTCCACCGCTGTAGAGGACCGTCATTTCGATGTTGCTCTCGCCCTGCTCCGGGCCGAATGTGGCTGGCGCGCTGTCAGGGCTCCAGCGGAGCGATGACGTGTGTGTTCCGCCGGCGAAAGCGAGCACGTCCGCCCCGCTAAAGCTGAGCCCCGACGGCTCATCGAAGGCGAGTGACTCGACTTGGGCGACGCACTGGAGGTCGCTGACGGGGACTGAGTCGCCGCCGCCAGCGCCGCCGTACTCTCCCCCCGTCTGCCCGCCCAAGCAGCTCGTGAGCCAGAGCCCGAGCAGGGCGCCGGCGCTCGGCGCCAGACATCGGCGCTGGCAAGCTGATCGCGGTGGGGGTTGTATCGACACGTCTCCTCGAGCCTCTTCGTACAAGATGCAGGTAAACAGCCCCGGCCACCAGTGACGGTTCGCACATTTACTCTGGTCATTCAGCCCTTAGATGTGCGAAACATCGCTATATGGCCCAGGACTACGCTAGAATTGCTAGTGAATTTTTGCGGGCGTTGCGCGGCCGTCGCTCTCAGGCCGCGTTCAGTCGGCGCCTCGGTTACCGCACTAACGTGGCTTACGTGTGGGAGGCGGGCCGCGCATTTCCTACTGCCGCCAACACGCTGCTGGCAGCGCGGCGCGCCGGTGTCGACCTCGACGCGGCGCTTCTGCGCTTCTACAAAGCGCCGCCCGCATGGCTCGATGCCGTTGATCCAGCGACGCCTGAAGGCGTGGCTCGGTTGATCGAAGACTTGCGCGGCCGCACCTCGATCGTCGAATTGGCGCGGGCGGCCGGCAAGAGCCGCTTCGCGGTCGCCCGCTGGCTGCGCGCGGAGGCGGAGCCGCGCCTGCCTGATTTCTTGCTGTTGATCGAGAAGGCTTCGTTACGGCTGCTCGACTGGATGGCGGCCTTCGTCGACCCCGCACAGTTGCCCTCGCTGGCGCGTGCTTGGGTCGAGCTCGAGGCCAGCCGCCGCGCTGCCTATGACGTGCCGTGGACGCAGGCGGTGCTGCGTACGCTCGAGCTCACGGCGTATCGGAGCTTGCGCAAACACGAGCCGGGCTGGATCGCCGCGCGCATCGGCATCTCGCTCGAGGACGAGGGGCACTGCCTGGAGTTGCTGGCTCGCACAGGGCAAATTTTCCTGCGCCGGAAACGCTGGGAGCTGCGCCAGGTGCGCATGGTGGACACGCGCCGCGACGCGCAGGCTGAACACAAGGTCAAGCGCTGGTGGGCGGAGGTCGCACTGTCGCGTTTGCAGCAGCCGGAAAGCGGCCTCTTTTCTTATAACGTGTTCGCGGTCTCCGAGGCCGACCTGCAGCGCATCCAGGAGCTGCAGCTGGCCTATTTTCGACAGATGCGCGCCATCATCGCCGATTCGGAGCCGAGCGAGCGCGTCGTGCTTTTGAGCTTACAGCTCGTCGCCCTCGATAAGCCGCTGTCTCACGAGTAACAATTCAAGGAGTGTCGCTGCAGGAGCTCGAGGGCGCCTCCCACACTCCATGTCGGCGGCCCGCCCCTCTTGGCAGACGTGTAACCCGCGAGAGCCACTTGAGCGCGCCTGCGACTGGACCTGCGCAGGTGTGCGCCAAGAGTAAATTCGTACGCTGCGTTGCGGAGGTGTTTCAGTCCCGGCGTTGGTTAGCCGTTGTATCGCCATTGAGGGTCATCGGTTCCCTACGCCCGCGCTTTCGCGTGCGTGCATTTCCAAAGCCCAGCACCAAACCTTGTACAAGACTATGCGCAAATTCCTCCGTCTCACTGCCATCGCCGCCATCACGTCTGTCCCGTTCGTGGGTTGCTCCGACGACGACACCATCGGCTTTACTCCCGATGGGGAAGCAGGTACCGGCGGCACGGGGAGCGCGGGTCGAGCGGGGAGCGGAGGAGTAGCTGGCGCCGAGATGAGCGGCAGCGGCGGCATGGTGGCCACCGCCGGCATGGGTGGGGTTGGCGGCGGTGCCGCGGGCGAGGGCGGAAGCGCCGGAAGCTCTGGCGACGAGTGCTCGCTCACCGAGTGTGGTAGCGCGTGCGTCGACACCGCAACCACCGAGGCGCATTGCGGCTCGTGCGACCGAGCGTGTAGCAACGCCAACGCATCGGCCTCCGCGTGCACCGCCGGGGTGTGCGGAGCGACCTGTAACGCAGGCTTCGCCGACTGCAGCGTCGACGACGGCAGCGGAGCCGACGACGGCTGTGAAACGGACCTGAACGAGAACACCCTGTGCGGCACGACCTGCGAGAACAGAGTGCCTTGCGACGTGGGTCAATTCTGCGTCGACGGCGCGTGCGGGACGACGTGCGAGAGCCCGAACACCCAATGCGGAGACACCTGTGAGTCTCTGGACACGGCCACGGACCACTGTAACGCTTGCGACCGAGCCTGCAGCGGAGACGGTGTGCTGACCCTCGCTTGCGTCGCCGGCGCTTGCACGCCCGAGTGCGATCCGGGCTTTGGGGACTGCAGTGTCGATGTCGGTAGCGGCACTGACGACGGCTGTGAGACCAACCTGGGCACGACTGCCGATGATTGCGGGGCCTGCGACCGAGCCTGCGATAGCACGAACACCGCTAGCCTCGTTTGCACGGATGGTACTTGCGCGCCGAACTGCAATGTCGGCTTCGCCGACTGCGAGGTCGACGACGGCAACGGAGCCGACGATGGCTGCGAAACGGACCTGAGCAGCGCACAGAGCTGTGGTACGACGTGCGGCGATCGAGCCGTTTGTGTCGCGGGCGACATCTGCCAAAACGGTGTGTGTACCCCGCCCTGCGCCCTCGACGAGTGCGGCGCAGAGTGTGTCGACACGCAGATCACCAGCGCACACTGCGGCGCCTGCGACCGAGCCTGCGGCAACAGCAACACCGCCAGCCTGGCTTGCGTGAATGGCCTGTGCGACCCGAGCTGCAGCAGCGGCTTCGCCGACTGCATCGCCGACACCGGCGCGAACGACGATGGCTGCGAAACGAACCTGAACAGTAGCGCGACCTGCGGCCTCGCCTGTGGCGCCACGGTGGCCTGCAGCGGAAGCGACACGTGCGAGAACGGCGTGTGCACCGCGACCTGCACCCAGACTACGTGCGGCGCGGAGTGCGTCGATACCGCCACGGCCACCGCACACTGCGGCGCGTGCGACCGCGCCTGTAGCACCACCAACGTTACGGGCAGCGCCTGCTCGGGGGGGCTCTGCGCCCCGGTTTGCGCCGCCGACTTTGGCGACTGCAACCCCGATACAGGTAGCGGCGCCGACGACGGCTGCGAGACGGACTTCAACGCCGCCGCAACCTGCGGGACCACCTGCGGTAACATCGCCGTGTGCACCGCCGACGAGAGCTGCGTCAATGGCGTGTGTACCGCGAACTGCGCGTTTGCCCAGTGCGGCGGGCAGTGCGTCGATACCGCCACGACCACCGCGCACTGCGGCGCTTGTGACCGCGCGTGCCTAGATGATGCGGCAGTGGCCAGCACGTCCTGCTCGAGCGGGCTGTGTGGGCCGGTGTGCGAAGCGGGCTTCGCCGATTGCAGCGTCGACAACGGGACAACCGACGACGGCTGCGAGACGAACCTCAACTCCGACGCCAGCTGCGGCACCACTTGTGGTAACCGCGTGGTGTGCACTGCCGGCAAGGATTGCGTCAGCGGCGTGTGTACGGCGTTCAACCTCGTCCCCAACCCCAGCGCCGAGAACGCCGCCATTAGCCCCTGGGTGGGCGTTTCCGGTGGAGTCGTTGCGCTGACCACTGCGCAGGCCAATACCGGCGTCCAAAGCGTGACCTCGGTCGGACGAAATCAGACGTTCCAGGGCGTTGGCGTCGAGATGCTAGGCCTGGTCGTGCAAGGTCGAGCCTACACCGTCAGGGGCTTCATGCGCACGAGTGCTGCGTCCACCAACGCGGGACGCCTCTCCGGTCGTGCGGACTGCCAGGGTGGCCCGTCCTCCTTCCTTTTCATCGCGCAAACGGCCGTGTCCAGCACCGCCTGGACGCAGTTGAGCGGTACGGTCACCGTGCCGACGCTAGCGGCGTGCGCGACGATGACCAGTTTCCGCGTGTACTTCGAGAACGCAGACAACACCGTGCAAATCCTCGCCGATGACATGACGGTTCTAGAGCAATAATCTATCTCGTCCGCCACCTAGCAGATTCACGTTAGGCCAAACCCGGAGCTGCAAGTAGCGGCCCCGGGTTTGGTTTGTTTGTTCCACTGGTCGCCCGACGCGCGCATAGGTGTTTGAAATGTACCTGCCCGCGCGTATTCTGGCCCCATTCATCCGCACGCCGTTTCGTCGCGTGGCGGCTCGCCGCCAAAGGAATATCGATGCTTCACTTCCGCTTGGGTTTGGTCGGGCTCACTGTGTTCTCGATCGGGCTTGCCTGCTCCGATGATGACTCGAACGGTGGCGGGCAGTCGGGCAGCGCCGGGGCTTCCGGCAGCGCGTCCGCTAGCGCAGGAGCCGGCGGCAGCGCCGGCGCGTTTGGCGGCGCCGGGTCATCGGGTAACGGAGGCCTCGGGGGCTCGCCGGGAAGCGGTGCAGCCACCTACACGGTGGCTGAAACGTGCCAGCGGTTTGCCGCGGCATCGTGCGCAAAAGCCGCCGAATGCGGCTTGGTCCTGGCAGAGTTGGCGACACAGCTGATTTGCGTGGACTGTAACCCGTCCGCTCTGCAGGTCATCGCCGGCGTGTGCGAGGGAGACCTGGCCGGACCCAAGAGCCAGGCCGACGTCGACCGTTGCCTCGCCAACACCATGGCCGCCTCGTGCGCGAACACCTGCGCCGAGGCCGACGTCGTCGGCTGCGAGGTGTTCGACGAGCTGGAGGGTGATGGAGAGCCCGTCACCTGCGACCCGCTGTGTATCACCAATTAGCCTGAGCGGCTCACAGGCGTGGGCGTCATGATCCAGTGGACGGCCAGTGACGATGCGGTGGGCCAGCTGAAGGGCCCACCAGGGGCCAGTGGCCCACGCTGCCCTGTGCGGCGGTCATTCCCCCTGGCTCATGGAGTAGCTGGGCACTAAGACCTTTTCGGGAGGTTTCATGTTGGACCTGGTCATTGATTCCCGCCGCCGGGACCTGGGTGGTTTCATGGTGGGACGGCTGCTGCCCTTCGGGAAGCGGCGCATGGTGGGTCCCTTCATATTCTTCGACCATATGGGGCCCGTGGCGTTGCCACCCGGTATACCCGAGAGCATGGACGTTCGGCCTCATCCGCACATTGGCTTGTCCACGGTCACCTACCTCTTCGAGGGCGAGATCATGCATCGTGACAGTCTGGGCTCGCGCCAGCCCATCCGGCCGGCAGAGGTGAACTGGATGACCGCCGGACGCGGTATCACGCACTCGGAACGTTTCGAACGAGCTCGGCGCGACGGCGGCACGGTCAACGCCATCCAGGCCTGGGTGGCGCTGCCGGAAAATGCTGAGGAGACCGAGCCTGCCTTTCTGCACCAGGGTAGCGGAGACTTGCCAACGCATGAGCACGCCGGCGTCCAGTGTCGGCTGCTGGCGGGCAAAGCGCTCGGCCTGAGCAGTCGGGTACCCGGGCATTCACCGCTATTTTACCTGCACTGGGAGCTCGCGGCAGGCTCCCGCCCCGAGCTTCCAGCGGACTACTCAGAACGCGCCATCTATGTTGCCGCGGGAGCTGTCGAGGTCGATGGGCAGCGCTTCGAGCCAGGCCAGATGCTGGTCTTTCTACCCGGCAGCGCTCCCGCCATCACTGCGCTGGCCCCCGCGACGGTGATGGCGCTGGGCGGGGAAGCGCTGGGCCCGCGCTTCATCGAATGGAATTTCGTATCTTCTTCGAAAGAACGGATCCAGCAGGCCAAGGCCGATTGGCGCGCTGGGCGCATGCAGCTGCCCGATGGAGATTCCGGCGACTTCATCCCCCTCCCACCCGATCCATGCCCAGCGCCGAATCCGATGTCGTGAGGCGGTGCTCGGGTCAGGCCTAAACCATTTGCCAGAAGCGTGAGCCGCGTGAGAGTGTATGCCAGATGGCCGACCACGAGCGAATGTTCTCCGCAATCTCGGCGTACGTGTCCAGGCACGCCAACGTCGAGCTCGACAACGACCTCCACTCCGGAACGATGACGGTCATTTTCAAGAGCCATGTGCCAAGCGAGGGGCGCCTCCTGGCTCTGAAGGTGTACGGCACGCGTAACGTGGAGATCAGCCTGCACGCCCCGGTCGAGTGGCGAAATTTTCGACGCGTGGCCCAGGTCTATTCCGACGCGCTCGCGCTCCTCGACTGTTTTCACTTAATCGAGGTGGAGCCTACCGATCCAGACGAGTCGCAATCTGGAAAAGGCCGTGGCCTGCGTATCGCGGGGACTGCTCCGCGCGAGCCTGTGTAGAGGAGCTTCGGCTCGCGTCGGGCGCATTGCAGAACCGAGAGCTCCGACACTTCGGCGGAAACCCGGCCATTTCCGGCGTTCGGGGCGTTTCGCACGAGGCAAACCGCCACGTGCAGAGGGCGTTCTGGACATGTGTGTCGAACATGGCCTGCGCGCTTTTGCCTTTGTCACCGGCTCTCGAGCACTGGTTGAGGTACGGTTAAACCGACTGACAGCCGTCCGCGCGGCCATGTCGCTCGTATAGGAGCCTTGCGAAGTGGAGTCCATATGCGTATGTGGATTGGTACGGTTGAGCGCGTGCTGCCGAGCAGCGCAGGGGAGGGGACAATGGATATGTGGCGGTCGAGGCGGCGCGCGTCAGCATCTAGTGGCATTCGTTCATGGAGGCCGGTATGAGCCTGGGCAGTATCGTCATGGTCGTCGATGACGATGGCGAGCTGCGCGACAGCGTTTGCGAGCTCCTGACCGAAGGTGGCTACCAAGCGCTCGGCATGCCGAGTGGGCTCGCGGCTCTCGCGTACATGCAAGGGCGGCAACCCAAGCCCGACGTCATCCTGCTCGACTTGATGATGCCGCAGATGAACGGTTGGGAGTTTCGGCAAGCTCAGCTGCATGATCCGTCGATGTCGGGCATCCCCGTCGTCGTGATGACCGCTAGCGGGGACCCTCAGGGCATCCAGGCGGACGTGGTGCTGCATAAGCCGGTGGCGCTCGAGCATCTGCTGAAGGTCGTCGGCCACCAGTGTGCCTGCCGCACCGAGTCCGAGCCGGCGGCGCCCTCCGACGTTGCCTCTCGCCGCGTCAGCCCGCTGAGCGAAGGAGAGCCGACCTTTGCCGGGGTGGCTAGCGCAGGCGAGAGCATGCACCTGGAGGAGGTGACTCGGTTGCTCGACGAAGCCCGCCGCGCCACTCGTCGTCGAGAAGAAACGCTAGCCATGGTCAGCCACGACCTGCGCTCGCCCTTGGCCGTGATTTCCGCAGTGGCGGAATTGATCCAGCGCAGGTTCGAGGCGCCTGGCTCTAACCCAAGCCCAGGGGACCCAAGCCCAGGGGACCCACGCCTCGGGCGCCAGGCAGTGATGATTCGGCGCTCCGTCCAGCGCATGGATCGGCTGATCGGAGACCTGCTGGATCTCGCGAGCATCGACCTTGGAAGGCTGGCTCTCGATCGAAGCTCACACACCCTCGATCAACTCGGCCAGGAGGTGAATGATGTGTTCGAACCGCAGGCGGCACAACGCCAAGTGGCGTTCGCGACCGAGGTCGTCGGGGGCCACACCCAGGTCGTCTGCGACAAAGAACGCATCGTGCAGGTGCTGTCGAATTTGGTCTCGAATGCACTGAGAGCGACGCCCCAGGGGGGCAGCATCCGGCTGCGCATCGCCGCTGACGAAGCGGCCGAGGCCGCCATTTTCAGCGTCATGGACACCGGCACTGGTATTCCGCTCGAGTTGCAAGCCAACTTGTTCGACCGCTGGGGCCAGCGCCCAAGAACGCGAGAAGGGCACGGCCTGGGGCTGTCCATTTCGAAGGGCATCGTAGAGGCGCATCGCGGCTCGTTCGGTGTGAAGAGCGAGCCGGGGTTGGGCAGCACATTTTCGTTCACGCTGCCCCTGCGCGGCGCTGATCTCGAGCAGGCCGCAGGCGGCCCGGCTGCCCGGATCGAGGGCGAGCGTCAGCGCGTGCAGAACGTGGCCGGTAATGCGTCCTCCCCAGCCCCTTTAGCCGGTGGAAACGACGAAGGCGCCCCCGGGTCCTCCGACACCGCGGACGCTCGCATTTTGGTCGTCGACGACAATGTGGACTTGCGGAGCTACCTTCTGAGGTTGCTCGGGCGCTCATTCAAGAACATCGAAGCAGCCGCGGATGGTCAGACCGCGCTCGAGCTAGCGCGAGCGAATCCACCGGACCTCATCCTGACTGACATCATGATGCCGGGGCTCGACGGGCTCGGGCTGATCCGGGAGCTTCGAGCGGACGCTCGCACACGGCAAGTTCCCATCATCCTCTTGTCCGCACGCGTGGGAGAAGAGCCGACGGTCGAAGGTCTGCACGCGGGCGCCGACGATTACCTCACCAAGCCATTTTCCGCTCGTGAGCTCCTGGCGCGGGTCACGGTTCACCTCAGGATGGCGGTGGTCAGGCGAGCCGCGGCCGAGCACCGTGCGAAAGAGCAGGCGTTGCGCCGGCTCTTGGCCGAGAAAGACGAATTTTTGACCATCGCTTCTCATGAATTTCGCACACCGCTGACGACGATTGGCCTGCAAGCGGATGGTTTGCTCCGCTTGCTGTCCGGTCCGCTGGTGCCGGATGAGGTGGGGTCACGCCTGCGCCGACGAGTCGAGACGGTTCGCAGCTCGTGCCGGCGCCTGGAGGAAATCATCGAGCGGTTGCTGGACGTCCTGGCCATGAATGACGGCAATCCCTTCACGGAGGTAGAGCCCGTGGATGTGGCCGAAGTGGCTCGGCAGGTCGTGGGCCGTTTTCAGCAGAACCGCCAGGCGGGGCCCGTGTTGTCGCTCACGACGGATGGACCAAGCATCGGGCGCTACGACAAGAGGGCCATCGAGCAGATCCTGAGCAACCTGCTGTCGAACGCCATCAAGTTTGGAGAGGGCAAACCCGTCGACGTCATCGTCCGACCCGAACCGAGCTTGGTTCGCATCATCGTGCAAGACCGCGGCAAGGGCATTGACCCGAAGGATCAGGAGCGGATCTTCGACCGTTTCGGACGTGCAGTGTCCAGGAACGATTATGGTGGTTTCGGGCTCGGGCTCTGGATGGTTCGGAGGTTGGCGGAGGCGCTACACGGTGTGGCCCGGGTGGAAAGCTCGCCCGGGAGGGGCTCCACCTTCACGATCGAGCTGCCAAGAGGCTGATGATGGAATCGATCAAGGTCATGGTCATCGATGACGACGACGATCTGCGTGAAACGGTGTGTGAGCTCCTGGCGGACACCGGCCACCAACCCATCGGCATGTCAGGGGGCGCGGCGGCCCTGGTGTACCTGAGAGGGCCGCTGCCCAAACCCCAGGTCATCCTGCTCGACCTGATGATGCCGCAAATGAATGGCTGGGAGTTTCGCGAGATTGTGCTGGAGGACCCGGCGCTGCGTGGCATCGCGTTGGTGGTCATGTCGGCGAGCCGAGACGTGCGCGGCATCAGCGCAAACGACGTGCTCTACAAGCCCGTGCAGCTGGACGCCCTCTTGGCCGCCATCGAAACCAATGCGGGAGGGGCCACCCGGGGGGCCTGATCTGCTAAACATTTGGCGAGGAGCCTGGCATGGCAAAGACGTTCAAGACAATCAATCCGGCGACGGAAGAGGTGCTCGAAGAGCTCGAGTTGTACGCGCCGGAACGCGTAGAACAGGCACTGGCCGAGTCCCACTCCGCCTTTCTGCGCTGGCGCCGCACGTCGCTCGAGGAGCGTGCCAAGCTGTTCAGGGCGGTGGCGCTCGCTTTGCGTGACAGAGAGGCCGCGCTCGCTCGACACGCCGTGCTCGAAATGGGCAAGCCCATTCGCCAGGCTCGCGCCGAGGTGGCCAAGTGCGCCCGCGCGTGCGACTACTTTGCCGAACATGCGCCCGCGCTGCTGCGCGACCAGCCGGCGCCTTCCGACGCGGCGGAGAGCTACGTCTGCTTTGAGCCGCTCGGCACGGTGCTCGCCGTGATGCCCTGGAATTTCCCCTACTGGCAGGTTTTTCGCGCTGCAGCGCCGGCGCTCATGGCGGGCAATGCCATGCTGCTCAAGCACGCTTTGAGCGTGTCGCGTTGCGCGCTCGAGATCGAGTCATTGTTTACTCGCGCGGGCGCACCCGCAGGTTTGTTTCAGACCGTGCTGCTCGACCACCGATCCATACCGGCTATCATACAGGATGATCGGATCGTGGCTGCGACCTTGACCGGCAGCGAGCGCGCGGGCATGTCTGTGGCGCGCGAATCGGGCGGATCCATCAAGAAAACCGTGCTCGAGCTCGGTGGCTCGGATCCATTCATCGTGCTCGCCGATGCGGATCTCGACGCTGCAGCGCGAACGGCGGTGACGGCGCGCTTTCAGAACACGGGCCAGAGCTGCATCGCCGCCAAGCGCATCTTTGTGGAAGCGCCCATCGCCAAGGAGTTTACGGCTCGTTTTGTGGCGGGGGTCCAGGCTTTGCGCACCGGGGACCCACAGAGTGAGGCGGTGGACATCGGTCCGCTCGCTCGTGAAGATCTGCGCGACGAGCTCGACCGTCAAGTGCGCGCCACGCTCGACGCTGGCGCGCGGCTGCTCGCGGGCGGGCGGCGCGGGCAAGGGCGGGGGTACTTCTACGAACCCACGGTGCTCGCCGATGTGCCCCTGGGTGCGCCAGCCCTGACCGAAGAGCTGTTTGGTCCGGCCGTGCCGGTCGTCAGCGTAGAGGACGCGGACGAGGCCATCCTGCGCGCGAACTCCTCGCGCTTTGGCTTGAGCGCCAACCTGTGGACCCGTGACCTCCAGCGTGCCAAGCGCCTCGCTCGGGAGCTCGAGTCAGGTGGCGTGTTCATCAATGGCATGACGGCCTCGGACCCCCGCCTGCCCTTCGGCGGAATCAAGAAAAGCGGCTACGGGCGCGAGCTCAGCGCGTTTGGGTTGCGCGAGCTCGTCAACATCAAGACAGTCTGGATCGGCCCCGCCGGAGGCGCCGGCTCAGAGAATGCGGGCGTGGATTAGACCTCGTGCCGTAAACGGCGCTGGGTTTCGCCGCGGCCCCAACAGGTGAGGGCCGCAGCGAAACCGGCCAATGTGCGCTTGTGCACTCGGTCCCTCCTTTTATATTGGATAACCCGGAACGGAGTTCCAGGTTATCGGCCGGAGCTCGGGCTACGGGCGTCCGAGCAACACGTAGGCTTGGCCCGTGCCCTCTTGGTGTTGTGGCGCGCCGATGATGACATCGGGGTGACCATCGCCGTTGACGTCTCCGGCCGCGGACAGCGAGAAGCCAAGGTGGGCATTGCCCGGTGCTTCACCGCGGAGCGTCAGGCCGCGGGTGCCGGGCAACCCCAGCAGGTTCAAGGTGCTGGGTGATGAAAACCCAAAAACCAGGTACGCGGCTCCGTCGATGCTCTCACTCTCACCGGCAGCCGCGTCGGCAGCACCCGCGTCGATGCCGCCGTCTGGGCCATTGCCGACTCCGCTGAGCGCGGTGGCCTTCTCGTGTGCTCCAATCAGCACATCGTCACGGCCATCCCCGTCGAAATCACCGACGCCCGCCAGCCCGAGGCCGCTGCGGTCGCCAGCGGCCTCGGCGTGGATGGCAAACCCGAGCGCCGAGCTCGCAGCGTCGACGTCGGAGAGGTCGATGTGGGCCGCCGTATTCGTCCCAAAAATGACGTACGTCTTGCCGACCTGTCGTGCCCCGGGCGGGTTAGGCGCGCCGAGCAGCAGGTCGGGCAGATCCGAGCCTCCGAGGTTGCCGCCGCTGCTCAACGTGCGCCCGGCTTGGTCATTTTCGCCCTCTCCGTCGATGGCAAAACCACCGTTAGAGGCCGCGACCTCGCTGAGGTCCACCGCGCTCGAGCTTGGCTGGCCGTATACGACGTACACGCGACCGGCAGCGTCGTTCAGCTTGGTGGCGGACACTGCCAGGTCGCCGAGGCCGTCAGCATTCCAATCACCGACGCCCGTCACGGCGACACCGGCCTCGCCGGAAGTTCCGACTTCCCCGTTCATGACGAAACCCAACGTGCCCAGGCTGGCCAGATTGACCGGAGTGAACGTACTCTTGCCGAACACGACGTAGGCTTTGCCGTCCGTGGGTGCTTCCCCCTCGCCCGGAAATTTGCCGATGGCGCCGAGCACGAGGTCATCCCCTCCCGAGCCATTGACGTTGCCGGCCCCACTGACGGAAAAACCGAGATGATCTTCACCCGCCGCCCCAATGATGACGAAACCACGCTGGTCTGCCTCTAGACTGGCCAGGTTGATTACGCTGGGGGGGCTGGCCGAGCCGAACACGACGTAGGCCTTGCCGCCCAGTGCGTCCGCGGGATTGGGGCCCACCGGTTCCTGATGCACGCCGATGATCAGATCGTCGAAGCCATCGCCGTTGACCCGCCCCGCACGACTCACGGCTACTCCAAGGTCGTCGAGCCCCGCGGTCTCCGGGACGATCGAGACACCGGCAAAGGTGCCACCGAGGTCGACCGCTTCGGCGTCGGCCTGGCCGAAGACCAGGTAGAGCTGATCTTGCCCGCCGCCTCGCGCGCCCACCACCACGTCACCGAAACCGTCGCCGTTGAAGTCTCCCGCGCCACTCACGACGTTGCCCGCCAAGAACTCACTCGAGTTTCCAGCCACCGCAAAGCCTGGCTGCCCGAGCGCGCCTGGAGAAATGGCGAAGAAGACGCGGGCATTGGTGAGCCCGCCGCTGCCGTCACCCAGCGTGTAGGGGGCATCATCGAGTGGGCCACTGCCAATGCCCGGTGCTGTGTAGTCGAATGATCCGTCTGCTTTCACGCTCAACGTTCCGCCGAGCGCGGTGGCGACACTGACCGCGGCGCCGCCCTCCGGCACGTTGCTCGCCGGGCTAGCGCCGACCGCGGTGATTCGCAGCACGTCGCCATCCGGGTCGGTGGCACTCTTCAGCAAGCCGTGAGCAGCAGATACGCGAAAAATGACTCCACTGAGCACCGGGTACCTGGGATCCGCCCCGGCGAGTGGCGCGCCGTTGTTCCCCTCGCTCCCACCCGCGCCTGCATCGGGACCCCCGTTGCCTCCGCTGCCCGCGACACCTGGGTCACCCGCTGAGCCTACGCGGCCGCCTTCACCGCCCGCACCGGAGCGCGCGCCGCCGCCTCCACCTGCACCGCCGCCTCCATGCGTTTCATCGTCGCCGCACGCCGCCAAGCTCCAGACCAGGATGCCAGGAGCGAGCCAACGGGCATGACCCGCGCACATCAACTCGAGTCGGTGCCGCACTGTTACTCGCAATCCCAGTCGACGCGGAGCGAAGGCTGGATAAGAGGGGAGCTAGAAGCTTGGGCTGCGGAGGGTGATCGCGCAATAGCCGGCTGCTCGGCGTGTGGGCGAAACGACGGTCAACGGACCGGTACCGAAACGCCACGCGTGACAGCTAGTGCTCTGTCCCGGAGGAGACAGCGGTCTAGGTCAAGAAATGCGCCTGCTTCCACCCCAAGAGCTCTTTCGCTCGACGATTGGAGATGAGAGCGGCTCGGCCCAACAATTCGCCGTTGAAGCGGGTCACACCCGGAAGGAAACGCTGGATGAGCTCGCGTGACGGAAGATTAGAGGAGGTGTCGTCGGCCGCGATGATGAGCGGCTCGCAACCGAGCCCGTCGCGCTCGATGCCGAGCCGGCACGCGACAGCGAGGTCGCGAGAGTCGATGTACGACCACAGGATGCGCAAGCGGTCTTCTGGGTGGTCGAAGCGGGCCTTGACCCGCTCGTAGTCTTCCGGGCAAAGCACGTTGCCAATGCGATACGAGAGGATTTGCGTGCCGTCGCGTCGATGAAACATCGCCGCCGTGGCTTCACCCACGACCTTGCTCAGCCCATACGTGTCCTCGGGGAGCTGGGGATGGGCCTCATCGACGGGCAGGTATTTCGGCTCGAAGAATTTGTCGGCGAAGCAGATGCCATACGAGGACTCGCTCGACCCGAGCACGGCCCTTCTGATGCCGAGCAAGCCGCAGGCTTCGAGGACGTTGTAAGTGCTTTGCGTGTTGACGCGCCACACCTCGACGTTGGGATGCATGTGGGGGCGGGGGATGGCGGCCATGTGGATGACGCCGTCGAACGGAGCGCGGTTGCCGCTCGAGTGAGGGGAAAATGCATCGATGACCTGCCCGAGGTCCGTCAGGTCGGCGGTGATACACTGGCACTCGGGCTGCGCGGGCAGACGCGTGTCCACGTTGATGACGCCGTAGCCCGCTTCAACGAGGTGTTTGATGACCCAGCGGCCGACCTTGCCACTGCCGCCGGTGACGATGACGCGCATGATCCGGAGAATAGTCCCGAGTTGTCTATTTTGCCCGAATCTTTGATTCGGGACATTCGTAAAGTAACCCGAGGTGCCGCTCAGCGCCTTTGAGCGCAGGCCCGGCCCCCCAAATTCTCAGTGTTGCGACTTTTGAAAGTAGATGCGGCCCCAGTTGGAGTGGATGCGTTGCTGGCTGAGGCGAAAGCCAGAGACGACGGCGCTCGTGTCGTTCAGCAGATCTTCCCAGATACCGTCGGTCGAAAACGGAAGGTCGACCAGCTGATCTACGTCCGAGTAGTTGATGGCGATGATGAAACGTTCGAAGCCGGCGTCAGGGGTCGCACCATGGCGATGGTAGATGACGATGCCTCGAGCAGGCCAGGCGCCGTAGCCGTCGGGGTGATTGCCGGGGTAGGGGAAGAAGTTGCTCGAGCGCAGCGCGGGGTGCTCATGGCGAATGTGGATCAGCTTGCGATAGAGGTCGAATAGGCGCCCGCCGATGAAGTCGCCGCCCTCCGCGCCGTGTGCAGCCCAACGCAGCGGCCGAGGCGCGACGCGGCCGTTTTCGCCGTGCTGCGGGATGAAGTAGTCTTCACCGAACTCTTGCCCATTGTGGATCAAGACCGCGCCGGGCGAGGTCAAGAGCGCTATGGCTGCCGGTTGGGTCTTGAACCAGCGTTCACGCCCTCCAGACTGGCTGATCAGCGACGAGTGGTCGTGGTTCTGGATGTACGTCACCGGGCCTTTGCCGGCTTGGAAGTCGAGCGCGGTGTTTAGATGCCGCAGGATCTCGGCATCGATGCGGCCGTTCGCTGCGTAGCTCGCGGCCTTGAACATGAGCGGGTCGAACCAACAGGCATCTGCGCAGATGCGGTTCGTGTCGTCGATCGCCTGGAAACGATCGTCTGTCAGGTGCTCGAGCATCAGCGCGACGTTGGTTTTTTGGCCTTGTGCCAAGTGAGCTCGGAGATCCGAAATCAGACGCGTGATGCCCACGCTCGGGTCGGTCTTGTCGTCGAAGCCCAGCGTGAAGTCGAAGCGGATGCCGTCAATTTGATACTGATCCAGCCAGTAGATGCAGACGTCGCGTATGAAGTCTCGCACGCACCGGTTATTGTAGTCGAACTCCTCGAAGAAGCCGCCCCCGCCAAACTTGCCGATGAACGGGGAGTCTGCGGGGTCCTCGTACAGCCAGTGGTAGCCAAAGCCGTGGTTCGGGTCGTTGCCCGCTCGCACGTGGTTGAACACGCCATCCATGATCACGTGCATGTTCCGCCGGTGGAGCTCATTGATCAGGGTTTGCAAGCGAAACAGCCTGTCGGTGGGCCTGGCCGGATCATGCACGTAACGGTACTCGACCGAAAAGAACTGCACCGGGTCGTAACCCCAGCTGAACTCGGCGCCGGCCCAGGCTGTCCAGGGCATGAATTCGATGGCGTTGACACCGAGGCGCTGGAGATAGTCCAGCCGGTCCAGGATCGTGTCGAGCGGAGCCCTGCCGCCGCGTAGCTCACTCGTGAAGTCGTCGATCATGAGCTCGTAAATGACGAGGTCCTTGGTCAGTAAACGTCGAGCGATGGGCCGAACCTCGACGCTATTTCCACCGACGACGAAGCCCGAGTTTTCCTCCTCGCCACCCCCGTGTTTCGTGCACGGGTCCGAGCACCAGCGCGTAGTCTCGTTCTCGAACGTCATGAAGTACTTGTATTGATAGAAGCCCGCCGCCAGCTCGCGAGCGAGCGTGCACGTGTAGAGCCAGCCATGGGGGTGGGCGCTCTTGCTCAGGAGCGGCGCCCGGTCGAGCTCCCAGTCCGCGTGCCCGAGCTGGCTCTGGAAGTCGCCGCGCACTTTCACCTGTTTGATGCGGGGTGAGCCACCCCTCACATACTGGGTGGGGTCAACCGCAGCATCTGGCACAAATAGTTGAAACTCTACCTTGTTGCCGCGGACCACCGCGCCAAATTGCTCGTACATGCTCAGCCCACCTCTGCCCTTAGATAGATGGCCCTTAGACGGTAGCTAAAGGCCGGTGTCGCGCGCAACCCTCACTTGCCCTGGAACTTCCGTTCCAGGGCGTTACGCTACCCAGCATGACATATCGGCTTTATGGTGAGTTGGGGAGCGGGTCAGGCATCATCGAGGCGGCTCTCGGTGTGTTGGGTATCGAGCATGAAATGCACGATGTTCCGCTCGAGAGCGGGAAACAGCGCAGTGACGAGTACGCGCGCGTGAATCCGCAGCGGAAGTTGCCCACGTTGGTCACCCCGGCGGGCGAGGTGGTCACGGAATCGGCGGCCATCCTGCTCATGCTGGACGAACGCCACCCTGCGGCTCGGCTCTTGCCGCCGCTGGGCACACCGGAGCGGGCGCAGGCGCTGCGTTGGCTCTTGTTCTTGGCGTCAGAGGTCTACCCCATCGTGGAGATCTACGATTACCCGGAGCGCTTCGCCCCCGCGGCGGAGCTGGCGGGCCCGATGCGAGACGTGGCGCGTCGCATCTGGGGCGAGCGCTGGTGGGTCATCGAGCGCCAGGTTGCGGGCGACCCGTGGCTGTTGCCTGCTGGCTTTTGTTTTACCGATGTCTACATCGCTGCGCTCAGCCGCTGGGTACAGCAAAAGGAGTGGCGGGCTGCGCACACTCCGCGCGTCGAGGCCATCGCCGCAGCCGTCGCAGCACGCCCCATCATCGGGCCCATTTGGTCGCGCCACTACGCGCGCGAAGGCCAGTAGCTGCTGCCGCCCCTGCGCGAGCAACTCGACGCGGCCCCGTAGACCCTCTATGAACGAGCCCAACCTAGGAGGAAAATGGCATGGCTCGGCGGAAATCATCGACTGACGCTGCTCTGAAAGAGCTGCGCGCATTTGGTCTCGAGTACCCCGGCGCGCACACCAAAAGCCCCTGGCCAGGTCACCTCGACTTGGCCGTCAACGACAAGACGTTCGCGTATTTGAGCCTCGAGGGCGAGCCGGTCCGCATCTCCTGCAAGCTCCCCGAGTCGAGTGACGAGGCGTTGTCGCTGCCCTTCACATCCCCGACCGAGTACGGGCTCGGGAAGAGCGGCTGGGTGTCCGCCACATTCGAGGAGGGTCAAGCCGTCCCGGTCGACCTGATCAAGCAGTGGATTGATGAGAGTTATCGGGCGCAGGCCCCCAAGCGCTTGAGCCGCGGGCTTGCAGCCTTTTCACCCGTAGCCGCGGCTGAGCGCCCCGCGGTGCTGAACGCCCCGCAGCCCAAAGCGGCAAAAAACGCGCCGCCCGGAGCCCGGCAAAGAAGGCCGCCAAACCGCGGGCTGCGGCTCGGCGCAGCGTTGGCAAGAAACGCATCACTCGATAGAAAATACGATCTGCACGTCCTGGCTGATCGTGAGCTCGCCGCGCTGCACGGGAACGTCCGAGCGGGCCGCCTGCATGCTGTACCCGTAGCCGCTCTCCCTCGGCATGGAGCCTCCCGATTCACCCAGCGAAATGACGCGACCGAGCTTTACGCCTGCCAATTGTGCCAACTGCTCGGCGCGAGCCTTTGCTTCGGCTACCGCCTCTTGGCGCGCTTCGGCCTCCAGTTTGGAAGGGTCCTCGATCTCGAACTCTATACCCCAGATGTTGTTGGCTCCCGCTCCGGTCGTGGCGCC
This sequence comes from Deltaproteobacteria bacterium, assembly GCA_031407405.1. Taxonomy (GTDB): domain Bacteria; phylum Myxococcota_A; class Polyangia; order Polyangiales; family Polyangiaceae; genus SZUA-265. The sequence continues at coordinate 31,573 of JANOIG010000137.1, forward strand.
CAAGATTGTGCCGAGCTTGGCGAGGTCACGGACCGTCACCTGCACGGTATTGCTCACGCGGTAAAAGCCGCGTGGCACATCCGCCGGTTGAGCGGGCGCCGCGGTTGCTGGCTTGCTCGAAGCTGAGGGGCGCTCGACCTCGGCGGGCGCTGAGCCGGCCCCCGGGTACGGGCCCGGTGGATACGGCTCCGGCTGGTGCTCGAAGTTGATCGAGAAATTCTGCGTGCGAATGTCCGCCTCGGCGACCCCCTGCTGTTGGATCGCCGCGAGGACCGCGCTCATCTGCTGGTTGACCTGCTCGGTGGCTTCGTTCGCGACGCCAGACCGCGCCTCCACGCCAATCGTCACGCGAGCCAGGTCCGGCTGCCCCTGCGCTTCGCCGTGACCACTGACACTGATGCCATGGGGTAAGGCGCTTTGCGCGAGGCTGGTTGGACCGCTGGCGCAGCCGAGCGCCAAAAACAGAACGAAATACAGTGAGCCAGCGGTCTGAACCTGTGCGGGGCGTTTCAACGGAACCTCCTGGTGGGCTCGGGCTCAGATCGTGGAGTGGATTGATCCCGAAGCATGAACGTGCTCGACCTTAGCAAATGCCGGTCAGGACCGCACGAAAAGCCAGAGCCACCGCGCCCGCTGATCGCTGGGGAAGCTCTCAGGAGCGATCGCCCTCCAAAAGAGGTGGGCGGGAGCCGCATGGATGTCTCCATCCGGAACGAGGGGGGCGGCTTCGTCGGCTCGCTTGCGGTGCAAGAGAGCCAGGTCGAGTCGGGTGTACGCGAGGTGCATGCGAATAGCTGCAGCGCATGCTTTTCTGTACGGCGTGGCCGTGCGCATCGCCTCCAACACGCAGCGTCGCCGAAAAACGGCGTTACCTCTGAGACAGCCGGAAGACGTGGGTCAAGTCTCCGATCGAGAGCTGTCGCGGGAACAGCGGCTCGAGCAGCGGCAAGCCCGACAGTTGCTCGCGATAACGCGGGTTCGCTTCCACCGCTCCTCGAGGTCACGGACATTGCCGTCGCGCTGTCCAGTGCACCCCAGCTGTCGAGCACGCCCGCGTCCACGCTCGATGCAGAAGTCGCCGCGCTCGATGCCGTCAGGACGGCCATTTCTGCCGCGGCCTTCCAGCGGGCCCTTCGCCTCATCGAGCAGTATCGACAGGAGTTTCCCGCGGGCGAGCTGGCCCGGGACGCCGACATATTCGAAATCGAGACGCTGGCGGCCCAAGGCGAGCGCGGCGAGGCCACCCGCCAGGCCGATCGATTTTTGGCCCATTATCCGAACGACCCGCACCTAGCGCGCCTCAGAGGTCTCATCGGTCACTAGGTCCGCCGGTCATGTGCGCGGACCAGAAATAGGCGACACTGCCACAATCCGGGCCTGCCGAGTCGCGTAGTCACAGGGCTTTTCGTGATCGAGGACCGGGTGCGGCGCATTCAACGCCAGCGAGGTTGTCGGGCCGTGGCCCGTAGGCGTCGCATAGGAGGTTGTCTTGGTTCGGAACGCGCTCTGGTTCTCGGCATGGTCGGTCAGCTTTCTCTGCGGTTGCGCCGAGGTCACAACTGAAGATCCGCCGAGTCATTTGAATGGTCTGTTACCTGCCAATGCGGCTCCCAGCGAGTCCGCACTTCCCGGAGCACAGCCGCCTGGCACCTCGCCTGTCACCACGATGCCTCCGCGCACGCTGAGCCCTGGCGGGGGAAGCGCCGGCGGAGGGAGCCCGGCCGCCAATCCCCCACCAAGCCCAGCCACCTCCAGCGCGTCCAACACGCCGCCGCGGCTCAGCGGTGCCAGCGGGGAGGTGCTGTACTTCGACGACTTCGAGGACGGGGACGACGTGAACTGGGCCCCGGACGTGGCGGATGGCAATGACGTGCTGGGCAGCTGGGCTGTCGTCGAGGCGGAGCCGGGGCGAGCCTACGCGCAGACCGATGCCTCGTTCGACGACGATAGCTGGGCGGTGGGCGGGCACGTGCAGTGGACCGACGTGGTAGTAAAGACCCGCTTTCGTTTCACCGAAGTGCGCGCGATGGAGGACGCCGTCGTCATGCTCGCCGTCCGCTTTCAGAGCAAGGACGACTACTACTACCTTCAGTACTCCGGCGACGGGACCTTGAAGATCCGCACGCGCGTGGGTGGCGAAGAGCCCGAGTTGGCAAGTCAAGAAGTCAACGCCGTGGCGGCCGTAGGGGAGTGGATCGACCTTGGCCTTACCGTCCGCGGCACCTCGCTCGAAGCGTCCGTGGATGGGACGCTCGTCAGCAGCGAGGTGGTGGATGCAGACCTCGCCTCCGGCGGCATCGCGCTCGGGGTGCGCGAGAACGCTGCGGTGGAGTTCGATGACGTGAAAGTGACTGCGCCCTGATGCGCGTACTAGGCAGCCGGTGGCGCGCTGCGTGAGGGCGGAGCAGCGACTGCGGCTTCGATGTCCTCGAGTGAGACGGGCTTGGTGATGTGCGAGTCGAAGCCGGCTTCGGCCGCGCGGGCTTGGTCATCGAGCTGGCCGTAACCCGTCATTGCGATGAGCAGAACGGAATCTCCGAGCGAGCGGCGCGCTTGGCGCGCCAGCTCGTAACCGTCGAAACCGGGCAGGCCGATGTCGACCAGTGCGACGTCGGGGCGCACCGACAGGATCCGCGTCAGCCCCTGCGGGCCGTCGCCCGCTTCCTCGACCACGTACCCGACCATGCCCAGCAGCTCCGCCAGCATCTCTCGCAGGTCGGCGTTGTCGTCCACGACCACGATCCGCTTCCGTGGGCGGCCGGGCATTGGCGTTGGGAACCCATGCTTCGAGCTAGCAGGCACAACGTCAACGACGACCAGCGGTAAGCGCACTTGGAAGCGGCTCCCGAGCCCTACGCCGGGGCTGTCCGCGGCGACCGTGCCCCCCTGCAGCTCGACCAGCGTGCGCACCAGCGTCAGGCCCAGGCCGAGCCCGCCACGTGCGCGATCCAGCGTGGTGGGTGCCTGCGCGAACAGCTCGAAAATCGAGCCCAGGTTCTCGGCTGCGATGCCGAGGCCGGTGTCTTGCACGCTCAATACCGCTTGCCCGCCCTCGCGCCCGACGCGCACTGCCACCCGCCCGCCACGGGGCGTGTACTTCAGCGCGTTCGTCACCAGGTTGGTGGCCACCTGCTCGAGGCGCACGACGTCGGCGTCCACCACCACGGGCGTACCGTCATCCGTGAAAATGAGTGACACGCCGTGGGCCTCCGCCATGACTTGATGCGCCTCTATCGAACGACGAACGAGCGCTGCCATCTCCACTGGCTCGCGCTTCAACGTGACCTTGCCCGAGGTGACGCGCCCGACATCCAGCAGGTCGTCGACCAGCCGGTGCAGGTGCCGCGTCTGCCGCTCCACCGTTGCTGTGTACTTGGCGAGCCTCGGGTTGTCGGCGTTGCCGCGCCCCAGCAAATCGGTGGCGAACACAATCGCGGCGAGCGGGTTGCGCAGCTCGTGCCCGAGCATGGCCAGAAACTGTTCGCGCGCTTCGATGGCGCGCCGCCCCTCGTATTGGCGCTGCCGAGCGCGCAGGGCCGAGCGCACTGCGGCGACCAGCGTGCGCCGTTGTACCGGCCGATCGACGAACGAGACATTGCCCAGCTCTTGCAGGTGCGCGGTGCGCGAGCGCAGGGTATCCAGCCGCGAGCTGAAGACGACGATGGGCAGGTCGGACCACGCCGGCTGCTCTTGCACCAAGTCGCCGAAAGCACGCACGCGCTCGACGGTGAGCGCCTCCTCGGTCACCAAAACCGTCCCGACGCCGGCGCGGACGCGCGCGCTCAACTCCTCGAAGTCGCGGCAGGGCACGGCTTCGATGCCGGCCATCCGCAGGCAGTCGGCGGCCAACATGGCGTCGCGCCCGAGCGGCGTCAGCAGCACCGCCTCGAAGGAATCAGGAATGCGATTCGACATCGCCCCCGTCGATTAGGCTCGAGGCACGCCCCACGAACTCCGGCACGCCGGTGAGCACGCCGCGGAAGTCACTCAACGGCTTGCCAATACGCAGCCCATCGGGCTCGCCCAGGCTGTACTCGCGAATGGTTTGCTCATGCGCGCCGGTGCGCTTCTTCATCACCGAGATAGCCTTGCGCACCTTACCCTCGGCCTCGAAATAGCGCAGCAGTAGCACCGTGTCGGCGACATAGCTGACATCCACCGGGCTCGCCAGCGTCTGCCCAGTGATGCCGTGCTGGGCCATGACCAGAAACGTCGTCACATCGAGCTGCCCGAGGTAGCTGAGGAGCTCATGCAGCTGCAACGCCAAGGTCCGCTCCTCCGGCATGGCGTGCATGTAACCGTTCAAGCTATCCACGACGACGACTCGGGCGTGGTCGCGCTCTACCGCCGAGCGCACCAGCGCTATGAATTCACCGGGCCCCATCTCGGCCGGATCAATCTGCCGAAGAATCACGCGCCCGGAGCTCAGGTGCCGGCCGAGGTCCATGTTCAACCCAGCCAGGCGTGTCATGATTGTGTCTGGGCGTTCGTCGAAGACGAACATCGCCACCGGCTCGTCTCGTTCAGCCGCCGACAGCGCGAAACGCAGGGCCAACGTCGACTTGCCGGAGCCGGCTGGTCCCATGATCAGCGTCGCCGTCCCAGAATCTAGCCCGCCGCCGAGCAGTCGATCGAGCTCCGTCACGCCGCTCTCGAGCAGCCGGTGCGGAGCCTCCAGGCGATGCTCGGCCGCGACCAGGCGCGGAAACACCTCCATCCCGCCCTTTACGATGCCAAGCTCATGGTAGCCACCGCGCGGCCGCACGCCGCGCAGCTTGACCACGCGCAGCCGGCGCTGCTCGCTGCCGTAGTCCGCGGTGCGGCTCTCGAGCGCCACCACGCCGTGCGCGAGGCTTTGCAGTTGGCGATCATCCTCTTCGCTAGTGCGATCATCGAGCAGCAGCACCGTGCACTTGCGCCCTGCAAAGAACTGTTTGAGCGCGAGCACGTGGCGGCGGTAGCGCAGGCTCGTGTGCGCGAGCAGCCGCATCTCCGACAGCGAATCGAGCACGACGCGCGTCGCCTGCGTCCGCTCCACCTCGCCCAAGAGCCGCTGCATCAGCTCCCGGAGCTCGACCTCCGACGGCTCGAACAGCGTGTTTTCGTCCTCCAGCGTGAGCTGCTGCTCGACAGCGTTCATTTCCACCAAGTGGATACCGTCGAGCGACCAGCCGTGCGAAGTGGCGACTGCGTAAATTTCGTCGCGGGTCTCGGATAACGAAATGTAGATGCCCACTTCGCCCTGGCGCCGGCCTTCGAGCAAGAACTGTAGCCCCATGGTGGTCTTGCCCGACCCTGGGTCACCCTGCACGAGGTACAGCCGATTGCGCGGGAATCCGCCGCGCAACACGTCGTCCAGTCCGGGAATGCCGGTACCGGCGAGATCGCCCGGAGCGCGGGTGGGAGCCGTCATCGAATGCCCTTCATAAGGGCAGAATATGCATCGGCGCAGCGCGAATGGCGAGTGCCGGCCGAAAAGCCTAAGAATGCGCTATACCAGTGTGGCGACTTGGTTTTTGTACGCCTCTGGAGCAGCCTTGCGCTGCCGTGATAGGAGTGGGCGTGACTTCGGAGCCGCGCACTCTCTACCCCGAAATCGAGCCGCACCGCCGTGGCCGGCTCCGCGTCTCGGAGCTCCACGAGCTTTACTTCGAAGAAAGCGGCAACCCAGCGGGCAAGCCCGTGGTGTTTTTGCACGGTGGCCCGGGCGGCGGCACCGAGCCCAAAATGCGCCGCTATTTCAACCCTGAGCGCTACCGCATCGTGCTGTTCGATCAGCGCGGCTGCGGCCAAAGCACGCCCTTCGCCTCGCTGGAGGAGAACACCACGTGGCACCTGGTTGCGGACATCGAAGCGCTCCGCCAGCACCTCGGGATCGAGCGCTGGCAGGTGTTTGGCGGGTCCTGGGGTAGCACGCTGGCGTTGGCGTACGCCCAAACGCACGCCGCGCGGGTCACTGAGCTCGTGCTGCGCGGGATATTCCTCTTGCGGCGTGAGGAAATTCGTTGGTTCTATCAGGAGGGGACGAGCTGGATTTTCCCCGACGCCTGGCAGGAGTACCTGGAGCATATTCCGGAAGCCGAGCGTGGGGACCTGTTGCACGCCTACTACCGGCGCCTGACCTCACCGGACCTCGCTGTCCGGCGTGCTGCCGCGAAGATCTGGAGCGTCTGGGAAGGCCGTACGAGTTGCCTCATCCCGAACGCCGCGCTGATCGCGCGCACCGGGGGCGACGACTTCTCGCTCGCGTTCGCCCGCATCGAGGCGCATTACTTCGTGAACGACGCCTGGCTCAGCCAGGGTAGGAAGCTGCTCGACAACATCGACAAGATCCGGAGCATTCCCACCGTGATCGCGCAGGGCCGTTACGACGTCGTGTGCCCCATGAAGAGCGCCTGGGACCTGCACCGCGCCTGGCCCGAGGCCGAGCTTCGCATCGCCCCTGACGCGGGCCACTCGGCGAGCGAGCCCGGGCTGATTCACGAGCTCGTGACCGCGACCGATCGGTTCGCGAGCTGAGGGCTGTCGAGGTCGTGCGCGCTTGCTGATGGCGCTCGTGCTGGGCTTCGGCCTCTCGTTCATCGGTACGGCGCCGATGGCGGGTCCGCTGGCGCTACTCGTGCTCGATCGAGCGCTGGCCGCGCAGCGGGCCGCGGCCTTCTGGATCTCGCTCGCGGGCGCGCTCGTCGAAGGTGTCGTCGCGGGCGCCGTGGCGACTTTTCTCCCGCTCGTGCTCCCGCATTCGGGTGCCATCGTGCAGCTCGCTCGCCTCAGCGGGGCGCTCGTGATCTTCGTCGTGGGCGCGGCCCTGGTCCTTTACCCGGGGGTGCTCGAGGCGATCAAGACCGAGCGCAAGCGGCAGAGCTTCGTGGCGGGCTTCTTGGCGACCGCGCTCAACCCGACCTTGCTCGCCACCTGGACCGTGACGGTGACGGCCTTGCACGCGAGTGAGCTGTTGAGGGGGGGCTGGCTCGCAGGGCTTGCCTTTGGCGCCGGTGTGGCGGTGGGCGCGCTGGCCTGGTTTGCGGTGATCCTGTGGCTCTCACGTTACGGGTCTCTAAACCGCCTGACCCGATACAGGCCGGTGTTCGGTCGCGCGATCGGTGTAATTTTAGTCGTCGTCGGCGCTGCGCTTTTCATTCGCGCGCTGGTCTGAGCCTCTGGCCTCGTGCTCGGGGCGGCGTTAAGCTGCGGCGTGCGTTTCAGCGTGTCCTTGTCGTGCGGGCTGCTACTGAGCCTGTGGCTGCACGCGGCCGCGCATGCGCAGGGCTACGAGTCCGCGCTGCTCGATGGCGTGGCGGCGCGGGATCGTGCGCTCGAAACCGGGAATCATGGCGACTGGCAGCGTGCGCTTCAGCACTTCGCGCGTGCCAGGCAGGCGAGCTCGACCAAGGAGGTCGAGTTCGAGTACGCCGAAGCGGCGCTGCGCGTCGAGCTGTGGGTCGAAGCGTATGCAGCCTATGAAACCGCGCTGGCGCTGGGCATTCAGGGTAAGGCCGAGGCCAGAGCACGGGCCTTCTTGAGCGCGCGCGCCAGAGAAGTCGCGCGGCTCGACATTCAGGGCCCGAGCGGCGCCAGCGTGTACGTGGATGATGTCAAACGTGCTGAGCTTCCGCTCCCGCGCCCACTCGTGGTTCGTGCCGGTGCTCTGGCGCTACGGCTCGAGCGGTCGAATTTTCGGAGCTGGCAGAGGCAGCTCGACGTGGGCGCCGCGAGCCTCACGCGGCTCGAGCTCGAGCTCGAGCCTGTGGCAAGGTCGAGCGTGCCGGTTGCGGAATTGCCGGGGTCGGTCGAACCGGGTCCGAGCGAGCGAGCGTCGTCGGGTTCCCTCCAACCCGCGCCTGTGGAGGTCAGCCCCTGGGCAGGGCCGGCGCTGATCGCGGGTGGCTCTTTGTTCCTGGTGGGCGCCGTGGGCCTCGTGACCACCTCGCTGCTGCTGCCCGATGCACGGCGTGAGCTAGCTGGTCTCTGCTCCGAGTCCGACACCGACGGCCGTTGCCTCTTCGCCACGGCAGCGAATCGAGGCTCGGCTCAGTCGGCGGCGGATCGGATCGAAACGCTCGAAAACATGCGCTGGGTCACGGCCTCGGGCGCGGCCCTCGGCATGGTGGCGGCCACGGTCGGTTTCGTCCAGCGCATGCGTGGCCGTCCTTCGACGCTCGCTGAGCAGGCTACGCGGATGGCGGGGAGGCCGACCGTCGGTCTGCGCGCCTCGGAGCAAGGCCTCGCGCTCGAGTGGCAGGGGAAATTCTAGGCCCCACCCTACGGCGTCATTCGCACGTCAGAGCCAAGCACACGCGGCTCGCGCAGTCGCTCGAGCGGTCGCACTCCGCGCCCCGTGGCAGGCCAAGGCGGGCTGCTTTGGCCTTCGTTGCATCTGCTGGGGCCTCCGCCTTGCCCCCTGCTTTGCGGTTCGCCGCGCCGCCGGTCGTCGCCTTGCCACCCGGGCCTGGCTTGGCCAGAGGCAACTTCGACACGACGGGGCGCGAGCCAGCGCTTGCGACCGCGGGCAAGTCCATGGGGCGGGGTTCGCTGGGCACGGTCGGGGCTTTTGCCTCTGCAGCCACCGGCAGCGAGCCGGTGAGCGCTGCGGCGGTCGCGCTGGGCGCCTCGGCCGTGGAGCTCCCGAGCCAGCGCAAGGCCAGCGTAGAAATCGCCGCGAGCGCACCGAGCGCGAGCGCTACCCGAGGCCAGCTCCCCGGGCGTTGCGTTGGCCGCGGCGCCGCGGCGCGCAGAGGAGGATCGCTGGGCGTCAGCGTGGCGGGAGCCCAGGTGGTCTCCGGTGGGGACTCGCGGAAGGATGAATTCGAGGGCGTGGAGGTCGGGCTCTTTTGTTGCGGAGCTTCGCTGTCATTGCGAGCCAGCGCTGCCCTCGGTTTGCCAAAACTGGGTGCTGGCTCATCCACCAAGGCGCCCAGCTCCGCGAACACTTCCAGGAGATCGTCCGGTCTACTCTTGGGATCTCGCGCCAGCATTCGCCCGATCAGCGCGGCCAGCCGTGGCGGTAGCCCGGGCACCAGGTGCTCGATGGGGATGATCCCGGAGCTCAATAGCCGCATCACCATCTGCGCCGCGTTTTCACCCTCCAGCGGTCGCGCCCCGCTCAAACACTCGTACAAGATCACGCCGATGGACCAGATGTCCGCGCGATGGTCGACGCCGCGCTCCGCCGTGGCCTGCTCGGGCGACATGTAACTCGGAGTGCCTAGCGTCGAGCCCGTCTGGGTGCGGACACTGGGCTCATCGAGGCTCGTCGAGACCCATTTGGCGATGCCGAAGTCGAGCACTTTCACGTGGGCTCGCTCGCCATGGCCGCTGCTGAGGAAGATGATGGAGGGCTTCAGATCGCGGTGGATGATGCCACGTGCGTGAGCGGTGCCGACCGCCGACACCACGGGTCGGAGCAGCCGGGCCACCTCCGTGGGCTCGAGCGCCCCTTCACGGCTCAGCTTCTTCGCGAGGGTCTCGCCCTCGAGCAGCTCCATGACGAGGAAGGGTGGCTCCTCATCCTGGTCCACGAAGTCGAGCACCTGGACCACATGGGGATGATCGACGGCACAGGCACTCTGCGCCTCGAGCACGAAGCGCGCGCGAGCCTCGCTCGGCGCGTTGCCGTGACGGGATACGATGAGGCGCTTGATCGCCACTTCACGGCCCGTGAGCAAATGCGTGGCGGCCCACACCTCGCCGACGCCTCCCTCACCGAGAAGCGTCGCGAGCCGATACCGCCCCGCCAGCACCGATCCAGCCGCTAAAGCCAATCAACTTCAAAGCCTAACCGACGCAGAGCGCGTGCCGCTGCGCAATCCCCCACAGAGGTTACCCAATCGGTTGGCCGGCGGTGTCAGAGCAGATCGTATTCGCGCAATTTGGCGTAAAATGTCGAGCGACTCACGCCGAGGACCCGCGCGGCGGCGCTCCGGTTGCCCCCCGTCTGCTCGATGGCCTTGAGCAGTGCTTGGCGCTCGGCGTCGCGCACGATCTGGCTCAAGTGTTCACCGCCGGTGCCTGCCGCGCCGCCCACCGGGGAGGGAGCGACGCCGAGCACACCGGTCTCCGTCGCAAATTGCACGGGCCGTTCGAGCTCGCTCTGCACCTGCGCCTCGGTGATCAGCGCGCCGGGCGCGAGCACCACCAACCGCTCCACGAAGTTTTGCAGCTGCCGCACGTTGCCGGGCCAACGTTGCGCCGACAACGAGCGCAGCGCGCCCGCTTCCAGCGCCATACCGGGCCGCTGGTTTCGCAACGCGGCTTGTTGGCAGAAGTGACGGGCCAGCTCATCGATGTCATCCCGCCGCGCACGCAGCGGTGGCAACCAAATGGGTACGACGTTGAGGCGGTAGAACAAGTCCTGCCGAAACTGGCCGCGCGCGACCATGGTCTCGAGGTCCCGGTGTGTGGCGGCGATGACGCGCACCTCCACGCGCAGCGTCGTCGTGCCGCCCAGGCGCTCGAGCTCGCGGTCCTGCAGCAAGCGGAGCAGCTTGGCTTGGGTGGGCAACGTCAGCTCGCAGATTTCATCCAGCATCAGCGTGCCCGTGTGCGCCAATTCGACGCGCCCGATCTTGCGCGCCGCCGCGCCCGTGAAGGCGCCCTTTTCGTAGCCAAACAGCTCGCTCTCGAGCAGCGCGTCGGGCAGGGACGCGCAATCGATCTTGATGAAGGGTTTTTGGGCGAGCGGGCTCATCCGGTGCAATGCGCGGGCCACGAGCTCCTTGCCCGTGCCGCTCTCACCCCGCACCAGCACCGCGGCGGAGCTCGGCGCGATCTGTTCCAAGAGCTGTGCCACGGCTTGCATGGCACGCGAACGCCCGAGCACGAGATCTCCCACGCTGTGCGGTGGGGGAGGCGCCGCTGCCGGGTGCCGCGCCCGAAGCCTGGCTTTCTGGAGCGCAAACGCCAGCTCCTCCTCGGCCTCCGAGATCACGTCACTGGCGCCGGCGGCCAGCAGAGTGACGATTTCGTCCTTGTCCTCGGTGACGGATAGCGCAATGAGGGGCAGATCCGGCCAGCGCTCGTGCGCCGCGCGCAGGAGCTCCGCCGCCGCTGCCCCGAACGACTCGCAGTCCACCAGCATCAGCTGCGCGGCGTGCGAGTCGATGCTGTCGAGCGCCGCGTCACTCTGGGCCACGGTGACGACCTGACCCTGGTCACCTGCCCCGAGCCGCCCGACCAGAGCCGCCACGAGCGCGCCATGACCCGCTACGACAATCACACCAGGCGGGTCGGACATAGGCTGCGTTGGGCCGCAGCATCGTCCTCCAAAGCTGGCGTGCAAGCAAAGCGAAACGCCGTCACCCGTCGTCACCACATTCTTAATGAAGTGATGGCCGCGACGGTGGGGGGCGTCTGCATTCAAAACCAACCGGAAACCCCGAGCTCTGCCCGATCCCCCGTTGCGGAGAAGCTCGGTGTGAACCCGATCGGGCTCGCCTCGACCGCGCTCGGCTCAAACGAAAGCGCGCTGTCGATGGCAACGGCGGCGGCGATGTCCAGCAGCAAGCCCGCGCCCGCGGCGCCGAGCTCGCAATAGGTTTCGCCGGTTGATGCCAGCGAGCCCGGGGCCCGTTGGTTCGCAACTTTCGAGCGCCGCGCCAGCCACCAGTCCCAAGAGGGGCAGACCCACTCGCAGTGTCACACTGCCCACCACCCGGCCGGCAGAGCGCTCATGCACGCCGTGAATGACGGGAGACGCGGCCAGATAACTCACGAACCCGAGCACGCTCAAGCGCTGACCCCAGGCAACGTCTCCCCCGGGCTTCTCTTCCTCGGCGGAGGCGATCGCCGAGCCACCCAGGAAGGCGCCAAACGAGGCGGTATCGGCGAGCAGCGTTTGCCAGCCGTACCAGCGATCTAACGGGGCGGCCTCTGCTGCGGAGTCTTGCGGCACCGACGCGCTCCTCGGCGACGCGGTGCTCACGGGCTCTTCTCGACTGGCGCGTTGCGCCGGCTCGAGCCCGCGTCGACGGGCGGTGTCACCGGGCAGAGCTTGCGCAGGTCCAGACCGCGCGCCGCGCGATCCCTCCGTCGGCAGCTGCCGAGCGCCTCGGACGCCAGCACCGTTCGGGCATCGAGCATCACCACGACCAGCCCGAGCAGTGCCAGCCCTGCGGGCGCACATCTCCAGTGACTCAGCGAGCGATTGTCGTGCATGTGATGACCTGAGAAGAGCATCCGCCGTGCCAGAGCCGCTGCCGCTGCTGCGGCTTTTGGAAAAGACACGTGCGTTCGCGCCGCCAGCGTCCGAGTGTGCAGGATCTCGAACACATGCTGTAAGGGAGCTCGCACACTCGGTCGTGCGCGCGTGTCTTATTGCGGAAGCAGATGCGCGCATGGCATGCAGCGCGCGGAACGATTCGGGTTGTCTCTGAGCGTTCGCCGTTCCTTTCACGATGAAACACAGCTATGGCGCGAGGCTTGCACTTGCGGCCGCCTGCAGCTCGGCTCGCGTGCGAGGTGCTCGTGGCTGACAAGGGATGGAGGCGCGTGTGGCGGTGATCAAGGACAAGTGGGTGTGGGGCTGTTGCCTCGTGTGGCTCGGGGTGGTGGCTTGTTCGGGCAGCACGTCCGAGGACGTTGCAGAGCTGGGGCGGCTGCGTGCCGGGCTTACGGAGGCGGACTGCCCGGCGCTCTCCAACCGCATCATCGGCACGCCGGGCTCGGAGACGCTCAACGGCACCTCCGGCAATGATTGCATCCTCGGGCTCGGTGGCAATGACGTGCTCAATGGCGGAGGAGGCCAAGACGTCCTGATCGGAGGCGACGGCGACGATACGTTGAGAGCGGAGGGTGCCAACGACACGCTGTACGGCGAAGCGGGCAACGATCGGCTTTTCGGTGGCTCGGGGCTCGACGTGCTCGACGGCGGCGACGGAGATGACGAGGTGAATGGCGAAGGCGGTAACGACATTCTGACGGGCGGAGCCGGCAATGACGACTTGGATGGCGGCAGCGGCAACGACCTGGTCAGCGGCGGGATCGGCGACGACACCTTAAACGGGGGAGGCGGCACCGATACACTGAATGGCGACGACGGTAACGACGTGCTGCTCGGCAGCTCCGGCACCGACACGCTCAATGGCGGCAACGGCAACGATAACTTGAACGGCGCGGGCGGCAACGACATCCTGAATGGCGGCGCGGGCAATGACACCCTTCAGGGGGACACCGGCAACGACCAGATCAGCGGCGGCGAGGGCGACGACATCCTGAGTGGCGGCGGGGGCAATGACAACCTTCAGGGGGACGACGGCCACGATCAGCTGGGCGGCGGTTCGGGCAACGATAGCCTCGGCGGCGGCAACGGCAACGACATCCTCGACGGCGAAACGGGCACCGATACGCTAGCGGGTGACGCGGGCGACGACAGCATCGAGGGCTCCGGTGGCGACGTCGTCAACGGCGGCTCGGGCAGCGACGCGTGCTTGGGCAGCCTGTGCGAAACCTCTGCGCCCACCAACTGCACCAGCAATTCCAACTGCGCGCCGGGGCGGCAGTGCCTCTTGTCCACGGGAACGTGCGTGGCGTGCTTGAACGACAGCAGTTGCGGTGACGGCAATGCCTGTACGCAGACCGACGCCTGCCTCGGGGGAATTTGCGTCAATTCCAACCCCGTCGTGTGCACGGCGTCCGACGCCTGCCACGTCGCGGGGGTCTGTGCGCCCGGCACGGGCGAGTGCAGCAACCCGGTCGCCGCCGACGGCACGTCCTGCAACGACGGTGACGCGTGCACGCAGACCGACGCCTGCCAGGCCGGCACGTGCGGCGGCTCCAACCCCGTGGTGTGTAGCGCGCTCGACGCCTGCCACGTCGCGGGGACCTGCGACTCCGGCACGGGCCAGTGCACCAATCCCGAGGCGGCCGCCGGCACGCCCTGCGACGATGCCGACGTGTGTACCGAGGCCGACACGTGCTTCGGCGGCGCCTGCCAGGGCGCGTTGTCCGATTCAGACGCCGACGGCACGCCGAATTGTGATGACTCCTGTCCCTACGATGCCGAGGACGACGCTGACGATGACGGGGTCTGCGCCGACGTCGACAACTGCCCCGAGCTGGCGAATCTGACGAAGCTAGATACGAATGGCGACGGGCTGGGGGACGCGTGCAATGGGCTGCCGAGCGCGGCCATCGCGGCGGGCAACAGGCACAGCTGTGCCATACGCGAGGGTGGGAAGGTGTACTGCTGGGGCTATGGCCCGTTGCTCGGCAACGGCTCGACGGCACCAGCCAACCCACCTCTGCTGGTCTCGGCGCTGGCGGATGCAGTGGGTGTGACGGCAGGATACGAGCACAGCTGCGCTCTGCGCGCCACGGGGGAGGTCTGGTGCTGGGGCGCGAGCGGGCTGGGCCAGACCGGCAACGGCTCGACGGGAGGAACGCCCACGCCGGCGCTGGTCTCCGGGCTGGCAGATGCCGTTGCTGTCAGCGCGGGCGACTATCACAACTGCGCGCTGCGCGCGACGGGCGAGGTCTCGTGCTGGGGTTATGGCGGATACGGCCAGCTGGGCCACGGCTCGAACCCCGGGGCAATGCCGACACCGGTGGTGGTCTCCGGGCTCACCGATGCCGTTGGAATAGCGGCGGGGGCCAACCACAGCTGCGCGCTGCGCGCGACGGGTGAGGTCTCGTGCTGGGGCCATGGCGGATACGGCCAGCTCGGCCACGGCTCGACGCCGTTCTCGGAGCCGACACCGGTGGTGGTTTCCGGGCTCACCGATGCCGTTGGGATAGCGGTGGGGACCTACCACAGCTGCGCAACGCGCGCGACGGGTGAGGTCAACTGCTGGGGTCGTGGCTTCGAAGGCCAGGGCGGTAACGGCTCGACGGTTCCGCCCACGCGCCCGACACCGGTGCTGGTCTCTGACCTTTGGGACGCGGAGGCGGTGGAGGCCGGCGCCATCCACAGCTGCGCAATGCGCGCGACGGGTGAGGTCCTGTGCTGGGGTCATGGCGGCGATGGCCGACTTGGTAACGGCGGCACTGCGATGTCCACGATACCTGTGAGGGCCCTCGAAGGCCTCCCTCCCGTCGTGTGCCCCACGCCTCAGGTCGACGTCGATCTGCCAGATCCGGCGTTCATCGACAGCAACGCCGACGGCATCGATGGTGACGAATCAGCGGCGTATTTCGTCAGTCTTGTCGGATCGGACGCGAATCCAGGGACACTCGACGCGCCCTTCCGCAGCATTCGAGCGGCCCTCAAAGCGTCGGCGGCGCATCCCTGTCGTTTTCAGGTACTGGTCGCCGCGGGCACCTACGACGAGACCGTTGTTCTGCCCTCCGGTGTGAGCCTCTGGGGACAGTACGACCCGGACACCTGGCTGCGCTCGGAAGCGAACACGACGATCATCGCATCGCCAAGCAGCGCCGGCATCGTGGTCGATGGCTACTCGTCAGAAGGCTACGTCGAAGGGTTCACCGTCCGGGCGAGCGCGGGGCAGAACCCGGGCCAGAGCTCACGAGCACTCCTCTTGGCGGACGTGAGCGCGCCGCTCCATGTTCGCCACAACCGGCTCGAAGCTGGAGCGGGAGCCGCCGGTCAGCCCGGTGACGTGGGCCGGCTCATCACCGGCAACGGTGGTCATGGTGGACCGGGCGGCTCCTTTCTGGGGCCAGGCGGCGATGGTGGCCAGGGCTGCTTGGGAACCCTGGGTGGACCAGGTGGGTTCGGCGGGGGCTGGGGGGGCCACCCCGGGAACCATGGTGCTGATGGGACACCCGGGGCGCTGCCGCTCGATCAATCGAACGGCGGCTTCTTGGGAACCAACTGGCAGGCGCTCTCGGGCGGCGCGGGTGGCAACTCCGCCTGCGGGGGTGGGGGCGGGGGCGGGGGCTCAAACTTGTGCTGCATCGGCTTATTTCTCTGTGGCCCAGCCGCCGGAGGTAACGGGGGTACTGGGGGCTATGGCAGCTCTGGTGGCCAGGGCGGCGGCGGAGCCGGAGGCTCGTTCGGGGTACTTGCCCTACGCGCATCGGACGCGGTCGTTACCGACAACATCATCGTCACGAGTAACGGCGGCAATGGCGGCGACGGCGGTGCTGGGCTTGGTGGCGGCGTCGGTTCCCCAGGCCAGGGTGGCCAATTCTGTGCCGCCGGCAGCGGTGGGAACGGTGGGCATGGGGGCAATGGCGGTACCGGCGGCAGGGGCGCGGGCGGCGGCGGTGGGATGAGCGTCGGTATCTTCGTGGCAGACTCCGCCGGCTTACTGTTGGAGGGAAACAGTTACTCCCTCGGCACAGCGGGCCCCGGTGGCAATGGAGGGCAGACCGGAGCAGCGGGCATCGAGGCCGACGTCGTGGTCGATGGCATCTGCGCGGGCGTCGTGTGCGCCGCTCTCGACGCCTGCCACGTGGCAGGGACGTGCAACCTCGCCACGGGCATCTGCAACAATCCGCCTGTGGCCGACGGCACGCTCTGCAATGACGGCAATCCGTGCACCCAGACCGATGCCTGTCAGGGCGGTGCGTGCACCGGCGCGGATCCGGTCGTGTGCATTGCGTCGGACGCTTGCCACGTGCCGGGCGAGTGCGATCCGGGCGGTCCTGCGGACGACGGCTGGCTAGCGACAATGCCGCTGGGCAGCGCTCGCCGCGAGCACACCGCGACACTACTCGCGGACGGCAAAGTGCTGGTGGTGGGTGGCAACGGCAACGGCCCAGCCTAGCTGGCGAGCGCGGAGCTGTACGACCAGTAGAACGCTACGTGGACGCAGGCTGGTTCGCTAGCCACCGCGCGCTATGTTCATACCGCGACCTTGCTCGGGGAGGGCAAGGTGCTGGTGGGGGGTGGCAACCACAACAACGAAGGCTTCATGACGAGCGCGGAGCTGTACGACC